>DASZOV010000019.1:0-36035 GCA_035550595.1 Vicinamibacterales bacterium
ATGCCGAGCGCCCACTGCACCTGGTCGAGGTCGTGCGCGCCCCATCCGCAAATCTCGCCGCCGCAGAAGTCCTTGATCGACAGCCAGCCGGGCCGCGACCGGCTCGTGCGGATGTTCTCGTTGAACGGCTTCGGATCGACCTGGCCCATCCACATGTCCCAGTCGAGCGTCGCCGGCACGGGCTCGGCCGGCAGACGACTTTCCCACGCGCCCGCGAAGTTCACGCCGACCACCTTCGTCACCGTGCCGATGTAGCCGTTGCGCACGAGCATGCACGCGCGATGGAACCTCGCGTCGGATCGCTGCTGGCTTCCCACCTGCAGGACGCGGCCGTGGCGGCGCACGGCGTTCACCATCGCGCGGCCTTCGCGCACGGTCAGCGTCATCGCCTTCTCGACGTACACGTCCTTGCCCGCCTGCGCGGCGTGGATGGCGTGCAGCGCGTGCCAGTGATCGGGGCTGGCAATGACGACGGCGTCGACGTCCTGGCGATCGAGCAGCCGGCGATAGTCCTGGTAGACGGACGCCTCGGCCACGCCGAGCCGGTCGGCCGCGGCATCGCGCCGGGCGCGCGCGAGATCGATGTCGCACACGGCCGCGAATGCGACGTCACCCAGTCGCATCAGCGCGCCGGTGTCCGAAAACGATCGGCTGCCCGTGCCGATGGCGCCGAAGATCACGCGGTCGCTCGGCGCCGGGCCGCGTTGGCGGCCGCCGAGCACGCGCGCCGGCACGATCGCGGGCGCGGCAAGCGCCGCACCGGCGCCGAGGGTCTGCTTCAGGAACTCGCGTCTGCTGCTCTTCGATCGCTTCGGCGTCATCGACCTGCCTCCCAGGCATTCATCTCCGAGCGGAGCGATTCCGGCGTCCAGGCCGATCGGCTGAGCGCGATGCGATAGTGCAGCGTCCAGGTTTCGCCCGCCTTCAAGGTCTTCACCGCGGGCGCGAGGATCGCCGGATCCGCAAAGCGGAACGTCGCGTTGTTGATCAGGTACCACGGCGCGCGTGCGCCGATGTTCGCCGGATCGCTGAAGATCGCGATGGCCCCCACGTCACGGCCGTCCTCGCTGAAGTTGCACGCCACGGCGGCCGCGTTGGGTCGCGCGCGATCGTTCACGAAGGCGGTGACCGGTCCCTCGGTCGTCACGACCGTCATGGCCAGCGGCGCCGCCGCCAGGCGGGCGCCGAGGCCCGCGTAGCCGCCGTTGACGGCGCCGTGCGGCTCGCCCGGCATCGGCGTGCGATCCAGCACCGCGCCCTCGGACCCCGCGACGAACGTGGAGCGCCAGTCGATCGTGAACCCGCCGTCGCGGTCCGGCGCGGAGACGACGATCCGCCGCGTCTCGGTCATATCGACGCGTCCCGGCGACGGCCGGTAGGTCAGGTTCATCGTCATCGTCGCGCGCCCGTCCGGCTCGGTCGAGATCTCGGGCACGTCCCATCGCGTGGCGCCCTGCGATTTGCCGCTCGTGCGGTCTTCCTCCCAGTAGTTCACCCCGTTGATGTACTTCCACGAGAACCAGAGGCCGTAGTGCCACGGATGATCCTGCGGCTTGAAATTCGTGAGGCTGGGCCCGCCGACCGGGCCGAGCGGATCGAAGAACGGCTTGCCGTACTTCGGGTCGAACGTGAACCGCCAGGCCACGGTCGACCCTGTCTGCCAGGCCAGCGAGGTGTCGGTGCGCTGCCATGTCCCTTGCTGAGGGGCAGCCGCGAGGGGAAGTACACACAGGACGGCCACCGAGGCCGCCAGCCAGGCCGAGGGGAGTGAGCGTGTCATGAATGTGGGCGAAGCATACACCGGCTGGGCGAGGTCCAGTTCGAGGAACGGCACATTGAAGACAATAGGGAGATGGGAATGACCTTCGGGCACGAGCTTCGCGACCGGTGGCCGCTCGATCCGGCAATCGTCTATCTGAATCACGGCACGGTCGGCGCCGCACCGCATGACGTCCTTCGCGTGCAGCAGGCGCTGCGCGATCGGATGGCGCGGCAGCCGTCGCAGTTCCTGCTGCGCGAAGTGACGCATGCGCTGTCCGGGCTGAGCGGAGGCAGCGCTGTGGGAACGCCAGCCGACGAGCCCACGCTGGTGCGTGCGGCCGCGCGGGAGGTGGCGTCGTTCATCGGCGCGGCCGGCGACGACGTGGTGTTCGTCGACAATGCGACGTCGGGTGTGAACACCGTCCTGCGTGCCGTGCCCTTGGCGCCGGGCGACGAGATCCTGACGACCGATCAGGCGTACGGCGCCGTGATGAACGCGGCGCGCTTCGTCGCCGAGCGTCGCGGTGCGACGGTCACAGTTGTCGAGGCGCCATATCCGCGGTTCGACGTGGACGAGCTCGTGGCGCGCATCGATCGCGCCATCGGTCCGCGCACGCGTCTGCTCGTCATCGATCACGTGACGTCGTCGACCGCGCTCGTGCTGCCGGTTGCGGCCATCGCCGAACGCTGCCGTGCGCGTGGCGTGGCGGTGCTCGTCGACGGCGCGCACGCGCCCGGCGCCATTCCGCTCGACGTCCCGTCGCTCGGCGTCGACTACTACACGGGCAATCTCCACAAGTGGGCGCAGGCGCCGCAGACCGCCGCGTTTCTGTGGGCTGCACCGCCTCGTCAGGCCGGCCTGCACCCGCTCGTGATCTCGTGGGAACTGGACCACGGCTTCACCGCGGAGTTCGACATGGTCGGGACGCGCGACCTCACGCCATGGCTCTCCGCGCCCGCAGGCCTGCGGTTCCTCGCGGACTTCGGCTTCGCGGACGTCTGCCGCTGGAATCACGATCTCGCATGGCAAGCAGGGCGGGTGTTGGCCGCGCGGTGGGGCACGCGACTCGAGGTGCCGGAATCGTCCGTCGGGACGATGGTCACGGTGCCCGCGCCAGCACGATTCCCTGGCGACGCCGCAACGGCGAGTCGCCTTCGCGACACGCTGCTGTTCACGCACGGCATCGAAGTTCACGTGTACGCGGCGCTCGGACGCGTGTGGATCCGCGTCTCCGCGCAGGTCTACAACGAGCTGACTGACGTCGAGCGGCTGGCCGAGGCGGTGCTGGCGTTGTAGGCGAAGATGGTGTGCGCAGGTGTGCGCATGGACGCCGGGCGCGCATTCACGTCGCGCGCGGCGTGTGCCTGGCCGACGACTATAAGGCCCGCCGGAATCCAGCGTAATCCGGCATATATTCGGGTGTGATGAACACCGACGCGATCCAGATCACGCCGGACGTCCTGCTCGTTCGGCATGGCGCCGGGTGGCCGACGTGGTACAGCCCCCGCCACGCATTACGAGAATCCATCCGATCACCCAGGCAGCAACGGCGACGACAGCGCCGAGTATGCCGACCAAGATGGACGCGAGCCAGTCGTCCATGCTGGTCGCGCTACGCGTTCCCGCAATGTGGACATTTCGCGCTCGCCTGCAGCCGCTTGTTCGAGCAGTGGGGGCAGACGACGAGCGTGCCCTGCGGTCTGGACAGCAGATAGATGACGAGCCCGACGACGCTCGTGCACATCACGAGGAGCATCCAGAGCACGGCGCTGTCCATGCCACGGGACTTGGCGTCGCGAGCCACCCACACGAGCAGGGCGATGTCGAGCGCGAGGATCACCACGAGCATGAACAGCGTTCCGCCGCAGCCGAGGCAGCCCATCGCGGCGGCCGCATTCGCGCCCGCGTCGCGTCCTTGCGCGAGCACGGTCGCCATCGTCGCACCCATCCAGATCAATCCCGTGGCTATCCACGCGTCACGTCGTCGAGTCGTCATCGTCGATGTCCAGTCAGGCGGCCCTGCGTCGAGCGCGCCGTTGCGTTCTCCAGTCGTTCGACAAGGTGGCCGAAGTTCTAACACGCACGCACCCCGCTGACAACATCGGGACGGCGCCGTGTGGATGGAAGGCTCGCGGCGACCGACGTCAGGCGCGCATGACGCGTCGCCGTGCCGCCAGCGCGTAGGCGTCGAAGTACTTCTGCAAGGACACGGCGGTGGACCGGTACTGGTTGGGCCCGACGAGAAAATCCGCAGTGACCTCGCGTGCTCGCGCAATTTCGCGCAGCCGTGCGGGCGACGCAAGGAGGCGCGGGTCGGTCAGCGTCAGGTCGAACAGTTCCAAGGCACGGTACGCGGCACGTTCGGACATGCCGGCGTTCTTCGGCTTCCAGGCGATCGCACGGCTCACCTCGCTGCCGATGTTGCCGAGCTGTTCGGCGAGCGACAGCGTCGTCCATCGCCCGTCGGCGAGATCGCGGTGTTGGACGGTCATCGCCGCACGAGCCGCGTGACCAGAGCGGCGATCGCCTCTCGGGTGGCGGGATCGTCGACGCCGCGGGACCGGTTGCCGAACGACGGGCGTAGATTGATCATCGAATCGAATTCAAGCCAGCTGTCTTCCGGCAGCTCAGGGTACAGATTGATGCCCCAGAGATCCGCCTGAGTCGAGCCATCGGCGAGCAGCACGGCCTCTTGGTCGGCGTGCATGTCGGCGTCGAGGAGCATGATGTCCCGTCGAATGTCGACGACGGCCTTCACGAGGTCCTCGAAGCGCGTGCCGAGCATCGCGCGAAGTTCGTGAATGGTCACTGGTTCGGAGAGCGTCACTCGTCGCATAGCGGTCAGCGGCATTCTACGCTGCGCCGCATTCCGGTGTCGTGGTCATGCGCGCCATCAGCGGCGCCGCCGTCGGCCGCTGAGCGTCCACACGGCACCGACCGCGAATCCGATGAGTGCGACGATCAGCAGTTGAGCGATCTCGAAGCCGAGCGAATCCATCCCGCCGCCCTCGCCACGCACCAGGAGGATCCACCCGATCACCCAGGCGGCCACGGCGAGGACGGCGCCGAGCATGCCGACGAGGAGAACCGCGAGCATCAGTCGACGACCTTCACCCAGATGTTCCGCACAGACACCTTCGTCGTCGCCTCGATCTCGATCCCGAAGAGGCCCGCCTGATTGTTCGACGACGCCGGGTCGTCGTCGATCATCACGGACATGAGTTGGCCGTTCACGATGTGAAGGAACGTGCCGCCGCGGGCGATGACGATGTACTGGTTCCAGTCGTTCGCCCTCACGACGTCGCCGAGCGCGGCGCGATCGCCGATCGTGCCCATCAAGGTCTTGTCGCGATCGCCGTGGCCTTCGACGACCTGTCCGCGCCAGGCGAGGATGCGCATCGGCGTGTTCTCGGAGTAGAACTGGCCGGTATAGACGCGGCTCGGCCAGAAGTCGGCCTGCGGACCCGTCATCATCCAGTCCAGGTTGACCGGCCCGGCGTTCGCCGTCACCTCGGGCGCAATCCGCGCGAGCCACGGCCGTCCGGTCACGCTGCGATATTGCAAGCCGCTGCCGCCCGTGCCTTCGACTTTGATCTCGAACTTCAGCGTGAAGTCCTTCGCGGTCAGGTCGCGATAGACGAGATAGCTGTTCCCGCTCGGATTGGCGGCCGTCGACTCGCCGACGATCGCGCCGTCCTCGACACGCCAGAACTTCGGGTTGCCCTCCCACCCCTTCAGGCTGACGCCGTCGAAGAGCGGGACGTAACCCGTGTGGTCGTTGAAGTCGAGAGGCGCGGGTTCGGTGAAGACCATGGGGCCGGCCGGCGGACCGCCGGGCGCCGATCCCGCGGGTTGCTGCGCGTGCGTGACCACGACCGTTGCGAGGACCGCGAGCACGATGCCGAACACACCGCGTCCCGTCCATCTGTTCGTTCTCATGATCGAGTCCTCCGTCCGATCGATGTCCGATGCTCGAAAGACTACCCGATCGAGGCACATTTCCAGCGGATCGCTCGAGTGGTAGAAGCCGACTGCGGCTGCCGGCGGCTTGGGATCGACGGGGCGATCGCGTCATCATGTGTGCATGAAAACACTGCGCGCGTGGCTGGGGCTCGAACGGAGCGGAGCGGCGGGCGATCAGCCGGCGCTTCGGCAGATGCTGGACGCGCTGGACCAACTGCCGCCGGACCGGGCGCGATTTCTCGCGGGCTTCGCCTTCTTGCTCGGACGGGTGGCGCGCGCCGACGATCGCGTCAGTCCGGAAGAGACACACGCGATGGAGGATCTGGTCGCGAAACAGGGACAGCTACCCGTGGAGCAGGCCATGCTCGTCGTCGGGCTCGCCAAGACGAGCACGCGGCTCTTCGCGGGGACGGCCGATTATCTCGTCGCGCGCGAGTTCGCGACAACGGCTACCTATGACGACAAGCTCGCGCTCCTGCGATGTCTTTTCGCGGTGTCCGCCGTGGACGATGCCATCTCCATCGCCGAGGAGACGGAAATCCACCGCATCGCGAACGAGCTGAAGATCGATCGCGCAGACATCGTGTCCGCGCGCATCGCCTATCGACAGTTTCTTCCGGGCCTGCACGCGTCGTCGGAGGAGAAGTCGTGAGCTCGGATGGGGCGCGTCATTCCGCGTTGAGCGCCTGCACCGGATTCACGCGGCCCGCCCGGCGGGCGGGAACGAGCGCGCCCATCGTGGCGACCGTCAGCAGCACGGCGATCGCCGCGCCCCAGGCCCACGGATCGTACGTCGGCGTCTTGTACAGATACGCGGCCACGAATCGCACGACGTAGGCTGCGACGAGGCCGCCGATCGCCAGACCGAGCACGATCGAGCGGAGCTGTTCGCCGACAATCTGACGGGTGATCGTCGCGGCTCGTGCGCCGAGCGCGATCCGGATGCCCATCTCCCGCGTCCGCCGGCTCGTCGTCATCGCCACGAGCCCGAGAATCCCGACGCCGGTGATCGCGAGCGCCGCGATGCCGAACGCGGAGAAGAGCCACGCGCTGAAGCGACGCGGGCGAATCGAGTCTCCGAGCGCATCGGTCACCGTCTCGGCGCGACCGACCCAACATTGCGGGCAGGCGCGGCGAAGGTTGGCGACGAACGGCGTGACGGCGTCGCGTGACGAGGTGAACCGAACGAGAAGTCTCGACACGGAAGGCGTCGGCGATGCGGCCACGGGCCAATAGATCTCGCCGGCCTCGTCGAGATCGAGCGCGAGGTACTTCGCATCGGCGACGACGCCGACGACGGTGAAGGGACGGCCGTCGTAAGTCAGGGTCTGTCCGATCGCCTGCCGGCCTGGCCAGTACCGCCGCGCGACGCGTTGGCTCACGACGACGACCGGTACCCCGGTCCTGAATTCCTCATCGGTCGGCAGGCGCCCTGCCAGCGGCCGCAGCCCGGCCGCGCCGAGATAGCCGTGCGTGATGGGGATGCTCTCGATCGGAGGGAAGCCCTGGCCGGGCGCTGGCCTGGTGGCGCCATGTGGCGTATCGAAGACGCTGCCGTTGAAGGCGCCCTCGAGAATGGAATGTGCGGCACCGCCGGCAGCGGCAACGCCGGGAAGATGTCCAGCCACGCTCATGAGCGCTTCGACGTCGGCCGCGGACGCGTCGGTCGGCGGCGTGATCGAGACGACGGCCGTGTGGTCGACGTCTAAACCTGGATCCTCGTTCCACACGCGCATCAGGCTGCCGGCCACCAGGGCGCCCACGACCGTCATCACGAGCGCCGCGGCGACCTCGAACGTGACGATGGAGAACCATCGCCGGCCGCGACGAGTCGCGTGGCCGCCATCGGCGATGGCACTCCGCAGGCTGGCACGGGTTGCGGCCCGTGCGGCCACGGCCGTCACTGCGATGACGCATGCGATCGATGCGAGCGCGAGAAAGGCGATGACACGAAGGTCGATCGCCGGCGGCTTGAGCACGGTGTACATGCCGTCGATCAGGTCCCGCATGATGGCCAGCAGGAGATATGCGCCCAGGCTGCCGGCCGCCGCGCCGACCATGACGATCACCGAATGTTCCAACGTGAGCAGGCGAAGCAGGTCGACGTACGTGGCGCCGAGCGCGCGCCGTACCGCAAGGTCGCGCCATTGTCGACTGATGCGCGCGACGGCGAGACTCGAGAAGTTGAGGCAGGCGACGAGGAGGAGTGCGAGAGCCGTTCCGAACGCCATCCACGGTTTTTCCGTCCGGCCCTCAGTGAGTGCCCGACGAAGGGGCAGGATTCCCGCTGCATCATCCGGGGCTGGCCCTGTCGTGCCGGACGATGAAGACGATTGCGTGTTGGCCCATGCGGCGGCCGCCGCCGCCAAGCGTGCGGATGCTTCCTCCACCCGTGCGGACGGGGCGAGGCGCACCAGAACCGCGAGGCTCCGGCCGAGGCCGCGAGGCGTCGCATCGACGCGCGGCACCAGCACGTCCGGCGACTTGACGGGCAAGGGGAAGACGAAGTCCTGTGGCAGGACGCCAACGATGCGGATGCCCTGGCCGTGGTCGTCGACGAGCGACCGCCCGATCGCGCTGGGATCGGCGCCAAGCCGATCTCGCCAGAAGCGCCACGTGACGAGCGCGGGCGGAATCGGCCCGGTCGCGAGGAAGTCATCCGGCGCGAATCCGCCGATGACCGGCCGCATGCCAATCACGTCGAAGAACGCCGCGTCGACGCGCGTGGCACGAACGAAGTCATGGACGCCCACGGGCTGGGAGTCGCCGAAGGAGAAGGCGGTCAGCCGGCCATCGGGCAGGATGGACGACCACTCGTGGAACTCGGCAGGGGAGATTGGGGAGAACGGGCGGAGCGAATCCGGCCGGTCATGGCGGCCGAGCGTGACGGCGAACAGGCGATCGGCCTGGCGATAGGGCAGGGGCTTGAAGAGCACGCCGTCCACGACGGCGAATACCGTTGTCGCGAGGGCCAAGCTCAGCGCGACGACGCCAGCGAGCGTGATCGTGTAAAACGGCGCTCGCCCCAGCGAGCGCCAAGCCTGTGTCACGTCGCGCCGATTGGCAAGACGCATGGGAGTTGAGCCGCCGTCGTTATAGCACGATGTTGGCGCGCGCGTCCGCAATCCGCGTTGCTCGTTTTCTCAGCTTCGAACCGGGCAAGGTGGGGCGGAGTGGTCTCATAATCGTTTCTCATGAGCACCGAAGCCTGGCTCCAAGGTCCTATCCCCGACATCGCTCCCGTGCTGCAACCGGCGGCGCACGCGCTCGTGCAGGCGCAGCGTGACGTCGCGGCGCTCGCGCCGGAAATCGACAGTGCGCTCTTGTGGCGCGAACGTGGCGCGGCGACCGCCGGGTTCCACCTGCTGCACTTGGCTGGTGCGCTCGACCGGATCTACACCTACGCGCGCGGCGAGATGCTGAACGACGAGCAGAAGGCAGCGCTCCGCGCCGAGGCCGTCGCGCATCCTGAACTCTCGGCCAAGGATCTGCTGGCGCTCGTGAACGGTCGAGTGGACCGCGCGCTCGACCAGTTGCGCGCGACCGATCCGGGCCGCGTGCTCGAGGAACGCCGCGTCGGCCGCGCTGGCCTCCCGTCGAACGTCCTCGGTCTCCTCTTCCACGGCGCCGAGCACACGACCCGCCACGTCGGGCAGTTCATCTCGACCGTCAAGCTGCTGCGGTACGAGGAGTGAGCGCTCCTCCTTGGGCCTGAAGGTCCAGGACTCCGACAGCACGAAGCCCCGCCGTACAATGAGCTCATGCGACTCCGCCGACTCGCATTCGTGGCCGTGGCGCTCGCGATCGTCTCGGCCTGCTCGCTGCGCTACGTCTCGTGCCGGCTGCCGACGAACAACGAGTCGCAGCAACCGGCTGACGCGCTCTCCGCGCCCGACCTGCCGCTCAGCGCGCAGCCGGGCGGGCAGGCGAGCGTGCTCATCGCCTTTCTTGGCGACAGCCTGACCGCCGGCTACGGCCTCGACTTCAACCAGGCGTATCCGTCGGTCGTCGAAGAGATGTTCCATGACGACGGGTACGGCGGCGTCGGCGTGATCAACGCGGGCGTCACGGGCGACACGACGGCCGGTGGTCTGCGCCGCGCGGAACAATTGCTCCAGCCGAACGTCAGAGTCCTCGTGGTGGCTCTCGGCGGCAACGACGCCCTGCGCGGTCTGACGCCCAAGCAGACGCACGACAACCTGGCCGCGATCATCGACGGGACGCTGCAGCGCAACGTCGCCGTGGTCCTTGCCGGCATGGAGGCGCCAACCAATCTCGGCGCCGACTACCAGGCCGCGTTCCATAACGTCTTCCTGCAACTCGACCGCGAATACCAAGGCTCGATTGCGTTCGTGCCGTTCTTGCTCGAAGGCGTGGCCGGCGATCCCGCGTTGAACCAGGCCGACGGCATCCATCCAACGGCCGAAGGCGCGCACCGCATCGCGCAGTTGCTCTATCCGACGCTGCGCCGGATCGTCGAACAGGGCCAATGATTGAGCTGACCGATGTCTCGCGCACCGTCTCGAGCGGCGCGGGAACCCTGACCATCCTCCATTCGCTGACCCTTTCGATCCCTCGCGGCCGCACGGTCGCGCTGACCGGTCCGTCTGGCAGCGGGAAGTCGACGCTGCTCGGACTCATCGCGGGCCTCGACGCGCCGACGACGGGCCGCATCGTGCTCGACGGCGTCGATGTCACGGCGCTCGGCGAGGAAGCACTTGCTCGCCTCCGCGGCGCCAAGGTCGGCATCGTCTTTCAGTTCTTTCACCTGCTGCCGGCGCTCACGGCTTACGAGAACGTGCTCGTGCCGATGGAGATTGCCGGCGTGTCCGACGCGCCCGCGCGAGCCCGCCGGCTGCTCGACGACGTCGGGCTCGGCGCGCGGGGACATCACTATCCGTCGCAGCTTTCGGGCGGCGAACAACAGCGCGTGGCGATTGCGCGCGCGCTCGCGAACGATCCGCCCATCCTGCTCGCCGACGAGCCGACGGGCAATCTCGACACGACGACTGGGCAGCAGATCATCGATCTGCTGGTCACCGTGAATCGCAGTCGCGGCTGCACGCTGCTGCTCGTGACGCACGATCCCGATCTGGCCGCGCTCGCTGACGAGGTTCTCGTGCTACGCGACGGCCGCCTCGTCGATCGCCGCGTCCCAGCGCCTCCGGTCCCGACCGCGTCATGAGCTTCGTCCTCCGGATGGCGTGGCGCGAAATCCGGATGGCCTGGGCGCGCCTGGCGTTCTTCTTCCTGTCGGTCGCCATCGGCGTCGCCGCGGTCGTCGCGCTGCGCAGCCTCGCGCAGGACGTGCGCCTGACCCTCACGAGCGAAGCGCGCAGCCTGGTTGGCGCGGATCTCGTCATCCAGTCGTCGCGGCCGCTTCCGCCCGACACGGAAGCGACCGTCAATCGTCTTCTCGCGCAGTACGGCGCGCAAGGCACGACCGCCGTCGTCGACACGCAGACGATGGCCGAGCCGGAAGCGGGGAAGGGCAACGGCGCGGTGAAGATGATCGAGCTGCGTGGCGTCGAATCTGCCTTTCCGTACTACGGCGCGATCGAGCTCGACGGCGGCGTGCCGTACTCACACGAGCTCCTCGCGCACCACGGCGTCATCGTTCAGCCCGAACTGCTCGTCGCCCTGGGCCTCGAGACTGGCGACACGATCCGGCTCGCCGGTCAGCCGTTCACGGTGCGCGGCGTGCTCGTGCGCGACCGAGTGCAACGCGGTGGCGGTATCGCCTTCGGACCGCGCGCGTACGTCGATCTCGCGGATCTCAAAGCGACGTCGCTCCTCGGATTCGGCAGCCGCGCGTCCTATCAGACGCTCGTCCGCGTCGGCGATCCGGCCGCGACGACGAAGCTGACCGACGCATTGCATGACGCGCTGCCGCGCGAAACGGCCTCGGTGCGGTCGTGGCAGACGCTCGAGGATCGCATCGGCCGCAACCTGCGCCTCGCCGAGAACTATCTGAGCTTGGTCGGATTCGCGGTCGTCGTGCTCGGCGGCATCGGCGTGTGGAGCGTGACGCGCGTGATCGTGCAGCAGAAGCTGCGGAGCGTTGCGATCCTCAAGTGCCTGGGTGCGACGTCGGGCCGCGTGCTCGCGACCTACGTCCTGCAGATCGCCGTGCTCGCGGCTGGAGGCAGCGTGCTGGGGATCGCCCTTGCCGCGGCCGCACTCGCTGCCGTACCGCAGAACCTGCTCGATGCGTTGGGCGTGGCGAGTGTGTCGGTGACCGCGTCGGCGGCGATCCAGGGCGTCGCGGTGGGCGTGCTCGTGTCGCTGCTCTTCGCGCTCGTGCCGCTCCTCGACGTCCGGCGCGTGAAGCCGCTCCTACTCCTGCGTGCCGACACGGTCGCATCCGCACGCCGGCGCACATGGCAGAGCGCGGTGATCGCCGCCGTCATCGGCTTGGCGCTCCTGGCCGTGGCCGTCTGGCAGGCCGACTCGCTACGGGCCGGACTATACGTGTCGATTGGACTCGCGATCGTTTCCGCGGTGCTGTTCGTCGGCAGCGATCTCCTCGTCCGCGCCACGCGAGGCCTGGCCCGTTCACGCCGCTTCGTGCTGCGTCATGCGGTCGTGAGTCTCGCGCGGCCCGGCAACCAGACACGCGTCGTCGTGATGTCGGTCGGGCTCGGATGCTTTTTCGTGATTGGCGTCCGCGCCGTGCAGACGACGCTCCTGGCGAGTCTCGCGACCGACGTCGGCACTCGCGCGCCGGACCTCGTCGTCATCGACATCCAGCCGGATCAAGCGGCGCCCATCGGCCCCATTGTCGCGCCGTACCTCCGGAGTCAGGCCCGCGTCGTGCCACTCATGCGCGCGCGGGTCACAGGTGTGGCCGGCGCGAACCTCCATCTCGCGACGAGCGACGACGTGCGGGAGGACGGGCATCTCGCGCGCGAGTTCGGGTTGACGTTCCGGGCTGGCCTGGAGGCCAACGAGCGCGTCACCGCGGGCGCGTTCTGGACGGCGCCGCTCGCCACGCCGACGCTGCCGGACGGTGTCGACACGGAAGTTTCCGTCGAGCAGGAGACGTTCGACCGCGCGCACCTGGCGCTTGGCGACCTCGTGCGCTTCGACGTGGCCGGACAATCGATTCGCGCGCGCGTCACGAGCGTGCGGTCGGTCGAATGGGACGATCCGGCGAGCGGCGGATTCGTGTTCGTCTTGCGGCCCGGCCCGGCCGTCGATCGGCTGGCGCACACGTTCGTCGCCTTTTTGCAGACGAAAGACAACGGCGACGCGCGTGGCGCACTGCAGCGGGACGTCGTGCGGGCGATGCCGAACGTGTCGATCATCGACGTGCGCGACGTCGTGTCGTCGATCCGCGAAGTCGTCGACAACGTCACGACGGGCGTGACGATCGTCGGCGCGGTCACGCTCGTGGGCGGGATCCTAATCCTCGTCGGCGCGGTCGCCATGACGCGCTTCCAACGAATGCGCGACGCGGCGATCTACCGAACGCTCGGCGCGGGCACGCGCGCAATGACCGGGATGCTCGCGATCGAGTACGGCCTGCTCGGTCTGCTCGCCGGCGCGCTCGGTACGGCCGGCGCGGCGGTCTTATCCTGGGCGCTCGCACGTGGCCTGTTCGACATTCCCTGGCAACCGGTGCCCGGACTGTTCGCGGCCGCTGTCCTCGGCGCGGCCGTGCTCGTCGCCGTCGTCGGTCTCGCGGCCAGCGGCGATGTGCTGCTGCAGAAACCACTCGCGACGCTGAGGGGAGAGTAGGGACCGAGAACAGGGGACAGAGCTAAGAAAAGATGACACCGCGAGCCCCCGAACGGAGTGAGGGTGGCGAAGCGCGTAAGCGCGGGGGTGGGGCCCCGCGCACTGCAAAAAAGATGACTTGCGTTGGGAGCAAGGCCCCAGCGCAACTAAAGAAAGGGTGACTCATGGCTCTCGGATTGTTGCTCCTTCGGTTGACCGCCGGTGTGACGCTGGCCGCGCACGGCGCGCAGAAGCTGTTCGGGTGGTTCGGCGGACCGGGACTGGGAAAGACCGCTGACGTGATGGAGAGCCTGGGATTCGTGCCCGGCCGCGCTCAGGCACTCGCAGCGGGACTCGCCGAACTCGTCGGCGGGCTACTCCTTGCGCTGGGCCTCGCAACGCCGCTCGCCGCGGCCATCGTGTTCGGCGTGATGATCGTCGCCGCGGTCAGCGTGCATCTGCCGCGCGGCTTCTTCGTGACCAATGGCGGCGCGGAATACACGTTGGTCCTCGGCGTCGCGGGTCTCACGCTGGCCTTCACCGGCGCCGGCCGGTTGTCGCTCGACGCGCTACTTGGCCTGTCGTTCGGCGGCGTCGCGTGGGGACTCGCCGCACTCGTCGTGGGGCTGGTCGGCGGCTTCGCACCGCTCGCCGCGCGCCGGCGGCATCTCGTGACGCGTCAGCCGGCGTGAACGCCGGGGAGCGCCATCGGGCGCGCGCTCAGTCATCGCGGTAGGGTGAGGTACCGCGCACCGGACGGAGGTCCCTCATGAAGATGACCGTGATTGGCGTCGTGTTGATCGTGCTCGGCGTCGCGGCGTTCGTCTACGGCGGGTTCCACTACACCGACCGCGACACCGTCGTGGACATCGGCCCCGTGCAGGCGACCGCCGAACATCGCAAGACCGTTCCGATTCCCCAGGCGCTGAGCGCCGTCGTCATCGTCGGCGGCGCGATTCTGGTCGTCGCGGGGTTGCGACGGCGGTAGAGGCGGTAGACTCGATCGTCGCGACCGCCGCATGCGCATCCTGACGATCAACGCCGGTTCCTCGAGCCTGAAGGTCGCGTCCTACGACATGAGCGGCGCTGGACGGCGCACGCTGACCATGGAGGCGGAGCGCATCGGCCGGCCGGGGAGCCGGATGCGCATCTCGGGCGATGGCGCGGGCACGTGGTTGGACGACGAGCGGCCGCTCGATGATCACGCGTCCGCGTTTTCCGCATTCGTCGAGTGGGCACGACAGCATCACGTCGATCTCGCGCCGGATGCGGTCGGCCATCGCCTCGTGCACGGCGGTCGCGCGCATCGCAATCCGGAACGGCTCACCGCCGACGTGCTCGCCGACCTCGAGGCGCTCGCGCCGATCGATCCCGATCATCTGCCGCAGGCCATCGGCGTCATCCGTGCCGTGAGCGCCGCATTTCCGGGTGTCCCGCAAGTCGCCTGTTTCGACACGGCCTTTCATCAGTCGATGCCGGCCGTCGCGCAGCGCTATCCATTACCGCCGGAGATGAGCGACGCGATCGACGTCATCCGCTACGGCTTCCACGGTCTCTCCTGCGAGTTCATCGTCAGCGCGCTGACAGATATCGATGCCTCGGCCGCGCGCGGACGTCTCGTCATCGCGCATCTCGGCAACGGTGCGAGTCTCACGGCGGTGCGCGACGGCCTGAGTCTCGACACGACGATGGGCTTCACGCCAACGGGCGGCATCATGATGGGTACGCGCGCGGGCGATCTCGATCCGGGCGTGCTTCTTTATCTACAGCGCGGAAAAGGACTGGGTGCCGACGACGTCGATCGTCTCGTGAACTACGAGGCCGGGCTCGCGGGCGTGTCAGGCACGAGTGGCGATATGCGCGATCTGCTCGAGCGGGAGTCTTACGACACGCGAGCAGCAGCCGCAGTCGATCTGTTCTGCTATCTCGCGCGTAAAGCGCTCGGTGGACTCGTGGCCGCACTCCGCGGCTTGGACACGCTCGTCTTCACGGGCGGCATCGGCGAGCACGCCGCGCCCGTGCGCGCGCGTATCGCTGCTGACTTCGAGTTCCTTGGCTTGGCGCTCGACCCCGACCGCAACGCGCGCCACGCGCCCGTCATCTCCCGCGACGACAGCCGCGTCGTCGTCCGCGTGATCGCGACGAACGAGGACGTCGTCATCGCCCGACACACGCAACGGTTGCTCGCCTCGTCTTAGTTCGGCTCGCTTCAAGAACTTCGAACTGCGAACTACGAACTTCGAACGAATGTGGTGCCTTCGGCGCGTCTCTCGGGTTTGGAAGCGCACGCGTGGACGAGCGCGTGTTTTCGAAGTTCAAAGTTCGAAGTTCGAACTTGACCTCGCGCTCGCGCAGCGAGCGCGCTACCCCGGCCATTGCCAATCGCGAATCGCCTGCGGATCGATCCCGTGCTCGTCCGCGTACGCGGTGTGCTCGAGGATCTGATCCTGCAGCCAGGCCTTGACGTGCGCGCCGGTGCGCTGCAGGCGTGGCACGCGATCGATCACGTCAATCGCGAGACTGAAGCGATCGACCTGATTGAGGATGAGCAGCCCGAGCGGCGTGTTGATGCTGCCTTTCTCCTTGTAGCCGCGCACGTGCATGTTGTCGTGGTTGGCTCGGCGGTAGGCGAGCTTGTGGATGAGTGCCGGGTAGCCGTGAAACGCGAAGATGACCGGCTTGTCGACGGTGAAGAGCGAGTCGAAGTCGCGATCGCTGAGACCATGCGGATGTTCGGTCGACGGCTCCAGCTTGAAGAGGTCGACGACGTTCACGAAGCGGATCTTCAGGTCCGGGAATCGTTCGCGGAGGATGGCGGTCGCGGCCAATGCCTCGGCAGTCACGACGTCACCGGCTGAAGCCATGACGACGTCCGGTTCAGCGCCGGCGTCGGTGCTGGCCCACGGCCACACGTCGACGCCTTTCGCGCAGTGGCGCGCGGCAGCCGTCGCGTCGAGATACTGCAGATGGAGCTGCTTGTCGGCGACGATGACGTTCACGTAGTCGACACTGCGCAGGCAGTGATCGGCGACGCTCAACAGGCAGTTCGCATCAGGCGGCAGGTAGATGCGCGTGACGCGCGCGCTCTTGTTCGTGACGACGTCGAGGAAGCCGGGATCCTGGTGCGTGAAGCCGTTGTGATCCTGGCGCCAGACCGTCGAGGTGACGAGGAGATTCAGCGACGGGATCGACGCGCGCCATGACACTTCCGTCTTGCACTTCTCCAGCCACTTCGCGTGCTGGTTGAACATCGAGTCGATGACGTGGAAGAAGGCTTCGTACGACGCGAAGAAGGCGTGGCGGCCGGTGAGCACGTAGCCTTCGGCCCAGCCCTCGAGCGTGTGTTCGCTCAGCATCTCCATGACGCGGCCGTCCGGCGCGAGCTCGCCGCCGTCGGCATCGTCGGGACGATAGGAGGCGAGCCATGTCTTCTTCGTCGCCTCGTAGATCGCGTCGAGCCGGTTCGATGCGGTTTCGTCCGGGCCGAACACGCGGAAGTTGGTCATGTTCTTCCGCATGACGTCGCGCAGCCATTCGCCGAGCACGTGCGTGGCCGGCGCGCGCGTCGCTCCCGGCGTCGGCACGGCAACCGCGTAGTCCTCGAAGTCCGGCAGCCGTAGCGGCACGCGCAGCACGCCGCCGTTCGCGTGTGGGTTGGCGCTGATCCGACGCGCGCCTTCCGGCGCGAGCGCTTTGAGCTCGGGCACGAGGCGGCCGTTCGCGTCGAAGAGCGCGTCCGGCTGATACCCACGCATCCAGGATTCGAGGAGCGCGAGATGCGCGGGGTTGTCGCGGACGTCGGCAATCGGGATCTGATGCGCGCGCCAGGATCCTTCCAGCCGATGGCCGTCGAGCTCGGCCGGCGCCGTCCACCCTTTGGGCGTGCGTAGCACGATGATCGGCCAGCGCGGCCGATCGGCCACGCCGCGTTCGCGCGCATCGGTTTGCGCGGACCGAATCGCATCGATGCAGCGATCGAGCGTGGCCGCCATTTGCTGATGGACAGCCGCCGGATCGTCTCCGTCGACTTCGTACGGCGTCCAGCCGAAGCCGGACAAGAGCGCGTGTAGTTCCTCGCGCGTGATGCGCGCCGAGATCGTTGGATTCGCGATCTTGTAACCGTTGAGATTGAGAATCGGGAGCACGGCGCCGTCGCGCACCGGATTGAGGAACTTGTTCGAGTGCAGCGATCCCATCAGCGGGCCGGTCTCGGCTTCGCCGTCGCCGATGACGACGGCGACGATGATGTCGGGATTGTCGAAGGCGGCCCCGAACGCGTGCGACACGCTGTAGCCGAGCTCGCCGCCCTCGTGGATCGAACCGGGCGTCTCCGGCGTGCAGTGACTGCCGATGCCGCCGGGAAACGAGAACTGCGTGAAGAACGCACGCAGCCCTTCGACGTCCTCCGACTTGTCGGGATAGACCTCGGAGTAATGTCCCTCGAGATACGCATTGGCGAGCGTGGCCGGCGCGCCATGTCCAGGGCCGGCGACGTACATCACGTTCAGGTCGTGCTTGCGGATGACGCGGTTCAGGTGGACCCAGACGAGCGACTGCGCGGGATCCGATCCCCAGTGGCCGACGAGGCGCTGCTTGATGTGATCGGGCGCGAGAGGCTCGCGGAGTAACGGGTTGTCGCGCAGGTAGAGCATGCCGAGCGACAGGTAGTTGCACGCTCGCCAGTAGGCATCGATAGCCCGAAGCTCGTCGGCGGTGAGCGCGTCGCGCTCCTCCGCATGGGCGGTCGCGCCGGTCGCCGCGTCACGCATGATGTCGGCCCCTTTCAGAGAAACGCCGCGGCAGGATCGGCTGCGGCGTCGATTCACTCAAGCGACGTCTGTGCCAAGGATGAACCGTTCGATGGCGGTTGCAAACCCCTCGTCCGCGTTGGAGGGCGCGAGGAATTTCGCGGCCCGCTGGACCTCCGGTGCGGCATTGGCCATGGCGATGCTCACGCCGCTCTTCGCGAACATCAGCACGTCGTTCGCGCCGTCGCCAATCGTCGCGACGCGCTCGGCCGGCACGTCGAACGCGTCAGCCAGCGCCATCACGACTTCGCCCTTGTTGGCCAGCGGATCGGTGACGTCGACGTAGTACGGCTGCGAGCTCGTCGCCGACACGCTGCCGCCGCACCGGCGACGCACTTCCGCCGAGCCCCGCGCCACGGCAATGGCGTCGTCGCTGACGCCGACGACCTTGACCGCGCGGGGGAGGGCGTCGCCGAAGGCCTTCACGACCGTCGGCCGGAAGCCGACCGTTCCCGACTCGCGGTCGACGTGGGGGCCGTGCGGATCGCGGACGAACCAGTCCTCGCTCGTGTAGACCCAGACGTCGAGGCCGCCGGCTTCGAGCGTGGCGATGACGATGTCGATGGCGGACCGATCCAGGCGGTGCTCGGTGATGACGGTCAGGTCCGGCCGCACGAGGAGGCCGCCATTGAACGGCGCGAGCGGAGCCGTGATGTCGAGCGCCTCGACGAGCGAGCGCAGGCCGCCCGCCGGCCGGCTGCTCGTGAGCGTGAACGCGATGCCCGCGTCGGCGAGCCGCTGAACCGCTTCGCGCGTGCGCGGCGTCAGCGTCTTGTCGGGCGTGACGATCGTGCCGTCGACGTCGGAGATGAGCAGGCGGATGTCGTGTGGGTTGGCTGGCATGTCAAGTCCGGGCCGGATTCGCTGTGCTACTGTGCTCGAAGGCGCGTCCGAGTCCGTCCGATCGGGACGACTGCCGGACGAGCGGCCGTTGGAGATCCCGATGAGTCTTCTCACCCCCGGCGTGCGCGCGCCGGAGTTTTCGCTGCCTTCGATGCCCGATCGACGCGTCGCCCTGTCCGACCTGCGTGGCCGCCGCGTCGTCCTCGCATTCTATCCGGCTGACTGGAGTCCGGTGTGCGGCGACCAGCTCGCCGTCTACAACCGTGTGCTGCCGATGTTCGAGGAGCGCAACGCCGCGCTCCTCGCCGTGTCGGTCGATGGCGTCTGGTGCCATCAGGCGTTCACCGACGCGCGGTCGCTGCGGTTTCCGCTGCTCGCCGACTTCGAGCCGAAGGGCGCGGTCGCCCGGCAGTACGGCGCGTATCGCGACGCGGACGGCATCGCCGAGCGCGCGCTTTTCGTCGTCGATGAGGACGGCGTCATTCGGTGGAGCTACTTGTCGCCGATTGGCGTGAATCCCGGCGCCGACGGGATCTTCGACGCGCTCGACGCGTTGAGCGGAGCGCGATAAGTCATGGCCCGCCTGCGCGTGCCGGTCTCGACATCCGATCACGCCGAAGGCGCGGCCGATGCGCCGGTGACGCTCGTCGAGTACGGGGACTACGAGTGTCCACACTGCGGGCGCACCCATCCGATCGTCAAGCGCCTGCAGCGCGCGATGGGCAAGCGGCTCCGGTTCGTCTTCCGCAATTTTCCGTTGTCCGATCTGCACCCGCACGCGGCGTCCGCCGCCGCGGCAGCGGAAGCCGCCGCACGCCAGGACCAGTTCTGGCCGATGCACGACTGGATCTTCGAGCATCAGGCGCATCTCGACGATGCGAGCCTCGTCCGTGCGGCCGAGGGACTGGGATTGGACGTCGACCGTTTCGTTGCCGATGCGAACAGCGCCGCGATCGTGGCGCGCATCGACGCGGACGTGGAGAGCGGGGCGCGCAGTGGCGTGAACGGCACGCCGACGTTTTTCGTCAACGGCCTGCGAGTCGATGCGGGCTACGACTACGAGTCGCTCCTCAGCGTGCTCCAGGAAGCGCTGGCCACGGGCGGCTGACGCGGACTTCGGGGGGAGGTACGGCGATGGCAGAACACACGACCGACCAGAACGTGCTCGCGACGATCACCCGGCTCGTCAAGGAAGAGGAAGCGCTCTACGAGGGCCCGATCGACGACCATGCGCGTGTGCGGCTCGAAGATCTGAAAGTGCAGCTCGACCAGTGCTGGGACCTGTTGCGCCAGCGCCGCGCGCTCCGCGAGTTCGGCAAGGATCCGGATGACGCGGAGGTCCGGCCCGCGTCGGTGGTCGAGAAATACGAGCAGTAGCCGACCGTGGGCCTTCAGGCCCGGGGGAAATCGGCGATCCGTCTAGTCGACCCCGCGCACGGACATCGTTCGCGGCACACTCGTGCCGACGTGGTACAGCATCGTGCCGGCGATCATGCTGGCGCGACGCTTGGCGTCCTCGGCGGTCGGTCCTTGAAACAGATCGTCGACCGTCGCGTGGAACAGCTCGATCCAACGGTCGAACTCGCGGCTCGTGAGCGGCGTGAGCTGCGCGAGCGCGCGGTGCACGATCATCGGGTTGCCCTTGAAGCCGGCGACGCCGAAGAGAATCGATTCCCAGAACGCGTACATCTTCGGCAGATGCTTCGACCAGTCGACGCGCGCGACGTCGGTGAAGATGGGGCCGATCAGGTCGTCCTGCCGGACGCGCTCGTAGAACTCGTCGACGAGACAGATGATGTCGCTGCGCGACCCGATGTCGTCTTTCACGTGCCGGCCCGACGACGGGGGACCGGCTGGCGAGAACTGGGCCATGCCTGATTGTGGATCGAAGCGCGCGGCCGCCACTTTGCGCGGGCGCAAGAGGCCAGGCGAGGCGTCGGTATCTCAGACGGCGCTTGATCACTTGTCTTACAAAATGTAAGACTGATCGCGTGCTCTCGTTGCTCGAGGCCCTCGTGCTCGACCTGCTCACCGCCCGCGCACCGACCTATGGGCTCGATCTGGTCGTCGCTTCGAAGGGACGGCTCAAGAGGGGCAGCGTTTACGTCACGCTTGGCCGCATGGAACAGAAGGGCCTCATTGCGTCCGAGGTCGACGTTCGTCCTGGAGAAGGGCCGGCGCGTCGGTTGTACCGGCCGACTGCGCTGGGCATGCGCGCGCTCGTCGCGACGCAGATCGTCCACGGCGATCTTCCGCTCGGGGCCCTGAAGCGATCCTGACGGAGGACGCATGCGACGGCTGGCTGAACGGCTCGCGCGCTGGTGCCTCGACGAGGTTGGTGCTCGCGCCGTGGCCGAAGCGCTCGCCGACGGTCAGGTGGAGGCGGCCCGGACACACGGCGTTGCCGTCCGTACGGCGGCCGTAATGAAGACCGTCGTGGCGCTCATGCGCATCGCCGCGGCGAGCGCTCAGCGTCTCGGCGACTGGCGTCCGTTTCGCTCCGCATCGACCGACGTCCGCTATGCGGCACGGCGGCTGCGCGGTTCGCTCGCGTTCACGATCTTTTCTGTCGTTTCTCTCGGTCTCGGCATCGGCATGGCGACGGCCGTTTACGCCGTGGTGCATGCCGCCATGGGGCCGACGCCGGGTGTCCGCGACATCGACCGTGTCGTGTCAATCGCACGCAATGACTTCTACGGCAGCGGGCCTCTCATCAATTTTTCGTGGCCAGAGTTCGTCGATCTCGCGGCGCGGCAAACGACGTTCAGCGCCGTCGCGAGCTGGCAGGCATTTCCGGCCGCCGTCATCGCCAACGGCCGGGCGACGTCCACGTTCGCCGAGTTCGCCAGCGGCGACTACTTCCGCGTCGTCGGCGTCGTCCCCGAGATCGGCCGCGTGTTGCAGCCGGCCGACGATCGACCGGGTGGACCGGCCGTCGCGGTCATCAGTCATCTGGTCTGGCAGCGCCTGTTCGGCCGCCGCGCGGATGTCATCGGCCGGACGATCCGCGTAAATGGCGGTTCGTTCCAGATCGTCGGCGTGGCGCCGCCGGAGTTCCTCGGGCTCTTCAATGGCGGCCTCATTCCCACCGCTGTCTGGATTCCGCTGCACTCGGCGCCGCTCATTCCGTCGAGCACGATGTACGTGTCGCTCGATCCCGAGGACCGTGGAGCACATGGTCTCTCCGTCCGCGCGCGTCTGGCACCCGGAACGACCCTCGCGCAGGCCGCGGCCGACGTAGCGGCGATGGCGGCAGACGACCGGCGCGAGCATCCACCGACCTCAGGTCGTTACCCGAACCACTGGACCGTACGGCCGCTCGCCGAGCAGCGCGTGTTCGGCGTGCCGCCCTTCGTGCTTCGCGGCATGGCGGCGACCGTCCTCGCGAGTGCGTTCGTCGTGCTACTCGTCGCGTGTTCGAACCTCGCCAATCTGGCGCTCGCGAGAGCAGCCAGCCGGCGCGGCGAATTGATCATCCGTCGCGCACTCGGCGCGACGCGCGGGCGGCTCGTTCGCGAGATCCTGTTGGAGTCGGCGATCGTCGCCAGCGCGGGCGGCCTCATCGGCTTCATCGTCGCGCACGTCCTTGTCCAGATGGCCAGCACAGATCTCGCGGTCGGCCGCGGCGCCTTCCTGCGCTTCGCGCCGACCATCGATGCGCGCGTGCTCGTCGCCGGCCTGGTCGCGACGTTGGTCGCATTCCTCGCGTCCGGATTGCCGCCCGCGCTCGCCGTGACGCGGGCTGGTGGTCCCGGCGCGCTCGCGGATGCCGGCGTCACGTTCGCGCCGCGCTGGCGCGGCCGGCGTGCACTCATCGCGCTGCAGGTGGCGGTGTCGGTCGTTCTCATCGGCGTCGCGGCGTTGTATCTCGCCGACGCGCGGCGCCTCGCGCGCATCGACACCGGCCTCGATCTCGATCACCTCGCGCTCGCGACGATTCCCGTCGAGATCCAGGCCTACGACGCGTTCCACGTCGCCAGATTGGCCAAGGCGGTCGTCGATCGACTCGGCCACGTCCCCGGTATCACCGCCGCCGCCATGTCGTCGGCGTTGCCGTTCGGCCTGACGACGATCGGCGGAGCGCTCGTCGCGCCGCCCGGCGATCGGCGCGTGGCGACGGCCTTCGTCACGGCGGCTCCGCGGTTCTTCGACGTGACCGGCCTGCGCCTGCTCCGCGGTCGCGCGTTCACAGACGCGGACACGAATGACGCGCCGCGTGTTGCCATCGTCAGCGAATCGCTGGCCACGCAGTTTTTCGAGCGAGGCGCGGCCGTGGGGCGGACCGTGTCGATCCGGCGCGTGCGCGTCCTCGGCACACCCGAGCGCCCGGAGGAAACCGCCATGATCGTCGGCGTCGCGGCCGACGTGAACGGCTGGCGCGCCGGCGCGCCCCTCGGTGCCGTCTACGTGCCATTCGATCAGGCCTCTGAATCCGATCTCTTAATCCTTGCGCGCGCCGCGAGTGATCCAGCGCCTCTCGCGCGTGAGATCGTCAGCGCGATTCACGTCGTCGATCCGACGGTCGCCGTCGCGCAGGTAGGGACCGGCCGCGATCTCGCCGGACCTTCCGTGCTCTTCCAGCGTATCGTTGGCGGTCTGTCGACCATGCTCGGCGTCTTCGCATTCGTCCTTGCGCTCACCGGTCTTGTCGGCGTGCTGCTGCACGTCGTCGCCTCGCGCACACGAGAAATCGGTATCCGGATCGCGCTCGGCGCCGATGGGCGGAGAATTCGCCGCCTGATTGTCCGCCAGGGCCTGACGCCTGTCGTGGCCGGTCTGATTGCGGGCGCTCTGTTGGTGACCTTTGTCCGCGCGGTGTCCGGCGTCTTCATCATGCGGATGCATGTGCTGCCGCCGTTCAATGGCTGGGCTGTGACTGGGGTCGCGATGCTGTTCGCGCTCGCGGGCGCCGCCGCCTGCTACGTTCCGGCACGTCGGGCTTCATCGATCGACCCCAACGTCGCGCTTCGCGACGCGTAGCCCTGCTGCTCGCACCTTGCCGCCCACCCTGCACCCGATCGCGTCTCGCCAGCGTATTGTCTCCAGGAGATGCTGACGGCGTTCCGCCGGAGACGGCCGATGTCGTGGCGTAGGACCGCCATGTTCCTCCCGCCATGCCTGCTGGCCGTCGTTGCGTGCGCCGGCGTCGTCGTGCCGTGCGCGCTCCGAGCCTCGTCCGCGCAGACGGATCTCGACGCGCTCATGGCCGACGTCCTGGCGCGTCGCGACGACAACTGGGCGAAGCTCCAGCAGTACGTCCTCGACGAGCGTGACGCGTTCGACCTGCGCGGGCCGGGCGGCGTGCCTCTCTGGGGCGAGCGGCGCGACTACACGTGGTACATCCGCGATGGCTTCTTCGTGCGCAGTCCAATCGCGGTCAACGGCGCGCGCGTGTCGGATGCCGATCGCGCGAAGGCCGAGACCGACTATCTGGAGGGCGTGAAGCGCCGCGATCGCGAGGATCGAGAGAAGCGCTCGAAGACGAATGACGACGAGGCGACCTCGAACACGGCGTCCGCGGCGTCACACGACGCTTCGGGGCTCGACATGAGCGGCCTCTTGAACGAAACGCGACGTCCCGGCTTCGTCGATGCCGCCTACTTCCTGCGATTCAAGTTCGAGCCCGGCCGCTACGCATTCGTCGGCCGTGAAACGCTCGATGGGCGCGCGGTCCTGCGCATCGAGTACTACCCGACAGCGCTCTTCTCCGACGACGACGATCGAGACAAGACGGCTGACGATCACGACCGCCGGTCCGACGAGGATCGCCGCAGCGACAAGACGATGTCCCGGCTCATGAACAAGGTGTCGCTGGTGACGCTGTGGGTCGAGCCGACCGCGCGGCAGATCGTCAAATACACGTTCGACAACATCAACATGGACTTCCTGCCCGCTGCGTGGCTGCTGCGGATCGACGACCTCCACGCGTCGATGCAGATGAGCGAGCCGTTTCCGAACGTCTGGCTGCCGGCGGGAATCGACATGACGTTCCGCGCGCTCACGGCCGCTGGCCCGGTCAGCGCCCGCTATCGCGTCGACTACGACGACTATCGGCAGGCGACGACCAGTGGTCGCATTCTGCCGCCGGCGCGATGAGCGGGCTTCCAGCGATCGTCCTCGCGTTCATGTTCGGCTTGGCGCAAGTGTCGATGCCGTTGTCTCAGACCGGAGAAGTCATCGCCGCCATTCGCGTCCACGGCAACACGGCGACCGCCGACGCGGACATCGTCAAGGTGTCCGGTCTGGTCGTCGGGGCACTGTTCACTGACGCAATGCTCGTCGATGCGCGGCGTCGCCTCGAAGCGACGCACGATTTCGAGCACGTCGAGGTCTCGAAGCGCTATGCCTCGATTGCTGATCTTTCGCAGGTGCTCGTCGTCATTGTCGTCGACGAAGGCGCGGTGAGCGTCGACTGGAGCGGCACGAGCGACGCCGAAGCCGCTGTCGTGCGGCGTCGTGGTCTCGGCCGTCATCTCATGTTCCTGCCGATCATCGACGCGGAGGACGGATACGGCGTCACCTACGGCGCGCGGCTCGCGTACGTCGGCCTGGGCAGTCAGCGCGGCCGATTGTCGTTTCCACTCACGTGGGGCGGGACGAAACAGGCCGGCGTCGAGTTCGACAGGCCGCTCACGTCCGGACCACTGACGCACGTGCAGGTTGGCGCCGGTCTCGATCGCCGGCGCAATCCCGCCTTCGACGAAGACGACAGCCGCCGTCGCGTGTGGGCGCGCGCCGAACGTCGCCTCGGATTCGTCCGCGCGGGTGTCACCGGCGATCGGCAGCACGTGTCCTTCGCGGACCGACGGGACGAGGTCACGTCGTACGGAGCCGACGTGACATTCGACACGCGCGTCGATCCGTTGTTCCCACGGAATGCGGTCGATCTGTCAGCGTCGTGGACCGCGCGGCACATCACGTCCAGCAGCGTCGTGCATCAAACGATGCTCGACGGTCGCGCGTACTTGGGCCTCGTCGGCCAGTCGGTGCTCGTCGCTCGCGCTTCGCGAGAGGCGGCCGATGGCACACTGCCGCCGTACCTGCAGCCGCTCGTCGGTGGTTGGGAGAACCTGCGCGGCTTCGCGGCAGGCGCGTTCGTGGGCGACACGGCGGTGACGGGATCGTTGGAACTGCGCGTGCCGTTGTCGTCACCGCTGCGCGTGGCGCGCTTTGGCGTGAGCGCGTTCATCGACACCGGGACGGCGTACGCGCACGACGCGCGTCTCGGCAGCCAACCCATGCACGTCGGCGTGGGCGGCGGCGTGTGGTGGACGGCCACCGTCTTCCATCTCGGTATCTCGGCGGCGCACGGTCTCGGCGCATCCACGCGTGTGAACTTCGGCGGCGGCCTGGAATTCTGACGTCCAGCCCCGTGGGTCGCCGCCTGCCCATCCTTGGGCACGACGCGCGCGATCAGCTCTGAAATATCGCCGGACCCGCCGCCGCATCGGCGCGTTCCATCGTCGTCGCATCCGCGGCACTTTTCTTGCTGATTCACCGTATCGCCCGTGCGCGCGGCGGTACCGACGTTCCGCGGTGACTTGTCGCGGGAGGTCGGCATGTTTTCGACCGCGGTCAGACCCGCCCCTCTCACACTCCACACCCGGCCGCGCCGCCATCCGCTGTGTCTCGCGGAGGTTCGCGTGCTGGCGCTCGTGCTCCTCGCGGCACTGGCGCTCGCGACGCGGGTGTTGTCGCTCGGAGCGAACGGCCTGGCCGAAGACGAGATGGACAAGTTGCACGGCGCGGAAGACTACCGTCAGGGAGTCTTCACCGCGGACGGCGAGCACCCTGCGCTCATGAAGCTGGCGGTCGCCGCGTCGCTCGTCACAGCCGACGCGTGGAACCGTGCGGCACACGTGGTCGGCGTCCGACCGATCTCGATCGAAGCGGCCGTACGTCTGCCCAACGCCGTGGCCGGTGCGGCGACGACCATTGTCTTGTATCTGCTCGTCGAACAGTTCTTCACGCCACTCATCGCCATGTGCGCGGCGTGGTTCTGGGCGTTCGATCTCGGCGCCGTCGCGACCAGCCGGATCGCGAAAGAAGACACGTTCGTGCTGTTGTTCCTGTTGCTCGCGGCGCTCTTGTACGAACGCGGCAAACGCGTCGGCGTCGCGTCGCCCCGCATGGCGCAGCGGTGGTTCGCCGCGGCCGGTGCGGCCTTCGGGCTGATGATGGCGTCGAAGTACCTGCCGTATCTGTTCGGCATCCACGTCCTCTACTTCCGCGCCGCCGAGCCGCATCCCGGCCGTAATCGTCCCGACAAGCCGATCTACTTCGGCGCGATGGCGGTGGGCTTTCTGATCGCGAACTTTCCGATCCTGTGGCCGGGCAACTGGGCCACGATCGCGACCTTCCTCGACGGTCACGCCGTCGAGCACTCCGGCTACGTGTTCCAGGGAACGCTCTGGCCGAATGCGCTCTGGCTCACGCCGCGAGGCGTGCCCGTCTGGTTCTATCTCGCCGACCTCGTGACGAAGACACCACTCGCCGTGCTGGCGGCCGTCGTCGTTGGCCTCGTGGCGCTCGTCGGGCGGCGTCGCGAACGCGGCGCCGTGTTCGTCTGGACGTTCCTGCTGCTGACGCTCGTTCCGTACTCGCTCGTCGCGACGAAGTTCCTGCGCTACCTGCTGCCGACACGTGCGATGCTCGACATCATCGCCGCGCTCGGCGTTGTCTGGGTGATGGATCAGGCGGCACATCGCGCACCACGCTGGCGCATGCTCGCTGCAGCGGGTGGGGCGGTCGTGATGCTGACGCCGGCGATCGCGTGGGTCCACGCGCAGCCATTCGTCAGCCTGTATCGCAATGCACTCGGCACCGCGCTCGCGCCGTCGACGCTCTGGTTCCCTCCCGACGAACTGTACGACGCGGGGCTGCGTGAGGCCGTCGAGGCCGTGGCGGCGCGCGCGCCGCGCGGGGCAATCGTCGTGACCGAAGCGCCAGCCGTGGCTGCGTTCTACGCGGCCAGAGACGATCGATCTGATCTGTTGGTCCGGTATCCCGCGCCTGGCGATCCGCAGTCCTCAGAGTGGTTCATCGTGCAGCCCGGCCGGATCTATTTCGAGAACCGCGCTGCGGTCGATCGCGCGCGTCAATCGGCGCCGGTCATCGCCGTCGATGTCAATCGCTTCCGTGCGGCCGAGGTGTACCATGGCGGCCGCGGTGATCGTCGTGGGCCCATCGTCGAGACGATGACAGTTTGGCGGCGGCCGGGCAGCGCGCCCGCGGCCGTCCGCGTGACCATGCACACGTCGGCGGTCGCTGCGGTCGGTGAATAGCCGCCGATCGGACGGTCATTGCCGAGGAGCATCCATGGATCCGGCAGCCATTTACCTGCGGGACACGATCGACACGTTTCGCCGGTACCGGCGTCTTGGCGAGGCTGCGCTGGCGCAGGTGTCCGACGCCGATCTCGTCGTGCAGATCGACGGCGAGGCCAACAGCCTCGCCATGATCGTGCATCACATCGCGGGCAACCTGCGGTCGCGCTTCACGGACTTCCTCACGGCCGATGGCGAGAAGCCCGACCGTGACCGCGATCGCGAGTTCGACGTCGTCGACCCGACGCGCGCGGAGATGCTCGCGCAGTGGGAGACCGGCTGGTCGATCCTCACCGGCGCGCTCGAGGCGCTCACGCCGGCGGACATGACGCGGACCGTCCACATCCGTGGCGAGGCCTTCGTCGTCGTCGAAGCATTGAACCGATCGGCCGCGCACATCGCGTATCACGTCGGCCAGATGGTCCTGCTCGCCAAACACTTCGCCGGCGCACGCTGGACGTCGCTCAGCATCCCGAAGGGCCAGTCGCAGGCCTATAGCGTCGGCACGTTCAAGCAGGACATCGTTCCGCCGTCTCGCACCTAAACGAGCGACGGCATCTGCGGCAGCGTGATGCGCCGCAGGCGCATGCCTTCCCGAATCACCTGGATCGTGGCGATGACGACCGCGCCGAGGAGGCAGGCCTGGATGATGCCATTCACCAGTACCGGCAGACCGGCGGGCGCGGCATCAGGCCGCGCCAGGACGACGAACGATCCCACACGCATCAACACGAGCGCGAGCACCAGCGTCGCGACCTGACCGATGAGACGCGCGATCGTCTTCGCGCGCGTGCGATGCGGCCGCACGAGATCGAGCACGTTCAGCAGCATCGACCAGAGCATGAGCGCGAGGACGGGCAGGTAGGCGACTTGCCAGCCAGGTCCGAGTGCCAGGAACGATGCGGATGGGCCGAGCACGAGCGACGCGGAGTGTCGTGCGGCAATCCACCAGCAGGCGCACGCCGCCGTGACGAGGAATTCGATGGTGACGTTGAGCCGTGACACGCCGGTCCCTTCGCGTGGGACGGGCGGCAGCGAACGTGGATTCCACGCCGACAGCTTGCACGCGCGCGGCGCGACGAGATCGATGACGATGAACACGCCGGTGATCCAGCCGAAGGTCGCGATGAGCACCGAGGGAAGGCGCTGCAGGATGCCGAGGCTTGCGTGAATGCCGGCGCCGGTGGCGGAGAATGCCACCGCCACGGCGGCGTTCACGACGACACACGCGACGAGCGCGATCGCGAGGATGCGGATGTACATCGGATAAACCGTCGGTCCGATGAGATAGCGCGCCGGCCGATAGCGTGCGGCGAGGAGCATCGGATGGCCGTATGCCTGCAGCAGCTCCGCCGCGTCGTTGTCAGACAGCGGGTGCCCGAGCTCGGATTCCAGATCTTCGACGCGCGAGGCGAGATCCTCGGACAGCTCGCGGATGATGTCGTCCTGCTGTGCCGCCGGCAGGTACGAGCGAACGGCGTGAAGGTAACGATCGATCAGGTCCATGATGATGTCCTCACAGAAGACGATCCAGCGACGCGTTGAGCGCCTGCCACTCGTGAACGAGCGGCTTCAGCACCGCTTTGCCGGCCGGTGACAGCCGGTAGAACCGCTTGTTGCGCTTGTCTTCCTCGCGCCACTCACTGACGAGCAGCCCCTGCGCCTCCAGACGACGGAGCAGGGGATAGAGCGTGCCTTCGTCAATCTCCAGACCGATGTCGACGAGCGCCTTGCGCAGCGTGTAGCCGTAGTGCTCGGTCCGCAGCCGGGCCAGCACGGCGAGCGTCAAACACCCGCGCCGGAGCTCGAGGCGCAGGTTTTCGAAGGTGGGAAGGTCGTCGGTCACGGCCATGGTGTGTCGCGCATCGTGTATGACGCATACTATGTGACAAACAGTATTTGTGTCAAGGGCCACGCGACGGGGAACAGAACTAAAGAAGATGACACCGCGAGCCCCCGAGCAGAGCGAGGGCGGCGAAGCGCCGTAGCGCTGGGGGTGGGGCCCCAGCGCACTGCAAATAAAGTTGACACCGACGCGACTGAAAAGCCTCACGCGAAGTCGCGAAGGACAAAGACAAAAACTGACTGGCGAGATCAGGGCCGGATCGAACGATCCGGCCCTGCGGAAGAAGGAAGCCCTAGTCGAAGAAGAACGTCAGGCCCGCCGTGAAGCGGTTCATGTGCGGTGCCTGATTGCTGGCGAGCACGTAGTAGCGATAGTCCACGCCAACGCCGAGCCATCGATCGATCCGATAGGCGACGCCGCCGCCCATGTTGAACGCCGCGTGTGTTTCACGTCCGAACGAGGAATCCGCGAACGGACCCGTGTCCAGGCTCTCGATGGTCGGCGCGGTCAAGAAGCCCACGCCGCCGGTCGCATAGGGAACGAACCGGGCCCGCTCCGGCAACTGGTAGACCATGTTCGCGTTGACGTGGTACGCCGTGCCTTTCGAATCGGGCGCGACGCCGGTCGGTGCGGCGATGGCCGAAGCGTTGTCGAGCCGATCGGCCTGGAACGTGCCGAACTCGCCGATCATCGACAGCGTCGGTGAGAAGTGGAAGCCGGCCGCCGCTCGCCCGACGGCGGTCGTGTTGGTGCCGAACGACGGACCCACCAGCGCGTCGACGAACCATGGCGAGGACGTCGACGAAGGCGAGGATGAGGCCGTTGTTGGGAGTGTTGAGGGCGTCTGCGCCCAGACGGGCGCCGCAGCCAGCGCACAAGCCGCCGCCGCGGCGAGACACACGACTCGTCGCATGTAAGTACCTCCTTGCGGCATGGTGCGCGGAGGTGCCGGCGGCGATACCGGGAAGCGGAGCAGGCCGTCTGGCACCTGCTCGCGTCCCATGCTGACTACATGATGGGACGTGCGTCGTCGTCGATTGGCCGTCTCGCGACGGGCGATCGGCCAGCCGGCGACCGGGCGGTCAGGCGGTGTAAGATGCCCCCATCACCTGCCTCCCAAGGAGCGATCGATGAACGTCATTCGCGTCCCGATCTCGGTGCTGATCCTGGTGCTCATCGCCATCGCGGCGCTCGGCTGGGGCTGGACTGGCGCGCACCAGACGATGGCTCAGGCGACTGCCAGCCGGATCGTGCTCGGCATCGCCGCGCTGTCCTGCGCGGTGGGCCTGATCCTCATCTGGCGCCCGAAACGTGCCTGAACTGCGGCTGCGCCACCGTCCGAACCGTCTCGCATTCAGAGTCCCACGTCGACGCGAATCGATCCGCTGCGGCTCGTGACGTGAATGGCCGGGCCGCCGGAACCGATCGTGCCACGAACGGCGCGTTTGTCGTTCGTGCCCTGCACGTCCGCTCCACGTACCGTCACCGATCCTGAGCGCGTGGCCGCATCGAGCGCGGCCGAAGCACCGCGCGGCAGCGTCAGCTCGACGCTGCCCGATCCAGCGTTGATCTGCCAGGGCGCGGTTGGCGATCCGGCGATGGTCACGTGACCGCTGCTCGTCACCGCCGCGATCGGCCCCGCCACGTTCCGCAGGTCGATTGACGACGACGCCGTCCGCACGTCGGCACTGCCAGGCGTCGCCCATGACGCGTTGACCGCGCCGCTCGACGTCCGGACGTGGAGCGCACCACCAAGATCCCGGCCGGTGATCGAACCGCTCTTCGTCGTGATCTCGAGTCCACCGCGTACGTTGGCGGCCGAGATGGCAGCGGATCCCGACGTCACGCGCACGGACGTTTCGAGATCGGTGAGTGTGATCGCGCCTGACTGTGAACGGACGACCACCGGCTGCGAAACGCCGGCCAGCGCCGTCGCGCCCGATTCGGTCGCCACGATTAGCCGCGTGCCCCGCGGCACGCGCACACGGTAACTGACCGTCACCGCCCGCCGCGCCCGCCCATCGTCTGGCGGATGCGCGCGGACGACATCGCCCGTCTGCTGCACGGGCGGCGCACTCGCAACCGCCCGCGCGATCTCCGCCGCATCGGCCGGCACGTCCCATCCGATCCGCACGGTCACCTCGCCGCTGACGATCACGTGACCGTCGTCGCCAGCGATGACGTCAATCGATCCACGGATGGTCGACACATCGAGCGTCGGCGTACGCCCGACGTCGAACGTGCGCTCGAACCGCACGCGTTGCGCGTGCGCGGGAACTGCGGAGAGACAGAGAACGGTCAGGCCGAGAATGACGATCTGCGGCGCTGCGTCCAGACGCCCCGCGAAGCCAAGCCGCCGAACCACCCCCATGTCGCCTCCCGCTGAAGAACCTGGAACCCGCGCGAGAAGCGCCGCAGCACTGAACCCGGAACCCGGAACCTCCGAACCCGGAACCGCGCGCGCGAAGCGCCGCGCGAGAGAACCTGGAACCCGCTCGCAAGAACCTGAAACCCCGGAACCAGGAACCCGGAACCGGCGAGCGCTTTTCAGTGCTTCCCAATCTCCCGTCGCCTGAGCTTCCGGTACAGCTCGAGCGATTCGCCGATGATCGTCACCGCGTCGGCCGGTCCCTGCATGTCCTCGACGACGACCTGCTTGTGCTCGAGCACTTTGTAGTCCTCGAAGAATCGCCGGAGTTGCAGCAGGACGTGGCTGGGAAGCTGCGCCTGGTCGGTGTAGTGGGAGAAGTTCGGATCGCGGACGCTGACGGCCACGATCTTGTCGTCGATGCCCTTCTCGTCGCGCATGCGCATCACGCCGATCGCGCGCGCCTCGACGATGGTGAGCGGATAGACCGGCTCCTGCCCGAGCACGAGCGCGTCGAGCGGGTCGCCGTCGTCGCAATAGGTGCGGGGGATGAAGCCGTAGTCGGCCGGGTAGTAGACCGCGCTGTACAGCACGCGGTCCAGACGCAGGAGGCCGGTCTCCTTGTCGAGCTCGTACTTGTTCGTGCTGCCTTTGGGAATTTCGATGACGACCGGGAAGGCGGTCTCGAGAACGGAGTCATCCAGATACGTGTCGTGCCACGGGTGCATCCGACAAGTCTAGCCCGAACGCGCGATCAGTGTGTTCGACGCGCGACCCATTCCCGCATCAGCGAGTCGACGGCGACGTAGGTGCCTTCGCGCGTGCGGGCGACGAGATCCTCGCGCTGCAGCGCGGTGAGCGCCGCCTGGACGCTCGACGGTCCGCCCAGCCGATGGCGCTCGCGCGTGTCGGCCGAGAGTAGACCCTGCCCGTGTTCGAGCACGACGCCGCGCAGGACGCTCCGCTGCGCGAGCGTCAGCCGCTGCCAGACCGCCTCGAAGAGCGGATCCTGTTCGGCGAGCAGTCGGTGCAGCGTCGCGTGCAGATCCTCGAGGCCGACCCGCCGCCGTTTGCGCGCCGCGGCATCGTCCCACGTCTCGTGCGCGAGGCGTTGCACGTCGTAGGGCAGATTGCCGGCGAGATCGACAATGGCCGCACCGAGTCCGTCGGCCGGTGTGAGGCCGGTCTGGCGGAAACGATCGTCGAGGAACGCGGCGAAGACGTCGGCGGGAATCTTTTCGAGCCGCATGACCGGTCCAGCTTTGTAGAACGGCCGGCGCGGACCGATCATCTGCTCCATCAGACTCGGCTCCGACCCGGCGAAGACATAGCCGACCTGTCGCTGCTGCTGCACGGCGGCGCGGAGCGCCTGCTCGACGCTGCCGCCGTTGAACGCGGCAATGCCCTGGAACTCGTCGAGCGCCACGACCAGGCGGCGCCCGAGCCGATCGGCGAGCCGGCCGGGCAGCGCGAAGACCTCCTCGGCGAGCCGCGCGGCGTCGCGCGGCGTGCGCACGGCGGGGAACGTCACGGTCAGGCCCGAGCCGGCGGCCTTGGCCTCCATGCGAATCTCGGGTTTCACCGATCGGAACAGATCGCGGAGCCACGAGCGCGCCGGGCCGGTCTTCGACTCGAGCGCGACGAGCGCCTTGGCGTAGCCCTCGAGGAACGCGACGTACGAGCTGAAGCTGCTGACCGTGAACTCGAGCGTGACGATGCGTCGGCGGGCGAGCACGGCGAACGCCTGGTGCACGAGCGACGACTTGCCGTAGCGGCGCGGCGAGATCAGGAACACCTTCTGGCCGGAGGACAGGTCGGCCACGAGGCGCTGGAGCTCGACCTCGCGATCGACGAAGCTGGGCCGCTGGACGATCTCGCCGTAGACGAAAGGATTGTCGGGCATGTCACGCGAACCGGGCGTTACGGTGTTTGACGTCATCATAACGCTGAACACCGTAATGGCGCGAGACGCCCGCCCGGCGGGCCGCCGCGCAGCCGCGCGGCGAGTTGTCAACGGCGCGCGGATCGCCGATGATGCCGAGACCGGGGCGCGGCGCGCGCCGCGGCCCGAGTCATGACGTCCGAATCCGCTGCCGGCCCGATCCGCATCGTCTCCGACTACGAGGCCTACCTCTTCGGCGAGGGCCACTGGCTCCGCGCGTGGGAGAAGATGGGCGCGCGGCCCGCCGTCGAGGGCGGCGTCGCCGGCTACGGCGTCGTCGTCTGGGCGCCCAACGCGCGCGGCGTGTCGGTCGTCGGCGACTTCAACGGATGGGATGGCCGCCGGCATCCGCTGGCGCCGCTCGGCCCGAGCGGGCTGTGGGAGACGTTCGTCCCCGGCCTCGCCGCGGGCGAGCTGTACAAGATCGAAATCCAGCCGCAGCACGGCCCGCCGTTCAGCAAGGCCGATCCGTTCGCGCTCTTCGCGGAGCGCCCGCCGCGCACGGCGTCGATCACGGCCGACTTCGGCCGGCACGTCTGGCAGGACGCGGCGTGGATGGCCGCGCGCGCCGCCCGCGCGCCGCTCGATGCGCCGATGGCGATCTATGAAGTGCACGCCGGCTCGTGGCGCCGTCGTCCCGACGCGGGCAACCGGCCGCTGACCTGGCGCGAGCTCGCCGCCGAGCTCGTGCCGTACGTCAAGGATCTCGGCTTCACGCACATCGAGCTCCTGCCCGTGATGGAGCATCCGTTCGACGGCTCGTGGGGCTATCAGGTCACCGGCTACTTCGCGCCGACCAGCCGCTACGGGACGCCGGACGACTTCCGCGCGTTCGTCGACGTCTGTCATGGCGCGGGACTCGGCGTGCTGCTCGATTGGGTGCCGGGCCACTTCCCGAAGGACGCGCACGGCCTCGCCTGGTTCGACGGCACGGCGCTCTTCGAGCACGCGGATCCGCGGCAGGGCGAGCACCGCGACTGGGGCACGCTCATCTTCAATTACGGCCGGCACGAGGTCCGCAACTTTCTGCTGACCAACGCGCTCTACTGGCTCGAGTCGTTCCACGTCGACGGGCTGCGCGTCGACGCGGTCGCGTCGATGCTGTACCTCGACTACTCGCGCGAGGCCGGGGAGTGGGTGCCGAACCAGTACGGCGGGCGCGAGAACCTCGAGGCGATCGACTTCCTGCGCGAGCTCAACACGCTCACGCACGGTCAGCACCCGGGTACGGTGATGGTCGCCGAGGAGTCGACGGCGTTTCCCGCGGTGAGCCGGCCGACGTGGGTCGGCGGCCTCGGCTTTACGTTCAAGTGGAATATGGGCTGGATGCACGACATCCTGACCTACGTCGAGAAGGATCCCGTGTTCCGCCGCTGGGAGCACCAGCACCTGACGTTCTCGATGCTCTACGCGTTCAACGAGAACTTCATCCTGCCGTTCTCGCACGACGAAGTCGTG
>DASZOV010000020.1:0-8079 GCA_035550595.1 Vicinamibacterales bacterium
CGCCGTCGATCAGCAGGGCGGCAGCCAGTTCTTCGGCGAGCCGATGCTCGACATCCACGACTTCATCCGCACCGACGCGAACGGCCACGGCATGGTCAACGTCATCGCCGCCGATGCGTTGATGCAGGCGCCGAAGGTCTATGCGAGCTTCCTCTTGTGGATGCTGTCGGAGCTCTTCGAGCAGCTCCCCGAGGTCGGCGATCCCGAACAGCCGAAGCTCGTCTTCTTCTTCGACGAAGCGCACCTGCTGTTCGAGGACGCGTCGAGCGCGCTCGTCGACAAGATCGAACAGGTCGTCCGGCTCATCCGCTCGAAGGGCGTCGGCGTCTACTTCGTCACGCAGAATCCGCTCGACGTGCCCGAGAAGGTGCTCGCGCAGCTCGGCAACCGCGTGCAACACGCGCTGCGCGCGTTCACGCCGCGCGACCAGCGGGCCGTGCGTGCGGCGGCCGAGACGCTGCGCGCGAACCCGGCGCTCGACACGACGAAGACGATCACGGAGCTCGCCGTCGGCGAAGCGCTCGTCTCGTGTCTCGACGCCAAGGGCATACCCGGCGTCGTCGAGCGCGCGTGGATCCTCCCGCCTGCGTCGCGGATCGGCACGATCACCGATGCTGAGCGGCGCGCCGTGATCGATGGCTCGTCGCTCAAGGGCCGGTACGATCAAGCCGTCGACCGCGAGTCCGCGTATGAGACTTTGACCGCTAGGACGACGGCTCGAGTGCAGGCACCGGCGCCGGCCGACCAGGGCGCGCGGCCGAACGCCGGGCCCGCGGCGCCAGCGGCAGCGGCTGGCGGCGCGCTTGGCGAACTGGTGTTCGGCACGACCGGCCCACGCGGCGGCCATCATCCCGGGTTGCTCGAGTCGGCATTGAAGAGCACGGCGCGCAGCATCGGTTCCGGCTTCGGCCGGCAGATCGTTCGCGGCGTGCTCGGATCGCTCTTCGGCGGCCGCCGGTAGTCTTTCTTCACGCGCGTCTTCAATGCGTCGAACGCCGCCGTAACCTTGCGCGAAGGCGGAACGGATGGCGCGCCTGCGGCGCATCTTTAGAGAATGGACGGTCGATCGGGGCGATGAAGATCGTGTCTCGCGCCTTCGCGGTCGTGCTCGCGGGTGTCGCAGGCGCCCTTGCCGGCCGACCGGCGCGTGCGCAGGACGCGCCCGTCGTGTCGCCGACGCCGCTTCGGTTCACGGTCGATTCCGACGGGCATCCGATGGCCGTCTGGGCGCGCCGGCCCGCGCAACCGATCGGTGCCGTGCTGCTCGTGCACGGCCGCACGTGGAGCAGCCTGCCGGATTTCGATCTCCAGGTGCCCGACCTACGCCGGTCGGTCATGGCGTCGCTCGCCGCGCGTGGACTCGCGGCCTATGCCGTCGATCTGCGCGGGTACGGCGCGACGCCGCGCGATGGCACGGGTTGGCTCACGCCCGATCGCGCCGCCTCCGACGTGCTGAACGTGCTCGACTGGATCGCGGCGCAGGCGCCGTCGCTGCCGCCGCCTGCGCTCGTCGGCTGGTCGCGTGGTGCCGCCATCGCCATGCTCGCGGCCGAAGCCGCGCCGTCGAAGATCTCCGCGCTCGTGCTCTTCGGCTTCGCCTACGATCCGGCGGCGCGATTCGTCGACGAAGCCGCGCCGGCGCGTCCGCCCATGATTCGCAACACCGCCGACGACACGCGGAGCGATTTCATCTCACCAAAGGTGACGCCTCCAGCCGTCGTGCGTGCGTTCACGACACAGGCGCTGCGATCCGATCCCATCGCCGCCGACGTCAAGGGCGACACCGAATTGAATGCCATCGTCCCCGCGACGATCCTCACACCGACGCTCGTGCTCTTCGGCGAACGCGATCCGGGCGTGCGGCCCGACGACGCCGCGCGGTTGCTCGCGCGTCTCGGCACATCCGACAAGCAACTGGTCGTCCTGCCCGGCGCCGACCACGCCGCGCAGCTCGAAGACACCCACGACGCGTGGATCGCAACGGTCGCAGGCTTCGTCGGGAGACATATGGCGACCGGCGACAGAGGGCAGACAGGATCAAAAAAATGATGACACCGCGAGCCCCCGAGCGTAGCGAGGGCGGCGAAGCGCCGTAGCGCTGGGGGTGGAGCCCCAGCGCATTGCAAAGAAAGATGATTCCTCTCTTCTCCCTTCTGGCTTCCGACTTCAAACTTGATCCATGCCTTCTTCTCCCCGCATTCACGCCCCTGAGCTCGACGGCGCCGTCGACTGGCTCAACGTGCCGGCGCCGTTGTCGCTCACAGCGCTTCGCGGCAAGGTGGTGCTCCTCGACTTCTGGACGTACGGCTGCATCAACTGCATGCATGTGCTGCCGGGCCTTCGCCGGCTCGAGGAGAAGTACCGGCGCGAGCTCGTCGTCATCGGGATCCATTCGGCGAAGTTCGCCAACGAGCGGAAGTCCGAGAACATCCGCCACGTCCTCGTGCGATACGACATCGATCATCCAGTGGCCAACGACGCACGGTTCGAGATCTGGCGCGCGTACGGCGCGCGTGCGTGGCCGACGCTCGTGCTGATCGACCCGGAAGGCTACGTCGTCGGCACCGCGTCGGGGGAGGGCACGATCGACGCGTTCGATCGCGCGATTGCCGCCGTCATCCAGGTCTTCGACGCGCGCGGCCTCATCGACCGGACGCCCATCGCCCAGTCGCTCGAGCGCGCCCGGCTGGCCACGTCGACGCTCGCCTTTCCCGGCAAGGTCATCGTCGACGAGGCGTCGTCTCGATTGTTCATCGCCGACTCGAATCATCATCGCGTGATCGAAGCGGATCTCGACGGCCGCATCACGCGCGTCATCGGCAGCGGCGCGGCGGGTTTCGCGAACGGTGCGTTCGCGGCCGCGAGCTTCTATCGACCGCAAGGTCTCGCGCTCGACGCGGGGATGCTCTACATCGCCGACTCGGAGAATCACGCCGTGCGTGCGGCGGATCTCGCGACCGGGCGCGTGACGACCGTTGCCGGGACCGGTCGTCAGGCCGCCTGGGGTGCCGAGGGCGGTCCGGCGCGCGAAACCGCGCTGAACTCGCCGTGGGACCTGTCGATCTGGCGGGGACATTTGTTCGTTGCGATGGCGGGCGCGCACCAGATCTGGGTCATCGACCGCGAGGCTGGTGTGGCGCGGCCGTTCACCGGATCCGGCCGTGAGGCGCGGCAGGACGGTGGTCCGCGTGACGCGGCGTTCGCCCAGCCGTCAGGACTCACGGCCTCGGACGATGCGCTCTTCGTCGCCGACAGCGAGTCGAACATCATCCGCGTCGTCGATGCGACGGGCGCCGTCCGGACGATTGCGGGCGGCGATCTCTTCGAGTTCGGCGATCGCGATGGCGCCGGTGACGCCGCGCGCTTTCAGCATCCGCTGGGCGTCGCCTGGTCGGCTGGACGGCTGTTCGTCGCCGACACCTACAACCACAAGGTCCGGACGGTCGATCCGGCGACGGGCGACGTGCGCACGTTCGCCGGGACGGGTGAGGCGGGACTCGTCGACGGGGAGCGGGCCGCGGCGCAGTTCTACGAGCCGGGCGGCATCGCCGTGGCGAACGGCGCGCTGTACGTGGCCGACACGAACAATCATGTAATCCGCCGTATCACATTTGACGCTGGACGCCCGGATGTGGTGAGGACGGTCGACGTCGGCGAGCGCTGATCGCGCGCCGTACGCTACAGTCGATCGGAGTTCGTGCCGATACGCCGTACCGCGCGTATCAGGTCGCGCGCGAACTCCCTCCCCCAACTCGTCGCAGGTGAACCAATCTGCGCGGCCTTTCGTCGTATGCTGTGGTGTCTGCCTGGTCGTTTCGTCCAGGTGTGATGGAGGTAATGAGTGAGCAATTCGATCGTGAAGAGTGTGATTTGTGGAACGGCACTGCTCCTGGTCTCCGCGCTTCCCGCGGCGGCGCAGGGGACGCTCGGTGCCGGTGTCTCGTTCCTGCACGACACCGGCGTCACCGCGCCTGGGTTCGCGGTGGATTATTCCAGCGACTTCCAGTCAACGAGCCGGGGATCGCTCGGCTGGGTCGCGGATTTCGGACTCAATCATAAGGACGGCAATACGGGCACGACCTATCAGGCCGGGCTCCGGTACAACGTCAAGGCGGGAGCCAAGGCGACCGTCTTCGGTCAGGCCGTGCTCGGCGCGGCGCACAGCAGCAATGACTTCGGCAGCGACACGAACTTCGTCGTCTCGCCCGGCGTCGGTGTGAACATCCCCTTCAACGACAAGGCCGCCTTCCGCGCGCAGGTCGACTTCCCGATCGTCAAGTACGACGGCGGGTCGGACACCTCGACGCGTTTCTGGTTCGGCGTCGCGCTCGGCCTCGGTAAGTAGGCTGACGAACGCGAGTCGTCACGACACGGACGGCGCGGGCCCCTCGGGCGCCCGCGCCGTTTTCGTTGTACGGTACGGTCTTGTGAAGTGCGTGAGAAACTTCGAACTTCGAACTACGAACTTCGAACGGAGAAGACGCCTTCGGCGCGACTTCTCGACACGAGCGTGTGGCAAGTCTGAAGCCCTTGCGCTCACGGGTTCGAAGTTCGTAGTTCAAAGTTCGAAGTTGACAGCATCTTTTCACTCCCCCTGGAGGGTTCCGTGAAGAAGTGGATGATGACGATCGGACTCGTGCTGCTGGCCGCGGCGGCGACGGCTTCGCCGGCAGAGGCGCAGGCCTTCGTCGGCGGCCTCGGGGGCGCGACGTTCGGCACGACGACCGACTTCGCATTCGCCGGCCGCGCCGGCGTGCGCATCGCGCCGCACGTGTACCTGGTCGGCGAAGTCGGCCGCATGCGCGACGTGATGCCGTCCGACCTGCACACGCTCATCGAGGATGGGCTCGCGACCATCCCGGACGAGATCGGCAACGTGCCGGTCAACGTCGACGTCCGGCTGCAGTCCACCTACGGTCTCGGCGCCCTTCGCGTCGTGGGCGGCGGACCCATTGCGCCGTTCATCGAGGTGGGTGGTGGTGCCGCGCACCTCAGTCTCGCCGTCACGGCCAGCGTCGCGGGCTTCGACTTCGGCAACGAGGTCGAGGACCTCGTCTCGAGCGACGACCTCGACACGACGAAGACGCTCATCATGGCCGGCGGCGGGCTGCGTCTCGCGACGGGCGGCGCCTCGTCGGTGGACCTCGGCTACCGCTACACGCGCATCCTCGTGGACGAACCGAAGATCAACACGAGCCTCGTCTACCTCGGCATCAACTTCGGCCGCTGACGCCGCACGTCCCAGACGGCCGCGACGCGCTTTGTCGCGGTCAGTCGGGCGGCCTGGCGTGTTACACTGCCACGGTTTCCGTGGCTTCGGCGCGTCATCTCACCACGCTCACGCTTGCGATCGCGCTCCTCGCCGGCTGCCGTCAGGCGCCGGACACCGACGCGCCTGCGCCGAACGATGTCCGTCTGGGCCAGGGCGACACGACGATGGAAGGGCTCGTGCCGCCGCACGCCACGCTCGGCGCGCTGCTTCGTGAGCAGTTGTCGCCTGACGTCTCGGCCTCGATCGTCGACGCAGTTCGTGGCGTCTTCAATCCCAGGGACCTGCGGCCGGACCGCACCTACCAGATCACGCGCACGCTCGACGGCCTCTTCCGCGAGTTCCGCTACTACATCGACGCCGATCGCTTCGTGCGCGTCGTCCTCCGCCGGGGCGACCCGGCCGATGCCACGCCGGCCTACGACGTCGAGGTCGTGCCCATCCCGAAAGAGTTCGAGCCGGCGGCCGTCTCGGCCGAGATCACGCACGAGCACAACTCGCTCGTCGCGGCCTTCGAAGCCGACGGCGAGAACATCCAGTTGCCCTTGCAGGTGGCCGACGTCTTCGGCGGCGAAGTCGACTTCAACGCGGATCTCAACCAGGGCGATCGCATCGACGTGCTCTTCGACCGCGCCGTGCGTGACGGGCAGTTCGTCGGCTACGGCGACCTGAAGGCGGCCATCATCGACGTCGACAGCCGCGAGATGACGGCCATCCGCTACGCGGCCGCGGGTCAGCCCGCCGCGTGGTACGACGCCGACGGCCGGTCGCTCAAGCGCGTGTTCCTGAAATCACCCCTGCCGTTCGATCCCCGCGTGACGTCGCCGTTCACGTATCACCGTCTCCACCCGGTGCTCGGCAGCGTGCGGCCGCACCTCGGCGTGGACTTCGGCGCGCCGTACGGCACGCGCGTGAAGGCGGTCGCCTCGGGCGTCGTCGAAGTCGCCGGCTGGGCGGGCGGCGCGGGTCGTATGGTGAAGATTCGCCACGCAGGTGGCTACGAGACCGAGTATCTCCACCTGTCGTCGTTCGAGTCCGGCATTCATCCCGGTGCCCGCGTCGAACAGGGCGATCTCATCGGCCGGGTCGGACAGACTGGACTCGCGACGGGGCCGCACCTCGACTATCGCGTGATCAAGAACGGCGTCTATCTCAATCCGCTCACGGCCTTCCGCGACATGCCGGCGGGCGAGCCGCTCTCGGCCGACGCGCTGCCGCAGTTCTTCGCCGAGCGCGACGCCGCCTTGGCCGAGTTGCACGATCGGCTCGCAGCGACCCGGCGCACCGTCGATCCGGCCGTCACGCGCTGACGTCATGTCGGCGCTGTTTCCGTTCCAGGCCCTGCGCCCCGCGCCGGAGTCCGCCGCCCGCGTCGCCTCGGTCCCGTACGACGTCGTCACCGCCGACGAAGCCCGCGCGCTCGCCTCCGGCAATCCGCTCAGCTTCCTGCACGTCACCCGCTCGGAGATCGATCTGCCGGCTGGGACGAATCCCTACGACGCTGCCGTGTACGCGCGCGCCGCGGACAACCTGCGGCGTCTCACCACCGACGCGCCGCTCGTCGTCGAATCTCAGCCGGCGCTGTATTGCTATCGGTTGCGGATGGGACGGCACGAGCAGACGGGCGTGGCCGGATGCTTCGCGGTCGACGAGTACGATCGCGGCCTCATCAAGAAGCACGAGCGTACGCGCCGCGACAAGGAAGACGACCGCACGCGGCACATCACGACCGTCGGCGCGCAAACCGGGCTCGTGCTGCTGACCTATCGTGCGCGAGCCGATGTCGACGCCATCGTCGCGCGCGCAACCGCCGGCCGTCCGCTCTATGACTTCGTCGCGCTAGACGACGTGCAGCACACCGTGTGGCGGGTGCTGAATGCAGACGTGGCGGCGATCGTCGACGCGTTCAACGCGATCGATGCGCTCTACATCGCCGACGGACACCATCGCGCCGCGAGCGCATCACGCGCGTGCGCGGCACGCGGTGGGGCGGGCGAGTCCTCGCGGTTCGTCGCCGTCGCGTTTCCCGACGCCGCCATGCAGGTGCGGCCCTACAACCGCGTCGTCGCCGACCTCGCGGGCCGGACGCCCGAGGCATTCGTTCAGGCGGTTGGCACCGTGGCGCGCGTGTCGGACGGCGGGCCCGTGCCCTCGCGCGCGGGAGACGCCGCGATGTTTCTCGCCGGCCGCTGGTACCGTCTCGAACTGCCGCCTACCGCGCCTGGAACGCCGCGCGCCGACGCGCTCGACGTCGCCATCCTCCAGGAACGCGTGCTCGCTCCGATCCTCGGCATCGCCGATCCGCGTACCGACCGGCGCATCGACTTCGTCGGCGGCATCCGCGGCACGGCCGAGCTCGAGCGTCTGGTGTCGTCGGGACGTGCGGCCGTGGCGTTCTCGATGCACCCGGTGAGCGTCGGCGATCTCATGGCCATTGCCGACGAAGGCGGGATCATGCCGCCCAAGTCGACGTGGTTCGAGCCGAAGCTCCGCGACGGACTGCTCGTCCACACGATCTGACGGCCGAAATCCGCGCCTGCCGTGGCCGACTCGCGAACGCCGCGCGAAACGTGAAATCATGAAGGGGCCGGCGACCGACCACCGCAGGGTGGCGGCCGATGCCGGAGGCCGGTCCCGGCGCTGACTCTTTCACCTTTCCCAGGACGTTTCTCATGCCCGTACATCGTGTCTACAACTTCTCCGCTGGCCCAGCGGTGCTCCCTCTCTCCGTCCTCGAAGAAGCCCAGCGTGACCTCGTCGCGCTGCCCGGCGTCGGCATGTCGGTCCTGGAGATCAGTCACCGGTCGAAG
>DASZOV010000021.1:0-17576 GCA_035550595.1 Vicinamibacterales bacterium
GCTCGGCGTCGACGAGGAAGAAGTGACGCCGGATGCGTCCTTCGTCGACGATCTGGGCGCGGACTCGCTGGATACGGTCGAACTCGTCATGGCCTTCGAGGAAGAGTTCGGGATCGAGATCCCGGACGAGGACGCCGAGAAGATCACGCGCGTGAAGGAGGCCATCGAGTACATCGAAGGCCACGCGAAGAAGAAGTAGGCGTCGGAGGCGGCTTGACGAGACGAGTAGTCGTCACCGGCGTCGGCCTGATCTCGTCGGTCGGCGTCGGGACCGACGCGACCTGGCAGGCGCTCTGCGCCGGCCAGAGTGGCATCGGTCCCATCACGCACTTCGACCCGACGGGGTTCTCGGCGCGTATCGCGGGCGAGGTCAAGGGCTTCGACCCGCTGCAGTTCGTCGACAAGAAAGACGTCAAGAAGATGGACGTCTTCATCCAGTTCGCGATCGCGGCGGCGCAGTTCGCCGTCGACGACGCCCGGCTCGTCATCGGGCCGGACAACGCGGACCAGGTCGGCGTCTTCATCGCGTCGGGCATCGGCGGGTTCAGCACGATCGAGCGCGAGCACGACGCGCTCACCGCCGGTGGACCGCGGCGCATCTCGCCGTTCTTCATCCCGGCGTCGATCATCAACCTGGCCGCCGGCCAGGTGTCGATCCGCTTCGGCGCGCGCGGGCCGAACCTCGCGACGTGTACGGCCTGCACCGCGTCGGCCCACGCGGTGGGCGAGGCGTTCGAGATCATCCGACGCGGCGACGCGGACGTGATGATCGCCGGCGGGTCGGAAGCGTCGATCACGCCGCTCGGCGTCGGCGGTTTCGCGGCCATGCGTGCGCTCTCGACGCGCAACGACGAACCCGAGCGCGCGAGCCGGCCGTTCGATCGCGATCGCGACGGCTTCGTCGTCGGCGAAGGATCGGGCATCCTCGTGATCGAGGAGCTCGAGACGGCGCGCCGGCGCGGCGCGTCGATCTACGCGGAGATCGTGGGCTACGGCCTGTCGGCCGACGCCTTCCACCTCACGGCGCAGCCCGAGGATGGTAACGGCGCGATTCGTTCGATGCGCATGGCGCTGCGCAAGGCCGGCGTCCGGCCCGATCAGATCGACTACATCAACGCGCACGGCACGTCGACGCCGATCAACGATCCGACCGAAACGCTCGCCGTCAAGACGACGTTCGGCGAGCACGCGCATCGGCTGGTGATGTCGTCGACCAAGTCGATGACCGGACACCTGCTCGGCGCGGCCGGCGGTCTCGAGGCCGGCATCACGTCGCTCGCCGTGCGTCATCAGCTCGCGCCGCCGACCATCAACCTCGATCATCCGGATCCGGCCTGCGACCTCGATTACGCGGCCAATGCCAGCCGCCCGATGACGATCCGTTACGCGCTGTCGAACTCGTTCGGCTTCGGCGGCACGAACGGCACGCTCCTCTTGAAGCAGTACTCCGGCGACTAGTCGCGGTGCGGACCCACGGTCCGTGCCGCACGCGTCGTCCGTCCCATCCATGCGCATTGCCGTTTGTCTCAAGCAGGTCGTCACGCGGGAATGGCACGTCCGAGTGAACGCGTCAGGCACCTGGGTGCGCGACGACGAGGCGAGCTGGGGCATGAACGAGCCGGACGGCTGCGCGCTCGAAGCGGCGCTGCGGCTGAAGGACGCGCACGGTAGCGAGGTCGTCGCTATTTCCGCCGGGCCGGCGCGCGTCACGCAGGTGCTGCGCGAAGCGCTCGGACGCGGCGCGGACCGTGCCGTTCATGTCACCGGCGACGATCTGGCGTCGGGCGATGCTTTCACGGTTGCGGCCGCGCTGGCCGACGCCGTGCGCGGCGTGGCGCCGGACCTCGTCCTCACAGGTTTGCAGTCTGACGACCAGGGCTTTGCGCAGGTCGGCGGTGTGCTCGCGGAGCGCACCGGCATGGCGCACGCGACGATCATCGTCGGCATCGAGGTCGGCGACGGCCGGGTGCGCGTGAAGCGCGAGCTCGAGGGCGGCTGGTTCCAGTGGGTCACGCTGCCGTTGCCGGCCGTGCTGACGATTCAGAGCGGCATCCATCAGCTTCGCTACGCGACGCTCAAGGGCATCATGGCCGCGAAGAAGAAGCCGATTGACGTCGTGTCCGCGCCGGCGCGGCCCGAAGGCGGGCCCGGCGTGCGCGTGCTGTCGGTCGCCGTGCCCACGCGCGCCAAGCAGATTCGTCTCATCGACGGTGCGCCGGCCGAGGCCGCGCGTGAGCTCGTGCGCGCGCTGCGTGAGGACGCGCGCGTGCTCGGGCCTGGCGACGGCGCCGGCGTCTCGGCGCACACAGTGGAGCCGGGCGCATGATCGTGCTCGTCGCGGAGCCACACGCGGGTCGCGCGAGCCGCGCATCGCTCGAGGCGCTCGCCGCCGCGCAGACGATGCGCGCGCCGATCACGGTCGTCCTGCTCGGCGACGGTGCCGACGCCGCTGCGCGCGATCTGGCTGCAGCTGACGGTGTCGTCGATGTCGTCGTGCTCGACCATGAACGTCTCCACGCGTACGCGGCCGACGCGTGGATCGCGGCACTCGCCGCGTTTCTCTGTGACACCGCGCCCAGCCACGTCGTCTTCGCGCACACCTACCAGACGCGCGATTACGTTCCGCGGCTCGCGGCGCGACTCGACCGCGCACTCGTGACCGACTGCACCGGCGTGTCGCCGATCGACGGCGGTGCGGCTGCGACGTTCACGCGGCCGATGTTCCAGGGCAAGACTCAGGCGACCGTCGCGCTCGATGGTCCGGCGCCGCATCTGGTGACCATCCAGATTGGCGCGTTCCGCGCCGACGCCGTGCGCATGGCCTCGACGCCCGCGCCTGTGCGTGTCATCGCGGCCGCTGTCGACGCGGCCGATATTCATCAGCAGGTCGAGCCGCCATTTCGCGAGGCGAAGCAGGCCGTCGATCTCACGCGCGCCGATCGCATCGTCGCCGCAGGCCGCGGGGTCGGATCGCAGGACGGACTCACGACCGCAGCCGAACTGGCGTCCGCGCTCGGTGCGGAGCTCGCGGCCTCGCGTCCGGTGTGCGATGCCGGCTGGCTACCGATGGACCGCCAGATCGGCAGCTCCGGCCAGACCGTCGCCCCGCGGCTCTACGTCGCGCTTGGTGTCTCAGGCGCGATCCAGCACATCGTCGGGATGAAGGGATCGCAGACGATCGTCGCGATCAACAAAGACGCCGATGCGCCGATCTTCGAAGTCGCCGACTACGGCATCGTCGGCGACCTGTTCGAGATCGTGCCTGCCATCGTCGCGGCGTTGAAGTGAGTCAGTCCTTGGGCCTACTCTTCAGGCCCGGGGAGAGCCTGGAACAGGCGCTGCCACCACGGGAACCACGGGCGCTATCGTCGAGGCTGACGACGTCGTCAGCGCGACGACGGCCACGCCGTCGCGAAGCGTGACCGTGCGTCCCGCCACTGCCGCGACGCGTTCGCCGGGCACGATGATGCCGACCAGGTTCAGCGGATCGGCGGCCGAGAAGGTCAGCGTCTCGCCCGTCGGTGGCCGATGGCGCATCGCGCGCAGCGACTCGACGGCGGTCGGTGTCGCGAACTGTTCGCCGATGAAGCCATTCACGAATCGTCCGCCCCTGATATCTCCGCGGTCCTCGAGACGACGGAAGCCGATGAGCAGATCGCGCCAGGGCGGCAGCACGCTTTCGCGTGCGAGAAGTTCGCGGAAGACGACGCCGTAACGCCGCAGGAGCATGTGGCATGCCGCCTCGATCGTCTGCGTGCGGTCGACGTCGACGGCTGGATGGAGGAGCGACCATCGGCCCGTGCTGTGACGCGGCCGTGCGGTACGACCGGATCCGTGCCCAGCGCGCCGCCGCGGATCGACGAGGGCACGCAGATTGTCGAACCCATCGGCGGTGACGAGGCCAGCGGCGGTGAGTTCCCAGAGCGCGGCTTCGACCTCGGCCTTGAGACGGCCGGTGCCTCGGACGAGATCGCTGAAGAACGACGCGCCGGATTGCCGGAGGCGATCGAGCACGTCGCGCGCTGGATGGCTGAGCCCCGCCGGCTCGGTCGGGTCGGCGCGCTTGCCCTCCGGAGCCTTGGCGAAGGAGGGGCGCGCCATCCAGTCCGCGTCGTCGCGGACGAAGAATGTAATGGGCGCGACGCTCGTCGGTACGACACGGCGGGATGACGTCGTGCTCGTCGCATCGAGCGTGGCCGGATGCGGCGACAGCCGACCCCATCCCACCGCACCCGTGAGACACAGTCGGTCGAGATCGTCAGGGTCGTAGCGAGCCACGCGCCGCGCGAGGATCTGCGATTCCCACGCACTCGCCGGCGCTTCGAATCCTTGAAGTTGGCGAAGCACGTCGAGCAGCCCACGCTCGCCGACCGTCTGTGCGCCGCGCGACAGATGCTGCCAGTCCGCGAGCCAGCGCATGAACTCGGCCGTCGTCACCGGCGCGATTTCGCGCCGGAGTGCGCCGAGCGTCAGGCGATGGATCCGTGCGAGCAGTCGCCGCTCGCACCATTCGACGTCCTCTGCCGGCGCATGGCCCGTGAACGAGCCTCGCAAGGCCCACCCCGACGCTTCGAGTCGGAGCGCGGCTTCTTCGATCGCATCGCGTCCCAATCCGAGGACGTCGCCGATCTCGCGGCTCGTCGCCGGACCGATGTGGCTCAGCCAGCCTTGGACGAGTGCGACACGAGCGTCGATCTCCGTGAGATCGGGACGCGCCACGTCCGGGAGCGTGCGATCGAATCGCGCGGAGGGGACGATCTGCTCGAACGTGCGCGCACGTTCGGCAGCGACCCAGTAGACACGATCGCCATATCGCGCGACGCCCGCGCGGTTCTCGCCGACGAGTTCGTCGAACCACGTGTGCCACGCCGGCAACGCGTCCGCCAACCGGTCGGCGAGCCAGCCGCGTGACGTGCCGGCGTCGGCGCGCATCGGCATCGGCATCGGCATCGGGATCGCAATCAACGTGAGCAACGCGTCGTGGAGATCATCAGGCGTGCGCACGTCGGGCCATGCTTGATCGCGGACGGCATCGATAGCCGCCGGATCGAGCCGGCCGATCTCAGAGAGCACTGTTTCCGGCAGCGTGCGTCGCAAGGCCACGGCTCTCGTCCGCCGTTCTTCGAGCGGCGCGTCGTCGAGGAACGCGTACGGGTTCGCGTTGAGGATCTCGTGCGAGAACACCGACGGCACCGGCGTGTCGACCGCGACGCACCGGATCGATCCGTCGTCGATGCCCGTGAGCACGCCGAGGAAGCCGTCGACGTCCATGGCCTCGGTGAGGACGTCTTTCATCACCTCGCGCACGAGCGGGTGATCAGGAATACCGATGTCGCCTTCGATGTTCTCCTGACAGGCCGCGACGTCGGGAAACACCGTCGCGAGCAGGTCGTCGGCGTGCAGGCGCTGGAGATGAATCGGAATCTTGCGTCCGCCGCGGAAGCGCAGGAGCGCGAGCGCGCGACCGGCGTCCCAGCGCCAGCGCGTGCCGAAGAGCGGCGAGGCGAGCGCCGCCTGTTCGAGGATTTCGCGCGCCGACGCCGGACGCAGGAAGCGGAAGACGTCAGCGAGCGGAAAGCTGTGCTGCTCGGCCAGCGCGATGACGATGCCGTTGTCGGTGGCGGCCGCCTGCAGCTCGAAGTTGAACGACCGGCAGAAGCGTTTGCGGAGCGCAAGGCCCCACGCCTTGTTGATGCGCGCGCCGAACGGGGCATGAATGACGAGCTGCATGCCGCCGCCTTCGTCGAAGAAGCGTTCGGCGACAACGGTGCGTCCAGCCGGCACCGCTCCAAGGACCGCGCGCGTCGTGACGACGTACTCGACGATCTGCTCGGCGCCAGCGCGGTCGAGACCGCAGGACGCCACGAGCCAGTCGATGGCCGAATCGGCTGTCGCGGCGCGTGCGTTGGCGGCGCCCGGCACCACATCGGGCGTCAGTTCGTCGACCGTCTGTCGCACGCGGCTGACATAGGCCGACAGTTCCGTCGTGCGCCCAGGCGCTTCGCCACGCCAGAACGGAATCGTGGGCGGCGCACCGTGCGCGTCCTCGACGAGCATGCGGCCGGCAATCGTCACGCGCCGGATGCGCCATGACGCGTTGCCGAGCAGCATGACGTCGCCCGCCATGCTTTCGACGGCGAAGTCCTCGTCGACCGTTCCGACGACGATGCCTTCCGGCTCGGCGACGACGGTGTACAAGCCGCTCTCCGGGATCGCGCCGCCGTTCGTGATGGCGGCGAGCCGCGCGCCGCGGCGTGCACGAAGGCGGCCGTTGACCTGATCGCGGTGCAGATACGCGCCGTACCGTCCGCGTCGGGCCGCGATGCCCTCGGCGAGCATGCCGACGATGTCATCGAAATCGGCGCGCGTGAGATGCCGGTACGGATACGCACGCGTGACGCGCGCGAAGAGCGCGTCTTCGTCCCAATCCTCAGCCGCGCACATCGCGACGATCTGCTGGGCGAGGACATCCAGCGGCGCATCAGGCACGACGAGCCGGTCCAGCTCGCCGTCTTTAATAGCGAGTACGAGTGCCGCGCACTCGACGAGCTCATCGCGCGTCGTCGCGAAGAACCGTCCTTTCGGCACCGCGCCCCGCCAGTGCCCCGCACGGCCGAGCCGCTGCACCGCGGCCGAGATCGACCGCGGCGATCCGACCTGGCAGACGAGATCGATCGTGCCGACGTCGATGCCGAGCTCGAGCGACGCCGTGGCAACGACCGCGCGGAGCTGGCCCGACTTGAGACGCTGCTCGGCGTCGAGTCGGATGCGGCGCGCAAGACTGCCGTGATGCGCGGCCACCGCGTCGGCGCCGAGTCGTTCGGTGAGATGGTGCGTCACGCGTTCGGAGAGCCGCCGCGTGTTGACGAAGATGAGCGTCGAGCGGTGCGCCTGGACGAGCGCGGCGATGCGGTCGTAGATCTCGTCCCACATCTCGTGCGTTGCGACCGCGCCGAGCTCGCTCGCCGGGACTTCGACGCCGACGTCGAGCTCGCGCCGCCGCTCGACCTCGACGATGACGGGATCGGGACGGCCGGTGCCTGCGAGGAACTCGGCGACCACGGCAATGGGTTTCTGCGTCGCCGAGAGGCCGATGCGCGTGATCGGACGCTCGGCCAGCGCGTCCAGTCGTTCGAGTGAAAGCGCGAGGTGCGCGCCGCGTTTGTCCCCGGCAATCGCGTGGATTTCGTCGACGATGACCGTCGTCACGTCGCGCAGGATGGCGCGGCTGCGATCCGCAGTCAGCAGGATGTAGAGCGACTCGGGTGTCGTGACGAGGATGTGCGGCGGCCGTTGGAGCATCGCGCGTCGCGCGGGCATGAGCGTGTCGCCCGTGCGGACCGCGGTGCGGATGTCCGGGACGTCGAAGCCGCGGTCGCGCGCGAGCGCGACGATCTCGGCGAGCGGGCCGTCGAGGTTCTTCTGGATGTCGTTGCCGAGCGCCTTGAGCGGCGAGACGTACACGACCGTCGTGCGATCGGTGAGCGTGCCTGCGACAGCCTGTCGAACGAGACCGTCGATGCAGGCGAGGAACGCGGCGAAGGTCTTACCGGAGCCGGTCGGCGCCGAGATGAGCGTGCTCCGCCCGGCCAGGATCGGCGGCCAGCCGAGCCGCTGCGGCTCGGTCGGCGTGTCGAACCGGCCTTCGAACCAGTCGCGGACGATTGGGTGCGCCCAGTCCATCTCACAGTTCTAACAGAGGAGCGCGACGATTGACGACCGTCCATCGCGGCGAAAATCGATGGCCGCCCGCTCCGGCGGATATGATCGGCGGGCCATGGAGCGCGAAGTCCTCGAAGTGGACGTCCTCGTCGTGGGCGCCGGGCCGGCCGGGCTGGCGGCCGCGCTGCGGCTGGCGCAATTGCAGCAGGCACGCGGCGGCGAGCCGCTGTCGATTGCCGTGCTCGAGAAGGGCCGTGCGGCCGGCGCGCACACGCTGTCGGGCGCGGTGCTGGACCTTTCGACGCTCCGTGACCTCGTGCCAGACTTCGAACGCCGCGGCGCACCGGTCGGCTGCCGCGTGACGCACGACGCGGTCTACTACCTGACCGCCCGCGGCCACATCCGCGCGCCGTTCGTGCCGCCGCCGCTCGTCAATCACGGTCACGCGATCGTGTCGCTCAGCGCGCTCGTCAAATGGCTGGCCGCCGAGGTCGAAGCCACCGGCGTCGATCTGCTCACTGGCATCTCGGCACGCGATGTGATTTTCGACGGCACGCGCGTGGCCGGCGTGCGCACCGGGGACAGCGGCCTCGATCGTCATGGCGCGCCGACCGCGGCCTTCCAGCCGGGCGTGGACGTGCGCGCCAAGGTGACGATCTTCTGCGACGGCGTCCGCGGCAACCTGACGAAGACGCTCGTGCAGACGCTGCATCTGGACGAGGGCCGGTTGCCGCAGGTCTACGCGCTCGGCCTCAAAGAGTTGTGGCAGCTCGCGCCCGGCCGGCTCGACGCGGGCGCGGTCATCCACACGCTCGGCTATCCGCTCACGATGAGCGAGTTCGGCGGCGGCTTCATCTATGGCATGCCCGACGGCCTCGCGTCGATTGGCCTGGTCGCGGGCCTCGACTACCGAGACCCGCGCTTCGAGCCGCACGAAGCGTTTCAACGCTTCAAGCGGCATCCGTTCGTCGCCGATCTGCTCGCCGGCGCGACGCTCGTCCGCTTCGGTGCGAAGGCGCTGCCCGAGGGCGGATGGCACGCCGTGCCGCGACTCCACATGGACGGCGCACTCATCGCGGGCGATGCCGGCGGCTTCGTCAACTCACTGCGCCTCAAGGGCATTCATCTGGCGATGCGGACCGGCATGCTGGCGGCCGAGACGGCGTTCGACGCCGTGAGCGCCGGCGACACGTCCACTGCGCGCCTTGCTTCGTACCAAGCCGCGATCGACGCGGGCGTCGTCAAACGCGAGCTGTATCCGGTGCGCAACGTTCATCAGGCGTTTGCGCACGGTTTGGCCGCGGGGACGGGCTACGCGGGTCTCGCGCTCGTCACGCGCGGCTGGTGGCTGCGGGACCCGATGCCGACGGTCGCCGGTCACGAGCGCATGCGTCCGCTGGCCGACGTGGGTGCGTCGCATTCGGCGCCGGCGCACGTTCCGCCCGATCGTCAGCTCACCTTCGATCGCGCGACGAGCGTGCACTACGCCGGCACGCGCCATCGTGAAGACGAGCCGTCGCACCTCCTCGTGCGCGATCTGGACATCTGTCGAACGGTCTGTCTCGAGACCTACGGCAATCCCTGCACGCGCTTCTGTCCAGCCGCGGTGTACGAGATGGTCGACGACGGCACGGGGACGGGAGGGAAGCGGCTGCAGATCCACGCGTCGAACTGCGTACACTGCAAGACGTGCGACATCATGGACCCCTATCAGATCATCGACTGGGTCCCGCCTGAAGGCGGCGAGGGACCGCAGTACGACGGCCTGTGACGCTCTCACGATCGCAACGCCTGAAGGCCGCGGCGATTGCCGCTGTGGGCACGCCCGTCATCGACGCGCTCGGCGCGACCTACCGGTGGCGCGAAGCCGGCGCCGACGTGCTCGATCGCGTCGCCCGTGACGGGCGACAGCCGATCTTCGCCTTCTGGCACGGCCGCATCCTCGCCGCGACACTCTACTTCCGTGACCGCGGCATCATCGTCATGACGAGCGAGAACTTCGACGGCGAGTGGATTGCGCGCGTCATCGGGAGATTCGGGTACGGCACAGCGCGCGGGTCGACGTCGCGCGGCGGGTCCCGAGCGCTCGTCCAACTTCGTCGAGACCTGCGCAACGGATCGCCCGCGGCGTTCACGGTCGACGGCCCGCGCGGCCCGGCGCGTGTCGCGCAGGCGGGCGCCGTCTGGCTGGCGAGCGCGACCGGACATCCCATCGTGCCGTTCCACATCGAGGCGTCGTCGGCCTGGACGGTGAACAGTTGGGATCGGCATCAGATTCCGAAGCCCGGCGCGGACGTGGCCATCGCGATTGGCGAGCCCATCGACATCGAGCCGCGCGCTGATGATGACGCGATCGAGGCGGGGCGGCAGGCGATCGAACGCACGCTCACGCGCCTCGAAGCACGCGCGCACGCGCTCTTGGGAGAGGGACACGCATGATCTTGTGGAGCACGCCGCGGTTCGCCGAGCATACGCCGCCGCCTGGGCATCCCGAGCGTCCGGAGCGCGCGGAAGTCTTCGACCGCGTCGCCGCGGCGTTTCGCGAGTCGGGCGGGGAAGTGCGATCACCCACGCCGGCCGTGCACCTCGATCTCGCGCGCGTTCATGCGGAGGACTATCTGGCCGACGTCGCGGCAACGGCGGGACGTGCCGTACGACTCGATCCGGATACGTTCACGAGTCCTGAAACGGAAACAATCGCGCGGCTCGCCGCCGGAGCCGCGATCGAAGCAGCGACGCACGCCTGGCGGCAGGGGACGCCCGCCGTCGCGCTCGTGCGACCGCCCGGTCATCACGCCGAGCCCGATCGCGCGATGGGCTTCTGCCTGTACAACAACGTCGCCATCGCGGCGCGGGCGGTGCGTGCGCTCGGGGCGGATCGCGTCGCGATCGTCGACATCGACGTCCATCACGGCAACGGCACGCAGGCGACTTTCTACACCGACCCGTCGGTGCTCTACGTGTCCACGCATCAGTTCCCGTACTATCCGGGCACGGGCGCGGCCGACGAACGCGGGCATGGCGCAGGTCTTGGCTTCACGGTGAACGTCCCCCTCGCGGCGGGCGCGACCGATGCGGACTACGCGGCCGTCTACGACGCGACGGTCCTGCCAGCGCTCGAGACGTTTGCACCTGACCTCATCCTGGTGTCGGCCGGGTTCGATGCGCACGTGCGCGATCCGCTCGGCGGCATGCGGCTGACGACCGCGGGCTACGTGCACCTCATCGAGCGGCTGCAGCGCGCGGCCGAGACGATCTGCGGCGGCCGGACCGCGTGGATCACCGAAGGCGGCTACGATCTCACCGCGCTCGCCGAGTGCCTCGAGGGGCTCGTCGCGACACTGCGCTGATCGCGCTCGGATAAAATGGACCGATCGGACGAATGCCCGTGAGCGACTATCACCCTCAAGAAATCGAAGCCAAATGGCAGCGGCGCTGGGCCGAGACCCGCGCCTTCGAAGTCACCGAAGATCCCTCGCGGCCGAAGTTCTACTGCCTCGAGATGTTCGCCTATCCGTCAGGGCACGCGCACGTCGGCCACGTGCGCAACTACATGATCGGCGACATCATGGCGCGGACCCGGCGGATGCGCGGCTACAACGTGCTGCACCCGTTCGGCTGGGACGCCTTCGGCCTGCCGGCCGAGAACGCCGCGATCAAGAACCACGTGCACCCCGAGCGCTGGACGCTCGACAACATCGCGCACATGAAGGGCCAGCTCCAGCGGCTCGGCATCAGCTACGCGTGGGAGCGCGAGATCGCCACGTGCCTGCCCGAGTACTACCGCTGGAACCAGTGGCTCTTCACGCGCATGTTCACGCGTGGGTTGGCCTATCGGCGGCGGTCGACCGTCAACTGGTGCGAGACGGACCAGACCGTGCTCGCCAACGAGCAGGTCGTCGACGGCGGCTGCTGGCGCTGCGGCACGCCGGTGACGACGCGCGAGCTCGAGCAGTGGTTCCTGCGGATCACGGCCTATGCCGACGAGCTCGTCGACGCGCTGACTGGACTCACCGACTGGCCGGAAAAAGTCCTCACGATGCAGCGCAACTGGATCGGGCGGTCGGAAGGCGCACGCGTCCGGTTCGCGCTCGCCGGCTTCGCTGACGGCGAGGCGATCGAGGTGTTCACGACGCGCGTCGACACGATCTTCGGCGCGACGTGCGTGTTCCTCGCGCCCGAGCATCCGATGGTCGATCGTCTAGCCGCGGCATCGGCCGATCCGGCCGGGTTCGCCGCGCGTGTGTCGGCGTTCCGTTCGCAGGACCGGCTCGCACGTCTCACCGGTGCCGTCGAGAAGGAAGGCTTCGACACGGTCGCGCGCGTGACGAATCCGTTCACGGGCGAGACGCTGCCGCTCTGGATTGCCAACTTCGTCCTGGCCGAGTACGGCACGGGCGCTGTCATGGCCGTGCCCGCGCACGACCAGCGCGACTTCGAGTTCGCGCGCAAGTACGGCCTGCCCGTGCGCGTCGTCGTGCAGCCGGAAGGGGAGCGGCTGACAGGTGACACGCTCACGGCGGCCTACGAGGGTGACGGCGTGCTCGTCGACTCGGGCGAGTTCTCCGGCCTCACGGCCGACGAGGGGCGCCGGCGCATGACCGAGGCGGCGGCCGCAGGCGGCTTCGGCGCGGCGACCGTGCAATACCGGCTGAAGGACTGGGGCGTCTCGCGCCAGCGCTACTGGGGCACGCCAATCCCCATCATCTATTGCGACGCGTGCGGGCTCGTGCCCGTGCCCGACGCGGATCTGCCGGTGAAGCTGCCGGACGTCGCCGAGTTCTCGGGCCGTGGCAACTCGCCGCTCGCGCAGATCCCGGAATTCGTCAACGTCGCGTGTCCCACGTGCGGCCGTCCGGCGCGGCGCGAGACGGACACGATGGACACGTTCGTCGACTCGTCCTGGTATTACTACCGCTTCTGCGATCCGACGAACGACCAGTTGCCGTTCGATCCGGAGACCGTGAAGTACTGGGGGCCGGTCGATTTCTACAGCGGCGGCGTCGAGCACGCGATCCTGCACCTCATCTACTCGCGCTTCTTCAGCCGCGTGTTCCGCGATCTCGGCCTCGTCTCGATCGACGAGCCATTCAGCCGGCTGCTGACGCAGGGCATGGTGCTGCGCCACGGCGCGGTCATGTCCAAGTCGAAGGGCAACGTCGTCGATCCGGACGACATGATCGCGAAGTTCGGCGCCGACGCGCTGCGGCTCTACGTCATGTTCGTCGCGCCGCCCGAGAAGGAAGTCGAGTGGACGGACTCGGGCCTCGAGGGATCGTTTCGCTTCCTCGGCCGCGTGTGGCGGCTCGTCGACGCGCTCCTGCCGGCGCTCGCGGATCGGACGTCGCCGGCCGATCTGGATCTCGACGGTCAGGACCGCGCGCTGCGGCGCAAGACGCACGCGACGATCGATCGCGTCACGCGCAGCATCGATCCGCGCATGCACCTGAACACGGCCGTCTCCGCGCTGATGGAGCTGGTGAACGAGGCCTACACCTACTGCGATCGCATCGGCGTGAAGATCGCCGCGCGCGACGACGCGCCGGCGGTGTCGTTGGCGCGGCCGCAGTCGGCCGCGGTCCTGCGTGAGATGCTCGAGGCGCTCGTGCGGCTCTTGTCGCCGTTCACGCCGCACATGGCCGAAGAGCTCTGGGAGCGACTCGGCCATGCGGGCGGCATCGTCGCGGCCGGCTGGCCGTCGTTCGACGAAGCCGCCGCACGTGAGGAAGCGGTCGAGATTCCCGTCCAGGTCAACGGCAAGCTCCGAGGACGTGTGACGCTTGCCGCCGATGCGGATCAGGCGGCGATCGAAGCGGCCGCGCTCGCCGCGCCGTCGATCGCCTCGCACCTCGAGGGACAGGACATCGTCAAGGTCGTCGTCGCCAATGGCCGGCTCGTGAACATCGTCGTCAAGCCGAGGAGGACGCCATGAACGGACGCGCCGTCAGGCTGGCCGCCGTCGTCGCGGCGGTCGTCGCGCTCGCCGGCTGCGGCTACGCGCTCGCGGGCCGCGGCAACGCGCTGCCGGCCGACATCCAGGTGATTGGCGTGCCGGCCATCGTCAACCAGTCGTCGACACCCGACATCGATCGCGTGCTGACCGACGAAGTCCGCCGCGAGTTCCAGGGCAAGGGCAAGTACCGCATCCTGCCCCAGGCCACGGGCGTCGATGCCGTGTTCTCCGCGACGATCACGAGCGTCGCGCTTCGGCCCGTCGCCTTCAACAGCAGCAACCAGGTCTCGCAGTTCGCCATCGTCACGACCGCCAACGTCCAGTTCAAGGACCTGCACGGCGATCGCATCATCTGGCAGAACCCGGCCGTGAGCGTGACCGACGAGTACAACGTCACGACGAGCGCCGTGCCGAACGACCCGACGGCGCTCTTCACGCAGGACAGCGCGGCGTTCCAGCGCATGGCGGAGAAGTTCGCGCGCGAGGTCGTGACGTCCGTCTTCGAAGCGTTCTGAGTCGCCGTGCCCTCGCTCGATCTCCCCGCGCTGAAGAAAAAGATCTCGGCCGGCCGGCTCTCGGCCGTGCACCTGCTCGTCGGCGAGGACGTGAAGCTGATCGACCGGATGGTCGACGCGATGGAAGCGACCATCGACGCGGCCGATCGGCCGTTTGCCGTCGATCGTTTCTACGCGGGCGAGCAGGGCGCGGCACCGGTCGACATCATCGCCGCGGCGCGCGCGCTGCCCATGATCGGCGACCGCCGCGTGGTCATCGTCCTGCGTGCCGAGCGCGTGCTGAAGCCGAAGCGAGGCGGAAAGAGCGCGGGCGACGAGGGTGACACGGAGGAGGGCGGCGACGAGCCGGCCGTCGACGCGGGCCCTTTCGAGGAATATTTCGCCGCGCCCGTCTCATCGACGGCGCTCATCTTCGTGGCGGCCGAGGTCGACCGTACGCGCCGGCTGACGAAGCGGCTCATCGACGTCGCCGACGTCACGACGTTCGCCGGATTCCAGACCGACGGCGGGCGGCGAGACGCTGTCAGCGAAGCCGCGGCGTGGCTGCGCGACGAGCTCGTCCGGTCCGGCCGCACGATCGATCCGGACGCCGCGCGTCTGCTCGTCAGCCGCGCTGGCCAGGACATCACGAAGCTGCGCGGCGACGTCGAGAAGCTCGATCTCTTCATCCACGGCCGATCGCACATCACGGCCGACGACGTGATGGAAGTCGTGTCGGAGGCGACGGCGGTCGATGACGAGTGGGCGGTCGTCAACGCGATTGCGAATGGCGACGTCGCGCGCGCGCTCGCGGCGCTCGATCTGCGGCTCGACCGCGGCGATTCTCCGCACGCGCTCGTCGGTCAGCTTCGATGGTGGGTGTCGCAGCGGCTGGCGGAAAGCGATCCTGGCCGCGTCAAGGCGGCGGTGGACGCGCTACTCAGAACGGATCTGGCGTTGAAGCGATCGGGCGGCGACGACCGCGTGCTCGTGGAGCGGCTCGTTGTGGAGTTGACGGGCCGCCCGCAGCCCGTGCGTCGCGGATGGAACAACCGATAGTGAGACGATGCCCCTGGGCCTGATCGCCCAGCGCTCCACAGCGGGAACACGTAGGGGCCGGCCCCGTGCCGGCCCGACACACTTAGACGGTCCGAAACTAGCTGGCCGACGCGCGCGTGTTCAGGCGCTTGACGAGCCGCGACTTGTACCGGCCCGCGGCATTGTCGTGAATGATGCCCTTGCCGGACATCTTGTCGATGAGAGAGAACGTCTGGCTGAGGAGCGTCTTGGCGCGGTCGGATTCGCCGGCGTCGATCGCCTGACGAATCGCTTTCAGGCCGGTTCGCAGTTTCGACCGCAGCTCGCGGTTGCGCGCGGTCCGTTTGATGGTCTGGCGGTGCGCTTTCACCGCCGAAGCGTGTCGAGTGGCCACTCCCTGTCCTCGTCTGCGGAACGCGTCCGCTGGTATCGGCCCGCAAATAGGGCCAGAAACACCGCAGTATACCACGCGTCCTTCTCACTCTCACCAGCGGGGCTCGCTAGCGGGGGCCATCCTCTTTCTCGCGGCGCAGCCGGCGGCGCTCGCGCCGGTCGGGCGTGCCCACGGGCCGACGACGTGGCCCGGCCAGACGCAGGAGATCGATGAGTGCCTGTTGCTCGGGTGAGGGCGGAGGCGTCGTGTCCTCGTAGAGCGCGCGCGCCTCGGCCTTGGGGATGTGCCGGTCGGTCAGTCCTTTGACGACCACGCGCTGGCGCCGTCCCGCGGCGCGTGTGAGCTCGATCACGTCGCCGGGCTTCACCACGCGGTTCGGCTTGGCCGACTGTCCGTTGACGTCCACCTTGCCGCCCTTGCACGCCCGCTGGGCCTCAGACCGCGTGGGGAAGAGGCAGGAAACGTCCAGCCAGACGTCCAGCCGCACGGGCTCGGAAGGATCGCTCATGCCATCACTCTAGTCGCAGAAGCCGCTCCAGCATTCGCCAGCCCATTCAGGCCCGTCGGCCGCCGAAACCGGACCCTTCGGGTGGTTCGATTGCATGCACGATTCTTCCGCGCGGCACGATGGACGGGTGCCGGTCGCAATGACCGCGCAACCGGTGGCGTACGCCTTCCTGGTGCGGCGTGTCGTGTCGGCGTAGTCCTACGTCGAACGGCATGCCCGCCGACTGTTTTCGTCCGATCCGCATGCTACGCTCCGGGCTCTGCTGCTCCCCCAGCCGGCTTCGGCTCGTGATCCGTACTGCATAGGGCAGTCGGGACTGCGCGGCGTCCACGCGCGAAAGGGAGAAAGCAATGTCCAGCGTAGGGAGACGGCTCCTACAGGGGCTTCCGTTGATCGTCGTCGGAAGCCTGATGCTGCCGAGCACGGCGTCGGCCCAGAGCCGCATCTTCTTGGGCGGCAACGTCGGCGGCCAAGTGCCCGCGACGGGCGACTTCACGCAGACGGTCTCGACGCCGCTGCGCGGTGAGACCGAGACGCGCACGAGCACGTATCAGGTGCCTGGCGGCGCGATGCTCGATGCGACGGCCGGCTACATGTTCACGCCCTGGATTGGCGCCGCGGTGGCCGTGAATCGGTACCACAGCAGCCATACCGCGGACTACTCGCTGACCTTGCCGCACCCGCTCGTGTTCGATCAGGCGGTCACGAACTCGGGCACGACGACCGACGAGCTGGATCACACCGAGCGCGCGATCCATCTCGAGTTGGTCGTCGCGCCGCCGCTCCACGACGACAGCCTGTCGCTGAAGTTCTTCATCGGGCCCTCGCGGTTGTACGTCAACCAGACGCTCATCGAGGATCTCGGCATCACCGAGACGCTCACCGACGATGGCGCCTACGACTTCACGATCGATCACGTCGTGACGGGCGATGACAGCAAGACGTGCGCGTGCGCGTGGGGCTTCCACGTCGGCGCGGACCTGGCGAAGTACTTCACGCCGAACTTCGGCGTCGGCGCGATGTTCCGGTTCGAGCGCGCGACGGTCGACATGAAGGACGCCGCGGCCGTGGCCGTCGGTCAGTCCGATGCGACGCAGGAGTTCAAGGCGGGCGGCGTGCTCATCGGCGCCGGTATCCGTCTGCGCTTTCCGTGAGCGTCCGTCTCTCTTCGGCCGGTGCGCGGCGGCTGGAGTCGCCGTAGGCCGGCTGTCGCCTGCCCCTCCCACGCCCGTGGCGTCGTCTGGTCCCGCCGGACGGCGCCGCGGGTGTCTCGCGAGCGTGACAAACCCCGTATTCCGGACATAGAGTTACAGGCGCATCTCGTCGATGCGCGCCCTGTCCTGCCGCTCGATCCGCGTGCCGGCACAACGGCCGCGCCACGCGTAGTCGCACGTCTATGGGAATCCGCACCAAGCTCTCGATCATGATGTTCCTCCAGTACTTCATCTGGGGGGCGTGGTACGTGACGATGGGCACGTATCTCGGACAGACGTTGGGGTTCACGGGCGCCCAGGTCGGCCTGGCCTT
>DASZOV010000022.1:0-20388 GCA_035550595.1 Vicinamibacterales bacterium
TTATCTGGCCAGACGAGGTGTGTGCATGGAGGCCACGGGCCGCGAGCGGCGGCAGTTCACACGTGCCGACTTCGCCCATCCCATCCGCTTCAAGATCTTCGACCGGCAGGGATCGAACCTGCCCGTCGCCGGTTACCTCGCAGACCTGTCGCTCGGCGGCGCGCGGATCGAGCTCGACGATCCGTACGGCCACCTGGCGCTCACCGCGAAACCTGGCGCGCGCGGCAAGCTCGAGATCGCGCTCGTCGACGAAGATCCGCTGCGCGTGACGTGCGCGGTGCGATGGGCGGCGGGTCAGGCGCAGACACGACAGCGGCCGCGCCGGATCGCGCTGGGCCTCGAGTTCCAGCTCCTCGAGGACTGGCAGCTCGATCGCATCCACGCGTTCATGAACGCGAAGCACACCGATCACACGATGTTCTGGCAGCTCTGGGACTCGCTCGAGACGGGCGCGCGCTAGGGCCAGGGGCGGATCATGAGCGCGACACCGATGCGGAATCGGCTGTGGGCCGTGGGCGGCGGCAAGGGCGGCGTCGGCAAGAGCCTCGTCTCGCTCCTCGTCGCCGACGGCCTCGCGCGGCGCGGCGTGGACGTCGTGCTCGTCGACGCAGACCTTGGCGGATCCAATTTGCACACGCTGCTCGGCATCCGGCACCCGAGCGTGACGATCGGCGACTTCATCGAGCGCCGCGTCGCTCGGCTCGACGACGTCGCGCAACCGACGTCGACGCCGCGGCTGCGGCTCATCGCGGGCGCCGACGACCTGGTCGGTATCGCCAATCCGAAGTTCGGTCAGAAGACGCGGCTCCTCACGCACCTGACGCGTCTCGAAGCCGACGTCGTGTTGCTCGATCTCGGCGCGGGCACGTCGACGACGACGCTGGATTTCTTCAATCACGCGGCGGGCCAGGTCGTCGTGATGACGCCGCAGGTCACGTCCATCCAGAACGCGTACGGTTTCATCAAAGCGGCGCTCTACCGCAAGCTGACGCGCGCGTTCAGCCGCGACACCGAGGCCTTGGCGATCATCGAGGCCGCGGCCGATCCCGGCAACGGCAACACGATCGCGTCGGTCGCCGACCTGCGCACGGCGCTCGGTCCGGATCGCGCAGAGCTGGCCACGCAGTGCGTCAGCGAGATGGATTTGTCGATCGTGGTGAACATGACGCGTACGCCGCGCGATCGACAGTGCGGCCGCATCGTCTGCAGCGTCGCCCAGCAGTACCTCGACTTGACGCCGCAGCTCGCGGGTGTCATCGACGAGGATCCGGAGCTGGACGGCGCGGTCAACCGGATGGCGCAGTTCCTGGCCGAGCGCGGCCGAAGTGCCGCGCGGCTCGGCGTCTACGATCTGACAACGCGCATCGTCCAAGCTGCGCGCGCGCCGCGCACACCGACGCCGGACGTGCCGGACACCGAGGACGAGGAAGCGCTCGCCTGACGCGCGCCGTCGCGCGGGTTACGCGGGCTGGTGTGGCGCCATGCGTCTCGGACGAAACGAGGGCTACGTGTCTCGGACGGGCACGGGGGGCTCGTGTCTCGGGCCGGCACAGGGGCCGGCCCCTACAGGAACAATAGGCCCGCAGGCGCTCCGCGATCCCGTGTGGGAGCCGGCCGGCCCCTACAGGAAACGATAGGCTCGCAGGCGCTCCGCGGTCCCCGTGTAGGGGCCGGCCCCCGTGCCGGCCCGGACATCGCGTGGGTGGACGCAGGGCCCCGCCCTACTGGGCAATCGCGGTGGGTGTTGCGATCAGCTCGCGGTCGCGCACGCCGAGCAGGTACAAGATCCCGTCGAGCCCCAGTTGCGAGATGTGATGCCGCGCCGATTGCGCGACGATGGGCTTGGCGCGGAAGGCGATGCCGAGCCCTGCGGCGCCGAGCATCGGCAGGTCGTTCGCGCCGTCGCCCACGGCGATGGTCTGTTCCAGCGCGATGCCCTCCTTGCTGGCAATCTCGCGCAGTAACTCCGCCTTGCGTTGCGCGTTGATGATGGGTCCCGCCACGCGCCCGGTCAGCACACCGTCGACGATCTCGAGCTCGTTCGCGCACACGTGGTCGATGCCGATCCGCCGCTGCAAGTCCTTGCCGAAGTAGCTGAAGCCGCCGGAGATGATCGCCGTCTTGTAGCCGAAGCTCTTGAGCGACGCCACGAGCCGCTCGGCACCCTCCGACAACGTCAGCCGCGCGGCGATGGCCGGTAGCACGGAGGCCGGAAGTCCGGCGAGCGTCGCGACGCGCCGGCGGAGCGACTCGTCGAAGGCGATCTCGCCGTGCATGGCCGCCTCGGTGATCGCCGCGACCTCGGGGCCGGAGCCGGCTTCCTTCGCCAGCTCGTCGATGACTTCGTGCTGGATGAGCGTCGAGTCCATGTCGAAGGCCACCAGCCGCCGCGTGCGCCGATACACGTCGTCGCGCTGCCAGGAGAGATCGATTGGCAGGCGGCGCGTGACGGCCATCAACTCTTCGCGGAGCACGGCTTCATCGCGCGGCTGACCGCGCACGGAGAACTCGACGCACGCGCGCTGGGGCGAAACCGTGTCCGCACGATCTTCGTGCGGTGGGCGGCCCGACAGGCGCGTGATGACGTCGATGTTCATCCCCTGTTCGGCCAGGAGCCGCGACACGGCCGCAATGTGCTCCGCCATCAACTGCCGCGCGAGGAGTGTGAGGATGAAGCGCGGCTTGCCCTGCCGTCCGACCCAGGCGTCGTACTCGTGGTCCTCGACCGGCGTCATGCGGAGCTGCAGGCCCATGTGGTGCGCCGTGAACAGCAGGTCCTTGAGGAGCGCCGTCGACTCGCTCGACGGCGGAATCTGCACGAGCATGCCCATCAGCATCGTGCGATGGATGACGGTCTGGTTCATGTCGAGGATGCGGATCCCGTGCGACGCGAGCACGCCCGTCAGGGCAGTCGTCAGACCGGGCCGATCCTCGCCGGTGATATGGAGGAGGACGATCTCTTGCACGTAATCAGAATAGCGCCGCTACTGCGGTGTCGGAAACGCGTAGATCGTCGTCGTGTGGTACGTCTGGCCCGGCTCGAGCACGGTCGACGGGAACGCCGGATGGTTCGGCGAATCCGGGAAATGCTGCGTCTCGAGCGCGAAGCCGGCGTGCTTCTGATACGCGCGGCCGCCTTTGCCGGTGACCGTGCCATCGAGGAAGTTGCCGGAGTAGAACTGGACGCCCGGCTCGGTCGTCGAGACTTCGAGCACGCGGCCGCTCGCCGGATCGGTGACACGTGCCGCCACGCCCAGCGTGCCCGGCGCCTTGCTCAGCACGAAGTTGTGGTCGTAGCCGCCGGCGTACTGCAACTGCTGATTCTTCGCGTCGATGCGCGCGCCGATGGCCGTCGGCGTCTTGAAGTCGAACGGCGTGCCCGCCACCGGCTGCAGCACGCCCGTGGGAATCAAGCCCTTGTCGACGGGCGTGAAGCGATCCGCTTCGATCTCGAGCACGTGCGAGAGGATGTCGCCCGTCCCGGCGAGATTGAAATAACTGTGGTTCGTGAGATTCACGACCGTCTTCTTGTCGGTCGTCGCCGTGTAGTCGATGTGCAGCGCGTTGTGATCGTCGAGGTGAAACCGCACGGTCACGGCGAGATTGCCCGGATAGCCTTCCTCGCCGTCCTTGCTCAGATACCCGAGCTCGAGCGCCGGCCCATCGGCCGTGTCCACGGTCTTCGCCGTCCATACGACCTTGTCGAAACCACGCAGGCCGCCGTGCAGATGATTCTCGCCGTCGTTCTGCGCGAGTTTGTACGTCACGCCGTCGAGCGCGAACCGCCCCTTCGCGATGCGGTTGCCGTAGCGACCGACGGTGGCGCCGAAGTACGGCGTGTTGTGCAGATACCCATCGAACGTGTCGAAGCCTAGGACGACGTCGCCGAGCTGGCCGTGCCGATCGGGCGTCTTGATCGAGACAATGGTCCCACCGTAGTTCGTGATGCGCACTTCCATGCCGTTGGCGTTGGTCAGCGTGTACACGTTCACGGGAACTCCATCGGGTGTCGTGCCGAACGGACGGTGATCGATCGCGGGCGGCTTGGCCGGCGTGGGCGCTGGGGCCGGCGGCTGCTGACACGCGACGCCAGTGCCGGCCGCGATCGCGATGAGAAGCGCGGCCCGTCCGAGCCGATCGACGTTCGAACGACGCATGAACCCTCCCGTTCGGCGACAGGGAAACTCTTGCCGGCGTGATGATACTCCAGCCACGTCATCACCCTCTCCAGTCGACGGCCCTGGTATAGGATGAGCCGCGTCACCACCAATCGCCATGCCGACTGCCCTTCTCGCCGCTTTGCTGCTCGTCGTTCTGACTGGCCCGGCTGCCGCGCAGACGGTGCCGCGCCCCGAATATCCGCAGCCGCAGTTCGCGCGCGCCGACTGGCGGTCGCTCAACGGCCGCTGGGCCTTCGAGTTCGACGACGCCAACGCCGGAATCGATGCGCGATGGGCGGCCGGCACGCATCGGTTTTCGAAGACGATCACCGTGCCCTTCGCCTTCGAGACGCCCAAGAGCGGCATCGGCGATCGCGCCTTCCATCCGTGGGTGTGGTACCGGCGATCGGTGACGATCCCGACGGCGTGGCGGGGACGGCACGTGCTCCTGCGCTTCGGCGCGGTCGACTATCGCGCGATGGTCTGGGTGAACGGATCGCTCGCGGGCACGCACGAGGGCGGCGGCACGCCGTTCACCTTCGACATCACGCCCCTGCTCCACGCCGGTCCGAATACGCTCGTCGTCCGCGCGGAGGACTCGCCGACCGATCGGCATCAGCCGCGCGGCAAGCAGTACTGGGAACCGCAGTCGAAGGGCATCTTCTATTCACGGACGAGCGGCATCTGGCAGAGCGTGTGGATCGAGGCGGCCGGCGCGAGCCATCTGGACGAGGTCCGCATCACGCCGTCGATCGACGGCGCCGTGGCGTTCGAGGCCCATCTCGCGGCCTCGACGCACGCGCTCACCTTCCGTGCGACCGTGACGCGCGACGGCGCGACCGTCGCCACGGGTGAGTCGGCGGTGACCGACGGCCGGTCGACGTTGACGCTCAACGTCGCGAACCCGCAGCTCTGGAGCCCGGACCATCCCAATCTCTACGACGTCGCCTTCGAGCTCGTCGACAACGGCCGCGCGATCGATCGCGTGCAGTCGTACTTCGGCTATCGGCGCATCACGATCGGCCATGGACGACTCCTCATCAACGACGAGCCGACGTATCTGAAGATGGTCCTCGATCAGGGGTACTGGCCCGAGTCGAACCTCACGCCACCGTCCGACGAGGCCATCGCGTCCGACATCCGCGTCGCCAAGTCGATGGGCTTCAACGGCGCGCGCAAGCACCAGAAGGTCGCCGATCCACGCTACCTCTATTGGGCGGATCGACTGGGATTCCTGGTGTCGGGCGAAATGGCCAATGCCCAGCAGTTCGACGCCGACTACGTCGCCGAGTTCACCCGCGAGTGGCTCGACATTGTCGCGCGCGATTACAACCATCCGTCGATCGTCATGTGGGTGCCGATCAATGAAAGCTGGGGCGTGCCCGCAGCGACGACGAGCGCGGCCGAGCAGGCGCATCTTCAGGCGAACTACTGGCTCATCAAGTCGCTCGACCCGACGCGCCTGGTCATCGACAACGACGGCTGGCAGCACACGGGCACGACCGATCTCTTCGGCTTCCACGACTACGCGCGGACCGGTGACGACTTCTACAAGAAGTACAAGGACGCCGGCTCGCAGGGCTTCGTGATGCCGGCCAACGGCCGGCCGGTCCTCCTGCCGGGCTTTGCCGACAATGGATCGCCGCGATTCCTGTCCGAGTTCGGCGGCATCGCGTACATCGCGCCGGGATCGCACGTACCGGCCGATGCCTGGGGCTACGCGGGCGTCGAGCCCGACGCCGCGACCGCACTCGCGCGCATGCGCGGCTTGTACGAAGCCATCGCGCGCGTGCCGGCCATCATGGGGGTCTGCTACACGCAGTTGACCGACGTCGAGCAGGAGATCAACGGCCTGCTCACCTACGACCGCACGCCGAAGTACGACGTCGCGGCCATCCGCGCGTTGAACGACCTGCTGCACTGAGAGAGCCGCGCCACTCAGGCGTCCGCGACCGGACCGGACAGATCCGTCTCGACCTCGATCACGCGAAACCGGCGCGACGGATCGATCCGCGCGATGACCGGGAGCGACACGTTGTAGACGGGGGCGCCGGCCGACGTGCGTCCTTCGGGCCGGCCGTGATGCGCGTGGCCGTGGCAGACCGCCGCGACGCCGTAGCGATTGAGCGGTTCTTCGAGCCGGCTCGATCCAAGAAACGGCAGGATGTCTTCGGCCTCGCCTTCGACGGTGGCGCGCACGGGCGCGTAGTGCAGGATCGCCAGCTTCGTGCGCGTTCGCAGGCGCGCGAGCGCCGTCTCGAGCTTCAGCGCTTCGGCCACCGCCTCCTGCACGAATTGTTTGACGACCGGCTCGCCCCACGCGCTGAGCGCCCGCGAACCGAATCCGCCGCCGAAGCCCTTCGTGCCGGCGAACCCCACGCCCTTGATCTCGCACGACTCGCCGTCGAGCACGACGATGCCCAACTCGGCGAGCGCACTGCGCACGTCAGGTACCTGATCGGACTCGAAGTCGTGGTTGCCGAGAACGGCGACGATGGGGATGGTCGTCGTCTGCGTCAGTTCACGGCCCAGCGCTCGCCCTTCATCCGCGCGTCCGTCGTCCGTCAGATCGCCGCAGATGACGAGCACGTCGGCCTCGGCCGCGGCGTCGGCCGCGAGCTGTCGCCAGGTGCCGGGTGAGTATCGGCCGTAATGCAAGTCCGCGGTCGCGGCAATTCGCACCACGCCCGGACGCGCGTTCGACGAGATCGTCGACATCCAGACGATGGCAAGCAAGAGACATGCCCTGGCACAGCAATTGCGAGATGGAACGCGTGACTCGTCCCGTCGCGTTCTATCGCACGGTGATCGTCGCGCTGCGGCACGCCGGGCTCCCGTTTCTGGTCGGCGGTGCCTATGCGATGGCGCGGCACACGGGCATCGATCGGCCGACGAAGGATCTCGATCTGATGATTCGTCCGCGCGACTGGCCGGCCGCGGCGCGCGCTCTTCGCCGCGCGGGCATTCGCACGCGGCTGGTCTTTCCGCACTGGCTCGGCAAGGCCATCAGCGATGCGGCGGAAGTCGACGTCATCTTCAGCAGCGGCAACGCGCTCACCGACGTCGACGACGCGTTTTTTGCGCGCGCAGTGCCGGCGCGCGTGCTCGGATTCCGCGTGCCAGTGTGCCCCGCCGAAGATCTGCTGTGGACGAAGTCCTTCGTCATGGAACGCGAGCGCTTCGACGGCGCCGATGTGCTGCACCTGCTCCTCAAAGCGGGCCGATCGTTCGACTGGCCGCATCTCATGTCGCGATTCCGTGGCCACGAGCGCGTGCTCCTCGCGCACGTCGCGCTCTTCGGCTACGTGTACCCGACCGAGACGGACATCATTCCTCGCTGGGTCGTGCGCCGACTGCTCGCGGCACCGATCGCGCCTTCCATTGCCGGCGTCCGGATTTGTCGTGGCACACTGCTCTCGCGCGCGCAGTATCTGGTCGACGTGCGCGAGTGGGGCTTTGCCGACGCGCGTCTGCCGCCGTTTGGCCATCTCACGCCACGCGCGCACCTCATCTGGACGCGCGCGATCCCGGCGGCCTGGCCGCCACGCCGTCGCGCGCCGGCGGTCTGACGTCGATCGAAGGGAAGAAGGTCCCATGGCCACACGTCCGCTCTGGAAGGGATCGCTGAAGCTCAGTCTCATCTCGATTCCGATCCGCGTCTTCGCCGCGACCGATCCGGCCGGCGAGATCACGTTCCGGCAACTACACGCGCGCTGCGGCACGCCGATCCAGCTTCGGAAGTGGTGCCCGCACTGCGAGGTCGACGTCGAGAACTCGGACATCGTGAAGGGCTACGCCGTCGGCAAGGATCGTTACGTGCGGATCGATCCGGACGACATCGCATCGGTCCGTCCCGAGTCGACGCACACGATCGCGATCGAACAGGTCGTCGACGCCGCGCGCGTGCACCCGCTTTTCATCGAGCGGCCGTACTACGTCGCGCCCGACAACGCCGCCGCGGGATCGGCCTTCACGGTCCTTCGCGATGCGCTCGGCGATCGCGCCGGTGTGGGCAAAGTCGCACTCCACGGCCGCGAGTACCTCGTAGCCATCCGCCCGCACGAGTCCGGCCTCGTCATGTACACGTTGCGGCACGGCGACGAAATCCGCACGATGGACGGCATCGACGAGTTGAAGTTCGCGCACGCCAAGGCCAAGGCGTCCGAAGTGAAACTGGCACGCCAGATCCTCGATGGCTTCGTGAGCGATCGGCCGCTCACCGACTACCACGACGACTACGAAGACGCGCTGCGCAAGATGATCGCGGCCAAACAACGCGGCAAGACGATCGCCGCGCCAGCTCCCGAGCGCCCGGCGCGCGTCGTCAATCTGGTGGATGCGCTACGGCAGAGTCTCGATAAGGTGAAGACGGAACGGAAGACGACGCGCGCGCCGGCAGGGCGGGGGCGCAAAGCACGCGTGTTGAAGCATCGGCCGGCGGCCAAGCGGGCTTCATAAGCGCGAAGGGCGCGAAGGACGGATTGGGGCCTCGCGCGAAGACGCGAAGGCGCGAGGGTCGCGAAGGACAGATTGTGGCCTCACGCGAAGGCGCGAAGACGCGAAGGGAACAACTACTTCCGTAGGGGCGGGCCCCTGTGCCCGCCCGGACAACGCGGCGGTCTCAGAACGATTGAACGATATGATGTCGGCCGGTCGCACACGCCGCCATGCGTCGACGTTTCTCCCTGTTCACTACGCTCGTCGTTCTGATCCTGTCTGGCGCATCGGCCGTGGTTGCGTTGACGATTGGCGTGCGTTGGTGGACGCCCGTGCCGCTCGAGGGGCCGATCGCCGACGCCGGATGGGTGGGTCGAACGCGCGCGTGGTTCACGGCGCGCGGGTTCTATCCGCCCGAGAGCGACGCCGCCGGGCACTCGTTCAGTTGGACGCGGGCGCACGCGGAGATCTCCGTCCCCGAGGTCGATCGATCCCGCGCCTATCGCGTCGGGTTTCATCTCTCCGCCGGACGCGGCCTGGACGTACCGCCGCCACCGCAGATGGTCGTGAGCGTCGACGGCGCGCCTCGACTGCGCACCGACACGACGAACGACCCGCGCACCTTCGTCGTCGACGTCCCGCCAGCGTCTGGTCACACGCTCACGGTCGCGATCGATCTATCGAACACCTTCACGCCAGGTCCGAATGACCGCCGCACGCTCGGCGTGACGATTGACGACGTGACGATTGCCCCGACGGCGGGGGCATTCTCGCCCACGTGGCGGGTCGTGATGCTCGCGGCGCTGGCGGCCATGTGTCTGACGCTGGCCGCGCTCGCGTGCGGTTTCGGCCCCTGGTGGGCGCTGGCCATGGGCGTGGTGGCCGGCATCGCGCACGCGTGGCTGCTCGCCTTCGACGCAGCATTTCTCGGCGCCTTCCCCGACTACCTGATCCGCGTGTCGGCCGGCGCGGCTGTGATCGGCTTGGCGGTTGGGGCCATCCGCTGGTGGAAGCCGGCGGGATCGGAGGCGAGCGATTGGGGCATCGCGGCCGGGCTCGTGCTCGTGCCGAGCGCGGTGAAGCTCGCCTTCTTCGGCCATGCGCGCGTGCTCATCGGCGACGCGATCTTCCAGATCCATCGCGCGCAGCAGGTGCACGCCGGGCACTACTTCTTCACGTCGATCACGCCGCGGCCGTTCCTCGAGTTTCCGTACGCGATTGCGCTCTACGTCAACGCCATGCCGTTCTGGCGATGGTTCCCGGCCGATCTCGATCAGGTCTGGCTGCTGCGCGCGGTGTCGCTCTCGGCCGATGCGCTCGTCGGACTCGCGATCTACTTCGCCTTGCGCGCGGCGTGGACCAACCGGTGGGCGCCGTTGCTCTTCGCCGGCCTCTGGCCGTTCGCGCGCGCGCCCCTGGCAACGCTCTGCACGTCGAACCTGACGAACCTCTACGGACAGGGCGTGTTCGGCATCGCGCTGGGCCTCGTCGGCTGGATGGCCGCGCGGCGGCGTGCGCCATGGTGGGCGGTGTCGGCGGTCGCGCTACTCCTCGCCGTCGCGTTCCTTTCTCACTTCAGCACGTTGTCGGTCGGCGTCCCGCTCGTGGCGCTCGTCGTCGTCGTGCTCGCGATCACCGGCACTTCCACCGAGCGACGACTCGCCTCATGGATCGCCGTTGCACTCGTCGCCGCCATGGTCGTGTCGTACGCGGCCTACTACTCGCACTTCACCACCGTCTATCGCACGACGATCACGCGCGTCGTCTCGGGCGAAGGCGGCGGCGAAGCGCGGTCGATGGCCGCGCCCGCGTCCATCAAGTTCGAACGCTGGCGACACGACGTGTCGCTGGACTTCGGCGGTCTCGCCATCGTCACGGCGTTCGCCGGCGCCTGCTGGATCGCGGTCCGACGTCCGCGCGAGGGCCTGACGCTCGTCCTCGCGGGCTGGGCGGCGACGTGGCTCCTCTTCTCAGCGCTCGGCGTCTTCACGGCCGTCGAGATGCGCACGAATCTGGCCGCGGCGCCGCTCGTCGCGGCGCTCGCCGCGTTCGCGCTCGGCTCGCTTGGCGAATCGTCGCGCGTGGGCGCGGTCGTGGCGGTCTTCGTCGCCGGTGCCCTCGTGTGGGACGGCTTCGCGCAGTGGGTGCACTGCCTGACAGGCTGAGGGCGATCCCCCGACCGAGCGCGCATGCGTGTATGCTTACCGCCGCATGCCCATACCCAGTATGCCGCCACGCGCGCGGCGATGGACGACCTGGGTCTTCGCGTCGTACCTCTTCGTCGCCGCCTTCCAGAGCTGGCCACTCGTCCTCCACGTCGGCGACCGCGTCACCGGCTCGATGGACGGCGACACGGGCGTCTACATCTGGAACCCGTGGGTCTTCGCCCACGAGCTCCGCGCGGGTCACTGGCCGTTCACGACCGACACGATCCTCCCCTTCGAAGGCGCGACCGACCTCAGCCTGCACAACTACACGGTCTTCAACGATCTACTCGCGCTGCCCCTGCAGCCGTCGCTCGGCCTCGTCGCGACGTTCAACGCCATCTACCTGCTGAACATCGCGCTCGCCGGATTCGGGATGTTCGTCCTGACCCGGCGCCTCACGGGCCGGACGGCCGAAGCCTGGATTGCGGGCGTCGTCTTCGCGTGCTCGCCGTTTCTCGTCGAACGCGGCGGCGGCCATTTCAGCCTCGCGGCAGCCGCGCCGCTGCCATTCTTCGCCTACTGGCTCGATCGCGCGTGGACGAGCGCGCGCGTGCGCGACGGCGCCGCCTGTGGCGCCATGCTCGCCTGGGGCTACTTCTCCGATCCGTACTTCGGCATCTATTGTGCCGTGCTGATGGCACTGTTCGTCGCGTGTCAGACGATCCACGTCGACGTCGCGCGCCGAGGATCCGACATGCGTGTCGCGCGATTCGCGGTCGACGTCATCCTCGCGCTCCTCATCGTGACCATCGTCGTCGTCCACTGGATTGCCGGCGGCGACGCGCGCGTCGCCGGCCTGCACCTCGAGATGCACACCCTCTACACCCCCATGTTCGTCCTGACGACGCTCGTCGTCGTGCGGGTGTGGCTCGCGGTGCGGTTCACGATCGCGCGACGTCCGGTCGGCCGTATGGCGCTTCGCGTGGGCGCCGGCGTGGCCGCAGTTGCCGCGGCGATCGTGCTGCTTTCACCAGCGCTGTACACGCTGGCCGTCCGTTCGATGGCGGGCCGGATGGTCACCGCGCCCGTCCGGTGGCGGTCCAGCGCGCCCGGCGTCGACGTCCTCGACTTCGTCCTGCCCAATCCGAATCATCCACTCGCACCGCACGCGATCCGCGAGTTCCTCGAACGTCAGCCGGGGCATGCAGGTGAGAACGTCGCGTCGCTGCCGCTCGTCGTGCTGGCGGTCATCGTCATCGCGTGGCGGATCGCGCGCTTCCGGCCGGACCGCACGTGGGTCGTCGTCACGCTCGCATTCGCATCGGTCACCGTCGGACCTTTTCTGCGTGTGGCCGGCATCGAGACACTCGTGCCCACGCCGTGGACGTTCCTGCGGTACGTGCCGGTGCTCGGCGAAGCGCGGATGCCGTCACGCTTCTCGGTCATGGTCCTGATCGGCGTGACCGTCATCTTCGCGTCCGCGCTCGCGGCGCTCGGACGACACATGCCGCACGCACGCCGCCGGATGCTCGCGATCGTGGCCGTGCTCGTCGTGGGTGAGTTGATCGCACTCCCCCGGCCGTTGTTCTCGGCCGCGGTGCCGAGCGTCTATCGCACGATTGCCGCCGACCCGCGGGACGTGCGCGTCCTCGATCTGCCATTCGGTGTGCGCGACGGACTCGTGACGTATGGCGCCTTCACCCCGGCGTCGCAGTTCTACCAGAGCGTTCACGGCAAGCCGATCATCGGCGGCTATCTCTCGCGCATCTCGGCGATCAAGCTGACGTTTTATCGCAACGATCCATTTCTGCGTGCGCTCATGGATCTCAGCGAAGGTCAGACGATCGCGGCGTCCGAGCGCGCAGCCGCGGTCGCGGCGGCACCGGCATTTCTCGCCGCGTCGCATCTCGGTTACGTCGTGATCGACACGGCGCACACGAGTGAGCCGCTGCAGTCGCTCGCGATCGACGCGCTCGGCCTCACGCGCATCGCCCGCGGCGACGGACGCGTCCTCTACGTCCCCGCGTCGATGCCGCGGCCCACGGTCGCGCCGCCGGCAACGTCTTCCCGGCGGCCAGTCGCGCCGAACGCGGTCGTCCATGCGACGGCCCAACACACGCGTGCGGCGCGGCCGAACGGCTCCCTATAATCGAGGCGTGATCCCGCCCATTGCCGACACCATCCTCGACACGATCGGCCGGACGCCGCTCGTCCGCCTGCACAAGCTGACGACTGGCATCATTGGCGCCGAGGTGCTCGCCAAGCTCGAGACGTTCAATCCCGGCAACTCGATCAAGGACCGCATGGCGCTGAAGATGATCGAGGACGCCGAGCGCGCGGGACAGCTTCGTCCCGGCGGCGTCATCGTCGAAGGCACGTCGGGCAACACGGGCATGGGGCTGGCCCTTGCCGCCGTGGTCAAGGGCTATCGCTGCATCTTCACGACGACCGACAAGCAGTCGAAGGAGAAGATCGACGCGCTGCGCGCATTTGGTGCCGACGTCATCGTGTGCCCGACCGACGTCGATCCCGAGGATCCGCGCTCGTATTACTCGGTCGCGTCGCGCCTCGCGCGCGAGGTGCCGAACGCTTGGAAGGCCGGGCAGTACGACAACTTATCGAACACGGCCGCGCACTACGAACAGACCGGACCTGAAATCTGGGAGCAGACCGGCGGCCGCATCACGCACCTGGTCGCCGGCGTCGGCACGGGCGGGACGATCTCGGGCGTAGGCCGATTCCTCAAAGAACGCAACCCGGCGATCAAGGTGTGGGGAATCGACACGTACGGCTCGGTGTTCAAGAAATACAAAGAGACGGGCGTCTTCGACAAGCACGAGATCTACCCGTACGTCACCGAAGGCATCGGCGAGGATTTCCTGCCGGGCAACGTCGACTTCTCGGTGATCGATCACTTCGAGAAAGTCACCGACAAGGACGCCGCGCTCATGACGCGCCGGCTGACGCGCGAGGAAGGCATCTTCGGCGGCAACTCGGCGGGCGCCGCCATGGCCGGTCTGCTCCAGCTCGCGCCGCACTTCTCGGACGATGACGTGGTCGTCGTCATCGTGCACGACCACGGATCGCGCTACCTGGGAAAGATGTTCAACGACGACTGGATGCGCGCGAAGGGCTACCTGGACAAGACGGGCGCGACGGCGCGCGATCTCGTCGCGCGGCGCACCGACCGCCGGCTCGTCACGGTCGACTGCGCCGAGCCGATCAGCCGTGCCATCCAGATCATGGCCGAGCACGGCTACTCGCACGTGCCGGTCACCGACGCCGGCCGCATGGTCGGCTCGATCAACGAGACGTCCCTCTACGACGCGCTCGTCGCCGACGCGTCGGTCCGCACGCAGCCGGTGGCCACGCTGATGCAGCCGGCCTTCCCCTTCGTCGACATCTCGACGAGCCTCGAGGCGCTGGCGACGATGATCACGCCGGACAATCCGGCCGTGCTGGTGCGCGACTTCGCGTGCGGCGAGACGTTCATCGTCACGCGCGCGGACGTCATCCAGGCACTGGCGTGAGTGAGGGAAGCTACCGGCTGGCCTGCATCGTCGGCGCGGTGGGCATGGCCTGCGTCAGGAGCTGTTGCACGGCCTCGACAAGATCGTTCTGCCGCACGTCGACGAATCGGATGACGCCCTGCGGGTCGAGCACGTAGGTCGTCGGCCAACCGTAGACGTTGTACGCCGTGGAAATCGGTCCTTCCACGTTCGACGCCGCGTAGCCGTCCCACCACGACCGGTACGCCAGACCGCTCTCGGCCAGCCCCTGACGCGCGACGTCCAGCGTCCGATCGCTGTTGACGCCGAGCATCGCGAAGGGCGCGTCCTTGTAGGTGTCGAGCAGACGCTGTTCGACGGGATACTGCGCGCGGCAGATACCGCACCAGTTGCCCGAGAACGTCAGCACGACGACCTTGCCGCGATAGTCCGACAGGTTGAAGCGCACGCCGTCCAGGTCGTTGCCGCTGATGTCGGGCGCGACCTTGCCGATCGTGAGCGCCGGGATGGCGCTGCGCTGCCGTTCGATGAGCGTGGCGTACTGCGGATGCTCGAGCGCCAAACGATCGAGCCGGTTGACGACGCGCGCTTCTTGCGAGGGCGCGAGCTCGCCGGTCTGCACCCACCGCATGAACTTCCAGAGCTGCAGCTCGGGATCGGCCAGCGGATCGCCCGCCGGCAGCGGGCCGGCGAACACGCGGTCGAGCGTCCCGACGAGGTCGTCGACTTCCGCATCCGTGAACGGATGGACGGCCAGCCGGGGCGACGGCGGGTCGGTGAACCCGACCATCGTCTGCGCCGCGAGCGTGGCCGCCGACGCGGCCGCCAGGCACAAACTCAGGACGATGACGCGCGGGGAGCGAACGTGCATGGACGAACCTCGGAGGACGTACAACTGCTCTTTCGGAGGCTGACGGCGACCTCTTTAGGGAGAAGACGCAGCGCGGACGTACCTAGTCGGGCAGGGCGCGGCGGACGGCTCCGCTCACGACCCGCAGGGCGTCGAAAATCGACGCGCCGGTTCTCACTCCAGTCCGAACGATGGACGTGCCGGTGCGCTTGAACGCGCCGGTGAGCATGCCAGGATCACCCTCGTCGCTCGTATCGACGGCGGCGAGCGAGGTGTGACTCGAAGCCAGGAACGCGTCGGGCGGCTGGATGGACACTTCCACGCCATCGGTATCGAGCGCCGTGTCCAGCGCCAGTCCGTCGGCATCGTCATCGGCCGGCGGGCGGTTCAGTCTGACGGCCGGGATGGCTACGGCATCCACCACGCGCGAGACGAGGACGGCACGCGAGGCGTGGGTGCGGAGCGACGTATCGGTATCGGTCACGACCGGCGTTCGAATCGCCGCGAGCCGCACGACGTCGGTAGGCTGAGGACGGGCGGACGGCATGTGGCCGAACGCACCGAGGGGCAGCGCCTGCAGGCCGTCGTCCGGTCCGGCGAGCGGCGCCGCGCTCACGGCCGGCATCGGCACGCGCGTCGGCCAATAGTCGACGAGCGCGCCAACCATGGCCAACACACCGAGGCCCACGAGGGCCAGAGTCTTGGCGTACAAATCGCGGAGGGAGTCGCCTCGCACGGCAGTCTCTGAAAAGTGTAGCAGTACCCGCCCGCGCCGGTGGGACGAAATGCGCCGCCGGCAAGGCCCCGTGCCGCGGTCCGTCAGCGCAGGCGCCAGCGACCGGAATCGCCGTCCATCCCGTGCGAGGGTCGGACCGGCGGCTGGGGGCGCCCCGATTGGACACCAGCCGGGCGCGCAGGCGCAAGCGAAAATCGCTCAGACCTTCAGCACGTCCTCCCGGCGCGCGACGAGCACGTAGAGCACTGGCGCGAGGAAGATCGACAGCGCCAGCCGCGAGATCAGGCCGCCGACGATGACAATGGCGAACGGCTTCTGCGAGTCGCTGCCGATGCCGGTCGACATCGCCGCGGGCAGGAGGCCGATGCACGCGACGAGCGCCGTCATCACGATCGGCCGCAGCCGCAGGAGCGACGCCTCGCGCGTGGCCGTCACGACGTCCTTCCCTTCCAGCCGAAGCTTGTTGATGAAGGAATAGAGGATGACGCTCGTCTGCACGGCAACGCCCATGAGCGCGATGAAGCCGAATCCGGACGACACGCTGAAGTGCGCGCCCGTCAGCACGAGCGCGAGCAGCCCACCGACCGGCACCGTCAGCACGACGCTGAACATGATGATGAGCGGGAACTTCAGGTTGCCGTAGAGCGCGAACAGGATGAGGAGGATCAGGACGACCGTCATCGGCACGATGACGAACATCTGAGACCGCGCGGCGAGATATTCCTGGAACTCGCCGCCCCAGTCGTACGTGTAGCCGATGGGCAACGGCACGGCCGCCTGCACCTGACGCCGCGCGTCCTGAACGGCACCGGCCAGATCGCGTCCCTCGACGCTGAACTGGATGCCGATGAACCGCGAGTTGGCCTCGCGGTAGATGAACGACGCGCCCTTGCTGACTTCAATCGTCGCGAACTGGCTGAGCGGCAGGTGCTGGCCGTCGGGCGTGGCGATGAGCAGGTTCTTGATCGCGTCCATGTTGCGGCGGAACGGCTCCTGCAACCGCACGACGAGGTCGAACTCGCGCTCGCCCTGGACGATCTGCGTCGCCGCCGTGCCGCCGATCGCCGTCTCGATGAGCGCGTTGATGTCGGCGACGTTCAACCCGTAGCGCGCGATCTCCGCGCGATTCGGTCGAATGGTCAGGCTCGGCTGCCCGAGCTCGCGCACGACCGTGATGTCGGTGATGCCGGGCACGTGCGAGATGATCTTGCGCACCGCTTCGGCTTTCGTCTCGAGCGTCTGCAGGTCGGGGCCGAAAATCTTCACCGCGAGACTGCTCTTCAGCCCGGTCTCCGCTTCGTCGACGGCGTCTTCGGCCGGCTGCGTGTAGTTGAAGATGATGCCGGGAAACGCCTCGAGCTTCTTGTCGATCGCGCGCGTGAGCTCGGCTTTGGTGTGGATGTCGCCCTGCCACGCCTTGTCGTTGTACGGCTTGAGACCGACGAAGTACTCATCGTTGTAGAACCCGATCGGATCGGTGCCCTCGTCGTCGCGGCCCAGCTCGTTCGCGACGGTCGTCACCTGCGGAAAGCTACGCAGAATGCTTCGCATCTGCGGTCCAAGCTTCGACGCTTCTTCAAAGGAGATCGTGTACGGCATCGTCGCTCGAATCCAGAGCGATCCTTCGTCGAGGTGCGGCATGAACTCGGCGCCGATGAACGGCACGAGCAGCAGCGACGCCGCAAAGATGACGACGCACACGCCCGTCGTCAGCCAGGGACGCGCGAGGCAGCGGTCGAGCGTGCGGTGATAGGCCGCTTCAATGCGCTTGTAGAACGCGACGTCCGGCTCCTTGACGTGCCGCCGCAGGAACCACGCGCAGAGCACGGGCAGGAGCGTCAACGCGCAGAGCAGCGCGCCGACGAGCGCGAACGCCATCGTGTCGGCCATCGGCCGGAAGAGACGGCCCGATGGTCCCGTCAGCGCGTAGATCGGCAGGTACCCGGCGATGATGACCGCGATCGCGTAGAAGATCGGCCGCTCGACGTCACGCGCCGCGTCGCGGATGACCTCGATCAGCCGATAGTCCGTGCCGTGCCGCGCGGCCAGCTCGCGGAAGATGTTCTCCACCATGACGACCGCGCCGTCGACGATCATGCCGAAGTCGATCGCGCCAATCGACAGCAGGTTGGCTGGGATGTTCGCCCAGTCGAGACAGATGAACGAAAACAGCAGCGCGAAGGGAATCGTGACCGCGACGATGAGCGCCGTGCGCAGGCTGAACAGCAGCAGCCCGAGAATGACGAGCACGAGTACCATGCCACGCACGAGATTGCGCTCGACCGTGCGCGTCGTCTCCTGGATGAGATCGGTCCGGTCGTAGAACGGCACGATCTTCACGTCGGGCGGCAGCACGTCGCGATTGAGCGCCTCGGTCATCGCGCGCACTTTCTTCAGCACGACCTGCGCCTGCTCGCCCGTGCGCATCAGCACGACGCCCTCGACGGCGTCGTCCTGGTTCATGTAACCGAACTGCCCCAGCCGCGGCGCGTGCCCGATTTCGACCGTGGCCACGTCGTTGACCGTGACCGGAATGCCGTCGTGCGTCGCCACGACGACGCGGCCGATGTCGTCCGTGTTCGTGAGCCAGCCGATCCCGCGCACGTAGTAGAACTGGCCACCCTGCGAGTAGAACCCGCCGCCGGCGTTCGCGTTGTTGGCGGCGAGCTGATCGACCATCTGCGGCACGCTCACGCCGTAGGCGAACAGTTTGTTCGGATCGAGCAGCACCTGGTACTGCATCGTCGTGCCGCCGAGGCCGGAGAGATCCGCGACGCCAGGGATGGCCCGGTACTTCCGGCTGAGCACCCAGTCCTGCAGGATCTTCAGATCCTGGGCGGATCGATCGGGGCTTTGCAGCACGTAGCGGTAGATGAGGCCGCTCGGACTGAAGAGCGGTGACATCTCGGGCGAGACGCCGTCGGGCACGTCGGCGCTCGGAATCCGCTCGAACGCCTGCTGACGCGCGAAGTACGGATCGGTGCCGAACGCGAAGTTCATCGTGATCGACGACAACCCGTAGAGCGAGATCGATCGCAGCGCCTCGAGCTGCGGGATGCCGTTCATCTCGACTTCGAGCGGGATCGTGATGAGCCGTTCGACTTCCTCCGCGGCATGGCCCGGCCACTGCGAGACGATCTGCACGCGCGGCGGCGCGAGATCCGGATACGCGTCGATCGGCAGGCGCTGGAACGAGACGATGCCCCAGATGGACAGCGCGATCATCGCCACGACGATGATGAACCGCTGGGAGAGCGCGAACGAGACGATGCGAGAGATCATGGACGGCGACCTCGCGCGTCAGGACCGGTGACTGTTGGCGAACTGCAGGAACACGCTGCCCTGCGACACGACACGGTCGCCTTCGGCGAGGCCGGACGCGATCTCGACGCGGTCGTCCTGCTGGACGCCGAGCGTCACGCTGCGCTCGGCGAACCGGCCGGTGTCCACCTGCACGTAGACGAACGGAAAATTCTCGTCGTCGTACAACACCGCGGCGACCGGCACGGTCAGCACCGAACGACTGGCGGGATCGTGGATCGTGACGTCCACGAACATGTCCTTCTTCAGCCGCGAGTCGGGATTGCGCGTGACGACGCGCACGGGCGTCGTGCGCGTGGCGGGATCGATCACGTCGCCGATGTAGCCGACGGTACCGGTGAAGGGCTTCGGAAATGACGCGGTCTGCACGTCCACCCGGTCCTTCAGTCGCACGGCGTTCAGATCCTTCTCGTAGACGTGCGCCTGCACCCAGACGGTCGACGGATCGGTGATGACGAACGCGACGGTCGATCCGGCTTCGATGACCTGGCCGGGCAACACGAGGCGTTCGACGATCGTGCCGCCAATCGGGGCGCGCATGGACAGCTCGGGCCGGATCGGCACGTTCTGTTCTTCGGCCTGTTGCAGGTCCGCGTCGCTCACGCCGAGGATGCGCAGCGCCTGGCGCGCGGCCTCGAGGTCGGTGCCGGCGTCGTTGTAGGCCGCCTCGGTCTCTTCGAACTCGCGCTGGGAGATCGCCTTGTGGTCGAGCAGATCGCGATCACGCTTGAGCGTCCGCTCGGCCAGATCGCGCTGGTTCTGCGCCTTGCGGAACGCCGAGATCGCGCCGTTCACGTCGGGACTCGAGACGTACAGCAGCGGATCGCCGGCCTTCACGCGATCGCCGGTGTCGACGACGAGGCGCGTGATCGGGCCGCTCACCTGCGTGATGGCCTGCGCCGTGTGATCGTTGTCCCAGTCGACGGTGCCCGTCGTGCGCACCAGGCTCGTCCACGTCATCTTCTGAACGGGCTCGATGGCGATGTGCGCGAGTTGATCGGCTGGCACCGAGAAATATCCCGCGCCGCCCGTGCCCGACGTGGCGGCCTGTCCTGCCGGCGCGGGCGGTGTCGTACTGCCGCACGCCGCGACCGCGATCGCCGCGGCCACCGCAGCCGCTGCCGTCGTCGTCCGTGTCCTCGAAGTCATGGCATCACCTGTTTTCCGACGGCGAGGTTGATCTGCTGCACGCTCGTCATGTACGCGGCGAGCGCCTGCAGATAGCCCA
>DASZOV010000023.1:0-35406 GCA_035550595.1 Vicinamibacterales bacterium
ATTCAGCACGTACGCGTTGTCCTGGCTGTTCTGCTGGAAGTTGCGCAAAAGCCCCTGCCGGATGGCCGCGACCTGTCCGTCCGAGAGCGGCGTGTTCTTGACGAACGCGATCTCGTCGAAGACGCGCTGGATCAGCATCGCCGTCTTCGCCGGGTCGCACGTCCAGTCGATCCGCACCTGGTACTCGGGCCGCGGGAATTTGTCCATCTGCGGGTCGACCGTGATGCTGTAGGTCCCGCCGAGCTCCTGCCGAATCGTGTCGAACAACCGCGACTGCAACACCATCGCCGCCGTCCGCAGCGCCAGCCGGTGCTCGTCGTCGTACTGGAATGGCCCGGAGAACACGACGGCGACTTCGCTCTTGGGCGCGATGCCCTTCTGCACCGTTTTCTTGACGACGCCGGTCGGCAGCGCGATGCCGAGGTCGCGCCACGTCTCATGCTGCGCGGTCGACGGCAGGCTCGCGATGTACGTCTCGACGAGCGGACGAATCGTATCGATCGTGAAGCTGCCGACGAAGACGAACGTGAAATGGCCGGCGTCGGCGAACCGCGCGCGATAGAAGGCCATCGACTTGTCGAGGTTCCATTGATCGACCGAGGCCGGCGTGGCCGGCGCACGGCGCGCGCTGCCGCCGTCGAGTACCGCGTCCACGGCCTGGTCGAACACGACGTCCGGGCTCGCCATCTGGTTCGAGAGCAGCGCGCGTGCCTGCGAGGCGAGCGCCGCGAACGCCGTCGGGTCGGCGCGCGGGGCCGTGAACCGCAGGTAGAGCAACTGGAACATCGTCTCGAGGTCCGGCGGCGTGCTGCCGCCCTGCATTCCTTCGTCGATCTCGCTGACGAAGGGCGACACGGCGACCGCCTTGCCGGCCAGCATCCGATCGAGCGCCACGGCATTGAACGCGCCCACACCGCCGGCTTCGATCACGGCCGTCGCCATGCGCGCCGGAATCAGATCCGCATCGCTCGCGAGCGACGTGCCGCCAGGCGCCGACGCGCGAAACAGGATCTGATCCGCCTTGAGCGTCGTCGGTTTGAGCACGACGGTCGCGCCGTTCGAGAGCCGCCACTCCGTGATGCCAGCTTCGGGATGCTCGGTCGTTGCGACGATGGCGCCCGGCTTCGGCGGCGTGTCCATCAACGCGTGCTCGGTCGCGCCGTCGACATACGGATCGAGCTTCTTCGCTTCGGCCGTCTTCACCACGGTCGCGAGCGCCGCCTCGCTGGGCAGCGCGACGCCCGCCGCATCGGGACCCGACACGACGACGAGCCCGTTGCTGTCGGGGAACCAGTCACCGGCGAGCGCGTTCATGTCGGCGAGCGTGACCTCGGGCATGAACCGCCGGTGGAACGCGAGCTCCTGCCAGATGGTCGGCAGCGCTTCGTCTTCGAGGAAGTTGCGCGTGTACTCGTCGGCGCGGCTCTCGGACTCACGGTCCGGACTCTCGGTGACGATGCGCTCGTAGCCGTTCATCATGGCCTGCTTCGCGCGCTCGAGCTCGGGCGCGGTGAAGCCGTAGCGGCGCACGCGCTGCAGCTCGGTGACGAGCGCGTCGAGACCAGCCGGGACGCCGTCATTCGAGACGAGCGCCTGGAGCACGGCCTCGTCCCGCGTCCGCGGCGTCTGGAAGAGCGATCGATCCGCCGCTGCCTGCAGGAACGGCGGCTTGGCGCTCAGGCTCAGCGCGGCGAGCCGATCGCCGAGCATGCTCGCGAAGAGCTGGTCGAGCATGATCGCGCGGTACCCACCGACCGTGCCCTGATTGCGCGCCGGCCGCAGGTTGCTCAACTCGACGACCGTCGACGTCGTCTCCTTGTCGGTGACGACCGCGTAGCGCGTTGCCGCGTGTTCCGGCACGTCATAGGACGGCCGCGGCCGTTCCGGTGACGGCGCGGTCAGCGACGAAAAGTGCGACTTGATCATGCCCTCGACCCTGTCGCGATCGACGTCGCCGACGACGATGACCGCCATCAGATCGGGGCGGTACCAATCGCGATAGAACCTGAGCAGTTGTTCGCGCTGGGCGTGCGCGATGACGTCCGGATCGCCGATGGGCGGCCGATCGGCGTAGCGCGACCCCTGGAGCTGGATGCTCCGGAGCTTGTTCTGGATGCGCTCCCCCGCCCCGAGGTTCATGCGCCATTCGGACAGGACGATGCCGCGCTCGTGATCGATGCCAGCCTGATCGAACGTGGCCGCGCTCGCCCAATCCTGGAGCACGAGCATCGCGCGGTCGAGCACGCCCGGCACGTCGGTGGGCACGCGCAGGATGTACTCCGTCTCGTCGTAGCCGGTCTCGGCGTTGGCGTCAGCGCCAATCGTCAGGCCGAGCGACGAGAGAAAGTCCACGAGGCTTCGGCCCGGGAAGTGCTCGGTCCCTTCGAACAACATGTGCTCGACGAAGTGCGCCAGACCGCGCTGGTCCTCGTCTTCGAGCACGGAACCTGCCTTGACGACGAGCCGCAGCTCCGCGCGGTTGGCGGGCCGGCCGTTCGGACGCACGTAGTAGCGCAGGCCGTTCGGCAGCGTGCCGAGCCGGACCTCGGGGTCCACGGGCATCGACTCGGACAGCTTGTACTGGGCAACCGACGCCGCCGACGTCTCGCGGCCGGCGGTCGGCGCCTGCGCGAGAACGACCGCGGCGGCAGCCGCCACACCGAGGAGCACGCCCGAGAGGGTGGCCCGAAGACGCGGGAGTGTCATGGGTCCATGCTACGCGAAGCCGGCCCACGGCGCGCCGCTACCAGATTTTCACTTGCGCGTCGCCGGTCCGGACCATCGGATCGCCGGGCTTGCAGTGGAATGCAGCGGCGAATGCGGGCATGTTCGACGGCGGGCCGACCGCGCGGAACATCGACGGCGCATGCGGGTCGGCGTTGAGGGCGAGCGCCTGGCGTTCGGGCCGGACGCTGCCGCGCCAGACGCGCGCGAAGCTCAGGAAGAACCGCTGATCCTCGGTGTAGCCGTCGATCGTCCGCGCGGCTTCCGCGGGATTCGCCTGGAGCGCCATCTGAAGGGCGTCGTACGCGGCCAGGAGACCCGCGAGATCGCCGATGTTCTCGCCGAGCGTCAACTCGCCGTTGACGTGCTTGTCCGGTAACGGCGAGTAGGCATTGAACTGGTCGACGAGCACCTTGGTGCGCGCCTCGAACTTGGCGCGATCCTCGGGTGTCCACCAGTCCGTGTTGTTGCCCTTCGCGTCGAACTGGCTGCCCTCGTCGTCGTAGCCGTGGCTGGCCTCGTGGCCGATCACCGCGCCGATGCTGCCGTAATTGATCGCGTCGTCGGCCGCCGGATCGAAGAAGGGCGGCTGCAGGATGGCAGCCGGGAAGTTGATCGTGTTGTCGAGCGGGTTGTAGTACGCGTTGACGGTCTGCGGCGTCATTTCCCACTCGAGCCGGTCGGTCGGCTGACCGATCTTCCCCATGTCATAGGCGTAGTCGAACGCCTGCGCGGCGGCGACGTTGCCGTAGTAATTGTCGGACGCGAGATCGAGCCCGGACCAGTCGCGCCACTTGTCGGGATAGCCAATCTTGGGCAGCACGGTCTGCCACTTCTCGAGGGCCCTCGCCTTGGTCGCGTCGCTCATCCAGTCGAGGTGCTCGATCCGCGCCCTCAGCGCCGCCAGCACGTTTCTGACGAGCGTCTCGGCGCGCGCCTTCGCCTCGGGCGGAAACGTCTCGGCGACGTACAGCTCGCCGACCGCCATGCCGATCGCGTCGTTCGCGGCGCCGAGCACGCGCTTCCAGCGCGGCTGCGGCGTCTGCTGACCGTTGAGCGTGCGGTTGTAGAAGGCGAAGTGCTCGTCGACGAATGGCGCCGACAAATACGGCGACGCGCCGTCGATGGCGTGCGCGCGCAGATACGCCTGCCAGTGATCGACGGGCTCATCAACGAGCATCCGATCGAGCTCGGTGAAGAAGCCCGGTTGCGACAGCGAGAACCCGTTGCGGATGTTCGCGTGCTGCGCCTTGAAGAACGTGGTCCACGAAAAGTGCGGCGTCAGCCGGTCGGCCTCGTCGAGCGTGACGAAGTGGTACTGGTTCTCCGGCTTGCGCAGATCGACCGGCGAGAGCGACGCCTTGGCCAGACGTGTCTCGAATGCCAACACCACGGCGGCTTGATCGGCGGCCGTGGCGGCCGGCGTACCGGCGAGCTCCAGCACCTTGGCGACGTGTGCTCGATAGGCATCGCGCAGCTTCGCGAAGTCCGGCGCGTCATAGTAGTCGGGCGTCGGCAATCCGAGGCCGCCTTGTCCCGCCATGGCGATCTGGATCGACGCGTCCTTGAAATCAGGCACGGCGCCGACGCCGAACAGGTCGTTCTGGCCGCGCGAGAAGCTGTCATCAATGTACGCGGCGATGTCGGCCTGTGTCGCGAGCGCGGCAATCTTCGCGAGCTCCGGCGCGAGCGGCGTGACACCCGCGCGGTCGATGGCCGCCTCGTCCATGCCCGCGCGGTAGAACCGTCCGACCAGCCGCGCGATCGAATGAGCCGGCGCATCCGCGGCACCGGCCGCGGCCTTCTCGACGATACGACGCTGCGTCTCGAGATTCTGATCGGCGAGCACGTCGAACGTGCCCCACCGCACGCGGTCGGCGGGGATGGGATGGGCGGCGACCCACTTCGCGTTGACGAAGCCGTTGAGGTCCGTGCAGGGCGCGATCGAGGGATCGAGATCGCTGACGTCGAACGCGGTCGACGCGTCACGCGCCTGGCGTGCGCCGATGGCCGACGCGAAACCGAGTATCACGACAACGACGGCGAGCCACCGGCTGCGCATGGACAGACTCCTCGAAAACGAGCGACTGCGGCGATGAACTGGCGGACGCGACGCCACCAGAACGAGTCGAGGCCGGCATCATACCTCGGCCGCCGCAGGGACGACCTCCCTCACGCGCGTCGCCGACACGCCCGCGCGGCCACGTCGCGCGGCCGTCGAACATGGCCACGCGCTTGACAGGTCGATGCCACACGACGCGCGATGAGGGCAAAGCGGCGTTGGCATGTCACGCCGCCTACAGCCTGACGCTCACCTTCAACACCAGGACGTTCGTGGCCGGATCGCCGAACACCCGGCCCAGGGTGGCCCCCGCCTCGCCCAACGACGACGTGGACGCCCCGCGCGTCTGATTCCAGACGATCGTCACGAACGAGCCCGGACGATATTCCCAGCGGAGCACCGCCGTGGCGTTCAAGTGGCGCGCCTCGGAGGGCGCCAGCGCCATCGATTCGACCAGCGGATCGTCAATGGCCAGGTGGACGACCCGCGTCGCGACGTCCTCGGCGCGCGGCGCGCGCACCGCGCCGGGACGATCGAAACGGCCGGCCGTCGCGAACGGCTGCGCGTAGAACTGCACCGACAGACGCGGCGACACGACCATCTCGGCTCGCGTCGTCACCGAGATCGTGTGCTCGGTCAGACGCGCCACCGTCCAGACCGGCGCACCGTCAACGACGATGGCGCCGGCCGGCTGCCAGGGCACGCGATCGACTTCGTACGAGGGTCCGACGGACCATTGCACGCGATCGGACATCCGGACGTTCAGGAGCGGACTCAATGAAATGGCCGAGCCATGGAGCCGTTCGTCGCGCGCGGCCGAGACGTCCACGCTGATGAAGCTTGGATGACGCCGGTCCGAGGCCACGGACAGCGCTGCGGTGTCGCGTGCCGGTAGCCGGATCGCGGGACCGCCACGCAACCAACTGGTCGACAGCGAGGCGGTTTCGTGCGTGGCCGTGAGTCTGGTCGTCCAATAGCTCGCCCAGTCGATCAGGCCGTACACGCTCGCGACCTTCGTGCGCGGTACGCCGGCCCACGTCCAGGCCGCGCCGGCGTTGTCCGATCCGATCGTCCAGTGCCGCACGTGCGCGCCGTCGTGAAAACGGTCGTATCGCCAGGTGCCGCTGGCGACCACCCAGTCGGCCGTCGACTGGAAGCCGATCTCGTTGAGATCGAAGGCCGGTGACAGGCCGCGAATCCCGGCCTGCCACTGGAACGCGCCGGCCACCCGCCCAAGGCTCACCGATCCTGCCGCGCCGCCGATCGCCGTGCGCTGGTCGTTGGACGTCCACGGCGCGTCGGGGCGCTGATAGAGGTGCACGGAACCGGTGAGCAGCCGATCGATGGCGCCGGGCGTGCCGCTGGACCGGCTCGCCAGCGCCCACGCACCGAGCTCGTACCGCGCGTCGTCGAAACGCACGGTCGCGTCGCTGCCGAGTACGAACTGGTCGCGCACGTTCTCCGCGGCGACGTCTTCCGTGGGCGCCACGCGGTGCACATCGGCTACGAAGACGCCGATCGACGAACCGGCCCGGTCGATCGCTTTGCGAACGCGCGCCACGGACGTCAACATAGGCGCTTCCACCGCGATGTCGGCCGGCGTCCCCACGGGTCCCTCGAGCGGCGCCTGCGCGCCATCCGTGGCCGCCGTGAAGGCACCAATCGTCCAGCCGCCCGAGGTCTGGCCCGAGAGCTTGGCCGCTCCGAGAATCGTCGTCGCCGCCGGCGGGCGCGCGAGCCGTGCGCCATCCGGGGGATCGAACGACGGCGCCCGTCCCACGCGCCGCGAATAGAAGGCCGTGTCGTTGGCGAAGTCGACGTCGCGGGTGGCAAAGCTCGCGCTCGTGTCGAAGCGGAAGACGTCGAGGCCTTCGAGGAAGAATGGCCGCCGCTCGGTCTGGAACAGCTCGAAGGCCGTGAGGTTCACCTGCGATGGATCGGCTTCGACCTGGCCGAAGTCCGGGTGCGCGGTCGTCGTCAGGTTGAAGTTCGGCCCGAGCCCGATGCGCGCGTCCGCGCCGGCGGCGACGTGCGATCCGGAGGGGTCGCCCGCACGCGGCGAGATGTACGGCGTCACGTCGATGCGCCGCGCGGCCGGAGGCGCGGGCACGTCGAGGTCGTTGAAGTTCGAGACGACGCCCGCGAGCCCCTGATAGCGCGGCGACCAGTTGGACGACTCGCCGTGGTGCGGACTGTAGCGGTAGAAGTTGATGCCCCAGACGAGCGACCCGCCATCGGCGGGCAGAAGAAACGCGAGCTGCGAGAACGGAATCCGAAACTCCGCCGTCCAGCCGTGTGGCCCGCGCGCGCCGGCGGCCTGCCAGACGGCGTTCCACGACGAGTCGTAGTCGGTATCGCTCACCCACGCGCCGTCGACCTGGACGCCGCGCGGATTGACACCGAACGAGAAGGCGCTGTGTCGATCGTGGCGCGAGTCGATTTCGACGAACGCCCAGTCCGACGTCGTCTCGTCGTCGCGGCGCACGAGCGGCGCCACGATCGTGTCGGGTCGTGGATCGTCGTAGACGAGCGCGACGTAGAGCGCGCGGTCGTCGGCCAGCACGCGCGCTTCGGACACGAGCGACGCCGGCGCGCCCGGGCGCGGCGTGCTCTCGACGAAGCCGGTCGCGCGCTCGGCTCGCGCCCACACCGGATCGTCCAGCCGCCCGTCGATTACCGGCGCCTCAGTACGCGGAATGGGCGCGGCGTGGAGCGTCCGCCGCGCGAGCAGTTCCTGACGGCAGGTCGTCGGGCACGGGCGCTGCGGGTCACCGCCGGCGCTCGCGATGGCGGGCACGATCGACAGGCTCATGGCGAACGCCAACGTTCGCCGACATGCGTGGAATGCGCTCGGCACCTGTTCCTCCGGGAATCCGTTCCCGAGGGAATTGCCCGCGACCGTCGATTTCGTGTCACCCGCTCGCGCCAGTACGTGGCGTGTGGCGGGCTCGCACACACTCCGCCTGTTCATGAATTCGCGATCGCCTGAAAAAGGTGTCACTGCGCGTTCGGAACGCGGAATTGCGCTGGTAGCATGCGCGTGTGGCACGCGAGCGCGGAGACGCGACGTCCGATCCCGCCGTGGTCGACGAGGGGCTGGTGCAGCTCATGATCGACTATCAAGCCGGACGCCTCGATGCCTTCGAGTCGCTCTATGCCGCGCTCGCCGGCGACGTGCGGCGGTTCTTCGCCGCGTCGGTCGTGGATTCTGCGGCGGTGCCGGATCTGGTGCAGCAGACGTTCCTGGAAGTGCATCGCGCGCGACGCACGTATCGTCCGCCGTTACCCGTCAGGCCATGGGTATTCGGGATTGCCGTGAACGTTCGGCGCCGCCATCGCCGCGCCCTCGTCTCGGCCGGCCAGCAACGACGTGCGCCGCTCGACGCCGGCGCCGAACCGTCCTCGCCGCCGAAGGACACCGTCGCCGACATCAGCATCCGGCGCGCGCTGGCGCAGCTTCCCGCGAGCCGGCGCCGGCCATGGATCCTGCACCACGTCCACGGTTTCAGTTTCGACGAAATCGGCCGCCGTCTCGGCATCGGGGCGGACGCCGCGAAGCTGCGATCGAGCCGGGCGATGCGCGCGCTCCGATCGTTGCTCGCCGGTTCCCGAGGGTCTGACGATGAATGAACGGATTGCCCCGCCGGCGTTGGTCGACCGCGTGCGCCGCGACCTCACGCCGGTACACCCACTGAAACGGCCGATCGTGCGCGCGCTCGTCGTGCTGCCGGTCGGCCTCGTGTTGATGTTCGGATCGCCGATCTACTGGGGACTCCGCGAGAACCTCGGCGCGCTGTCGGCGTGGGCGTCGTGGGGACTCTCGGCGCTGGAGGGCTTCGCCGGCCTGCTGATCGTGGGAGCGGCGCTGACCGAGGCGGTGCCCGGCCGCCGGTTGTCGGCCCGCGCGGTGGCGTTCACGATCGGAGCCGGCGTCTTGGTGCCGCTCGCGATCACGCTGACGACCTACTGGATGCTGCCGGCGGCCGGTCCGTCGAGCACGCCGGTTCGCGCCGCGTTCGAATGCTTCGACATGATCGTCGTGTGGGCCGTTCCCGCCGTCGCGGTGCCCGCGTGGCTGGCCTCGCGCGCGTGGCCGGAACGTCCGGCCGTGGCCGGCGCGTTCTACGGCCTCGGCACCGGGGTGATGGCGGACGCCGGGGCTCGACTGTTCTGCTGGATCTCGTCGCCCACGCACGTGATCGTGTCGCACGGCCTCGCGCTGCTCGCGGTCACCGCGGCCGGCGCCGCGGCCGCGGCGCTCATCGATCGCGGTCGGACGGCGATGCGTTCGCCGCGCTGATCGCGGCCCGAGACAGCTTCACGCCTGCTGCAGCAGCAGGTCGGTCGTAGCAGACGAGGAAATTCTCGATGGTGCCCTCGCGCAACTTCAGTCGGCCGTGGTTGACCTTGAAATACGTGTCGACCTGGCGATCCGTGCCTCTGAAGACGGCGCGCCGCGACGTCAGGAACGATCGGATGCGATCGTGGTCGTCACACCGGGCTTTGATCTCGACGATGAGTCGCGTCATGAAGGGACGGCTTGTCAGCGATAGCTGGCGGTCGGTAACAAGCGTGCGGTGATCGTCCACCTACGCTCCTGCGGAGCTCCGGTGGACAACCTTCGCGTCTGGCTTGCCAACCGTAGCGCACGGGCGATGGCAAGCGTGCGCGAAGGGTGGTGCGGAAGGGGGGACTCGAACCCCCACTGGATTGCTCCAACAAGCTCCTGAGGCTTGCGCGTCTGCCAATTCCGCCACTTCCGCACGTGGCGCTCCCGGCGGGGGACGCCGGGGGCGAGCGAACGACCGATTATATCAGTCCGCCATCCAGTCCGTGCCCGGCTGCGTTTTCGTCCAAGCGAGCAACCGATCGAGCGCTACGCGGGTGCCTTCGTCGAGCATCGCACCCGGCGCGCGCAACGACGCATCGGCGAGCGCGCCGCGCCGGCGCCAGATCTCCTTGCGGATGGCCATCCCGATGCCGTCCTGACATTCGAAGCGCATGAGCGGTACGAGCCGATAGAAGAGCTCCGCCGCCTCGTCGATCCGGCCGCCGCGAAAGTGCCGGCAGATTCGTACCGGCGCTTCCGGGAAACCGAAGCCCGTCATGACGCCGCTCGCGCCCGCGAGGAGCTCCTCAAGGAGAAACACGCCGCCGAGGCCGCCGATGACCGACAGCCGCGTCTCCCCCGCCGCCGCGAGGATGCGCGCGATCTTGAACGGCGTGGGCGGATCCTCCAGCTTGATCGTCCGTGCAGCCGGCACCTCGCGCGCGATGCGGACGAGCAGCCCGGCCTCCATCGCGAATCCGCACGCGGGCGGATAGTCCTGGACGACGATCGGCAGGTCGACGGCTTCGGCCACGGCCTTGTAGTGGCTGATGACCGTTTCGCTGTTCACGCGCGACAATCGCGGCGGGCTGACCATGATGGCCGACGCGCCCTGCGCCTTCGCCTCGCGGCTGAGCTCGATGCACCGGCGCACGCCGTCGGCCGACGTCCCGACGACGACCTTCACGCGCCGGCCGACGCGTCCGACAACGGTCGCGACAACCGTGGCGCGCTCGCGATCCGACAGGCGGCCGACTTCACTCGTCGCACCGAGCGCGGTCACGCCGTCGACTTCCGCACGAAGGGCGAGATCGACCGCGCGCCCGAGGCTCTCGTGATCGATCTCCCCCCCTGCGTGGAAAGGCGTGGGCAGCACCGAGCAGACGCCGGTGAGATTCATGGAAACGCCCCTGGCATCACGGGCGGACACAGAGGTCCGCGCCTACAAATGCTCCCTGAGTCCAAGGCCTCAGGGCTCCATCAAAACTGTTCGTCCGTCCTTCGCGTGCTTCGCGCCTTCGCGTGAGCTTCTATCCGACTTCTGGCTTGACGGCGCCAGTGCCCCTGGCTTCGAACTTCGAACTTGTGAGCGCAGCGCGAGCCGCGCTCACACCGGGTCGTACCACGCGCCGCCCTGGATGAAATGATCGGCCTCGGCTGGCCCCCACGATCCCTGTTGGTAGAGCGCGACGGGCTTGTGCGTCGTGAGCACCGGATCGACGATGCGCCAGGCGGACACCACCTGATCGTTGCGGCCGAACAGCATCTGGTCGCCGCGCATCGCATCACCGAGCAGGCGTTGATAGGCGGGCATCGAGTTGACGTTGTCGCGGCACGCATCGAGATCGACCGCCTCGCCCGCCATCGATTCGCCGGGGCGCTTCGCGCGGGCACCGAGCTCGAGGACGACGTCCGGGCTCAGGCGGAAGCGGACGTGATTCGGCTGCGCGCGTTTGACGTCCTCGAAGACCGCGAGCGGCGGACGCTTCAACGCCACGTACACCTCCGTCGCCGTCGTCGCGAGCGATTTGCCGGTGCGAATGTAGATGGGCACCCCTGCCCACCGCCACGAGTCGACGTGCAGGCGCAGCGCGACGTACGTCTCGACGTCGGAGTCGGGCGCCACGCCGGGCTGACTGCGGTAACCGTCGAACTGGCCACGCACGACCTCGTCCGGATTGAGCGGACGCATCGCCGCGAACGCCTGGCCCTTCGCGTCGCGGATCGCTTCGGGATCGTGACCGACGGGCGGCTCCATGAGGAGCAACGCGGCAATCTGCAGCAGGTGGTTCTGCACGACGTCGCGGATCGCGCCGAGCTCCTCGTACAGACGGCCACGGCCTTTGATGCCGAACGACTCGGCCATCGTGATCTGCACGTGGTCGATGTACTCGCGGTTCCAGATGGGCTCGAGGAAGCTGTTGGCGAACCGGAAGTACAACAGGTTCTGGACCGGCTCCTTGCCGAGGAAGTGATCGATGCGGAAGATCGCGTGTTCAGGCAGGAACTGGTGCAGCACGTCGTCGAGCTCGACGGCCGACGCGTAGTCGCGGCCGAACGGCTTCTCGAGCACGACGCGCGCGCCCTTGGCCGCGCCCGATTCGGCCAGGCCACGCACGACCTGCTCGAACGCGCTCGGCGGAATCGCGAGGTAGTGCAAGGGATGCTGCGCGGCGCCGAGCACTTCCCGCAGCCGCGTGAACGTCCGCTCCTCGCTGTAGTCGCCGCAGATGTACTGGAGCTGCGAGGCGAGCTTGTCGAACGCCGCGTCGGCCCGCCCACCGTGCGCTTCGATGCTGGCTCGCGCGCGCGCGACGAGATCCTCTCGTGACCATTCCGAACGCGCGACGCCGATGACCGGCATGTCGAGCTGACCGGCGGCGACGAGACCGTGCAGCGCGGGGAAGATGTCCTTGTAGGCGAGATCGCCGCTCGCGCCGAAGAAGACGAGCGCGTCGGACCGCGCGGTGCTCACGACTGCTTCTCCTTGTGGCCGCCGAACTGGAAGCGCATCGCCGACAGCAAGCGATCGCCGAAGTCGGCCTGCCCGCGCGAGCTGAATCGCGCGAAGAGCGCCGCGGCCAGCACCGGTGCCGGCACCGCTTCATCAATCGCCGCGTCCACCGTCCAGCGTCCCTCACCCGAGTCCGAGACGCGGCCCTTGAACCCACTCAGATCGGGCGCGTCGGCCAGCGCACGCGCACACAGATCCAGCAGCCATGACGCGACGACGCTTCCGCGCCGCCAGACCTCGGCGACTTCGCTCACGTCGATCGAATATTGATAGTGCTCGGGATGCTCGAGCGGCGTCGTCTCCGCGTCGTGCTGCGACTGGTCGCCGGCGCCGACGTTCGCATGATGGAGGATGTTGAAGCCCTCGGCGAAGGCGGCCATCATCCCGTACTCGATCCCGTTGTGCACCATCTTGACGAAGTGTCCCGCACCGGCCGGGCCGCAGTGCAAGTACCCTTCGTCGGCCGTCGTCTTCGTCCGGCGCTCCTCGTTGGGCGGTGCGGCCGCGTGGCCCGGCGCGAGCGCCTTGAACACCGGATCGAGCCGCGTGACGGCCTCGCGATCGCCGCCGATCATCAGGCAGTAGCCGCGCTCGAGTCCCCACACGCCGCCGCTCGTGCCGGCGTCGACGTAGTGGATCCCCGACGGCTTCAGTGCGGTCGCACGACGAATGTCGTCGTGATAACGCGAGTTGCCACCGTCGATGATCGTGTCACCGGCCTGGAGGTGCGGCGCGATCTCGGCGATCTGCTTGTCGACGATACCCGCCGGCAGCATGAGCCAGATCGCGCGCGGGGGCGCGAGGCGTTTGACGAGATCCTCGATCGACGTGGCCCCCGTGGCGCCGTCCTTCGCCAACGCGTCGACGGCCTCACGAGCCACGTCATAGACGACGCAGTCGATACCCGCGCGGAGCAACCGCCGCGTCATGTTCGCGCCCATCCGTCCCAACCCGATCATTCCCAGTTGCATGTCGCATCCTCATCTGGTGGTCGCCCACCACGCGTCTCCCGCCGTCGCCGATCATCCTATTGCATCGGCTCGACAATCCGCCCACCTTCGCGAACGCTCCTGCGTTCGCGGCTCCGGGGACAGACGCGCGCGTTGCGCCCGGACGCGTCATCGACCACACTGAGCGGCGGGACGTCATGCGGAGTCCGCACCGCGCACTCGTCGCGACTCTCGCCGCGGCGGCCGTCGTCGTTGGCGCGACTGGCGGAGTCGTCCGTACGGCGCCGTCGAATGCCATCGACGCGGATCTCTTCGCCGATCTGGCCTGGCGTCCGATTGGTCCCAATCGTCCTGGCGTCGTGACCGCCATCGCCGCGTCGCCGGCAGCGACGACGACGTGGATCGTCGGCATGCGCGACGGTGGGCTGTGGCGAACGGTCGACGCGGGACGCACGTGGTCGGTCGTTCTCGACGGCCACTCGATCGGCGCGGTCGCAATGGCCCCGAGCGATCCGAACGTCATTTATGTCGGGACCGGTGACGCGTCTCGCGATGCGGCTGAAGGCGACGGACTGTACGCGTCGACCGATGCCGGACGCACCTGGACACGCGCTGGCCTTGCCGACAGCCGCGCCATCACCGCGGTCGTCGTCGACCCGAAGGACGCGAACCGTGTGTTCGTCGCGGCGCAGGGCGACCCGTACGGCCCAGGCGGCGAGCGCGGCATCTTTCGATCGGTCGACGGCGGACGCACGTTCACGCGCGTGCTCGCCGCTGGACCGAATGCGAACGGCGTGGACGTCGTGCTGGATCCAGCGAATCCGCAAACCGTCTACGCCACGCTCCAGGACCGGCATAGCCGTGCGGGATCGACAACATTCACGGCCGGTCCGGACACGAGCGTCTTCACGTCGACCGACGGCGGCACGACCTGGCGATCGATTGTCGCTGGCCTGCCCACGTTCGACACCGATGGCCTGACGCGCATCACGCTCGCCGTCGACTCCGGCGCACCCGGCCGATTGTTCGCCGGCGTCACGGCACGCACGCGTGGCGGCCTCTATCGATCGGACGACCGCGGCGAGTCGTGGACGCGCGTTCACGAGCCGTTCGCGGACGCGGCCGCGGACATCTCCGTCACCGTCAATCCGCGTGATGCGAACGTCGTCTACGTCGTGTCCTCACATCGCATCTGGCGATCGGTGGACGGTGGCCGCACGTTCGCGACGGACTGGCCCAGCGCGGCGTCCATTGCGCCGACGCTCGTCTGGATCAATCCCGGTGATCCGCGTGTCATGGTCGCAGCCGGCGAGCGTGGTGCGCGCGCGACGATCAATGGCGGTGAAACGTGGAGCGACGCCGCGCCGCCCGCGTCAGGTCTGTCGGCAATCACTGCCGACACGGCGTTTCCGTATCGCGTCTGCGGCGTGACGTCCGATGCAGAGACCTGGTGCGTGTCGAGTCGCTCGAACGCCGCGTCGATGCTCCCCTTCCCCGGCGGTCGCTCCGTCGCGCCCGATCCGCTCGATCCCACGATCGTCTACGGCAGCGGCGTCGCGCGATATGACCGCGCGTCCGCGCAGGTGCAGGACGTCGGGCCGACCGGCGATCACTCCGCGGGCCTCCTCCGCTTTGCCGACATGGACGCGCGCACGCTGCTCTTCGCCACCGATCGGCTGTGGACGACGAACACCGGCGGCGAGACGTGGAGCGAGGCCAGCATACGACTCACGCGTGGCGAAACGTCGTCATCGACCAACGCAGGCGCCGAGCCGCGCGTCGTGACGGCGATCACGACGTCGACCGTCGACCGCCGCACGATCTGGACGGGCGCGAGCGACGGCGCCGTCCACGTGACGCACGACGCGGGCACCACGTGGACTGACGTCACGCCGGCCGCCATTCCCGAATGGGCATCGGTCGAGGCGATCGAGGCGTCACACTTCGATCCGGCATCGGCCTATGCGGCCGTCGACGCGCGCCGGCTCGACGACGACGGTCCGCATCTTCTGCGCACGCGCGACGGAGGCGCGACGTGGATGGAGATCACGCACGGCCTGCCCGCGCACGCGTCGGTTCACGCCGTGCGTGAGGATGCGCTGCGCCGCGGCCTTCTCTTCGCCGCGACGGACCAGTCCGTGTTCGTCTCGTTCGACGACGGCGATTCGTGGCAACCACTGCGGCTCAACCTGCCGCCGATGCCCGTGCACGATCTCCTGATCAAGGATGCGGACCTCGTCGCGGCGACCGCCGGGCGCGGCGTGTGGATCCTCGACGACATCTCGCCGCTGCGGCAGATCACGGCCGACCTCTCGCGCGCCGATGCGTTCCTCTTCCGGCCGTCAGCAGCGTGGCGCATTCAACCGGCGGCCGACGGCGCCGCGTTCTCGGACGGACAGGCGCCGCCCGATGGCGTGGCGCTCGACTACCTGATCGGCGCGAACGTCACCGGGCCCGTCACGATCGAAATTCGCGAGGCCGTGTCCGGCGACTTGCTGCGCCGGTACTCGAGCGACGCGTCGAACACGACGGGCGACGTGCCACTCGCGGCCGCGCCCGGACTCCATCGTGTCGTGTGGGACTTGCGCTATGCGCCGCCGGCGCGCCCGGCAGCGGCGACGACAGGTGACGACTCACACGGCGCGCGGCGCGGCATCTGGGTCAAGCCCGGCACGTACCAGGTGCGGCTCACGGTCGGCGCTCACGTCGTTCGCCAGGCGGTCGTCGTCAAGGTGGACCCGCGCGTGCATGCGACGAGCGCCGACCTCGACGCGCAATTCGACGTGGCCGAGCGACTGAGCCAGACGATGGACGCACTTGCGGCGCACGCGAGCAGCGGGACGCGTACCGCTGATGGCTCGAACGACGTGGTCGCGGCATGGAACGCGCTCGCCGATCTCTTCGATCGCGTCCTTGCGGCCGACGCGCGCCCGACGGCCGCGGTCCGCGCGGCTGCGGATGCTGCGATCGCGCGTGCGGACACGCTCGTCCCGGCAGCGACGATCGCGGCGCGGCCGTAGCCACACGTGTCCCCCGGGCCTGGAGACCCGGGGAGACATGAGGCTCTTGCGCATCGTCGCCACGGCGAAGGACGATGGACCGTCATGCTGTCGCTTCGTCGCGCGCTCATCATCTCTATTGGTGCCCTCACCGCGGCGGCCGTTCTGCCGGCGCGCGCGGAGGCGCAGTGGTACGCCGGCGCGTATCTCGGCGCCAACTACACGCAGCCGGCCAATGTCTCGATCGATCAGCCGTCGCGGGACACGTCGCTCACCTTCTCCGACGTCCACTTCGCTGCCGAGCCTTGGACCTCGCCGCAGTACTACGGCTGGCGCGTGGGCCGCTTCTTCGGCGCATCACGGCGCTGGGGCATCGAGCTCGAGTACACCCATCTCAAAGTGATCGCGAAGACGGACGAGAGCTACGCCGTGTCCGGCACGCTCGACGGCGCGCCGATCGGTCCCGACATCGGTCCGATGAACACCATCGTCGACCGGTACCGCATGACGCACGGTCTGAACTTCTACGTCGGGAATCTGATCGTGCGCGAGCCGCTCCGATGGAGCCGTGCGACGTTCGTCGGTCGCGCCGGCGCCGGCATCACGGTGCCGCATGCGGAGACGACGATTCGCGGCGAAGGACGCGAACAGTACGAGTACGGCGGTCCGGGGATGAACCTGTCAGCGGGCGTCGACGTGCGCCTGACGCGCCTGCTCTCGGCGGTCGCCGACTACAAGTTCACCTTCGCGAAGCCGGAGATCGACATCGTCGACGGCGTGGGCCGCACGCGATCGGCGACGCACCAAGTGACGATCGGTCTCGCAATCGGCATGCCTCATTGATATTCTCGCGGGCGTGTTGCACAGCGCGTGGGCGCTCGCGCTCGCCCTCACTCTGCAGAGCGCGCCGGCCGCGCCGCCCGCGTCTCCTCCCGCGCGTTCGGTCCAGCCGCCATCGATCACCCGGATGTGGCAGAACGTCCGCCACGATTTCCGCGGACTCGCCGCACCGGACACGGCGTTCATCGGAAGCCTCGGTCTGACGGGCGCGCTCGTCGCGCATCCGTCCGATCGCAGCGTCGCCGACTGGGCCCGCGCCGACGACGGCCCGAGTGCCGTACACGTGGGCGGCGTCGTAGGCGACGCGTGGTTTCAGAGCGGGCTGGCGCTCGGCCTCTATGCGACCGGGACACTCGCGAAATCGCCGGGCCTCGCCTCGCTCGGCGGCGATCTCGTGCGCGCGCAGGTCGTCAATGCGGTCCTCACGCGTGGCATCAAGCTCGCCGCCGGTCGGCGGCGCCCGAACGGCGGTCATGATGCGATGCCGTCCGGACACACCTCGGCCACGATGGCCACGGCCGCCATCGTCGACGCGCACTTCGGTTGGAAAGTCGGCGTTCCCGCCTACGCGCTCGCAGGTTTCGTCGGCTGGACGCGCGTGCGCGGCGATTCCCATTGGCTGAGCGACGTCGCCGCCGGCGCTGCGATCGGCGCCATCTCCGCCCGCGCCGTCCTCCACGGCCGCCACGTCCGCGGCTGGACGATCACGCCGACGGCGTCGGCGGGCGGCGCGGCGATCTACGTGGTGAAGATGGAGTAAGGGACGGCGCCGCCGTGTCAACTTCGAACTTCAAACTTCGAACTTCGAAACTGGTTCCAGGTTCGGCCTCACGCGAAGGCGCGAATGAAAAAAGAAGAACCCGTTTCGAAGTTCATAGTTCGAAGTTCGAAGTTGACAGCGTTCTTCTCTCAATCTGCCTTGTCCGTACTCCCAAACCCTCCCCGCGCTGGCGCGCTGGGCGTGTCGGTTTCGGTCCACTCGGCGCGGACGTACGGGATGAGGATGCCCTGGGCCAGCCGGTCACCCCGGTGCACCTGGACGGGCGCATCGGTGAAGTTGAACACCTCGATCTTGATCTCGTCGGTCGGACCGCAATAGTCCGAGTCGACGACGCCGACGCCGTTGGCGACCATGAGGCCGCGCTTGAGCGGCGTGCTGCTGCGGGCGAACACACCGAGGAAGTATCCGGCCGGTACGGCGATGACGAGGCCCGTCGGCACGAGCGTGACCTCGCGCGGCGCGATGGTCATGTCGACGGAAGCCGCGAGATCGAAGCCGGCGGCAGCCGCGCTCTCATGGCGCGGCAGAACGGCGTCAGGATGGATGCGAGTGATGCGAACGGTCACGGCTCGCTAGGATATCGCGACGATTGCGCCATTGACGACGATCGAGCCGACCGCTAGGATGGTCGGCTTGCGCGGTGTGTCCGCCGCCCGGCCGGCGTGTCGGCCGCGCGCGCAGGCTACCCACGATGACGTCATCCGAGTCTCCCGCCATTCCCGCTCGTCTCTCTCGTCTCCCCGAACTTGCGTCCGACCTCTGGTGGACGTGGAACCGGGCACGCGAAGTCTTCCGCCGCCTCGACTATCCGCTGTGGCGCCAGACCAATCACAACCCGGTGCTGATGCTCGACCGCCTCGCGCCGAGCGTGCTCGAGCACGCGGCGGCCGATCCGGCGTTCCTCGCGCGTTATGACGAAACGCTCGAGGCGCTCGATGCGATGCGCTCGTCGACCCGTACGTGGTGGCGCGAGCGCGTGGCCGCCGACCCGTCGGAGATCGTCGCCTATTTCTGCGCCGAGTTCGCGCTGCACCAGTCGCTGCCCATCTATGCGGGCGGCCTCGGCGTGCTCGCCGGCGACCATTGCAAGGAAGCGAGCGATCTCGGCGTGCCGCTCGTCGGCGTCGGGTTCATGTATCCGCAGGGGTACTTCCGGCAGCGGCTGAACGCCGAAGGCTGGCAGCAGGAAGTCTACGAGCGGCTCGACTGGCGCTGCGCGCCGATCGCCAAGGCGCGCACGGTCGACAACAAGCCGTGCGTCGTCCTGGTTCCGCTCGGCAAGCGCACGGTGCTCGTCCAGGTGTGGGAGATCCGCATGGGCCGCGTGCGGATGCTCCTGCTCGACACGGACACGGAGCAGAACGCGCCGTGGGATCGCGAGTTGTCCGCGCGGCTCTACGGCGGCGGACAGGATACGCGGCTGCAGCAGGAGATCGTCCTCGGTCTCGGCGGCGTGCTCGCCCTGCGCGCCATGGGGCTGCATCCCGGCGCCTGGCATCTCAACGAAGGGCACGCCGCGTTCGTCGTCCTCCAGCGCATGCGCGATTTGCTCGCCGCCGGCCAGCGCTGGGACGACGCGCTCGCGGAAGTGCGGCGTACGACGATCTTCACGACGCACACGCCGGTGCCGGCCGGCCACGACGCGTTCCCCTTTCATCTCGTCGAGGAACATCTCGCCAACTGTTGGGGATCGATGAACGGCTACGGGGAGCAGTTTCTCGCGCTCGGCGGGTACGACAACGGTCAGGGCCAGGGGCCGTTGTTCAACATGACAGCGCTCGCTATGCGCTCGGCCGGCGCGATCAACGCGGTCAGCCAACTGCACGGCCACGTCACGCGCGAGATGTTCGCGCCGCTCTGGCCCGATCGCGCGGAGGACGAGCGTCCCGTCGGCGCGATCACGAACGGCGTCCACGTCCCGACATGGGTGGCCGCCGAGATGGCGCACCTCTTCGAGCGGCACCTCAGCCCGGCCTGGCGCGATCAGTACGAGGACCCGGCGTTCTGGGAGCGCATCCGCGAGATCCCGGACGAAGAGCTCTGGCACGCGCGGCGCGCGTTGCGCTCGTACCTCTTCCAGTTCATCCGTGAGCGCGCACGCCAGCGCTGGGTCGAGGACGAGGCCGGTGCCCCGCGCGTCGTCGCAGGCGGCGTCATGCTCGATCCGGAGGCGCTGACGATCGGCTTCGCGCGGCGCTTCACCGGCTACAAGCGGCCAGACCTCGTCTTCCGCGACGTGGACAGACTTGCTCGCATCATGAGCGGCGCCGGACGTCCCGTGCAGCTCATCTTCGCCGGCAAGGCGCATCCGGCCGACGATGCGGGGAAGCATCATCTCCAGGCGATCTTCCGCCACGCGCTCGATCCGAAGTTCGGCGGCCGTATCGCGTTCGTCGACGACTACGACCTGAGCGTCGCGCGGCGCCTCGTGCAGGGCTGCGACGTCTGGCTCAACACGCCGCGCAAGCCGCTCGAGGCGAGCGGCACGAGCGGCATGAAGGCGTCGATGAACGGCGTGCTGCACCTGAGCGTCGCCGACGGCTGGTGGGCCGAAGGATATGACGGCGGCAACGGCTGGCAGATCATCGGGCAGGCGGCGTCGTCCGATCCCGACGCGGTCGACGCCGCCGACGCGGAGGCGCTCTATCGGCTGCTCGAGGAAGAAGTCGTGCCGACCTTCTACGAGCGCGACGCACACGGGCTGCCGCGCCGCTGGCTGTCGATGGTCAAGCAGGCCATCCTGACGATCACGCCGCGCTTCTCGGCGCGACGCATGGTCAAGGAGTACGTCGAGCGGGCGTATGCGCCGGCGATGACGAAAGCCGACGCCAAGGCCGTCCGGCGCTAGCGCCGACGCCGCCGGCCGGCAGCCGATATAATCGGAGGTTCATGGCTCGAAAGTCGGCTGAATCGGTACGGTGCGCGCTCTGCGGCACGAAGGACGTGTCCGAGCCGCGCGGTGACGAGCGCTACTGCCGCGACTGTTGGGACAAGAAGATCGCCGTCGAGGACATCGTCGCGCGCGAGTTCACGCTGAAGCGCTACATCCGCGCGCACAGCGCCGAGAAATATCTCGTCTATCACGCGACGCAAAAGCGGCCGATCGGCCAGGTCCAGGTCATCGACGACGGCTACGACCTGTTCCTGACCGTGCTCCTCTACCCGAGCTTCGTCTGGGACGACCAGGCCTATCATCTCGAGAACGATCCCGAGCACCGCACCTACGCGGAGATTCTCGTCGACGTCGTCGCGGCCGACGTCATCGAGCCGTGGGGCGGCGGCAAGTGGCATCTCGAGGTGTTCCGCTCGATCGGCGTCGACCCGGAAGAATGGAACGGCGAGATGTGACGCCCTTCCCCGTCGCGCGCGTCCAGCGGGTCCTAGCCGGCGCCAACATCGACGGCTGGCTCCTGTACGACTTCCACGGATCGAACCCGGTCGCCGTCGGCATCGCGGATCTCCACGGCCGGCACACGACGCGGCGCTGGTTCTACTTCATTCCCGCGGTCGGCACGCCGACGAAGATCGTCCATACCATCGAAGCCGGTACGCTCGACGCCCTGCCCGGACGCCGATGGACGTACTCGAACCGCTTCGAGCTCGAAGATCAGCTCATCGAGATGCTCCGCGGCTCGAAGGAGATCGCGATGGAGTACTCGCCCGAGTGCTCCATCCCGTATCTGGCGCGCGTCGACGCGGGCACGGTCGAGTTCATGCGGCGGATCGGGCTGCGCGTCATCTCGTCGGGCGATCTCGTGAGCGAGTTCGAGGCAGCCTGGGACGAGACGCAGATCGCGACGCACCGTGAGGCCTCGGCGAAGCTCTATCGCATCAAGGACCGGGCGTTCGCCTACGCGTCGGAAGCCGTCGCCGCGGGCCGGCCCGTCGACGAGCTCGAGATTCAAGCGCAAATGATGGCGTGGTTCGACGAGGAAGGCCTCACGACCGACGCGCCGCCCATCGTCGCCGTCGGATCGCACGCCGGCGACCCGCACTACGCGCCCACGCCCGAGACCTCGCGCGTGCTCGGCCGCGACATGGTGTTGCTGCTCGATCTCTGGGGCAAGCTCGATCAGCCGGGATCGGTCTACGCCGACATCACCTGGGTGGGGTACTCGGGCGAGCCGCCCTCGATCGTCACGCGCGCCTTCGGTGCCGTCGTCGCGGGACGCGATGCGGCCATCCGTTTCATCCAGGCGCGCATCGTCGCCGACGAGGTCGTGCGCGGATGGGAAGCCGATCGCGCGGCACGTGACGTCATCACGGCCGCCGGATACGGCAAGGCGTTCGTCCATCGGACCGGCCACAGCCTGGGGGTCGAGGTCCACGGCAACGGCGCCAACCTCGACGACTACGAGACGCGCGACGACCGGCGGCTGCTCGAAGGATCCGGGTTTACCATTGAACCAGGCGTGTACTTGCGCGATTTCGGCGTCCGGAGCGAGATCAACCTCGTCGTCGGCCGCCGGTCGGTCGAGGTCACCGGCCCGTGCCAGCACGTGTTGGTCCGCATCGGTTGAGACGCCTGGGGGCGATCGAGGCCGTCATTGCCGTGTTTTCTGCCCGGCTGGTCCGCCGGAGATCGCCTTGGTCGGACCGGCGGAAACCAGATCGGGCCTGCCGAACGTCCTAGGCTGTAGAGAGTCTCGAGTCGCGAGACGGAGCACATGCTTATGTCGACCCGTAAATCCACGGTTTTTTATGCAGTTATGTTGACCGTGGCGTCGATTGCCGTCGGGATGGTCATCGCCTCCCGGCTCGATCTCACGCCCCGATCGTTCGCCAGCGACCTGAACGTTCCTCCAACCAACAGCGCGCCGCTGTCCGGGCCCATCGACGCCACGACCTTCCGGAACATCGCCAAGGAAGCGAGTCCGTCGGTCGTGCTCATCGAGGTGACGATGACCCGGCAGGTCAACGATATGTCCGACCTGTTCAACTTCATGCCTTTCGGCAACGGCCAGGGCGCGCAGCCGCGTGACGAAACCGTAGCCGCGGCCGGCAGCGGATTCATCATCGACAAGGCCGGGTACATCATCACGAACAACCACGTCATCGACAACGCCAAGGCCATTCGCGTGTTCCTCTCCGATTCCGATTCGGACAGCTTCGACGATGGCTATCCGGCGAAGGTCATCGGCCACGACGAGCTCTCGGACACGGCGCTCATCCAGCTCGAGCGGCTGCCCGACGAGCCACTGACGCCGGCCAAGTTCGGCGACTCGTCGCAGCTCGCGCCGGGCGACTGGGTCATGGCCATCGGCAGCCCGTTCAAGCTGTCGAACAGCGTGACGGTCGGCGTCGTCAGCTACAACGGCCGTGGGCTGCCGGTGAGCCAGGGGCGCCAGCAGGACTTCATCCAGACGGACGCGGCCATCAACCACGGCAACTCGGGCGGCCCGCTCCTCAACCTGCGGGGTGAAGTCGTCGGCGTGAACACGGCCATTCTCAGCGGCAGCGACTCGGGCGGCAACGTCGGCGTGGGCTTCGCGATTCCCATCAACACCGTTCGCGATCTGCTTCCGCAGCTTCGCGAGGGCAAGGTGACGCGCGGTCGCATCGGTGTCTACATGTCGTCGCGGCGGTTGAGCGCCGACGACGCCAAGGACCTCGGCCTGCCGAACACGAACGGCGTGCTCGTCGCCCAGGTCCCGGACGGTCCGGCCAAGGATGCCGGCATGCAGGTTCAGGACGTCATCACCGAGTTCAACGGCAAGCCGGTCACGAACAGCGATACGCTCGCGGACATGGTCGCGCGCACGGCGCCCGGCACGACCGTGCCCGTGAAGATCGTCCGCGACAAGAAGCCGATGACACTCAACGTCAAGGTCGCCGAACTGGATCTCCAGGCCGAACAGGACGCGAGCCGAGCCGGTGGTGGTGGCGCGTCGGAGTCGGACGCGTTCGGCATGTCGCTCCGCGACATCACGCCGAATATTCGGCAACGGCTCGACCTGCCGGTCGGCCGCACGGGCGCGGTCGTCACCGACGTGGCGGCGTTCGGGCCGGCGGCCAACGCCGGCATCGAACCGGGCGACGTCATCCTGTCGGTTCAGAGTACCGCCGTTCGGAATGCAAACGATGCCACGCGAGCGCTCGACGCGATTCCGAGCGGACGACTGGCGCGCATCGTGGTCTGGCACCAGGGCCAAGAGGTCCTCGTGCAGGTCAGAAAGCGGTAAAGTCTGTGGGCCGGGCGCGACCCGGCCCATCGATGCTCGAACAAGAAGTCAAACTCGCATTCGTGAACGTCGAGGCGGCTCGCCAGGCAGTCATCGCTGCTGGCGGCTGCCTCGTCGTGTCCCGGCGTCTGCTCGACGACACGTTGTTCGACACGCCCAACGGCGAGATGCGCCGGTCGGGCCGCGCGTTGCGCGTGCGCCGCGACGGCGCGCACGGCGCGCTCACCTGCAAGGGCCCGGTGCTCCGCAGCCGCATCAAGACACGCGAGGAAATCGAAACGCGCGTCGAGGATGCAGACGCCGCCGCTCACATCCTCACCCGTCTCGGCTACGTTCCGGCATTTCGATCCCAGAAATACCGCGAAGAATACGCCATCGGCGACGCGCACATCGCAGTCGACGAGGCGCCCGTTGGGGTGTTCGTCGAGATCGAGGGCACGCCCGAGGACATCGCCCGCGTGGCCGTGCAACTCGGCCGCACCGAACGCGAGTACCGGACCGAGTCGTACGCCGCGCTCTGGCGGCGCGCGTGCGAGGCGCGCGGCGTCGAGCCCGGCGACATGTTGTTCGATCCCGTTGACCGTGCCCGCTGATCGCCTGCCGCTCGCCGCGCTCGTGCTCTCAGCCGGACGAGGCACGCGCCTCGAGCCGATCACGCGTCTCGTCGCGAAGCCCGCCGTGCCGCTCGGCGACACGACGCTCATCGAGCGCGTCCTCGGCTGGCTGCGGCGCTCGGGCGTGCGCGACGTCGTCGTGAACCTGCACGCGCGGCCCGCGACGATCACGCGCGTCGTCGGCGACGGCGCGCATCTCGGCCTTTCGGTGCGGTACTCATGGGAGCCGAAGGCGCTCGGCTCGGCCGGCGGACCGCGACGCGCGCTGCCGCTCCTCGCGACCGATCCCATCCTCATCGTCAACGGCGACACGCTGGCCGATGTCGACCTCGCGGCCATGCTCGATGCGCACCGGCAATCGGGCGCGGACGTGACGATGGCGCTCGTGCCGAATCCGGCGCCGGAACACTACAACGGCGTCGCCATCGATGAAGACGGCCGCGTCACCGGATTCGTGCCGCGCGGACAGGCGGCCGGTACGTGGCACTTCATTGGGGTGCAGATCGCGGCCGCGTCCGTGTTCGCGAACTTGTGCGACGGCGAGCCCGTCGAGACCGTGTCAGGTATCTATCGCGACCTCATCGTCTCGCGTCCCGGCGCCATCCGCGCGTGGCGTGCGACCGGCGCCGTGCTCGACGTCGGCACGCCGCGCGATTATCTCGACGCCGCCTTGTCGTTCGTCACGCACCGCGCGGATCGCCACCCGGGCGCGCGACTGCGCCACACGTTCGTGTGGCCGGAGGCCGCCGTCGGCGCCGGCGCGGATCTCGACCAGTGCATCGTTGCCGGTCCTGTCGCGATTCCAGCGGGATTCACGGCCGCTGAGTCCGTGATCGTGCCCGCATCGGTGCTCCAGCCGGACGACGTCGCGGACGTCCGCGATGGCCTGGCGGTCTTTCCCCTGTCACGATGACCTCGATGTCCGACACGCCCATCCCGTCCGCCTCCGGCGTCTCGGCGGCTGCCCTGATCCCTGATGCGGTCATGCAGTATCTCGCGCGTCATCCGGTGGCGTTGCCGCGCGTTACGGCGCTCACGGGCGATGCGTCCGATCGGCGCTACATTCGCATCACGCCAGCCGACGCCGAGTCGTTCGTCCTCGCGGTCTATGCCAAGCCATTCGATGCGGCGACGCTGCCGTTCCTCAACGTCGCCGAACTGTTCGCGGCGATGCCCGTGCCGATCCCACGCGTGCGCGGCGTCGTGGCCGATCTCGGTGTCGTGGCGCTCGACGATCTCGGCGACGTGACGTTGCAGGCCGCCATCGCCGACGCGACCGCGCCACGGACGATGGCGTGGTACCGCGAAGCAGTCGAGATCATCGCGACGATCCAGCAGCGTGGCGCCGCGCTCGAGGACGCGCGCTTCCTGCCCTACGGCCTCGCGTTCGACGTCGAGAAGCTCACGTGGGAGATGGAGTTCTTCATCACACACTTTCTCGAAGGCCATCGCGGCGTTCGTCTCACGCCCGGCGATGCCGAGACGCTCCGGCGCGAGCTGGCCGTCGTCATCGGTGAATTGGCCGTGGAGCCGCGCGTCGTCTGTCATCGCGACTATCACAGCCGCAATCTCATGGTCCGCGACGGCCGGCTCGTCGTCATCGACTTCCAAGACGCGCGCATGGGGCCGGACACCTACGACCTCGTGTCCCTGCTCCGCGACTCGTACGTCGAGCTGCCGGACGCGGACGTCGACGCGTTGATCGCGGTCTTCCTCGAACGGACGGGCCAATCACGAGATCGAATCGCCTTCGCTCGGCGATTCGATCTCATGGCGCTCCAGCGCAACCTGAAGGCGCTCGGCACGTTCGGCTATCAGGCCTCGGTGCGAGGCAATCAGACCTATCTGCCTTACGTCTCGCGCACGGTGGGCTACGTACGCGACAATCTCCGCCGTCATCCGCGCTTCGACCGGATCGCGGCCGTCCTCGGCCGCGCCGTGCCCGAGCTCGGCTGATCCGCGCCATGACCTTCGGCCTGTCGACGCACCTCTTTCACGGCGAGACGCTCACGGCCTCGCACCTCGAGCGTATCCGCGCGCACGACTTCGAGCTCGTCGAGATCTTCGCCACGCGCACACACGTCGATTACCACGACGCCGCGGCGGTGGCCGAGGTGCGGCGCTGGCTCGACGCAACGGGAGTGCGCGCGTGGAGCGTCCACGCGCCGATCTGCGACGGTTTCGTGAACGGCGTCTGGGGCCGTGCGTATTCGAACGCAACGCCGGACACGGCCCTCCGGCACGAAGCAGTCGACGAGACCGCGCGCGCTGCCGAAGCCGCCGCCGCGTGGGGCGCCGACGTCATCGTGCTGCACCTCGGCATCCCGCGCGGACAGCCGATCCCGGCCGGCGACAACGATGCCGGCGCGCTGGCGCGCAGTCTCGAGCCCATCGCCGCGGCGTGCACGGCCGCCGGCGTGCGGCTCGCGCTCGAAGTCATCCCGAACGATCTCGCCACGCCCGGGGCCCTGCTCCGTTGGCTCGAGGGCGATCTCGATCTCGGCGCCGCGGGCATCTGTCTCGACGTGGGCCACGCCCATCTCGTCGGCGGCGCGCCCGAGGCTGCCGAGGAACTTGCGGGCTATCTCCTCACGACGCACATCCACGACAACCGCGGCAAGGCTGACGACCACCTCGTGCCGTTCGCCGGGACGATCGACTGGCCGTCGACGATGATGGCGCTCGTCAAAGTGGGATACACGGGACCGCTCGTCTTCGAGCTGCCCGATCATGGCGACGCGGCGCGCGTCCTCACCGCCGCCGTTGGTGCGCGCGCGCGCCTTCAAGGCATACTGGACGATCTGAACGGTCCGCTCGCGTTCGAGTGAGCGTCGACCGTTCGCGCGAGCCGCTGCCATGCGCGTCTACATCGAAGACATCGCCCGCCATGACGGCGAGTCCGTCACCATCCAGGGCTGGCTCGCGAATCGCCGATCGAGCGGCAAGATTCATTTCCTGCAAGTGCGCGACGGCTCCGGGTTCATCCAAGCCGTCGTGTCGAAGGCCGCCGTGGGCGCCGAGGCGTTCGCCCGTCTCGACCATCTCGGCCAGGAGAGCGCCATCGTCGTCCACGGCACCGTGCGCGCCGACGCGCGCGCGCCGGGCGGCTACGAGATCGATGCGGCCGGCGTCGACGTCGTGAGCGAGGCGCACGACTATCCGATCACGCCGAAGGAACACGGCGTCGATTACCTGCTCGATCGTCGGCACCTGTGGATTCGATCCGCGCGTCAGCACGCCGTGCTGCGCGTCCGTCACGAGGTCATCGACGCGGTGCGCGACTACTTCAACACGCGCGGCTTCGTACTCGCTGACACGCCCATCTTCACGCCCTCGGCCTGCGAAGGCACGACGACGCTGTTTCCTGTCGCGTACTTCGAGGATCGCACCGCGTACCTGACGCAAAGCGGCCAGCTCTACAACGAGGCCAACGCGATGGCGCTCGGCCGTGTCTACTGCTTTGGACCGACGTTCCGAGCCGAAAAATCGAAGACGCGCCGGCACCTCACCGAGTTCTGGATGGTCGAGCCCGAGGTCGCCTACGCGACGCTCGACGACATCGTCACGCTGGCCGAGGGGCTCGTCGTCGAGGTCGTCGCGCGCGTGCTCGATCGGCGACGGCGCGAGCTCGCGACGCTCGAACGCGACACCACGACGCTCGAGCGTGTGCAGGCGCCATTTCCACGGCTCACCTACGACGACGCCGCCGAACGGCTTCGGGCGCAGGGGCAGCCATTCGAATGGGGCGGCGACTTCGGCAGTCCGGACGAAACCACGCTCTCCGCGATGTTCGATCGTCCGCTCGTCGTCACCGGCTATCCGTCGGCGGTGAAAGCGTTCTATTTCAAACCGCAGGCCGGCCGACCCGAGGTTTCGCTCTCAGTCGACGTCCTCGCGCCCGAAGGCTACGGCGAAATCATCGGCGGCGGCGAACGCCTCGACGACCTCTCGTTGCTCGAACAACGGATCGAAGACCATCACCTGCCGCCCGAAGCGTACGAGTGGTACTTGGACCTGCGCCGTTTCGGCAGCGTGCCGCACGCCGGCTTCGGCATGGGCATCGAACGCGTCGTGTCCTGGATCTGCGGCCTCGAGCACCTGCGCGAAGCCATCCCCTACCCGCGCATGCTGCACCGGCTGACGCCGTGACGAGCAGAAGGCGCTCGCCAACTTCGAACTTCGAATGAAGGAGGCGCCTTCGGCGCGTCATTTGATATTCGATGACACCGCGAGGCCCCGAGCGTAGCGAGGGCGCCGAAGCGCGTAGGCGCGGGGGTGGGGCCCCGCGCCATTGCAAAGAAGATGACTGCCCTGCCGCCCAGACCTCGCTGCGTCGAAGAGCGCTGAGAAGCGTCTACGCCTCCGCGCGGGCGGTGCGGGCCGCGCGCCGCTGCCGCGACTTGCCACGCGCGGCCTTGCGCGCGGGCCGGCCGGGTTGGACGACCGTGAAACCGTGGGCGTCGGCCGCGTCGGCGAGTCGGTCGTCGTAGGTGACGACGTCGAGACCGTCGGCGCCGAGCGCCATGGCCGTGGCGAGATGAATGGCGTCGAGCGATCGAACGGTCGGCGGGTCGAGCGCGGCGGCCTGCGCGCGGATTTCGGCGTCGATCGCGACGACGACGAACCCGCGGAGCGCGTCGGCGACTTCTTCCGGCGCAATGCGATACCGCCGCAGCGCCCGCACCACCTCGACCTCGGAAATCGCCGACGTCACCACGTCCATCGGCTCGACGAGGAAATCGACGAGCGCCAGCGACTCGCGTTCCTCGTGAACCAGCTTGGCGATGGCCGACGCGTCGAAATACGCGCGCCTCACGGCAGCCGTTCGCTTCGGAGATCCGCGATGACGGCTTCGCTCGCGGCGACCGCACCGCGCGTCGACCGCGGCCGCACGATGTCGCGAAGCGATCGCGACGGCGGCGTGGCGCGCCCCTCGGCGATGAGCCGCTCGACAGGCGAGAGCGTGTGCGTCGAGGGCGACAACAGCGCCACCACCCGGCCGCGCTCGGTCACGAGCAGCGACTGCCCCTGCTTGACGCGATCCAGATGGACGGACAGATTCTGCCGCAGCTCCCGCACGCCCACGCGTCCGCGCACCGGTTCAGCATCCGCTGGTCGCGATGCGTGCTCCAACGATATGGCTTCCATGTAGCACATGAGTAGCACATTCGGACGACTGGCGCAAAGCATTTCGCGACCCCACCTCCGGCTGTGAGGTCTCTTCGAGACAACGAGATCTGGGCGGCAGCGCAGTCATCTTCTTTGCAATGCGCTGGGGCCCCACCCCCAGCGCTACGGCGCTGCGCCGCCCTCGCTACGCTCGGGGGCTTGCGGTGTCATCTTTTTTGAATGCGGGCGCTTCGAGCCCCTTTTCTCTGCCATTCGCGATCTTCGCGTCTTCGCGTGAGGCTTCGAGTTGTCCTCTCTTCTCCCCGCGATAAGCTAGATGCGCATGAAGATCGGGCTCGTCTCGCTCGGATGTCCGAAAAATCTCGTCGATGGTGAGGTCATGCTGGGCCTTGCGCGCGAGGCGGGGCACGAGATCACGGCTGACGCGGCGTCGGCCGATGTCGTCGTCGTCAACACCTGCGCGTTCATCGATCGCGCGAAGGAAGAATCCGTCGACGCCATCCTCGAGATGGCCGCATTGAAGCGTGAGGGCGGATGCCGGCGGCTCGTCGTGACCGGCTGCCTCGCGGAGCGGTATCGCGACGAGCTCGCGAAGGAAATCCCCGAGATCGACGTCGTTCTCGGCACCGGCGAAGTTCCAGCCATCGTCGGCGCGATTGAATCGTCAGCGGCTGCTCGTGCACCTGAACCGGCCGTCACGGCCGCGCCCTTACGATTTTTCAAGTCGTCGCCGTCACGGCAGACACAAGCGCCGGCGCACACGCCTCTTCCGCCCGACTATCTCTACGACGCCTCCACGCCGCGGCTGCTGACGACGCCGCGGCATTACGCGTACGTGAAGGTCGCCGAAGGCTGCGATTACACGTGCGCGTTCTGCATCATCCCGACGCTGCGCGGCGCGTATCGCAGCCGCACCGAGGACTCGATCGTCGCCGAGGCCGAAGCGCTCGCCGCGCGTGGGGTGCGCGAACTGCTGCTCATCTCGCAGGACACGACGTTCTTCGGCATCGATCGCGGCGAACGCGGCGCGCTCGCACGGCTTCTCCGCCGGCTCGATCGCGTCGACGGGCTCGCCTGGATTCGCCTGCTCTACCTCTATCCGACGACGATTACGGACGACGTGCTGGATGCTATGGCGGAGTGCGAAAAAGTGTGCCGGTACATCGACCTGCCGCTGCAGCACGCCGCCGACAGCGTGCTGAAGCGCATGCGGCGGCCTGGGACGCGACGGACCTACGACGCACTGCTCTCGCGTATCCGCGCGCGCGTCCCCGGTGTGGCGCTCCGGACAACGTTCATCGTCGGCTTCCCGGGCGAGACGTCTGCTGACGTCGACGCGCTCGCCGACTTCGTCAGCGACCAGCGGTTCGACCATCTCGGCGTCTTCACCTATTCGCACGAGGAAGGCACGCGCGCCTACGCGCTCGACGACGACGTGGCCGCGGAGGAAAAGACGGCGCGGCGCGATCGCATCATGCGGTTGCAGGAAACCCTCGTTGCGGCGCGCATGACCGAACGTATCGGCGAACCCGTCCAGGTGATGATCGACGGGCCGTCGCCCGAGTCGCCGCTCGTCGTGACGGGACGGCTCGAAGGCCAGGCGCCGGACATCGACGCGTCGGTCATCCTCACCGAGTGCGACCCGTCCGACCTGCGTCCTGGCGACCTGGTCACCGCGCGGATCGTGGCCGCCGCGGGCTACGATGTCGTCGCCGCGCCATTGCCCGTCTCGGAGTGAGTTGCTATACTGGCAAGTGGTCTTCGCGGGAAAGGCTTTGTTAGTGGGCCCGTGCCCACTTTTTGTATTTCTGGGGCCCTTCTTCATCGCGTCGGTCCGGTGCGCCGTCCTGGCCGGACGCCGCGGTTCACGACCAGGTCAGTGAGAGGGATGACGAGCCGGGACGCCGCTGTCGAAGGCTTGCGCCGCGCCGCTGAACGTGTGGCTCGCGGCTACGGCTTGGAACTGTTCGATCTCCAGCTCCGTCGGGAATCGCCCGGCTGGGTGTTGCGGGTCGTCATCGACCGTCCGGCGGGCGACGCGGACGCGGAATCGCCTGAAGGCGAAGCGGTCGGTATCGAAGACTGTCGCCGGGTCAGCGAGGACTTCAGCGCGCTCATCGACGTCGAGGACGCGCTCACGGCCGAGTTGCCGAGTTACACGCTCGAGGTCTCGTCGCCGGGTCTCGATCGGCCGTTGCGGGGTGAGGCGGACTACCGGCGGTTCACGGGCCGGCTGGCGAAAGTCGTGACGACCGAGCCCATCGGGGGGCAGTCGCACTTCGCGGGACGATTGAGCGGCGTCGACGCGGGCGAGGTGCTCCTCGCCGAGGGCCGCCGGATGCACCGCGTGCCGCTCGCGCAGATTCGACGGGCACGGTTGGAAGTAGAGCTCTAGTAGGAGATTCTCCGACACAACGTCTATGGCTACCGAACTGCAACAGATGATCGAAGTCGTCGCGAAGGACAAGGGCATCGAGCCGTCCATCGTCATCGGGGCCATCGAGGACGCCTACCTCGCCGCCTCGCGCAAGGTGTTCAAGGGCGACGAGGACCTGCGGTCGCGCTTCAACCTCGAGACCGGCCTCGTCGAGCTCTACGCCGCCAAACAGATCGTGCCCGAGGTGACCAACCCCGCGCGCGAGATCTCGCTCACCGACGCGCAGGATCTCTACGGCGCCGAAGCCGAGATCGGCATGGAGATCGAGTTCCCGAAGGACACCGAGCGGCTCGGCCGCATCGCCGCGCAGACGGCCAAACAGGTCATCGCGCAGCGCGTGCGTGAAGCCGAGCGCGAGCGGATCCACGGCGAGTTCAGCCAGCGCGTCGGCGAGGTCGTCAACGCGACCGTCAAGCGGTTCGAGAGCGGCGACATCATCGCCGAGGTCGGCCGCGTCGAGGCGCAGATTCCGCGCAAGGAACAGTCGCGCGCCGAGAACTACGCCATCGGCGATCGCGTGCGCGCCGTCATCAAGGCCGTATCGAAGAACGCCAAGGGCCCGCAGGTCATCCTCTCGCGCACCGATCCCGCCTTGCTCGTCAAGCTCTTCGAACAGGAAGTTCCCGAAATCTACGACGGTACCGTCATGATTCGCGGCGCCGTGCGCGAGGCCGGCGACCGGGCGAAGGTTGCGGTCTTCTCGCGCGAACGCGACGTCGATCCGGTCGGCGCCTGCGTCGGCATGCGCGGCACGCGCGTGCAGGCGATCATTCGCGAACTGCGCGGCGAGAAGATCGACATCGTCGAATTCTCCGAGGACCCGGTCACCTTCGTGACCAAAGCGCTCAGCCCCGCCAAGGTCCAGCGCGTCAGCATCGTCAACGACGATCAGCGCGTGATGGAGGTCGTCGTCGAGGATCGGCAGCTCTCGCTGGCCATCGGCAAGAAGGGCCAGAACGTGCGGCTCGCCGCGAAGCTGAGCGGCTGGAAGATCGACATCAAGAGCGAGGAAGAGAAGCGCAAGGAAGTGGAAGCGCAGCTCGCCGGCATCGAGTTCGGCACCGAGACGGTCGAGTCGCATCCGCTCAGCCTGCCCGACATCCACGACGAAGTCGTCGCCGTGCTGCGTGCGGGCGGCTACGACACGGTCGAAAAGCTCCTGGAGGCCTCGCCCGACGATCTCATCGGTCTCCCGGGCTTCGACGCCGAGACCGTCGACGCCGTGATGGTGGCCGCGCGCGCGCAGCAGGCGATCGAAGCGCAGGCCGCCGAAGAGGCCGCCGCACGCGCCGCGGCCGAGGCTGACGCGACACCGGCCGACGCCGACAACGGTGACGCGACGGCCGAGCCGTCGTCCGAAGAGTAGCGTTCGTCCGGTGCGACCACACCGGTACGAGCGATCGTGAACGTTTGGTAAGGGAGCCCATTTGGCCACTGTCCGCATCTACAAAGTCGCCGAGCTGCTGGGCCTGACGAGCCAGGAGGCGATGACTCTGCTCAAGCAGGAGACGGGCATCGACGTGAAGAGCGCGTCGAGCTCGATTGAGGAGATCGTCGCGCGTCAGTTCGTCGAGCGTCAGGCGCGCAAGCGCCAGATCGCGCTGCCGACCGGACCGCTGTTCGCCGACGCGCCCACCGCGCGCAAGGCCGGCGGCAAATCCGCGCCCGAGCCGCCCAAGCCCGCGGCGCCGACGCTGCGGCCGCGGCTGGTCAAAGTGGTCAAGCCGCTCGCCGGCGAGACGGGTGACGCGGCAGCCGAGCCGGCCGCCTCCGATACGGACACGGCCGTCGAAATGCCGGCGGCCACAGCCGCCGCCGACGCGGCGCCGGCCGCGGTCGAGCCGCCCGCACTGGCCGAAGTCGCGCCAACGCCGGAAGCGCCCGTGATCGTCACGGAAGAAGTGGCCGCGCCTGAAGCGCCGGCCGTCACCGCGGCTCCGGAAGTCGCTGCCGTCACTCCGACGCCAGTCGAAACGACGCCGACCGTCAGTGAGCCTCCGCCAGCGCACGTTGCGGCCACGCCCGCGGCGCCGCCAGTGGCGGCCGCGCCGGTCGCACCCGCGCCACCGGCGGCGCCCGCCCGGCCGGTCGGCCGCGTTGTGCCGCCCACGCGCCGGCTGCGCATCGAAGATCCGTTGACGGGCGAAGCGCCGGCGGCACGCCCGTTACCGCAGCGGCCCATGATTCGTCCGACGCAGGCGCCGCCCGCGCCGACGCGTCCGGCGGTCACGCCGCCACGCCCGGTCACACCCGGCGGCGTGCGTCCGCCGCTCGGGTCCACGCGGCCACCGCTCGGCGGTCCGCGGCCACTTCCCTCGCAGCCGGTTCGTCCACCCGGGTCGCTGCCGCCGCGTCCTGGTATGCGCCCGCCGTTCCGGCCCGCCGGACCGCGTCAGCCTCGGTCCGCGCGTCGCGACGACCGGTCGAACGCGCCGATCGTGCAGGAAGCGCCGCCGCCGATCACCAAGCTCATCACGCTGGCCGAAGGTATGACCGTCAAGGATCTGGCCGACAAGCTCGACGTCAAGGTCAAGGACGTGCTGCGGAAGCTCATCGACCGCCGCATGATGATGACGATCAACTCGACGCTCGACGCGCAGACGGCGACGACCATCGCGCGTGACTTCGGCGCCGAGGTGCTCATCCGCAGCTTCGAGGAAGAACTGACCGAAGTCGAGACGGAAGCTTCCAAGCCGGAGGATCTCGAGCCGCGCGCGCCGGTCGTCACCGTCATGGGTCACGTCGACCACGGCAAGACGACCCTGCTCGACGCCATCCGCGAGACGAAGGTCGCCGAGCGCGAAGCCGGCGGCATCACGCAGCACATCGGCGCTTACGCCGTCGACGTCAACGGCCGGCACGTCGTCTTCCTCGACACGCCGGGTCACGAGGCGTTCACGATGATGCGCGCCCGCGGCGCCCGCGTCACCGACATCGTCGTGCTCGTCGTCGCCGCTGACGACGGCGTCATGCCGCAGACGCGCGAGGCCATCGACCACGCACGCGCGGCGAACGTGCCGATCGTCGTCGCCGTCAACAAGATCGACAAGGCGGATGCGAATCCGGAGCGCGTCAAGCGCGAGCTGTCGGACCTCGGCCTGATGCCGGAGGACTGGGGTGGCACGACGGTCACCGTCGAAGTGTCCGCGCGCCAGCGCAAGAACCTCGATCAGCTCCTCGAGATGATCCTGCTCGTCGCCGATCTCGCCGATCTCAAGGCGAACCCGAAGCGCATGGCGCAGGGCACGGTGCTCGAGGCCAAGCTCGATCGCGGCCGCGGCCCGGTCGCGCACGTGCTCGTCCAGGACGGCACGCTGCGCGAGGGCGACCTGTTCATCGCCGGC
>DASZOV010000024.1:0-4469 GCA_035550595.1 Vicinamibacterales bacterium
GACCGTGCCCGTCTGGTTGCCGCCGAGCGGCTTCTTCTGGTCGTAGCCCGTCCACACGCCGACCGTGATGTCCGGATCGAAGCCGATGAACCACGCGTCGGTGTAGTCGTCGGTCGTGCCCGTCTTGCCGCCGAGCGGCCAGTCGATCGACGCGGCCGGCGCGCCCGTGCCGTGCTGGACGACGCCCTCGAGCAGGTCGGTGAGGACGTAGGCCGTGTCCGCGCGAATGGCTTCGTGCGGCTCGACGCGGTGCTGTTCGAGCGTGTTGCCGTCGCGATCGACCACGTCGAGGATCATGAGCGGCGTCATCCGCACGCCCTGGTTCGGGAAGGCCGAATAGGCCGAGACCATCTGGAAGAGCGTGCTCTCGGCCGCGCCGATGGCCACCGACAGGAACTCGGGGATGGGCGTCGTGATGCCCATGTCGCGCGCGTACTTGATGACTTCCTTCGGGCCGAGTGCCTGCATCAGCCGCACGGTCGGCACGTTGCGCGAGTCCTCCAGCGCCGTGCGCACCGTGACGTCGCCGAGGAACTGGCGGTCATAGTTCTGCGGCTCGTAGGGCGGCTGATTCGGACCGACGTCGAAGCTGGCCGGCGTGTCGTCGAGGATCGACTGCGTCGTGTAGCCGCGATCGATCGCCGCCGTGTAGACGAACGGTTTGAACAGCGAGCCGACCTGGCGCATCGCCTGCGTCGCGCGATTGAATTCACTCCGCTCGAAGTCGTCGCCGCCGACCATCGCGAGAATCTGGCCCGTGTGGTTGTCGATCGCGAGCGCCGCGCCCTGGACGAGCGGCGGCTGTTCGAGCGACCCGGTGAGCGTCGACGCGTCGGTCTCGACCTTGGCGACGCGGATCTCGACGAGATCGCCGCGCCGCACGAGCGCGGCCGGCCGCTTCCGCGTCCACGCGTATCCCTTCGCGCCGATGACGCCGGAGAACGCGCCGACGCGCACGTGGATGTCCGCGCCTTCGACGCTGGTCACGATCGCGGGCAGCACGTCGCCGGCCGTCGGATCGCCGCGCCATCGGTTGTCGCGCCACGTCTCGAGGTCGCGTTTTTCGTCGAGGAGATTGCGCGCCGGCTTGCGCCAGCCGTGCAGCTTGTCGATGCGCCGCACGCCGTCGTCGACGGCGCGGTTGGCGGCGCGCTGCAGATCCGGATCGAGGCCGGTATGGACGACGAGTCCGTTCTCGTAGACGGCCTTCGCGCCGTACTTCGCATCGAGCTGCTGGCGGACGGCCTCGAGGAAGTAAGGCGCCACCGATGGCGGACGACTCGGTTGTCCGCGCGTGACGATGGGCTCGGCTTCGGTCGCCTTGGCCGTCTGGCGCGTGATGTAGCCGTCGTCGGCCATTCGCTCGAGGGTGTAGTTGCGCCGGCGTGTCGAGGCCTTGATGTTCGTGTACGGATTGAGACTCTGCGGCGCCGGCAGCATGCCGGCGATCGTCGCGGCCTCGTTGAGCGTGAGGTCCTTGGCCGGCTTGTCGAAGTAGAGCTCCGAGGCGGCCTGGACGCCGTAAGTGCCGAACCCCCAGGCGACCTTGTTGCAGTACATCGTGAAGATTTCCTGCTTCGTGTACCGCTTCTCGATCTGCAGGGCGACGAGCGCTTCCTTGATTTTGCGTTCCGGCGTGCGCTCGAAACCGATCGGGAACAACTGCCGCGCGAGCTGCTGTGTGATCGTGCTGCGACCGGGCGTGCGGCGCTTGTGGAGCTTGTCCTGCACGTAAGCCCACAGCATGTGCGTGGGCTCGATCCCGCCGTGCGTCATGAAGTGCTGATCCTCGGCCGACATGATGGCGTGCCGCAGGACGTCCGGGATCTGATCGTAGGTGACGATCTGGCGGCGCTCGGTCGCGAAGCTGCCGATGACCGAGCCGTCGCGGCCGAGCACGCGCGTGATCGTGCCGGGCGAGTAGTCGTCGAGCGCGGAGATCTGCGGCAGATCGCCGACGAACGCGAAGATCACGCCGCTCGCCGTGCCGGCGAGCGCCGCCGCGAGGAAGAGCGCAGCGACGCCGAGCGTGCGCGCCAGGCTCGGCCACTTGAGCATCATGCGCGCCAAAGTGTAGCACCGCGATCGCGCGCCATCATCGCTCGCGCGAACGGGCGTGACCGCCGCCGCCCGACGAGGTCGTCCGGCTCGTGGCGTGTGAGCCGCCGCCTCTCGACGCCGGTGCGCTGACGTGGCTCGGTGCGCGCGGCGTCGGCGCTGGCCGCGTCATCGGACGGGACGACACCGGGCGAGACGGCACCGACGGACTGACGGGGCGAACGGCCGACGGCGCGCGATAGCTTCGCGACGGCATCTGCATCGGCCGCGAAACGTCAGGCCGAGGCGTCGGTGCCGGCGCCACGCTGCGCCGATAGGCGCGCGGACCGGCCGATGGCGAGGCCGGCCTGGGCGCGACGTCCGGCTGCTGGCGCATCTCGGAGGGCCGTCGCGACGGCGTGCGATCGACGCCGCGCGACACACCTGCCTCCGGCCGCTGCCAGACCTCGCCGCGGCTTCGCGATGGCGTCGCAACGCGGCCACGTGACATGTCGCCGGCTGATGGGCGCGCGGGCGACGACCAGACGTTTCTCGAATCCGCGCGCGGTGTAGCGACAGCGCCGCGACGGGTCGTTTCGACGCGCGCGCGCGATTGCGGCACGCCGCCGTTCACTTCGCCAGGCCGCAGGCGCGGAGCGACCTCGATCGATCGCGGCGCACGCGACGCGGCATATGCCGGACCGCGCACCGGTCGAGCCGTTCGTGAGGCCGCGACGTGGACGCGCGACGCGCGCCGCACGGTGAACGCCGACGCGGAAACGCCGAGCGGTCCGTGCACCGCGGCACGCGCGCTCACGCGCGAATAGCCGCCGCGGGAAAACGCGCGCGACGGCACGACCGTCCACGCGCGCCATCCGCCCGTTCGTGCGACGACGCGGGTGAGGCTCACGACGGGACGGTTGTCCCAGCCGAGCGGACACCAGCCGACGTACCCCGGCGCGCTCGCCCAGGACACCCAGGCCGGCGCCCAGCGTCGATCCGGAATCCAGTACCAACGGCTCGCGCCAAATCCCCATCGGCCGTAGTGATGCGTGGGCCAGATCCAGCGCGGACCGCCCGTCCACGTCCAGCCGAACGAGGCGACGACCGACCATTCGCCATACGTGTACGGCGCCCAACCGACAGCCACTCGCGGATACCAGACGTAGCCGTACGGCTGGAGGTACTCCCAGGCGCCATCGGTTGCGAGCGTGCCGGCATAGGGACGCAGATCATCGGGCAGATAGGAGGCGGTCGCGACGTTCGTCCGCGCGTCGCGCTCGGCCAGGACCCAGAGGTCGAAGGCATCGCCGGCCGCCGCGTTGTCGGGATAGGGGAGCGACGGCGCGTCACGAACGGCCGACACGGTCGCATAGCCGGAGCGCACGCGCGTGCGGCCGAGCGGCGATTGCAGTTCGGCGACGCCGCGGATGGCCGACACCGTCAGTTCTTGGCTGCCGGGCGCGCCGGCGAGCGACACGCGGTAGTCGCCCGCTGTCTGAAGCCACGCCGTCATGCCGGCGCCGTCGATTCGGTACTGCTCGTCGCCACCGCGGCCCGCGAGCGACAGCCGCACACGTCCCGCCTGGATCCGCAACAGACCGTCGTCGAGGAAGTCCACCGCGGACCGCTCGTCGACGTCGAGCACGCTGCCGTCGGAGAAGAGCACCTCGGCGCGACCGGCGTCCGTACGAAGACGATCGCCGCTCAAGAGCGGCGTGCCGCTGATGGACTGGAGGGCTTCACCGTCACGCTCGAGCGCAACCGCGCCCTGAATGTCGTCGACGTGGGCCGGGATGTCGCCGGACCAATCAACGTCGGGCGCGTCGGGGCCGGGATCGAAGTCGGAAGCGGCGGCCGTGGACGGATTGTCATCGCCGGCCTGGGCGGAGAGGGTCGCGGGCAGGAGCAAGCAGGCCGCAGCGGCCACTGAAGACAACGCGCAGCGAACGAGGAACGGCCGGACTCGGGACGTGGGGGTCATCGTGCGCCCTCCTCAGAAGTACGTCGCTAGGCGGTGGCTGAGACCCATGATAACGAAGATCCCCGGAAGTGCACAGTTTTGAAGGCGCCCGGGAATTGGCCGCTGATATCTCTTGACTGTGATGCACTCAAGAATCTATAATTCAAATCACTAAAGTTCAGTCACCATCTGGGTCAGGAGAGACATCATGAGCAAGATCATCGGGATCGACCTCGGCACGACCAATTCGGTCGTGGCCGTCATGGAGGGAGGCGAACCGGTCGTCATCACCAACGCGGAAGGCGGACGCCTGACGCCGTCGGTCGTGGGATTCACCAAGTCCGGCGAGCGGCTCGTCGGCCAGGTGGCCAAGCGCCAGGCCGTCACCAATCCCGAGAACACCGTGTTTTCCATCAAGCGCTTCATGGGCCGGCGCTTCGATGAAGTCTCCGAAGAAATGAAGATGGTG
>DASZOV010000025.1:0-8900 GCA_035550595.1 Vicinamibacterales bacterium
CGCGTTTCCAGCAGCTCGGCATTCGCGAGGATGATGCCGAGCTGGTTGTTCAGCCTGTGAAACAGCCGCGAGAAATCGGCCTCGGAGAAGCCCACGGCCCGGCGCTCGACGCCTTGCGCCAGTTCAGGCGCCACGACTCAGTCCCTCGAGCGCACCGGGCGCCTCGGGGGGCGTGGTCGTGTCGGGTTCCCGCCACAGGGTGTCGACGAAGATCCGGACGGATCCGCCCGCCGTTCTCACGTACTGCACCTTGGAGCTGGCAATCCAGTTGTAAATGGTTCGTCGGCTGACCCCCACGAGCTCACACGCTCGGGGGATGGAAACGGTTTTTCGTTCGACCAGCATCGGCATCCATCCCGCAGCCCTGTAGGGCCGGCAATTCTCAGCAAGAATGAAGACGTTCTGCCTGCAATATCGGCGGGGTTGCGCGGGACTTTACGCGACGGAAAACCGACACGGCGGCTCTGCCAGTGCTCGCGACCGACGCCGGTTTTCCGGGCTCCGGTTGCGCCTGTGTCAATCCGTGTCAAAATGCCGTCTCCCCAGATGTCAGACGCCCAACCCCAGCACCTGCTGCTCGTCGATGACGAATCTGCATTCCGTGAAGTCATAGCCGAGCGGCTCGCCGAGCAGGGCTTCCAGGTCCGGCAGGCGGCCTCCGGCGAGGAGGCGCTCGAGCGGCTGAACGAGTTCGCCTTCGACATCCTCATCACCGACTTGCGCCTGCCCGGCGTCGACGGCCGCCAGGTACTCGACGAGGCCCTCGCCCGCTATCCCGAGATCATCGCCATCGTCATCACCGGCTTCGGCACGGTGCGCGAAGCCGTCGAGATCACGCGGCGCGGCGCGGAAGGGTTCATCACCAAGCCGTTCCAGTTCGAGGAGCTGCTGCACGAGATCAACGCGTCGGTCGAAAAGCGCCGGCTGAAAACGGAGAACGCGTATCTGCGCGCGCAGCTCCACGAGCGCTTCGGGATCGACGGCATGATCGGCCGCGCGCCGGTCATGGGACGTCTCTTCGAGCTGCTCCGCACGGTCGCGCAGACGACGAGCACGGTGCTCGTGACGGGAGAAACGGGCACGGGCAAGGAACTGGCCGCGCGTGCGATTCACGACGCGAGCCCTCGCCGGGCGCAGCGGTTCGTCGCGATCAACTGCAGCGCGATCCCGGAGACGCTGCTCGAGGCCGAGCTCTTCGGCCACGTGCGCGGGGCGTTCACGGGCGCGGTCGCGAATCGTCAAGGACGCATCGAGCAGGCGAACCGCGGCACGCTGTTCCTCGACGAGGTGGGCACGATGAGCGCCGGCCTGCAGTCGAAGCTGCTGCGCGTGCTGCAGGGACGCGAGTTCGAGCGCGTCGGCGACTCGCAGACGATCCGCGTCGACGTACGGGTCATCGCGGCGACCAACTCGGATCTCAAGCGCATGGTCGACGAAGGCACGTTCCGCGAGGATCTGTACTATCGACTGAACGTCATCCCGATCCGCGTGCCGGCGCTGCGCGAGCGGCGCGGCGACATTCCGCTGCTCGCGCAGCACTTCCTCGATCGCTTCAGCAGCTCCGCCGCACCGCCTCGACGCGTGACGCTCGGGCAGGACGCGCAGCAGGCGCTCATGGCCTATCACTGGCCCGGCAACGTGCGACAGCTCGAGAACGTGATGGAACGCACGTTCGCGCTGTCGCCCGGCCGCGTGCAGCTCTCGGCCGCCGATCTGCCCGACGAGATTCGCGACGTGCCCTTCGCGCCGTCGACCGGCGATTTCGTCTTTCCGCCGGAAGGATTGGAGCTCGATCGACTCGTCTCGGATTTCGAACATGGCCTCATCCGCCAGGCGCTCGAGCGCACCGGCGGGAACAAGCGGCAGGCGGCCGATCTGCTTCGCGTGAAGCGGACGACGCTCATCGAAAAGCTGAAGCGGCTGGATCGGCAATAACCATGACCAAACGTCACGCCTGGTGGGTCATCGTCATGGGCGAGGCGGCGACGGCGTTCCGCGCGCGCGAACGTGAGGAGCTCCTGCCGACGCTGAAACAACTGCAGCACACGCAGCCGGAGGCCGCGCTCAAGTGGTTCGAGCGCGGGCGGCTGTGGACGTCGCCCGAAGAAGCGCAGGCGGCGGCGCGAGAAGCGCGGCGGGCGCGGGGCGCTGGACGGTCACGCGATTGGCGACCGGGCGGCGCGCACGTCGATCCGCGCGCCAAGTACAAGCTGACGCGCGACCAGAAGCGCGCGCGATGGAAGCAGCGCGAAGGCTGGCGTCGCGAACGAGACGACGAAGGCAGTCGCGGCGGGACGTTCGATGCACGCGGACCTCGAGACCCGCGTGGACAACACGGCCACGGCCGGCCACCGCTCGACTGGAAACCGCCGAGCGCAAAGCGCGACGAGCCATCCGGCGATCGTCGCCCGCCGCTCGAGTGGAAGCCGCCGAGTCCGAAACGGAACGATCGGTCATCGGCCGATCGCCGTCCGCCTGTCGACTGGAAGCCAGCACCTGGACCGAAGGGCGCACGCCCCGCGTACGGCAAGCCTGGACCGAAGGCCGGTGGCCGATGGTCCGGTAAGCCTGGCGGCAAGGGTCAGCGGCCGTGGTCCGGTCATGGAAAGCCAGCCGCGAAAGGCCGCGGCCCGTGGTCAGGCCACGGAAAGCCTGGGCCGAAGAGCCGCGGCACCTGGTCAGGCGGTGGAAAGCCAGGCGACAGAAACCGCGGCGAATCTTCCGGCGGTTGGAAGCCGCGTCCTCAGGCGAAGAATGGCCGGTCCGACTGGAAACCGTCGGGCGGCGGCTGGCGTCCACGCGAACCCCGCGGCGAGACGCCGCGCCTCGAGTGGAAGCCGCCGAAGCGCAAACGCGGCGACGATGACACGCCGTCCAATGCGTCATCGCGATCGGATCGCGCACGACCGTTCAGGCCGCGAGGCGGCAAGGGACCACGCGGGAGAAGCTAGAAGTTCGAAGCTAGAAGCCAGAAGTTCAAGGGCTCAGCCGACGACCAGTTCCTCGCTCACGCCGAAGAACGTTCGGATCGTGTCGCGGAGGGAGTCGATTGACTCGGTGGCGTTGATCGTCGTCCGGAGCTCGGACCCGCCGACGAGGCCCTTCGTGTACCACGAGCCGAGCGCGCGGATCTTGTTGATGACCCAGCGCTCGCGACCGCGTGCGGGAGCCGGCGCCGACAGCTCCGCGCCCGGCGCGGCGTGGCGGAAGCCACGCTGCTCGCCGACGCGTTCGTTCAACAGCAGCTCGATGTACTCGAGCAGGAAACGGCCGCGATCCTCGGCAGGGACGTCGCGCACGGCATCGCCACGGGTCGCGTCCGCTGCTTGCGCGAAGATCCACGGATTGCGCAGCGCGCCGCGACCCACGAGCACGCCGCTCACGCCGGAATCGCGCAGCCGGTCGACCACCTGTCCGGCTTCGACGCAGTCGCCCGATCCGAACACGGGAATGTCCACGGCGTTCGCCACGCCGCCAATGAACGTCCAGTCCGCTTCGCCTTTGTAGGACTGCGCCGCCGTGCGCCCGTGGACGGCGACAGCCGCCGCGCCGGCGTCGGCGACCATCTTCGCGAGCGTCGGCGCGTTCATCTCGTGCTCGTTCCAGCCAGCGCGCATCTTCACGGTGACCGGGATGCGCACGCGATCCGTCATGGCGCGCACGACGGATGCGGCGTGCGCCGGGTCGCGCATCAGACTGCAGCCGGCGTGGTGCTTCGCGATCTTCGGCACCGGACATCCCATGTTGATGTCGACGACGTCGGCGCCCATGCCCTGGACGATCTCGGCGGCATCGGCCATGACGGCCGGATCGCCACCGAAGATCTGGATCGAGACGGGCCGCTCTTCCTCGGTGTACTCGGCGTATTCGAGCGTGCGGTCGATGCCGCGCACCAAGCCTTCCGAGCTGACCATTTCGGTGACGACCAGACCGCAGCCGCCCTTGCGCTTCACGAGCCGGCGGAAGGCGGTGTCGGTCATGCCCGCCATCGGTGCGAGCGCGACCGGATGGTCGAGCTGAAGCGTGCCGATTTTCATGGAAGCTACTTGGCGGCGGCGTTCACCGGCGCGGCGGCCGCCGCGGCGGCGTCAGCGGTTTCCTTGGCGAGCTCTTTTTCGTACGCGTCCTTGAACGCCTGATCCTTCCACTCGATGACCGCCTGCTGCCGCAGCCGCGTCAGCAGCTTCTCGGTTTCGCCGCCGAGACGCGCGCTCCGGACGTGCTGTTCGATCTGATCGTGGACGTCGGCGAACGGCTGGAGCGTCGGCGCATCGCGCGCTTCGAGCTTCAGGATCTGGTAGCCGGTCGGCACGCGAATGGGCTGGCTCACGTCGCCCGGCTGCATCTTGTCGAGCACGTCCTTCAGCGCCGGATTGAGATCGTCCGTCTTGACCGGACCGATGAGGCCACCCTGATTCTTGGTCGGCGCTTCGGACGCCTCGCGCACCAGCTTTTCGAAGTCCTCACCTTTCACGGCACGCTCGCGCAGGGCCGCGATCTTGGCGCGCGCGGCGTTGTCGTCGCCGACGCTGAACAGGCTCTGGCCGTTCTGCGTGCGATTGGGCACGTTCACGAGCAGCTCGCGGAGCGTGACCGTCGCCGGCGTCATGAACTCGTCGCCGTGGGCCGCGTAGTACTGCCGCAGCTCCTCTTCGGTGACGGTCATGTGCGGATAGATCTCCTCGTTTTGCACGGCACGGATGAGCGCGGCACGTTCGAGGTTCGTCCGGAGCTCGTCGAGCGTCATGCCTTCGTCGGCCAGCGCCTTGTCGAAGGCCTTGTCGTCGAGGTGGTTGTCCTTCTTGATGCTGTCGAGCGCGGCCTTGAAGTCCGCGTCGGTGAACTGCGCGTTGAGCTCGCGCGCACGCTGCACGAGCAGCAGCTCGTCGACGGCCTGCACCAGAATGCGCGGCGTGATGCCGTTCAATGCATTACGCAGCGTCGCGTCGTCTTCGAGCGCCTTGGGATCGGCCACCTGGCGGTTGTCTTCGCGCAAGGCGCTAATCTGCCGGTCGGTGAGCTGCGACTGCGTGAAGACCTCGCCGTTCACGCGCACGAGGATGCGTTCGAGGATCACGCTCTGACCCGCTTCGGCGGCGATCACCTGAGGCGCGGCGACCATCGCCGCGACGACGAACGCGAGAGACCAATGCTTCATCACAGGAACACCCCGCGGCCGCGCCGCAAGTTTTGGCAAATCAACATGTTAGCCCGTCACCATCGAGCGGCTCAACTGATCGAGGAGCGCGCCCAGCCGTTCGAACAGGCCGCCCGGCTGACTCGGATCGGGCGGCGTTTCCGCCAGGATCTCGGTCTTGGTGAATCCTGGTTCGACGGCGGCTTTCGCTCGCGCCGTCCACCAGGACGGCGGCTGGTCGGCGACCGTCGCCCGCGGCGCCTTGACGAGCCGCGCCCCCCTCGGCACGGCCACTTTCGCGGCCTCGTGTCGAACCGCCTCCGGGCGGCTCACATCGAGCCGCAGTACGGCCGGCGGCAGCAGCACCAGATCGCCGCGCGCCTCGACGAGCTGGGCGAGCAGCACGGGATCCACCTTGGCGTCCGGCCTGAACTTTAGGACGAGCGTCGTGCCCTCGCGGTCGAGGGTCTCGAGGCCGATCCGGTCCGCCATGAGCCGGATGCGCGCGTACTGCGCGAGGTTCTCGACCGAGGCCGGCGGCGCGCCGTACCGGTCCCGCATCTCGTCGAGGAGGGCGGTGATTTCGTCGAGACTCCGCGCGCTCGCCAGACGCCGGTAGACCGTCAGCCGCTGGTTCATGTCCGGCACGTAGCTCGCGTCGACTCGCAGGTCCACGCGCAGGTTGACCGCCGCGCGCCGCTCATCCTCGAGGTCCTCGCCCTTGAGCTCGCGGACCGTCTGCTCGAGGAGCTGCAGGTACATGTCGAAGCCGACGGCCTCGATCTGCCCGCTCTGCTGACCACCCAGCAGGTTGCCAGCGCCGCGAATCTCGAGATCGAGCGCGGCGACGCGGAAGCCGCTGCCGAGGTCGCTGAACTCGCGAATGGCCGCCAGCCGGCGTCGCGCAATCGGCGACAGGGTCGTCTCGGCCGGAATCAGGAGATAGGCGTACGCGCGCCGATCCGATCGGCCGACGCGGCCGCGCAACTGATACAACTGCGCGAGCCCGTAACGATCCGCGCGATTGATCACGATCGTGTTGGCGTTCGGGATGTCGAGGCCGTTCTCGACGATGGTCGTCGCGACGAGGACGTCGAACTCGTGCGCCACGAATCCGACCATCACCTTCTCGAGCTCGTGCTCTCCCATCTGCCCGTGTCCGACGGCGACCTTCGCTTCCGGCACCAGACGGGTCACGAGGTTGGCCATCGAGTAGATCGACTCGACGCGGTTGTGGACGAAATACACCTGTCCGCCGCGCTCGAGCTCGGTCCGGATCGCGCGGCCAATGACGTCGGTCTCGAACTTCACGACCTGCGTCTGGATCGCGAGTCGATCGCGCGGCGGCGTCTCGATGACCGACATGTCGCGAATGCCGACGAGCGACATGTTCAACGTCCGCGGAATGGGCGTTGCCGTCATCGTCAGCACGTCGACCTTCTTGCGGAGCTGCTTGATGCGCTCCTTGTGCGCGACGCCGAACCGCTGCTCCTCGTCGACGACGAGCAGGCCGAGATCGCGGAAGGCCACGTCCTTCGACAACAGGCGATGCGTGCCGACGATGATGTCGACCTGGCCGGCGCGGAGCGCGGCAATCACGTCCGTCTGTTCCTGCTTCGTGCGGAAGCGGCTGATCATCTCGATCCGGACGGGAAACCCGGCGAAGCGATTGCGGAGCGTGCGCTCGTGCTGGAACGCGAGCACGGTCGTCGGCGCGAGGAACGCGACCTGCTTGCCGTCGACGATCGCCTTGAACGCGGCGCGCATGGCAACTTCGGTCTTGCCGTAGCCGACGTCGCCGCAGAGCAGCCGATCCATGGGCGTCGGCGATTCCATGTCGCGCGTGATGTCGGCGATGGCCGCCTGCTGATCGGGCGTCAGGTCGTACTCGAACGCGTCGGCGAATTCCTGCTGCCAGTGCGAGTCTGGGCTGAAGGCATGGCCCGCGACGGCCTTGCGCGCGGCGTAGAGCTTGAGCAGCTCTTCGGCCATGTCGCGCATCGCTTTCTTGACGCGCGTCTTCGCCTTCTCCCACGTCGTGCCGCCGAGCTTGTCGAGCGCCGGCGCCGCGCCGCCCGTGTACTTCTGGACGAGATCGAGCCGCTCGAGCGGGACGAACAGCTTGTCGTCGCCGGCGTAGCGGAGCTCCATGAACTCCTGCGCAGGCTGTCCGGGCGCGACGGCCAGTCGCTTCAGACCGACGAACCGTCCGATGCCGTTGTCAACGTGGACGACGAGGTCCCCGACCGCGAGATCGCGAAAGTCCGAGACGAACGTCTTGGTCGACGTCCGCCGCCGTTCGTACGCGCGGCGCTCTTCTTCGAAGACGTCGGTTTCCGAGAAGAGCACCAGCGATCCGCCCGGCAGATGGAATCCGTGCGAGAGACGTCCCGTCGTGACGAGCACCGCGGCATGCGTGAGATCCTCGGCCGCCGCCATGGCCCGCGCGTGGACCTCGTAGTCGGCGAGCAGCTCGATCGTCCGCTCGGCGCGGCCGGGCGTCGCGGCCATGAACACGACCGCGTCGCCTCGTGCCCGCGCGCGACGAATCTCTTCGACCCAATCGCCGATGCGGCCGTGATAGGCGAGCGCGGGCGATGTCGCGATATGGGCCGCGCCGTCGTCTTCCTCAATCGCGAGCTGGCTGATGCGATGCGCGCTGGCCAGCCAGCCGGCGAGCGTCTCCCACGGCGCCGCGATCGACTCGTAGGCCGGCACCGTGCGCCCGCGCCCCTCCATCTCGGCCGCCGACGCGCGCCACTGCCGCTCGAGCGAGGCCCCACGTTCCTCGATGTCGTCGATCTCGTAGACGAGGACCGTCGCGCCGGCGCGGCGGACGTAGTCGATGACCGTCGCCGATCGATCGAGCGCGGCCGGGTCGTCGTCCGCGTCGGGCAACTGCTCGCGCTGCGGGCTGACGACGACGCGATCGACGGCGGTGAGCGAGCGCTGCGTCGCGCCGTCGTACCGGCGGAGCGACTCGATGACGTCGCCGATGAACTCGAGGCGAAGCGGATACTCTTCCGACGCCGGATAGAAGTCGACGACGCCGCCGCGCACGCAGAATTCGCCGGGCTGATCGACCGGATCCTCGGGCGAGAAGCCGGCAAAGGCGAGGCGCTCGCCGAGATCGGTGGGCGCGATCTCGTCGCCAGGCGCGATCGTGAATCCGGCGGCCGCAAGCCGCGCCGGATCGCTCGCACGCGGCAGCAGCGCACGGGCCGAAGCGACGATGAGCCGTGCGCGCGCGGACGCGAGCGCGAAGAGCGCGCGGGCGCGAGCGGACGCAATCTGCAGATGCGGCGCAAGGCTGCGATACGGATCGACTTCCTGCGACGGCAGCGGCAAGACGGCGTCAGCCGCGTCGTGGTCGGACAGGCCTTCGAGCGCGGCGAGGAACGACCGCGCGTCGGACGTCATCTCGTCGACGGCCGTGTCGGTCGGCACGACGAGGAACACGGGGCCATCCGCGGCGACGAGCACGGCATGCAGCGCGGTCGCGGCCGGCGTGAGGCCCGTGACACGGCGTCCCGCCCGGCCGAGGCCGGCACGCGAGGCCGTGGACTTGAGAAGCGATCGAAAGGCGAGAGACGTGGCGGCGCCGATCACAACAGCGGGTCGCCCGAGCGCGCGGCCGACCCTTTGAATCCTTTCATCTCATGCTAGTCTGAATCCCCTGCTCCCGCCCAACCCGCGCCGGCGTGGCGAGGCGTCCGCGGCGCCGGAGACGCGGTGCTTCCGTGACACTCCCCCACTTCGATGC
>DASZOV010000026.1:0-34198 GCA_035550595.1 Vicinamibacterales bacterium
CGAGATGTTGAGGTTCTCGACCGCGTGCCAGAACTCGCCGTCCACGACCGTCGACAACTGGTCGAGCGTGAGGTCCTCTTTCCGGTTGCCCCACTTCCAGTTGTTGCACATCTCGCAGCGGGCGTCGCACACCCACGTGCAGTTGAAGATGAACACGGTCGGCCTGATCGCCTTGACCTTCGCGACGGCGGTCTGGACGAGATCCCGCGGAATGCCGGCAGCCGACTTGGCGACGTAGCGGAGACGGAATGTTTCAGTGGACATCAGGTCCGAAGTCCATGGTACCGCGTCAGTTAGGGGCGGTCAATCTCACTTCCCGTACCGATACAGCACCAGCCCTGGCATCTGCATCACCGGCTGCAGGGCGGCGAGGACCGCGGGGTGCAGGCGGTCTCTGTCCGTGTGATCGACCACGTAGGTCACGTGGTAGCGCTGGAGGATGGCGAACGCGCGCGAGGGGTCTGGCTCGTCCGCCGAATGGAAGAACCAGTCCACGTCGTCGCGCCGCTCGTCACTGCCGGTGACGTAGCGCGACCAGGCGAGCACGACGCGGCGTTCGGAGACGATCGCGAGACCGGATGGATCCTGCGGCCGGTCGTGCAGGATGACCGTGCTGTCGACCGGCAGCTCGCGCAGGTAGGCCGCCGCGAGGAGCTCCGATCCCGTCATCCGGATCAACGGATGATTCGGGCCGTCGTGCGACTTCTCGATCAAGTAGTGGATCGACGACGGCGCGGCCAGGAGCACGACCAGAACGACGACCATGGCTCGCCGCGAGGGCCGCGTGCGCTCGAAGACGGCGACTGCCGTGAAGATCCACAGCACGTACAACCCGGCCTGATAGAACTGCAGCGAGTCCTGATACGGCTCGGTCACGAGGACGAACGGCACGAGCACGCCGGCGAGGACGGTCCACGCCATCAGGATCCACACTGACGGCGTCGCCGCGCGTCCGGCCGCGGCGCGAATCACGCCGGGCACGCCGAGCCAGCGCACGCCGAGTCCGCCCGCGAGAAACAACACGGTCGCCGCAGCGAGGACGACCGGCTCGTGCAGCGTACCCGTGCCGACCACGGCCGCGACCGCGCGGTTGAAGAGATCCTCGAGCGAGAACTTCACGAGCATCAACCGCGGCAGACGAAAGAAGTCGATCGCGAAATGTCCGCGGCTCTCGCCGTAGAGCGTTGCGATGCGATAGAGGAAGGGCAGCGCGATGACGATGCTGCCAAAGAGCGCGGCAGCGAAGGCGAAGCGGCGCGCGTGACGTCTCGGCCCGTCGGCGCGCGCGACGAGCATGCCCATGCCGAGCCCGGCGAGCACCATGCCGAACGCAAAGGGCTTGTACTGCACGAGCACCGCGGTCGCCCCGCACCCGAGCGCGATCCAGCCTGCATGCAGGCGCGGCGGCAGGCCGCGCGCAAACGCGTAGAGCGCGACGAACATCACCGGCAGCGCCGGCGTCCACGTGCTGAAGTGCAGCACTTCCATCGTCGGCGCGAGGAAATTCGTCGGCCACAACAACCAGTCGAAGTTGATCGCGTGGCGGACGAACGGGACGAGCATGTACGAGAAGTCGCCGCCGAGGAGCAGCAGGATCGCGGCCAGCCGCCCCGCGCCCGCAGACGCCGAGAGCGTCTTCACGAAAACGAGCAGCATGAGCGCTGCCATCGTGAAGAACACGGGCCAGCCCCAGCGGAAGTGCAGGTCGAGGATCGGCACGTCCGCGAAGCGGTGCACGAGCGCGAGCAGAAACGTGGGGTAGTAGGAGTAATTCAGCGGATGCCCGACGTAGAACGGTGCTTCGGGCGGATTGGTGTGCGTGAGCTCTGCGGTAATCGCCGCGTAGTAACTGAGGTCGACTGAGTCGTAGTCGCCGTACACCGTCACGCCCGCTGGCGTCGTCTCGAGGCGATGCCCGAACGTCATCGCGCCGCAGATGACGGCGACGATGATGATGAGCACGACGCCGCGCGGGTCGCTCGACGCCGCGCTCGACGCCGTGTCCGACGCTACTGATTTGCGCCAGCGCCAGCTCGCGGCTGCAGCGCCGATGGCGATGAACGGAAAGGCGGCGATTCCGCCCACGCGCGAGAGCACGTCGGCGAGGGTAGGCGCGGCCGCGACGCCGGCCGAGATGAGCACGATGACTCGATCGAGCGACGGCAGATCGCGCGTCAGCCATCCGGCGACGAGCCATCCTGGGCCGAGCGTGAAGAGCAGGAGCGCGAGCACGGCGCGCGCGCCAGCGGGCAGCGCAGGTAGAAAGTAACCGGCGACCCACCACGCCGCGGCACCGGCGAGGCCCATCGCCAGGACGTGGGCGGCGGTGAACGCGCGAGCGGAATCACCGTCTCGTGGCATGCTGTTTGCTGACTTTGCGATCACGTCCGTGTCAGACCATCACGCACACGGATCGGATCCCGATCCAGGAAGGAGCCCGTTTTATGATGCGCCGAATCCCTCTCGTCGCCGCGCTGGCCATTGGAGCCCTGGCCGTTCTCGCGGCGAGCGCCGCTGACGTCACGCTCGTGTTGAAGAGCGGCGAACGCCATGCCGGGGCGTTAGTGTACCACCGCGATGCCAACATCGCCGTGGTCGAAGGCGGCCAGGAGAAGAGCTTCCCGCAAAGCGACGTCGCGATGATCGCCTACGTGCCCGGCGATCCGTCGATGGACGAGCTGTCGAAGCTGCCGGCCGGCGACAACCCGCCTGAACTGGATCGCAACACGGTCGTGCTGCGCAGCGGCGAGATGATTCAAGGCAAGGTCTACAGTTGGGAAGGCGACCAGATCATCTTCGACACCCGCGACGGCCGGCGGACGTTCAACTCGACCGATATCGCTCGGCTCTACATGAACGCGGCGGGCGCGCGGAGCGTGTTCAACTACGTCGCGCCCACGGGCGCCACGGCCTCGACGGCCACCCCGAACGGACCGACCGTCTTCGTCGACGCCAAGAAGCAGTGGACCGACACGGGCATCACGGTGCGTGCCGGCGACCGCGTGACCTTCTCGACGTCGGACAAGATTCACATTTCGGCCCCGACCGAAGTCGGCCCTGAAGGCGACCAGATGGTCGCCGGCCGTAAGAGCTATGCCGTCCCGAACGCCGGCCCCGGCACGCTCGTCGGCCGCGTCGGCAGCGGCCGCCCGTTCCTCATCGCCAACAACACGAACCCGATTGTGATGCCGGCGAGCGGCCGGCTGGCGCTCGGCATCAACGACGACAATTACAAGGACAACAGCGGCGGGTTCAACGTCGTCGTGACGAAGCAGTAGGCGCACGACGGTTCTTGGTCCTAGTCCCCCAAAAACAACCGGCCGGCGAGACGCTGAAAGTCGTCTCGCCGGCCGGTTCTCGTTTGATGCGCTCCCGAAGCCTTCGCGTCTTCGCGCGAGCCAGAACCCACTTCTGGCTCCTGGCTTCGAACTTCTAACGTGACCCGCGTCAGCTCCGTCGCGCGTCGACGACGGCCATCGCGCGCCTATCGCGGTTGAATCCGCACGTTGCTGAAGATCGCGCCCACGAGCGTCTCGGTGCGCGGCGCGCAGCCGAGCGAGATGCGATGGTTGGCCGGGGCATATTCGCCGCTGTAGTTCTCGTCAGCGATGACCATGTCGCCAATCTTCGTCGTCACGTGGCCGCTGCCCCACTGCAGGGACACGTGGTACGTCGCGGTGTCGTCCCAGTCGTTCTCGCCCGTCTTCGTCCGGTTGTCGTCGTCGCCGATGCGGAAGATGTGCTCGATGACGCCTGACTCGCCGTCGTAGACGCGGCCGCTCTTCTTGTCGAGCGAGGCCTTGAAGTCGCCGTTGCGGAAGCCCCAGAAGTCCCACGCGTTGCCGTCGCCCATGCAGTAGAACTTCAGCCCGGTGTCATAGGCGCCGTCTGCGCCGGCCGGCTCGTCGGGATCGACGCCGACGATGTCGAACTCCACACTGCCGCTCGTCATGGTCGGGATGTCGTAGTTGATGAAATCACCGTAACTCGTGGGCTGCCATCCCATGTTGGGGACGAACGTGCCGCCGCCCTGCGCGCCGACCGTCTTGCCGTTGCTGAGCGGGTCGAAGATGTTCTGCCCGTCGCGGAAGCCGACGTTCTCCGTCTTGAACGTCTCGACCGCCGACCAGTCACCGGTCACCGTGCCGTTGGTCGCGCGGGCGCGCCAGAAGTACGAGAAGTTCGGTTGCAAGTCGACGTCGACCGCCCAGGACGTCGTGCCGTTGCCTTGCGCCACCCCGTCCTTCGCGACGGTACGCGAGCCGACGGGGAAGTCCTGCTTCTCGGACACTTCGAATCGATAGGTCACCGTTCCGGCCTCGCCCGTCGCGACTGAGTTGGCGACGATGAGCGTCGGCCGCAGGCCTTGAATCTGGGTGCCGCCCTTGGGCGACTGCGTCACCGGCGCGGCCAGTGTCACGGACTGATTCGGCTTGGAGGGAGACGCGGGACTCGACTTGCCGCACGCAGCAGCAGCGGCGAGGAGAGCGGCGGTGGCGACACAGCCGAACAAACGGGTAGTCATCGATTTCATGCACTCGTCCTTTGACTCGGGGCAAGGGCCGTCGGAATCGAACAGCGATGAATGGAACAGGTTGGTACGCCGCGAAACGGTGGAAGGGAAGGCACCCGTAACGCGTGAAGGTTGTATCAGATCCGTCATGGCGTGTCAACGAGATGACGTAGCCGGAGCCGTAAAAGATGCGCCATCGGCGCCTCCTCCGTTCGAACTTCAAAGTTCGAAGTTCGACGTTCCGTCTCAGTTCGGATCGATCGCCGGTACGTAGAGCGACGGATCCACGAAGCCGTCGTCCTGCCACGAGGGGCCGTTGGTGGCCGGAATGTCGGTCAGCACCTTGTAGATGTGGCCGTCCGGATAGCAGATGCGGCCCGCCGAGAACGACATGCCGTGCCACGAGATGATGTTCTCGCCGCCGTTCTTGATGAGCAGCCCGGCCTTCTCACCCCGCAACGCCCACGCCACGCGCTTGGTCACTTCGAACGCGTCCTCGACCGTCGGGCCGGGACGCACCTCGTCGTGGATGCACTCGACGAGCCGATCCTTGTCCGAGACGTACGCCTCGCAGTTGGTCGTGTCGACGCCGCCGTCACCACCGCCTGATGGGGGAGCGGCCGATCCGGCCGAGGGCGTCTGGAACGTCTCGACGCGCGACCAGGCGCCAACGCGCGCGCCGTCGAGGATGCGCACGCGCCAGTAATACAGATGGTCCGTCATCGCCAGGGTCGGCGACTGGAGATGCGTCTGGCCGCTCGCGTTCTCGGCCGACGTCGCGCTGACCACGACGGAGCTGAACGCCTGGTTCTCGCTGACCTGGAAGTGATACTGGAGCGGGCCATGAGGGCCGGTGGATGCCCCGTTGGTCGCGATCAGATCGGGCGCCAGGGTCGAGATGCGCGCACCGGAGATCGGCGACTTCGGTGTTGGCACACCCAGCACGACCGGCGCCTGCACGACGAAATAGGACGGCGCCGACCAATCGCTGCCGTTCGCACCGTCGCCGCCACGGACGCGCCAGTAATAGGTGTGCCCGTACGGCAGCCGGTCGACCTGAATCTTCGTCTGGCCGTCGGCTTCGGGCACGCCGTTCTTCGAGAACACGAGGTTCGTGAAGCCGGCGTCGGCCGCCACCTGGAAGTCGAGCGAGACCGTGCGCGGCGTGTTCGTCCCCGGGTTGGCGACGACGAGCGTGATCGGCTGCGCGTCATCGTCGATGCTGACGGCGCTGGCTGGTGAAAGCAGTTGCGGCGCGTCGATCGAGATGCCCGCCATCGGGCCCGCCACGAGCGGGCTCAGCGGATTGGCGGATTTGACCTCCTCGCACCCGACCGCGAGGAGCGGCAGGAGCACGAACAAGGCCAGGCGGCGCAGCACGGCGACAGACATGGACGTCGTGTGCTGTATCGACGCTTGTCCGACGGGCCTTTAGACGTCGCTTCCAAACTTCGAACTGTGAACTTCGAATGAAGGGGCGCCTTCGGCGCGTCTTTTCAGTATGGAGGATACGCGTCGAGCGTACTCATGGGTCTGGGTCGGAGCGGACGGGTCCCCGCGTTCGAACTTCGAAGTTCGAAGTTCGAAGTTTGCAGGTACAATGCCCGCACTGGTGCCGTCCGGGCACCGGTCGAACGCGACCGTTCCACTGTCTGCCGAGATGTCCACCCCGGACGCGGTCCGCCGCCCCCTCGTCATCCTTCACGTGTGCGATCACCTGGGCTGGCAGGGGTCGCGGATGCACGGCGTCAAACGTCTGTTCGCGTGGATGATTCCGCGCTTCGATCCGTCGCGCTGCCGCGTGTCGCTCGTGAGCCTGCGCCGCCGCGACCTCTCGGAAGAGACGCTCGACGCGCTCGGCATCGACATCACGTACCTCGCCAAGTCGCGCTTCGACCCGACGACGCTCCTGGCGTTACTGAAGGTGATCGACGCGCGCCAGCCGGACGTGCTGCACTTGCACGGCTACGGCGCGACGACGTTCGGACGGATCGCAGCGGCGATGCGCGGACTGCCGGTCGTGCTGCACGAACACGCGAATCTCACGTCGACGCCGTGGTATCAGCGCGTCGCCGACCGCGCGCTCGCGCGCTACACGGACGTCGCCATCGCCGTCTCGAAGAGCACGGCGGATTTCGTGATCAACGCGCGGCTCGTTCCGCCCGACCGCGTGAAGATCGTCTATCTCGGCGCGCCGCTCGACGAGTTCAGCCGCGTCGTGCCGCCCGATGAAGTCGCCGAGGCCCGCCGCGCCATCGGCGCCGCTCCCGACGACGTCGTCATCGGCACGATCACACGGCTGCACGACTCGAAGGGGAACGAGTATCTCGTCGACGCCGCGCGGCTGGTCCTCGACGCACGTCCGAAGGCGCGCTTCTATCTCTTCGGCGAAGGGCCTCTCCGCGAACCGCTCGAGGCGCAGGCGCAGCGGCTGAATCTCGGCGATCGCTTCGTCTTCGGCGGCTTCGTGCGCGACGTCGCGCGCACGCTCGCGGCATTCGATCTCAGCGTGTTTCCGTCGCTCTGGGAAGGCACGCCGCTCACCGTCTTCGAGGCGCTCGCCTCGGGCCGGCCCATCGTCGCGACCGACGCGGACGGGCTCGTCGACGTCCTCACCGATGGCCGCGACGCCGACATCGTCCCGCGGCGCGACGCCCGCGCGCTGGCGGATGCGATCGTCCGCCTCATCGACGATCCGGCCGAACGCGCGCGCCTCTCGGCCGCGGCGCGTGTCACCGCGCGGCAGTACGACATCCAGACGTTCGTCGACAAGATGGAGCGGCTGTACGCGATCCTCGCCGAGCACTCGCGCGCCTCGCATCGGCGCGTCGAACGCGTCGCGGACCTGTCGTTCCTCACCGAGAGGGTGGCGACGTGACCGCGCGTGGCCGCACGCCGATGACGTCCGGCTGGATCGCCGCGGCCGTTGTCGCGCTCGTCTACATCGGGATCGCGTTCCACGTCGACATGCCGCGCGGCACGGGCGGCTTGCACAGCGACGAGGCCACCTACTACCTCATGGCGCACAGCCTGGCCTCGGACGGCGACCTCGCGTATCGCGCCGAGGACCTCGCCCGTTCGCGGCACGAACTGCCCGACGGGCCGTCGGGTGTGTTCCTGAAGCAGGGGAGCGACGTCGACGGCGTACGTCTGACGAGCCGGCCGCCGTTCATCGAACTCGAGCGGCACCTCGATCCCGATCCGACGCGATTGTACTTCGGCAAGGCGTTCATCTATCCGGCGTTCGCCGCGCCGTTCGTTCGCGTGTTCGGCACGCGCGGCTTTCTCATCTTCAACGCGATCCTGCTCGGCCTGTCGATCGCGACCGCCTACGCGTTTCTCGCGGCGCGGTCACGGCCGGCTGTCGCGCTCGTGCTCGCCGGCGCGTTCGTCATGGCCAGCGTCGTGCCCGTGTACGCGCAGTGGATGATGCCGGAGATCTTCAACTTCGCGCTCGGGCTCTTCGCGTACTTCCTCTGGACGTACAAGCTCGTCGCGCCGCCGCGAACCGACACGCGGTACGCGCGCTGGCTGCGTGGACCGTGGAGCGATGCGGTGGCGGCCGTGCTCATCGGGATCGCGACGTTTTCGAAAGTCACCAACGGCTTGCTCGTCGTGCCGATGGTCCTTTGGTGGCTGTGGCGACGCGATTGGCGGCGCACGGCGGCCGTGGCGCTCGCGTCGGGCGCGATCGCCATCGGCCTCTTCGGCGTGAACATCGCCGTGAGCGGCGACTGGAACTATCAGGGGCCGCCGCGCAATACCTTCTACGGCCACTATCCGTTCGAGACGCCGGACCGCGGCTTCGACGTCGGCGCCGAGCGCGCCCGCGGCACGTCGCTCATCGACGTCATCTTCGACCGCGAGGTGTTCTGGACGAATCTTCGCGCCAACGCCGAGTACTTCGTCGTCGGCCGCTATTCGGGGCTGCTGCCGTACTTCGCGCCGTCGCTCGTTGCACTCGCCGCGTTCCTGCTGTCGCGGCGGCGCGCCACGTGGCAGTGGCTGGTCCTCGGCATGGTCGGCATCCACGCGCTCGCGTTCATCATCACGCAGCCGTACACCTACTTCGGTAGCGGCGGATCAGTGGGGGACCGCTATTTCATGGGCGCGTACGGCGCGTGTCTCTTCCTGTTTCCGCCGGTCGACGCAATGACTGTGGCCGTCGTGCCGTGGATCGTCGGCGGACTCTTCGTCGGCAAGATCGTCCTGCACCCATTCGTGTCGTCCGTGCGCCCGGCCGACGCCGCCAAGCGCGGACCGCTGCGCCTGCTGCCCGTCGAGCTGACGAACGTGAACGACCTGCCGATCATGACCGAGGCCGATCGTGTCCGGATTTGGTACGGCGACACGGGCGAGGGCGATCCCGGATTCCAGATTTACTATCTGGACGACAACTCGTATCTGCCCGAAGCCGATCACAAGAGCTTCTGGATTCGCGGCGACGCGCGCGCGGAGATGCTGTTCAAGGCGACCGAACCGTACGGCCACGCGCGGTTCCAGTTGTCGACCGGCGCATCGGCGGCTGACGTCGTGATTCGAGTGAACGGGCACGACACGCACGTCACGCTCGGCGCGAACGGCACGGCGGACGTCCGGCTGCCGCTCGGTCCAGCCTTTCCTTACAAACGCTACGAAGCGGCGACGTACGTGTGGGTCGTGTCGATTCGCTGCCGCGGTGGCTTCACGCCGCCCAAGCCCGCCGACGGCTCGCCCGGCGACACGCGCTATCTCGGCGTGCGCGTGCGACCGACGATCCATCCGTGACCGTGATCGATCGCCCCTCGCGCCGCGAATTCACGCTTGCGCTCGTCGTCGGCCTGGCGCTCATCGTCGTGCTGACGTATCCGCTCGTGCCGGGCCTGCTGCACTGGGGCCGCATCGATTCGGGCGACGGGCGGTACAGCATCTGGAACGTCGGCTGGATCGATCACGCGCTCCTCACCAATCCGCGGCATCTGCTCGACGCGAACATTTTCTTTCCGCACCAAGGCACGCTCGCGTACTCGGAACTGAACCTCGTCGCCGGCATCTTGGGGTTGCCGATGTTCGCGATCACGGGCAACGCCATCGCCGCGCACAACTTCGCCGTCGTCATCGGCCTGCTGCTCGCGTTCCTGTGTACATGGGCGCTCGTGCGGCGCATTACCGGATCGGCCGCGGCCGGCCTCGTCTCGGCGACGGCCTTCACGTTCTGTCCGTTCGTCCAGGCGCACACGGCGCACATCCAACTGCTGATGGCGTTCGCCATCCCGATCGTTCTCGCCGCGTACCATCGGTTCCGCGCGCACGAGACAATGGCGCGCGCAGTCATGCTCGGCGCCGCGCTCGCGGTCGCCGGCCTGGCGTGCGCGTACTACGGCATTTTCGCCGGCCTCGCGCTCGGCTTCGTCGCGCTCCTGCTCGGCCGGATCGAACGCCGCTACGTCATCGGCCTTCTCGTCGCCGCTGGCGTCACGCTCGCGATCGTTGCGCCCGTGTTCATCCCGTACCTGCACGCGCGCGCGCTCGTGGACGCGACGACGACCAACGGCGCCAATGCCGTGCAGCAGTACTCGGCGACGGTTGGCGACTATCTCAGCTCGCCGAGTTTCCTGCACGAGCACCTGCGTTTCCTGCACGCGGCCGCGGAGTCCGTGTTTCCAGGTTTCATCCTCTTGGCATTGGCCGCGATTGGCGTCGTCGAGCTCGTCCAGCGAGGCACGCCAGAGGAACGCCGCGTCGGAGTCACATACGTCGCGCTCGCGGCTGCGGCGACATGGGCGTCGTTCGGCCCGGACGCGGGACTGTATCGCGTGTTGTCAGCCGCGCTGCCGCCAATGGGCCTGCTGCGCGCGCCCGTGCGGCTCGGCCTCGTCGTCGTCCTAGCACTTGCGGTCGTGGCGGGCTTCGGCGTGCGGCGCCTCGCGAAGCGACGCGCGTGGGTGAGCGCCGTGCTCGTGCCGCTCGTCGCGCTCGAGCTCGCGACCTTGCCGTGGCCGCTCGTCCGCGAAGGCGCCGTCTCGGAGGTTTATCGCGTCCTCGCCCGTCTCCCGCCCGGCGGCGTCGTCGAGTTCCCGTTCATGTACCGGCGCACCGACTATCTCAACCACAGCCGCTACATGTTCAACTCGATCTATCACTGGCAGCCGCTCGTCAACGGCTACAGCGACGTCATCCCGCCCGACTTCCGCGAGTTCGCGGGCCCCATCAACGCGTTCCCCGATCCCGCGTCCTTCGCGCTCATCCGCCATCTCGGCGTGAAGTACGTGATCTGGCATCTAGAACCATCCGCCTACGACGCGGAGTCGAAACGGAAGATTCTCGCGCGGCTGGGGCCGTACGCAGGCGAATTGAAATTACTCGTGGATGATGGGGATACGCGGCTATATGAAATTGAGTAAGGTTCCGGGTTCCTGGGTTCAGGGTTCCCGGGGTTCTGGTTTCAGGTTCCGGGTGCGCTGGTTCCTGGTTCTCGGGGTTCCAGGTTTGTGAGTTCCGGGTTCCAGAGTTCTCGATGGTTCCCCGTTCGCGCCTTCGCGTCTTCGCGCGAGATTGACCGATATTCTCGAGGGCCGTTGAATGACTGCACTCGATCTGCAGCCGCATCTCGTCGGTGATCTCATCGAACTTCGTCCACTCGTTCCTCAGGATTGGAGCAGTTTGTTCGCCGTCGCCTCCGATCCCAAGATCTGGGAGCAGCATCCGAATTCCAACCGCTACCAAGCGGACGTGTTCAGGCGATTCTTCCAGAGCGCCCTCGACTCCGGCAGCGCGCTCACCGCGATCGATCACCAGACTCAGCACGTCGTTGGATCGTCACGATTCTCGTGGTACGGCGAATCGAAACGCACGCTCGAGATCGGCTGGACGTTTCTCGCCCGGACGCACTGGGGAGGCCGCTACAACGGCGAGATGAAGCGGCTGATGATCGCGCACGCCTTCAGCGTCGTCGACCGCGTCGTCTTCGTCATCGGGCCGGACAATCACCGATCGCGAATCGCCATCGAGCGGATGGGTGCGACGTTGACCGACCGCCGGGAGCCCGGCACGGCAGCCGATGGCCGCGCAATTGAGCAAGTCGTGTACGAGATTCGCCGGCCGAAGCCATACTGAAATGTGGTTCGTGAATTCACGTCGATCGCCTGACGCGGATGCCGGCCGCGCGTGCTGGCGTGGCCGAGCGCCACTTCTGGCTTCGAACGTCGAACTTTTGAAAGCTACGCCTTCGCGATCTTCGCGCCTTCGCGCGAGTCATCTTTACCGTGCGCTGGCCGTCTTTCTTGTCGTCGCGCGAGGCTCTTCGCGGGCTTCGCGCGTCAGGCGTCGCGTCCGCGCATCAGATACGCCACCGCGCCCGACGTCGAGAAGACCATGATGAGCGCGGCGCCGATGAAGGACAGGGCGAGGGCGGACTCCAGCGGCAGGTGCAGTTGCGCGAAGTAGAAGCTGAACGTCGCCTCGCGCACGCCGAAGCCGTTCACCGAGACGGGCGCCATCTGCACGATGAACGACAGCGGCACGAGGATGCCGAGGTGGGCGAGGGGAATCGGGATCGACAGCGCACGCGCGATGGCCGCGTAGAAAGCGACGTTCACGGCCTGGACGGCAATCGCACCGAGAAAGCACTCCACGAGCACGCCCGGTGCGGCGCGGAAACGGGCGAGAGCCGCCGTCAATCGATCGATACGCTCGCTGACCCACTCGCGATGCAGGCGGCGCAGCGGTCCGAGCAGGCGCCCGACACCGCTCGGCACGAGGACGGCCGGCGTCGACACAGCCAAGCCGATCGCCAGGGTCCCCCACAGCACGCCCGGACCGATCGGGCCGATCGCTTCGCTCTGATGCGCGGCGAGCGTCGCGCCGAGCGCGGCGACGAATACCAATCCGAGCAATCCGAGCCCTCGATCGAGGAGCACGACCGTCGTCGCGAGCGTCTTCGATCCGGCCGGCTTGGCCGTGTCGCGGATGCGCACGACGTCGCCGCCGATGTTCGACGGCAGGAAATTGTTCGAGAACGTCGCGACCAGGTACGAGTTGAACAGCCGGCCGAACGCCACCTGCACGTCCTGCGTGCCGAGGAGCAGCCACCAGCGCCACGTGCTGATGAGCACCGTCCCGAGGTACAACCCGAGCGCCGCCGCGAGCCAGCCGAGCGACGCGGTACGCGCGACCTGCCACAACCGGCCGAGATCCACGCGCGTGAGCAACACGTACAGCAGCCCGCCGCTGACGAGAATCTTGATCGCCCAGAGGAGGATCGGTCGGAGGGAACGCCGGTCGGCGGGTGTAGCGTGATCGGCCATTCGCGACTGCTCGATCTCGATCGGTTGGATCGAGCGGCGTAGTGTAGCATGTACGGCTTGCCGGCACGTGGCATCGCGCCGGCGGTCGCGCATGCACATCCTGATGATCGCGCCGGAGCCGTTCTTCGAGCCCCGGGGGACACCCTTCTCGGAATTCCATCGCATTCGCGCGCTCACGACGCTCGGGCACACGGTCGACCTGGTGACCTATCCCTTCGGCCAGGACAAAGATCTCCCGGGCCTGCGGATCTATCGCGCGCGCCGGCCGCCGTTCGTCTCGCACGTGAAGATCGGTCCGTCGTGGGCGAAGGTGCCGCTCAACGTGTCGCTCGCGGCCACTGCCTTGCGTCTCGCATGGACGCACCGCTACGACGCCGTCCACTCGCACGAAGAAGGCGGGGCGATTGGCGTCGTCATCGCCGCGATGCTGCGCGTGCCGCACCTCTACGACATGCACTCGAGCCTGCCGCAGCAGATCATCAACTTCGGCTATCGCGGCATGCCAGGGCTCGCGCGCGTGCTCGGATGGCTCGAGCGGCTCATGATCCGCCGATCGCGCGTCGTCATCGCCATCTGCCAGGATCTGGACGAGACCGTGCAGCGCGTCGATCCGCACGTGCCGACCGTCGTGATCGAGAACGCGCCGGGATCGGGCAGCCGGCCGACGGCGGGGAGCGGCGCCGCGGTGCGCCAGGCCCTACAGCTCGACGCCGACACGCCCATCGCCGTCTACACCGGGACGTTCGAGCACTACCAGGGGCTGGACTTGCTCTTCGCCGCCGCGCGCCTCGTTGTCGCGGCGCGGCCCGACGCGCGGCTCGTGATGGTCGGCGGCGACGCGGCGCAGGTACAGGAAGCCGCGACGGTTGCCGACGCGCTCGGCATCGGACACGCCGTGCTCTTCACGGGACAACGTCCGGCCGAAGAGATCCCCGCGTTCCTCGACGCCGCGACCGTGCTCGTCTCGCCGCGATCGACGGGCACGAACACGCCGCTGAAGATCTATCAATACCTGCGTGCCGGCCGGCCGATCGTCGCGACCAACCTGCGCACGCACACGCAGGTGCTCTCCAACGACACGGCATTTCTCGCCGATCCCACACCCGAGGCGTTCGCCGCCGCATGGCTGCGTGCGGTGAACGATCCCGCGCACGCGCGGGAAGTCGGCGATCACGCACGCCGGCTCGCCGATGTGCGCTACAGCGACGAGGCGTATCTCGCCAAGACGCGCCGGGCCTGCGAGCTCTTGTTCGAACCATCGGCGCGCCGCGCGGCTCGGGGCCTGGCATGACGAGCTCGCCGGCCGACTCGCCAGCCTCGCGCGATCGTACTCACTACAGTTACGCGCACTACGCGGACGCCGGCGTCGCCGCCGGCTTCGACGCGCTGCGATTCGGGGGCCCGATCGGCGGCTACCTGCTGCGCACGCAGGCCGCCATCGTCAGCGACGCGCTCGCGCCGATTGCGGGACGGCACGTGCTCGACGTGGGCACGGGCACGGGACGCGCGGCGATCGGACTCGCGGTCGACGGCGCGTCCGTCATCGGCCTCGACGCCTCGGGCGAGATGCTGCAGGTGGCTCGCGCGCGCGCGGCCGAGGCGGGCACGGCGTCGCGCGTGTCGTTCGCCGTCGCCGACGGCCATCGGCTGCCGCTCGCCGACGCGAGTGTGGACGCAGCCGTCTGCTTCCGCGTTCTAATGCACGCCATTGACTGGCGTGTCTGCGTGGCTGAGCTCTGCCGCGTCGCGCGCTGGCGGGTCGTCATCGATTTTCCGGCACGGCCGAGCATCGCCGCGCTCGAAAGCGCCGGCCGCCGTGCCGCACACGCGATGGGACGACGCGTCGAGGCGTACCGCGTCATGTCGGCGCGCGACGTGACGGACGCTTTCGCCGCTCACGGCTTTCGCGTCGTCTCGACGCATCGGCAGTTCGTGCTGCCCATCGCGCTGCACAAAGCCGTCGGCCGGCTCGGCGTGACCGAACGGGTCGAAGGTGCGCTCGCGCGTGTCGGCCTGCTCGCACGCTTCGGCTCGCCCGTGACGATGGTGGCGGAGAAATGAAAGCGCTCGTCACGGGCGCGACGGGTTTCACCGGCGCGCATCTCGCGCGATCGCTCGTCGCCGCGGGCGACGAGGTCCGCGTCCTCGTTCGCGATCCGGCGTGCGCCAGCGCGCTCGCCGCGCTCGGCATCGAGGTCGTGGCCGGCGATCTCACCGCACCGGACACGATCGCCACCGCCGTTCGCGGCATGGACGTCGTCTACAACATCGCGGCGCGCTATCGCGAGGCAGGACTGCGCGCATCGGAGTACCGCGCGGTGAACGCCGACGCGGTCGCGACCATCGTGCGTGCCGCGGCCTCCGCCGGCGTCTCGCGCGTCGTCCACTGCAGCACGGTCGGCGTCCATGGCGACATCGAGCATCCGCCGGCGAACGAGGACGCGCCGATCGCGCCGGGCGACATCTATCAGGAGACGAAAGTCCTCGGCGAGTCGCTCGGCCGGGCCGCGGCGGCCGAAACGGGCATGGATCTCGTCATCGCGCGACCGACCGGCATCTACGGTCCTGGCGATCGCCGGTTGTTCAAGATCTTCGGCGAGATCGCGCGCGGCCGGTTCGTCATGCTCGGCTCGGGCCGCAACTACTATCACGTCACCTACGTGGACGATCTCTGCGACGGTTTCCGCCTCTGCGGCACGGTGCCGGCCGCGCGCGACCGAACGTACATCCTCGGCGGCGGGGAAGTGACGACGCTCGCCGAGCTGGTCGCGATCACGGCGCGGGTTGCCGGACGTCCGGGACCGCGGCTGCGCCTGCCGGTCTGGCCGGTGTGGCTCGCTGGGGCCGCCTGCGAAGCGGTTTGCGCGCCGCTGCACATCGAGCCACCGCTCTACCGGCGGCGTGTAGACTTCTTCCGGAAGAGCCGCGCATTCGACATCTCGCGAGCGCGACAAGAGCTCGGCTACGCGCCGCGCGTGGGCATTGCCGAGGGCGTCGGCCGCACGCTGGAGTGGTACCGTGAGCAAGGCTGGATCTGATCTCGGCGGCCCCGCCGCAGCCGGCTCGTCCGCGTCGCGCGAGATCGCGCGCGCGCAGGATCAGTTGTTCACGGCCCGCGGCAGCGCGCGCGCCAAGTACAGCGCGCTCATCGTCGGCCGTCCCGGCCTTGGCGCGCTGCTCAAATACGAAACGATCGTCCTTCTCGCGCAGGCCGTTCCCGGCGCGCTCGGCCTCGCGCTTCGCAAAGCGCTCTACCCGCACCTGCTCGGCGGCTGTGGCCGCAACGTCGTCTTCGGCCAGAACGTCGTGCTGCGCCATCCGCACAAAATCTGGATTGGCGACGACGTGGTCGTCGACGACAACTGTCTCCTCGACGCAAAGGGCGACGCGAACCGCGGCATCCGGATCGGCAGCGGCGTGTTCGTCGGACGGAACACGATCCTCTCGTGCAAGAACGGCGACATCGAGATCGGCGATCGTGCGAACGTCGGCTTCAACTGCGAGATCTTCTCCGCGAGCCGCGTGACGATTGGCGCCGACACGCTCGTCGCCGCGTACACCTATCTCGTCGGCGGCGATCACGACGTGCGCGATCGATCGCGGCCGGCGCTGGAGCAGGCGCGGCGGTCGGCTGGCATCGCGGTGGGCCAGGGCGCGTGGATTGGCGCGGGCGCGACGATCCTGGACGGCGTCTCGCTCGGCGCTCGCGCCATCATCGGAGCCGGCGCGGTCGTACGCGACGACGTGCCGGACGGTGCGACAGCGGTCGGGATCCCGGCGCGTCTGCTGAATCGGTAGGCTTAGTCCTCGCATGGCGAACGTCCTCGTCGTCACCTCCGCGCCGCCGATGGTCGAAGGCGGCCATCTCGTTATTGCGCGCGCGCTCGAACGCGCACTCATCGAGAGCGGCCATCGCGCGGGCGTCGTGACGACGCCGTCGAATCGGTTCGGGCGGCAGGCGAGCGCGTACCTCGCGAACTGGCTGACCGACGTCGGACAGACGGGCGACGGCACGCGCGTCGACCGCGTCATCTCGCTGCGGTTCCCGAGCTACGCCGTCCGCCATCCGCAGCACGTGTCGTGGATCAACCACACGATGCGCGAGTACTACGATTTGTGGGATCGATTCTCGGCGCGGCTCTCGGTGCAGGGACGGATCAAGGAACGCGTGCGCCGCACGTTCATCCATGCGGCCGACACGCACTTCCTGAAGCATCACGTGAAGAAGATCTTCGCGCAGTCCGAGACGATCCGTCAGCGGCTCGCGCGGTGGAATCATCTCGATGCCGACGTGCTCCATCCGCCGCCGCCACAGCGGCCGTATCGGACCGACGGGTACGGCGACTACATCTTCACGACGTCGCGCCTTGCGCCGCTCAAGCGGATCGATCTCCTCATCCGCGCGCTGGCCGAGCCGGCGGCTGCCGGCGTGCGCGTTGTCGTCGGTGGGGAAGGCGACGACCTGCCGCGGCTCGTGGCGCTCGCGCGGGAGCTCGGCGTCGAGCCGCGCGTCACGTTCACCGGCCGGCTGGACGAGTCCGCGCTCGTCGATCATCTCGCGCGTTGCCGCGCCGTCGCGTTCCTGCCATTTGAAGAGGACTACGGCTTCGTGACGGTCGAAGCCTTCGCCAGCGGCAAGGCCGTCGTGACGACGACCGACAGCGGCGGTCCGGCCGAGCTCGTCCGCCACGGCGACTCCGGCTATGTCGTCGCGCCGGAACCGGCCGCCGTAGCCACCGCACTCGCCGAACTCAGCGGCGACGCCAATCGCGCTGAACGTCTCGGCGTGCGCGCGCGCGAAGTCTCCACGCGCTTCACCTGGCCACAGGTCGTCGAGCGGCTGCTCGGCGCGTGAGCGGACACGAGTCGCCATCGGGCGTCGCCGTGGGCGTCCCAGAGCCCATCGCCGTTCGAAGTTCGAACGTCAAAATTCGAAGTTGGCGCAGCCCTCCGCGTTACACTACCTGCGAGGTTCTGAGCGTGAGTTACCGAACGCCGCTCGAAATGCGGCTCGCCAAGAAGACGACGCGCGCGATTGTCGAACACGGGCTCATCGAGGACGGCGACCGCGTGATGGTCGGCCTGTCGGGCGGCAAGGACAGTTGGGCGTTGATGCAGATCCTCGACGTCCTTCGCCAGCGCGCACCGATCCGCTTCTCGCTCGTGGCCGTCAACGTCAATTCCGGCTACGAGCAGTTCCGCCACGATCTGATCACGAACGCCTGCGCCGAGCGCGGGTGGGAGTGCCACATCGAGCACACGACGATCGGCGCCGTCATGGACGACATCCTCGACGACGGCGACACGCCGTGCTCACTCTGCGCGCGGCTGCGGCGCGGCGTGTTGTACCGGATGGCGAAGGCCGTCGGCGCGACGAAGATCGCGCTCGGCCATCATCTCGACGACTTCATCGAGACCGCGCTCCTCAATCTGCTGTTCCAGGGATCGCTCAAGGCCATGCCCGCGCGGCTCGTCTCCGACAACCAGCAGCACGTCGTCATTCGGCCGCTCGTGTACGTCACCGAGGCCGAGGCGCGCGCGTACGCGCAGGAGTCGAACCTGCCGATCATCGGCTGCTGCTGTCCGGCGTGCGGCGATCTCAGCCTGAAGCGCCAGCGGATCAAGCGGCTCATCGCGGAGTTCGAGGTCGAACATCCGGACGTGAAGACGTCCATGATTGCCGCGCTCGGCAACGTCGTCCCCAGCCACCTGCTCGACACGCGGCTCCATCCGATGCGGGACCCGGTCCCCGCCTGAGTCGACGCCGATCGTGCGCGCCGTCATTCAACGCGTATCGCGCGCGTCGGTGACCGTCGACGGCGAGGTCATCGCGCGCATCGGACGCGGGCTCGTCGTGCTCGTCGGGGTAGCGAAGACCGACGGACCGACCGATACCGAGTACGTGGCGTCCAAGGTGCACGGCCTGCGTCTCTTCCCGGACGCGGATGGCCGGTTGCAGCACTCGGTCTTCGACGCCGGCGGCAGCGTTCTCGTCGTGTCGCAGTTCACGCTGCTGGGCGACGTTCGTCGCGGCCGCCGCCCGTCGTTCGACGCCGCCGCCCCGGCCGGCGACGCGCGACGCACGTATGAAGACCTCGTGGCGCGGCTCACCGCCGCCGGTCTGGACGTCGCGACCGGACGCTTCCAGGCGCACATGCACGTCGAGCTCGTCAACGACGGCCCCGTGACGGTCATCGTCGACAGCCAGACGCGCTGACGTTCAACGGCTCGCCGGCCGCCCAACGGGACCCGGCCGATCGAAGGAGACAGACGTGAAACAGGCGCTCGCAGGGATGTTGGCGATGGTCGTCATCGTGGGAATGAGCCGGCAGGCGGCCGCGCAGTCGCGTCCGCTCGTGACCGAAGATCCGGAGACCGTGCCGGCCGGCGACATCCTCGTCGAGGGCGGACTCGACTACGACCACTCGCAGTTCTATCCAGCCTCGGGCCTGACGGGGAACCTCTTGCGCATCGGCACGCTCGGCCTGAGCTTCGGCGTCAGCTCGATCGCCGAGATCCAGCTCGACGGCGGCGTCCGCAATCACCTGTCGATCACCGACGACGTCCCGGCGCCGCTCTCCGACATGCTCGACATCGGCGGCGACGCCACGTCGACGAGCGACTTCGAGGACCTCGTCATCGGCACGAAGGTGCGGTTCCTGTCCGAGACGGCGTCGCGCCCGGCCGTGGCCGTGCGCTTCTCGACGCGGCTGCCGAACGCGACGAACGAGAGCGGTCTGGGCCTCGACACGACGGACTTCCACTTCGGCCTCGCGGCCGGCAAGACGGTGCAGTCGATCCGCATTGTCGGCAACGGCGGCATCGGCATCCTCGGCGATCCGGTCCGTGGCGATCGGCAGAACGACGTGCTGGACTACGGCCTGTCGGTGGCGCGCGCGGTGGCGCCGGGCGTGGAAGTCGTAGGGGAGATCAACGGCCGGCTCAACACGCGCAACGGCGAGCCGCCGGTCGGGACCGAAAGCCGGTCGATGGTCCGGCTGGGCGCGCGCCTGACGCGCGGTCCCGTGCGCCTCGACGGCGCGCTCGCGGTCGGCGTCACGGAAAACGATCCGAGCTGGGGCTTCACGACCGGCTTCACCTGGGTGTTCAAGGCGTTCACGGTGCAGTGAGCGCCGCGCTGCACTCGCGCGCAGCGTAGGGGCGAGGGATCAAGAAACAGGGGACAGGGATTCGGGAAAAAGGGCCAGGGGTTAGGGACCAGGGTACGAGAGCGTCCATGGGCCGGCACGGGGGCCGGCCCCTACAGCGGCATCAATTGGCTGGTTGGATATCGTCGCGGACCGTGGGCCATTCTCCCGTAGGGGCGGCCCCCCGTGGCCGCCCGAGCTCGGCGCCTCACGCGCTCAGCAACTTTCGCAGCTTCTGTCCGCAGATCTGGCTGGCCTCGAATTTGTTGCCGTTCGGGCCGGTCCAGTGCGTCTCGAGATCGATGGGCCCGCGGTAACCGTCGGCGATGAGCGCGTCGATCTGGCCGGCCCAGTCGATGGTCATCTCACCAATCGGCCCCCAGACCGGCATGTGGTCCTGCACGCGGCAATCCTTGGCGTGGACGTCGACGATGCGCTCGGGCGGCACGTGCGAATAGCCGCCGGGGAAGGCGGCTTCGCCGGCGACGAGCGCGTTGGCCGGATCCCAGATCGCCTTGAGATCGGGACTCGGGATGGCCGCGAGCAGCCGACCGGTTTCCTCGCCGGTGGCGACGTTGCACGCGTGCTCGTTCTCGAGACCAATCGTCAGCCCGCGCTCCTGCGCCTGTTGCGCCAGACGCTGCAGCGCCATCACCACGGCATCGAACGTCTCGTTCGGATCGACCGTCCGCCAGTACGAGAACACGCGGATGACCTTGGCGCCGCTGCGCGACGCGATCTCGAACGCGCGCCGCGTGAGCCGCGGCTGATCCTCGAAGGTGTACTGCGCGCCGAACAGATCCTGCTGGATGCGCGGATCGATCGCGCCGCTGCCCGGAAGCGTGCACTTGAGCAGCGGCGACGCGATCGTCAAGACGCGCATGCCGTGCGCCTCGACCGCCACGCGCGCGCGGTCGACTTCCTCGTCAGTGAGATCGATGACGTTCTTGCCCCAGACGACGCGCAGTTCGGCCCACGTCATGCCGAGTGCGGCCATCGCCGGAAGGGCGACGTCCAGGTCGGGAGAGAACTCGTCGGTAATCGCGCCAAGGGGCAGACGGAGGTCGTGGGATGTCGCGGATGGGGGCGTGTGAGTCATGACCGTTGCTAGACATTCTGCCATGCGCCGATGTATGAACAACATCGCTGAGACCCGCATGCGCATCACCGAGGCCCGCGTCGTCGTCTGTTCGCCGGGCCGCAACTTCGTCACACTCGTCGTGTCCACCGATGAAGGCGTCACCGGCATCGGCGACGCGACGCTGAACGGCCGCGAGCTCGCCGTCGCGAGCTACCTCTCCGATCACGTCATTCCGTGCCTCATCGGTCGCGATCCGTTCCAGACGGAAGACACCTGGCAGTATCTCTATCGCGGCGCGTACTGGCGCAAAGGGCCGGTCACGATGACGGCGACGAGCGCCGTCGACGTCGCGCTGTGGGACATCAAGGCCAAGGCGCTCGGCGTGCCGCTCTACAACCTGCTCGGCGGCAAGAGCCGCACGGGCGTGATGGCCTACGGCCACGCGAACGGCCGCGACATCCCCGAGACGATCGACGCGGTCGCCGCACACATCGATCAGGGCTACCTCGCCGTGCGCGCGCAGTGCGGCATCCCGGGACTGCCGACGACTTACGGCGTCTCGAAGGATCGCCGGTTCTACGAGCCGGCCGAGAAGGGCCTGCCGTCCGAACACGTGTGGTCGTCGGAAAAATATCTGATGCACGTGCCGAAGCTCTTCGAGGCGCTCCGCGTCCGCTTCGGCGACGACGTACATCTCCTGCACGACTGTCATCACCGGCTCACGCCGATCCAGGCGGGACGGCTCGGCAAGGCGCTCGAGCCGTACCATCTGTTCTGGATGGAAGACCCGACGCCGGCCGAGTTGCAGGAAGGCTTCCGCCTCATCCGCCAGCACACGACGACGCCGATTGCGGTGGGGGAGATCTTCGACTCGGTGTGGGACGCGAAGCTGCTCGTGAGCGAACAGCTCATCGACTATCTGCGCATGACGGTGCTGCACGGCGGCGGGATCACACCGCTCGTCAAGACGGCAGCGTTCGCCGACATGTATCACGTGCAGACGGGGTGTCACGGCGCGACGGATCTGTCGCCCGTCACGATGGGCGCGGCGCTGCACTTCGACATCGCCGTCCACAACTTCGGCGTGCAGGAGCACATGCCGCACACGGCGGAGACCGACGCGGTCTTCCCGCACGCCTACACGTTTGCGAACGGGATGTTCGATCCGGGTGACGCGCCCGGCCACGGCGTCACGTTCGACGAAGCCCTCGCCGCGCGGTTCCCGTACGAGCGCGCCTACCTGCCCGTGAACCGGCGCTTGGACGGCACGCTCTGGAACTGGTAGCGTTCCCCAATCGCCATGGCGTTTCTCGACGACGACTTCCTGCTGCACGGCGACACGGCGCGTGAGTTGTATTACCAGTACGCCGCGCCATTGCCGATCATCGACTACCACTGTCATTTGCCGCCGTCCGACATCGCCGCCAATCGACGGTTCGCCGATCTGACGGCCATCTGGCTCGAGGGCGATCACTACAAGTGGCGCGCGATGCGCGCCAACGGCGTCGACGAGCGTTACTGCACGGGCGACGCGTCGCCGGAAGAGAAGTTCCTCGCCTGGGCGCGCACCGTGCCGCGGTGCCTGCGCAATCCGCTCTATCACTGGACACACCTCGAGCTACGCCGGTACTTCGGCATCGAGGAACGACTCGACGAGCGCACGGCGCCCGAGATCTGGACACGCGCGAACGCGGCGCTCGCCGGCGACGACCGGCGCGCGCACGGCATCCTGCGGACCTTTCGCGTCGAGCTCGTCTGCACGACCGACGACCCGGCCGATCCGCTCGACCATCACGCGGCGATCGCGCGGTCGAACCTCGCGACGCACGTCTATCCGGCGTTTCGCGCGGACCGTGTGTTCGACGTCCACCAGCCTGACGTGTTCAACGCCTGGGTCGACCGGCTCGCGGCGACCGCGAACGTCGACATTCGTCGTCTACCGGATCTCCTCGACGCGCTCCGCACGCGGCATCAGGCGTTTCACGACGCGGGCAGCCGGCTGTCGGACCATGGCCTCGAGCAGGTGCCGGTCGAGCTCTGCGACGACCGCACGGCCGCGGCGATCTTCGACGCTGCGCGCGCCGGCCGCGCCGCCGACGCGCTCGATCGCGAACGCTTCTCGTCCTATCTCATGCTGTTCTTCGGCCATCTCGACGCGGAGAAGGGCTGGACGAAGCAGTTGCACCTGGGCGCGTGGCGCAACGCCAACTCGCGCATGATCGCGACGCTCGGCCGCGACACGGGATACGACTCGATCGGCGACTGGTCGCAGGTGGCGCGCACGTGCACGTACCTCGATCGGCTCGACCGCGAGCACGCGCTGCCGCGCACGATCCTCTACAACGTGAACCCGGCGGACAACTATCCGCTCGCTACGGCCGCCGGCAACTTCCAGGACGGTCAGACGGTGGGCAAGATCCAGTTCGGCACGGCCTGGTGGTTCCTCGATCAGAAGGACGGCATGACGTGGCAGCTCGACGCGTTGTCGAACACTGGCCTGCTCGCGAACTTCGTGGGCATGGTCACCGACTCGCGGTCGTTCATGTCGTACCCGCGCCACGAGTACTTCCGCCGGATCCTGTGCAATCTGCTCGGCAATGAAATCGATCGCGGCGAGTTGCCCCACGACGTCCCGCTCGTGGGCGATCTCGTGACGCGGGTGTGCTACGAGAATGCGCGCCGGTTCTTCGGATGGCCGGCCCCCGAGACGGCGCCGACCGGCGCCGACCGCTCGACTGCAGGAGGACGCGAATGACGCGACGTGCACTGTCACTGGCGCTGTGTCTGGCTGTCGGGGCGCTCGTGCCCCTTCTCGGCGCGCAGGAAGCGCCGCCCGCGTCGCCGGCGCCGGTGCTCTCACCGGAAGCCGAGATGCAGACCTTCCATATGCCGCCCGGCTATCACGTCGAGCTCGTCGCGAGCGAGCCGCTCGTCGAGGATCCCATCGTCATGGACTGGGACGCCGAAGGCCGGTTGTGGGTGATCGAGGTGCCCGGCTACATGCCGGACATCAACCCGACGAACGACGAAGAGCGACAGGCCACGGGCCGCGTCGTCGTGCTCGAGGACACGAACAACGACGGCCGCATGGACAAGCGGACGGTGTTCATGGATCACCTCGTCCTGCCGCGCGCGCTGAAAGTGCTCGAGCACGGCGTGCTCGTCGGCGAACCGCCCAATCTCTGGTTCGTCCACGACACGAACGGTGACCTCGTCGCCGACAGCAAGGAGCTCGTCACCGACACGTACGGCACGCTCCTCGCCAGCCCCGAGCACAACGCCAACAGCCTCACCTGGGCGATGGACAACTGGATGCACACCTCCGAGCACGACGGCTATCTGCGCTGGAAGAACGGATCGTTCGAGCTGGCCAAGACGCTCTCGCGCGGTCAGTGGGGCGTGACGCAGGACGACGTCGGCCGGCTCTATCGAAACACGAACGAAGCCGCGCTCTTCGTCGACATCGTGCCGGAGAACGAATACGTCCGGAATCCGGATCTCGTCCGCACGCGTGGCCTGTACGAGTCGCTGCAGAATCCGACGGTCAACACCGTTTGGCCCGCGCACCAGACACCCGGTGTGAACCGCGGCTATCAGGCTGGCATTCTTCGCCCGGACGGCCGGCTCGCACACTTCACGTCGGTGAGTTCGCCGACGGTCTATCGCGGCGATCGGTTGCCCGCTGACCTGCAAGGGAACGTGTTCGTCACCGAGCCGGCGGCCAACGTCGTGAGCCGCCTCATCGTGACCGACGACGGCACGACGCTCGTCGCACGCAAAGCGTATCCGGATTCGGAGTTCCTCGCCGCGACCGATGAACGGTTCCGTCCGGTGTATCTCTCGTCGGCACCCGACGGCACGCTGTACATCCTCGACTTGTATCGCGGCATCATCCAGCATCGGAACTTCATCACCGAGTATCTGCGCGACCAGATTCTCAGCCGCGATCTCGTCCAGCCGACCAGCCACGGCCGCATCTATCGCGTCGTCGCCGACACGACGACGCGCGGACCGAAGCCGGAGTTGTCGAAGGCGACCTCGGCCCAGCTCATCGACACACTCGCGCATCCGAACGGCTGGTGGCGCGACACGGCGCAGCGGCTCCTCGTCGAGCGTGGCGATCGATCGCCCGAGGTCATCAGCGCGCTCACCGATCGCGCCGAGCACGCGCCGGACCTGCGCACGCGGCTGCACGCGCTCTGGACGCTCGACGGGTTGGACAGCATCGAGCCCGCAATCGTCATGCACGCGCTCGCCGACCCGTCGCGCGACGTCCGCGTGTCGGCGCTGCGATTGTCCGAGCGATGGCTCGCCTCGCCGCCCGCGGATCTGAAAGCCGCGGTGCTGGCCCTGATGAACGACAACGACTGGAACGTGCGCCGGCAGTTGGCCGCGACGCTCGGTGACCTGCCCACGACCGACCGCGTGTCGGCGGTGGCCACGATGCTCGAGCAGCACGGCGACGATCCGGTCACGGTCGACGCCGCGCTCAGCGGCATTCATGACGACGAGGTGGCGGTGCTCGATCGGCTGCTGACGGCGTCCGCGCAGGGCGACGCAATCGAATCGTCGATCGCCATGCTGAGCGCGACGATCGTGCGCGGCGGCGACAACGCGAAGGTGCAGCACGTCTTCGACGGCGTCGCGGCGGCGTCGCATCCCGAGTGGCAACGGTCGGCGCTCCTGCGCGGTGCGGAGATCGCGCTGGCCGGCGCGCCCATGCCGCCCGCGCCGATGACGGCGGAAAACGGCCGAGGCGGGCGTGGCGGCCTCGGGGGACGTGGCGGTCGGGCCGGCGGACGCGCGGCGGCTGCCGCGCCGTGTCCCACCTGTCCGGGCGCGCGCAGCGGGCCGGGTGGCAGCCAGGCGTTTCCGGAGACGAGCCGTGCCGCCAACGCGGGCGCGGCCGGTGGACGCGGGCGCGGACGCGGTGGTCCGCAGTTGATGCTGCAGCAACGGCCGGCCGCGCTCATCGCGCTGTCCGATCTCGCAAACGGCGGCGAACTCGCCGACCGCGCCGCGAACCTGCTCGATCACGTCGACTGGCCGGGCAAGGCCGGCGCGCCGGCACCGGCCGCGCCGCTCACGGCCGAAGAGCAGCAGCGCTTCCAGGCCGGACAGCAGGTCTACGCGGGCCTCTGCGCGGCCTGTCATCAGGCCGATGGTCGAGGCGGCGAACACGTCGCGGCGAGTCTGGTCGGATCGGCCATCGCGCTCGGACCGGCGGAAAATCCCATCCGCGTGCTGATGAACGGCAAGGAAGGCACGATCGGCCTCATGCCGGCGCTCGGCACGACGCTCACCGACGAACAGATCGCCGACGTGCTCACCTACGTGCGGAACGAATGGGGACAGCGGGCGCCGGCCGTGACGCCGGCGCTCGTCGCGAGCGTGCGCAAGGCGACCGCCAGTCGGACCAAACCGTGGACGAACGCGGAGCTCGCGGCAATGGGAGGGACACAGTGAGGGTTGGCCTGATCGGCACGGGCGCGATCGCGGGGCTGCACGCGCGCGCATATCACAACATCGGATTCGACCTGCGGGCGTGTACCGACGCGCATCCCGACTTCGGCCGCAAGTTCGCGCGCGAGCACGGCTGCGAGTTCGTCGAGGACTATCGCGAGCTCTGCGCACGGCCGGACATCGACTACGTCGACGTGTGCACGTTCCCCGACGTGCGGCTCGGCCCGGTCGAAGCCGCCGCGGCGCACGGTAAGTCCATCCAGGTCCAGAAGCCGATGGCGACGACGCTGGAGACGGCGCGTCGCATGCTCGAGGTGGCAAACGCCGCGCACATTCGCCTCGGGGTCGTCAGTCAGCATCGCTTCGACGAGTCGAGCCAGTTCCTGCACCGTGCGATCCGCGACGGCCGGCTCGGGACGCTGCTGCAGTGCGATGCGTACGTGAAGTGGTATCGCACGGACGAGTACTACTCGCGTCCCATCAAGGGCAGTTGGGCAACCGAAGGCGGCGGCGCGCTCATGAACCAGGCCATCCACCAGGTGGATCTCGTGCGCTGGTGGGCGGGTCCGGTCGACACGGTTTACGCCGCGTGGCAGATCGGCGCCGCGCACCGCATCGAGTCCGAGGACGTCGTCTCGGCCGTCGTGCGTTACGCCAACGGCGCGACGGGCGTCATCCAGGCCGCGACCGCCTTTCAACCCGGTTATCCCGAACGCCTCGAGCTTCACGGCACGCGCGGCACGGCCATCGTCACGGGCGATCGCCTCACGTCGTGGGACGTCCCAGACGATGGGGGAGAGCCGCCACCGGTCGCGACCGACGTCGCCTCGGGCGCGTCCGATCCGCTCGCGATCTCCCTCGAGCCGTTCGAACGCCAGTTCCGCGACTTCGCCGACGCCGTCGCCACGGGCCGCGATCCGCTGGTCTCGGGTGTCGAGGGCTACCATGCGCTCGCGCTCGTCGAGGCGATCTATCAGTCATGCCGCAGCGGCGCGCCGGTGAAAGTGGACGAGCGCGCCAAGTAAAAGAAGAAGATGACACCGCGAGGCCCCGAGCGTAGCGAGGGTGCCGAAGCGTCGTAGCGCTGGGGGTGGGGCCCCAGCGCACTGCAAAGAAGATGACACCAGCGTAGTGAGGGTGGCGAAGCGCGTAGGCGCGGGGGTGGGGCCCCGCGCCATTGCAAAGAAGATGACAGCAACTGCGGCTAAAAGCCGCGCGCGAAGGCGCGAAGATCGCGAAGGAGACAGAGACAGGCTAGACCGAGCGAAGTAACTCGGCCACTCGCATGGTAATCGCCCGCGCCCCCGGGAGCCACGCAGCCGCCAGTGCGGCGACCAGCATCGCCGCCGCGGCCGAAACATAGATCCACGGATCGCCGGAATCGACCGCGGGAACCGATCGCGCCAGCAGCCACGTCAACAGCCAGCTCACGGGTAATGCGGCCAGGAGACCGACGACGACGGGTCGGACCGTGACGATGGCCAGGCGTCGTCGGAGACCGTGCGGCGACGCTCCCAAGGCGAGGCGGATGGTCATCTCTTCACGTCGACGCCCAATCTCGAAGCTCGCGAGGCCGTAGATGGCGATGACCGCGAGCACGAGCGTAATGCCCCCAAAGGTCCCAAAGACCAACGCGAGGAGACGTGGGGGACCGAACTCAATCCCCAGCTTGTCCGCCACGGACTCGCGCCGCGCGCCAACCCACCGTTGAAGCGCCCAGGGGCGTTTGCGCAGTTGATCCGACAGAAGCGTGACGTCGGGTACTCGCCCGGGAGCCATTCGCAAGATGAGGGCGTAGGACGCCCAAGGATATGGGTCGTCCGCGCGCGGGTAGGCCTCGTTCGCACTGAGCGGTAGAAAGAGTGCCGGAGCGATGCCGGTGTCCGCTCCTACGCGAAAGTCTTCGACGACACCGACGATCATCCGTGGACCATCGTTGGTCGTCACCGTCCGACCCACCATGGCGCCCGACGACGTCCCTGATGAGAGCATTCGCGCGCCGGACTCATTGACGACCGCCACGAGCGCTTGTTGGTCCACCTCCGCCCGGGAAAACGTCCGACCCGCCACCAGAGACGTTCCAAGCATCGTGAAGAAGTCCCAGTCGACCGGCAGGATTCGTCCCGCGAAAGGCTGTCTGTCGAGAAACTGCTTTTCAAACCCTTCTGGCCAGAGCGGATCCTTCCGCGAAAGCGAGGCGGCGACCACGCCCGGGAGTGTCCGTGCCACGTCGGCCGCCTCCCGCGCGCGTCGCACCTGCTCCCGCGCGTCGCTCGCCGTGTCGTCATTCGACGTCGGGACGTCCACGAGATAGAGATCGGCCGCGTCAAATCCCGGCGGCTTCCACAGCGTCCGAACGACGCCCGGCAAGGTCGCGAAGGAGCCGACCAGGAGGATCAGGCCAAAGGCCGCTTGGCACGCCAACAAGGCCGACCCGCCGACAAGGCGAGCGAAACCGAGGGTGCCGAGCTGTGGTCGCAGGACGTCCACAGGCGCCGTGCGAGACGTTCGGATTGCGGGCAGTACACCAGCGATGACGGCACTGACCAGCGCGATCGCGCAGGTGACCGTGATGATGCGGGGATCGGTCGTCCCCGAGGCATAAGTCTGAAGCCCCGGCGGCAGCACACGCACGAACAGTGGCCGTGCCCACGTGTAGATGATCCAGCCGACGGCCGTGCCCACGCCGCAGAGAAACATCGACTCGGCCAGCGTGCGGATCACGAGCTGCCAAGGCGACGCGCCAAGCGCCAGGCGGATGCCGGCGTCCTGCTGGCGCGACTGGCTCCACGTGAGCAATAGGAGCGCCAGCGTGAGACAGGTGGATCCGAGCACCGCCCACGCGCCGACGACGGCCAGCCAGACGTAGGGTCTGGCGACGGTCGACAATCCGGACTGAAGGGACACCATCCTGATTGGGCCGCGTCGGCGCCCAGGCATCGAATACGCGAAGCCGGGAAACCTCGAGGCCATGATGGCGTCCACGCGAGCCCTCGCGATGAACGGCGTGACGCCAGCGGCCAGGCGGGCAAAGGGCGCGACGCCCACGGCCTGCAGCGACGGGTGCCGATCGAATCCCGGGTCGACACCGTAAATACCGTCGAACGTTGCCGCTGCCGTCCGCGAGGACGGCAACAGAAATCCTTCCGGCAAGACGCCCACCACCCGCCAGTGCACCTCGTGTTGCGCGGGATCGCGAGCCGTCCAGGCCAGCGACAGGACGTCGTTCGATCCCCCGTACCGGTGCTGCCACACGTCGTAGGTCAACAGTACGGGGCGATCGAGCGGCGTCGCCGCAAACGCTGAGAACCCCGCGCCGATCACCGGTCGGATGCCCAGCACCTCCAGCGTGTTCGTCGTCACGCCCGTCAGCCACAGCAGGGGGTTCTCGCCGGGCACTGGCGACATAGGGTCCAGATCGCCGCCTCTTTCACCGAACTCTGCCCACGCTACGCCACTGAAGAGATGGTCCGCGCGCGCGAGTTCGAGCGTGACCGCGAGGGGCAGGAGGCGATACCCGTCGACGGCGTCCGGACTGGCATACATCTGAACGAGGCGGTTCGGCTCGCGGTAGGGGAGCGGCCGAAACAGGAGCCGATCGAACAGCGAGAAGACGACGCTGTTGGCCCCAATGCCGAGCGCGACCGTCAGGACCACCGCCACGGCAAAGCCACGGGCCCGGCCGAACGACCTGACCACCGACCTCGCACCTCGCCACACCGAGATCGATCGGACGAGCCGCCAGATGTCACGCGCACTCGACTGGTTCACTCGGTCACCTATTCAAAGACACTGCAGAACCTGTGATCGCGCGGAAATCGCAGCGGTTCGGCCGAGAGCGCTGCGCATCGCCGCGCACGTTTGGTTTGACACCGGCTGCCGACATCCTACGCCGCGACGCGCCCGGCAGCCCTGCACAGACGACGAATTCGCCGCGCGCTTCGCGAAGGCCGGTTTCGAGATGACGCACGTCGTGCCGACGCGCTCGACACGGTGATCGAAGCACGGCCTATGTAGACGACGAGCGGTCGATGAGCCGGCGTCGACGGGTGACCCTTCCGACTAGTCAACTAACGTCGCCCGTGAGGCAGACTCCGTGGCGCCTGCGGCGCGTTCACGTGGGTGCGCCTGACGCCGAAAACTCCTGCATTTCCTGATCAAATCGAGCGATCGCGTGATCGCCGCGTGCCGCGTGCCTGCGCGGCACACGCGTTGCCTTTGATGTCGCTGGGATTCGCGTGTGTCGCCGGCGCTCGCCGGCGCGTGAGTCCCTTCGTTCGCGGCGGGCGTCGGTCGGTTCGTCCTGCAAGTCCGCACTCGAAACCGGTTCCTCCCAACCGCGTTGGCGGGCTCCTGTGCACGTCCGGCTACGCCCGCCGCTTCCCAGCAGCGGTCAGGCATGGACGAGATCATTTCCAGATTTCACCTTTCAAATACGGGGGTTCCGGGTTCCCCTGGGCCTGAAGGCCTAGGGCTCCACGGAAGAGGCCCAGGGCTCCACTTCGCGTGTTCGCGACTTCGCGCGAGTCGCGCCGCGGATCTTGCCTGGCGCTCCCGCGTCGCACGCTTCGCACTCACCATTGTCGTCAGCGTCGCGTTGACGGGCTGCGCCGTGAGTCCGCTCGCACCCGCGCCGTCTGCGCCCGCGCCCACGCAGTCCTCGGATCCGCACATCGAAGCCGCGCTGAACCTCATCCTCACGACGTCGAAGCCGTTGCCGTGGACCGGCGGATCCGGCGCGGATTGGTGGGCGCACACGGGTGTCACCGGCATCAAGGTGCAGTCACTCTCGGCCGACGGCTCGATTCGCGCGCAGTGCTGCACGGAAGGCGAGATCACGCTCGACCCGGCGTCGCTGACCTTGACGCCCGTCGAGCTCGCGGCCGTCCTCATGCACGAGGCGCGGCACGCGGAAGGGTATCGACACACTTGCGGCTCGATGGACCAGAGCTTCGCCGAAGGCGGCGCCTGGGCGATCTCGGCGATGACTTACGAATGGCTCGGCGCGCCTGATCGTGGGGCGATTGTGCGCGCGCATGAGTTCTGTTCGGGAGAGTAAGAGCGCGACGGGAAGGAGCGCGCGCTGTCAACTTCGAACTATGAACTTCGAACTTCGAACGGACGAGGCGCCTTCGGCGCGTCACTGTGTCTGGAAATCGGCGACCTACAATTCGACCTCGTCGTTGACCCGCGTGGCGAGCACTTTGGACTCGAGCACCTAATTCGAAGTTCGAAGTTCAAAGTTCGAAGTTGACCAGTGTTTCCGTCATCTCCGCTGCACGTCTTTCCCCAGACCACCCCAATGTCGCCCCCATGATGTCCGCCGCGCGTTCAAGCGCGGCGCGGCCTGGATCACCGGCCGATCCCAACGCCGTGCGGCGGCGGACCGCGTCGTCCAACTTCACCGCGCACGCCTCGGTGACGGCGTAGGCGATCTCGCCATCGAGGATGGCGTGCTCCGGCGAGAGCCGGCCGAGGCCTTGGCAGGCGGCAGAGTAGCGCACTACGGCTGGCGCTTCGGTTCCGTACCAGCTCTCGAGATGCGCCAACACGTCGGCGTCGACCGACGCGCCGATCTCGCGCAGCGTCTCGACGAGCCGGCCCTCGACGTCGGCGATGTCCGCGTGAGGCAGTGGACGCGCGGCCGTCACCGATCGCGATCGTTTGCCCCCGAGCTCACGCTGCACCTCGTCGATCGCGATCTCCGCCGTGCGACGCGCGGTCGTGAACTTCGTCCCAACGACGCCGACGAGCCCGGGCACGCCGTGACGGCGATAGGCCGTGACGCGCGGGTCGGCGAGCAGATCGGCGCGGCCGTTGCGCACCGACGCGGGCACGAGGCCGTGATGGACGACACGTACGCTCGCGCGATCGGCATTGAGGGATGGAAATGTCGCGTTGGCGTCGGCGAGCGCGGCGTCAACGTCGGCGGATGACCATCGCGTGCCAGGCTCGACGGGCGCATCGGACTGGAAGGTGCCGACGAGAGCGCGCTCGCGCCAGGGCACGGCGGTCAGCATCCGGCCCGATGGTCCGCGCGCGGCCACCGCGATGTCGCGCGCTGGTCGATCAACGAGCAGGTTCATCGCGCGCACGAGCGGCGGCGCTGGCGGTCCGCCGACGTCGGTGAGGACCGTGCCCATCCCCGCGCCCGCCGCGACCAGCGTCACCGCGGCTTCGATGTCGAACATCTCGCCCGTCAGCCGATCCTTCACGCGCACACCCGCCACGCGCGCGCCGTCCTTCGCGAGCGCCGTGACTTCCGCGTAGTTGAGGAGCCGCGCGCCAGACCGGGCCGCGGCGAGCGCCACACCCCAAACGAGGCGATCGGGATGGACCATCTGGTAGTCGTACCAGACCGCGCCGCCCGTCAGGCCCGCCTCCCGAACGCCCGGAAACAACCCTCTCGTCGTCGCCGCCGATTCGAGTCGTGTGCGCGGCAGGTGCAGTTCCGGCACAACGCCCGCGTTGCGTGATCGGCCGAGCCAGTCGTACACGCGGAAACCGGTGCGGAGGGCGAGACGCGATCGCTTGCTGAAGCGATAGGTGCCGACGAGGAACGGCAGCGGGCGGATGAAGTGCGGCGCAATGAGGGCCCACGTGCGGCGCTCGGCAATCTGTCGCCGCGTCTTGCCGAACCGGCCGGACTCGAGCGCGCGGAGGCCGCCGTGGATCGTGCGCTGGTGATTGGCCGACAGGCCCGATCCAAAATCGCCTCGCTCGACGAGCGCGACCGACAGCCCGCGGCTCGCGGCGTCGTAGGCCGCGAACAACCCGTGGATACCGCCGCCGACGACGACCAGGTCGTAGCGCGCGGCGGCCACGGCCGCGGGATCGCGCGCGAGACGAGGCGAGGGGAGGGAAGGCTCGTTCGGCATAGGCGCTTGATACTATGTCGGCCGGTGTCCACGCCTTCGAGCGCCGACGTCCGCCGCTACTGGGACGCGCACATCCACGACCTCGACGTCACGAGCCACGCGCCGGGCACGCCGGGCTTCTTCGCCGATCTCGACGCGTATCACTTCGAGAAGCTGCACCATCTGCTGCGCCTCGTCGACTTCGACGGCTGGCGCGGACGGACGGTTCTCGACGCCGGCTGCGGCGCGGGCGTCGAAGTCGTGCGCTTCGCGCGCGGCGGCGCGCGCGTCATCGGCCTGGATCTCTCGGAACGCGCGATCGAGCTGGCGGCAAAGAACCTTACCGCGCAGAGCCTGATCGCCGCGCTCGTCGTCGGCGACGCCGAATCGCTGCCACTCGCGTCCGAGTCGGTCGACTTCGTCTATGCGCACGGTCTCGTGCAGTATGCCGCCGATGACCGCCGCGCGGTGGCCGAATGCTACCGCGTCCTGCGGCCGGGCGGAACGGCCGTCTTCCAGGTGTACAACCGCATCTCGTGGCTGAACGCGCTGTCGAAGGTCATGCGGACCCCGCTCGAACACGAGGACGCGCCCGTGCTGCGCCGCTACTCGGCCGCCGAGCTCCGCGCCCTCGTCGCGCCCTTCGCCAAGGTCGAGCTCATCCCCGAACGCTTCCCGGTCAAGAGCCGGCTGCACAAAGGCTGGAAAGGCGCCGTCTACAACGCGGCATTCGTCGGCACGTTCAACGCGCTGCCGCGAGCCTGGGTGCGAAGGTTCGGGTGGCATTTGCTGGCGGTGTGCATAAAGTAAGAGGACAGGCCCGAAGCCGCGCGCAGGGTGCGCGCGCTGAG
>DASZOV010000027.1:0-12752 GCA_035550595.1 Vicinamibacterales bacterium
CCGCCCAACTTCATTTGCTTCGAGCCCATGGCCGCGATTACCGATGCGCTGAACCTCGCACACAAGGGACTCTATGCGGATCTGCAGTCCGTGCCGGCGCGCGGGACCTGGACGGAGAGTTTCTGGGTCCGGCCGCGCGGGTTCTGACGCGTCCGCCGTTCGTTTCGATTCGGAAGGATTTCGACATGCGTGTAACGATGGCCGCTCTCCTCGCCCTGGCGCTCGGCGCCGTCGCACCGATGGTGCGCGCGCAGGCGCCGAACAAGCCCCTGGACGTCTACGTGATCGACACCGAGGGCGGCAAGTCCGCGCTCTACGTCACGCCGACGGGGCAGTCGCTGCTGCTCGACGCGGGCAATCCCGGCGGGCGTGACACCGATCGCATCATGGAAGCGATCCATGCGGCCGGGGTCACTCAGCTCGACTATCTGCTGCTGACGCACTACCACGTCGATCACGTGGGCGGCGTCGAGGCGCTGGCGCAGCGGATTCCCATCAAGAACTTCGTCGACCACGGGCCGACCGTCGAACCGCGCGAGCAGGTGCAGGGCTTTCAGCAGTTGTGGGCCAGCCTCTACGCGAAGGGGCACCACATCGTCGTCAAGCCGGGCGATCGGCTGCCGATCACCGGCGTCGACTGGCGCATCGTGACCTCGGCCGGACAGGTCATCAAGACCGCGCTGCCCGGCGGCGGCCAGCCGAATCCCGAGTGCGCGAGCTTCACGCCGAAAGACATCACGAACGATCCGGAAAACGCGCAGTCGGTCGGCAGCGTCGTCATGCTCGGCAACTTCAAGCTCATCGACCTCGGCGACCTGCTCTGGAACAAGGAGCAGGAGTTGATGTGCCCGAACAATCCGATCGGGACGGTCGACATCTACATGGTGTCGCACCACGGGCTCGACTGGTCCGGGTCGCCGACGCTCGTGCACGCGCTGCGGCCGCGCGTCGCCATCATGAACAACGGCACGCGCAAGGGCGGATCGGGGACGACGTTCCCGACGCTCGAGTCGTCGCCCGGTCTCGAGAATCTGTGGCTGTCGCACTGGTCCTATACGGGCGGCATCGAGCACAACCCCGCGGGCGTCTTCATCGCGAACGTCGATGACAACCAGACGATTGCGAACATCCTGACAGCGCCGCCTCGCGGACGCGGCGGATTCGGTGGCCGTCGCGCGGGCGGTCCGGCGATGGCGCCGGGCGGCGGTGCGCCGGCGGGGGCGCCTCCGGCTGGAGGCCCGGCAGCGGGAGCGCCAGCACAGGGTGCGCCTGGCGCGCCTGGTGCGGGGCCGGCGATGGGGCGTGGACAGGGTGGGCCCGGCGGGCCTGGTGGTGGACGCCGCGGCGGTGGATTCGGCGGCGCGAGCACGGGACACTCGCCGGCTTATTGGATCAAGGTGTCGGCGTATCCGGACGGGCATTTCACCGTCACGAATCCCCGCATCGATTTCACGAAGACATACGAGGCGCGGACAGCACGGTAAGCGCGCGAGCAGGGCGCGACGATTGACAGGTACCCGGGACGGGGGGAGGAGCGTTCAGTCATGTCATTGAGGAGATGTTTGATCGGACTCGTGGGAATCTTCGCGGCGGCGTTCATGGCGCCAGTCGCGGCTCAGCAGGCGCCGGCCGCGCCCGAGGGCGGAGCGGCGGCAGCGACCGCGGCCGCGAACGAGATGCGGCCGATTCACGTGTACATTCGCGCGGGCCTGAAGTCGCACGGACCCGGGCAGCACGACTATCCGCAGTTCCTGGCCGACTGGAGCAAGCTGCTCACCGAGCACGGCGCCGTCGTCGACGGCGGTCTGCACATGCCGTCGACCGAGGAGCTGTCGGGCGTCGACGTGCTGGTGATGTACAAGGGCGACGCCGCGACGATGTTGCCTGGCGAGCGCGCGGTGCTCGAGAACTACCTCAAGCGCGGCGGCGGCATCGTCACGTTCCACGACACGCTGTGCGGCGATGATCCGGCGTGGTTCGCCACGATCGTCGGTGGTGCGAAGAAGCACGGCGAAGTGAACTACACGCTCGACGCCGAGATCCCGTACACGGTCAAGGATCCGTCGAATCCGATCATGAAGAGCATGTCGGACATCACGATCCAGGACGAGGCGTTCTTCCTCATGACCTGGGCGCCCGAGGAGCGCGGCACGCGGTTCAACGTGCTTGCGACGGCCAAGATCGCGGCGACGCCGAGCGCCGGCACGCACGCCGGTGAAATCGTCCCGCAGATCTGGACCTACGAGCGGACGATCTTCGGCGGCCAGCCGTACCGCGCGTTCGTCTGGATGCAGGGTCACGAGTACAAGAACTTCTCGGATCCGCACATCCAGCCGATGCTCCTGCGCGGCATCGCGTGGGCGGCGCACGCGCCGGTGGACTCGCTCGTCAACGCGCGCCCCGCGCGCCAGGGCGGCGCCTTCGGACGCGGCGGTCGTGGCATGGGCCGCGGCGGCCCGGGTCGCGGCATGGGCGGCGGCCGCGGCATGAACCGCGGCGGCGGTCCCGCCGCCCCGGCCGGCGCGCCAGCCGGCAACTGACGCCGACACGCGTTTCACGAAAGAAACGGGCGGGCCGCACGTCGTGCGGCCCGCCCGTTCTCGTTTCAAAACTTCGAACTTCGAACGAAAGGCGCGCCTTCGGCGCATCTTCTTCGAAACACGCCTATGTCTTCGCGATCTTCGCGCCTTCGCGCGAAGCTGCCACGCCCGGGCGGCCACGGGGGGCCGCCCCTACGGAATGGAAGGCGGTGATCGTCTTCGCGCCTTCGCGTGGTCAGCCGCGTTCGTTCCTATACGCGCGCGCGAGGAGCGACATCGGGTGCAGGACGATGGCTGAGCCGCCGGCTTCGCGGAGGCCGCGCACGATCTGCAGGTGGCAGCCGGGATTGGCGGTCGCGACGACGGCCGCACCGGTCGATCCGATGTTGGCGGTCTTGCGGCGCATCAGGGCCTCGGCTTGATCCGGCTGCGTGATCGCGTAGACGCCGGCGCTGCCGCAGCACCACGACGACTCGGGGAGCTCGACGAACGACACACCCGGTAACAAGCGCAGCAGCTCACGCGGCTGGCGCGAGATCTTCTGCCCGTGCACGAGGTGGCAGGACTCGTGGTAGGTCAGCGTGACGGGCTCGTCGAAAGGCGCGGCCTTCGGCGCGCGCGGGCGGATGCTCGCGAGCCACTCCTGGACATCGCGGAGCTTCGTGTCCCACAGTCGCGCGCGATCGCGGTAGACGGGATCGTCAGCGAGCAGCGAGCCGTAGTGCCGGAGATGCGAGCCGCAGCCGCCGGCGTTGCTGATGATGGCGTCGTAGCGATCGGGCGGCAGCAGGTCGATCATCCGCCGCGCGAGCCCGCGCGCCAGATCCAGCTCGCCGTTGTGCGCGTGGAGCGACCCGCAGCAGGGCTGCACGGGCGGCGTGTCGACGGCGCAGCCGTTGGCGAGCAGCACGTCGGCCGTGTCACGGTTGACGTCCGAGAAGACGAGATCCTGGATACAGCCCGTGAGGAGCGCGACGCGATAGCGTGCTTCGCCCGTCGGCGTCTCGTGCGCGGCGATCAATCGGTTCGAGAACGCGCCGGCGATGGGCGGCGCCTGTGGCTCGACGCGGCGGACGGCTGGCGGCAGAAGGCGCGTGAGCCGCGTGCGGCGCGCGAACGTCTGCAGCCCCGTACGCTGATAGACACGCAGTCCGAGCCCGGCCGCACGCAGGACCCGCGGCCGCGTGAAGATCAGCCGCAGCGTGAGCCAGCGCCAGAAACTGCGCGCGGCGCCCGGCTGCGCGTGCGCACATTCGATCGTGCTGCGCGCCGTCTCGAACAGCTCCGCGTAGTTCACCCCGGCCGGACACGCCGTCTGGCAGGCAAGGCAGCCGAGGCAGTAGCTCATCTCGTCGGCGAAGGCCTGCGAGACGGCCAGGTCGCCGTCGGCAATCGCGCGCATGAGCGCGATACGGCCGCGCGGGCTGTTGCGCTCGTGTTTCGTCGCGTCATACGTCGGGCACGTCGGCAGGCACATGCCGCAGTGCATGCACTGCTGCAGGACCGCGTAGTCGAGCGTCTGCAGGGTGTCGGCCATGGCCGTCAGTCGAACATCTTGCCCGGGTTCAGCAGGCCGTTGGGGTCGAGCGCGTGCTTGACCTGCCGCATCACCTCGAAGCTGTCGTCGCCCATTTGCCGGCGGAGCCACGGCTTCTTGGCCAGGCCGACGCCATGTTCGCCGGTGATCGTCCCGCCGAGCTCGAGCGTGCGCGTGACGATGGCGTCGAGCGCGTGATGGACGCGCGCCATGGCATCCGCATCGCGTTCGTCGGTGAGAAACGTAGGGTGCAGATTGCCGTCGCCCATGTGGCCGAACGTGCCGACCTCGAGATGGTGTGCCTCGGCGGTCTCGGCGATGAACGTCACCATTGTCGCGAGCTTGTTGCGCGGTACGGTCACGTCCTCGAGGATGGTCGTCGGCCGGCGTCGCGCGAGCGCGGAGAACGCGTTGCGCCGCGCTGCGGCGAGGCCGAGCGCTTCCGCCTCGTCACGCGCCGTGCGCACCTCGCGCGCGCCGTGCTCCCGCGCGATGGCCGCCATCTTCGCAGCCTCGTCGGCGACGGCCGCTGGGTGCCCGTCGGTCTCCATCAAGAGCACGGCGGCGCAGTCGGTCGGCAGGCCCACGTGCGCGTAGTCCTCCACGCAGAGCGCCGTCATGTGATCGAGGAACTCGAGCGTGCAGGGAATGATCCGCGCCGCGATGATCGCCGATACCGTCGACGCCGCGGCCTCGATGTCGTCGTAGAGCGCGAGCATCGTCTGGCGCGCGGCCGGACGCGGGACGAGCTTCAGCAGCACCTCGGTGATGACGCCGAGCGTGCCTTCCGATCCGATGAAGAGATCCTTCAGCGAGTACCCGGCGACGTCCTTCACGCACGCGCTACCGAAGCGCGCGATGCGGCCGTCGGCGAGCACCGTCTCGATGGCCATGACGTAGTCGCGCGTGACGCCGTACTTCAGGCCGCGCAGGCCGCCGGAGTTCTCCGCGACGTTCCCGCCGATCGTGCTGATGCGCATCGATCCGGGATCGGGCGGATAGAGCAAACCGTGCTGCGCAACCGTCTGATCGATCGTCTGCGTGACGACGCCCGCTTGCGCGCGGAGCGTGAGGTTCTCGAGATCGAGATCGAGAATCGTGTTCATGCGCGCGAGGCACAGCACGAGCGACTCGGCGGCCGGCACGCTGCCGCCGCTCAGCCCCGTTCCCGATCCGCGCGTGACGATGGGGACTGACGCCTGGATGGCGAGCCGCACGCACTCGGCGACCTGCGCCGTCGTCGTCGGAAAGACGACGGCGGCGGGCCGCTGGCGAAGCGCCGCGGTACCGTCGAAACCGTACGGGACGAGATCCTCGGCCGCCGTGAGGACGTTCGACTCGCCGACGATGCCGGCGAGCAGGGGAGCGAGGGAAAGGGCAGAGCTCATGACGATCGATGCGGCCGAACGGCGGCGCTCCCTGCATCGTCGCACGGGAGCGCCGCCGCGGCCAGGTGACGCGAACGCGCCGTCAGGCTTTGTAGGCGACCGTGCGCTGCTGCTGTTCGCCGAGGCCCTCGACGCCGAGGCGGATGCGCTGGCCCGCGCGCAGGAAGATCGGCGGCTTCTGGCCCATGCCGACACCTGGAGGCGTGCCCGTCGAGATGATGTCACCCGGCAGCAGGCTCATGAAGTCGCTGAGGTAGCTCACGAGTCGCGCGACGCCGAAGACCATCGTCTTCGTCGTCCCGTTCTGGTAGCGCTTGCTGTCGACTTCGAGCCACAGCGGCAGGTTCTGCGGATCGGGCACTTCATCGGACGTGACGAGCCATGGACCGATCGGGCCGAACGTGTCGCAGCTCTTGCCCTTCACCCACTGGCCGGCGCGCTCGAGCTGGAACGCGCGCTCCGACACGTCGTGGACGACGCAGTAACCGGCCACGTGGGACAGCGCGTCGGCTTCGGACACGTGCTTGGCCTTGCGGCCGATCACGACGCCGAGCTCGACTTCCCAGTCCGTCTTGGCCGAGCCTTTCGGAATCTCGATGTCGTCGTTCGGCCCGACGATCGCGGAGCTCGCCTTCATGAAGACGATCGGCTCGGTAGGGACGGCCATGCCGGACTCGGCCGCGTGATCCGAGTAGTTGAGGCCGATGCAGAGGAACTTGCCGACGTCGCCGACGCAGGGACCGAGGCGCGGCGAGCCGGGCACGAGCGGCAGCGACGCCGGATCGAGCGCCCGCAGCCGATCGAGGCCGGCCGGCACGAGCACGTCACCGGCGATGTCGGAGATATGACCCGAGAGATCGCGGATCTGACCATCGTGCAGCAGACCGGGTTTCTCCTGGCCAGGATTGCCATAGCGAAGCAGTTTCATGAGAGGTGCGCTCCGGGAAACGAAATAAAAGATGCTTGTCAACTTCGAACTTCGAACTTTGAACTTCGAACGAACGAGGCGCCTTCGGCGCGACCTCGCTCAAGGTTTCGAAGTTCGAAGTTCAAAGTTCGAAGTTGACACGTGCTTTTCAGTACGTAGACCGTCCGCCGCTGATGTCGAACACCGAGCCGGTGGAGAATGAGTTCTCTTCGGTCGAAAGCCAGGTGACGAGCGCCGCCAGTTCCTGGATTTCGAGGAAGCGGCCGCGCGGGATCTTCGACAGCATGAACTGGTGGAACTCGGGCGTCATCTGGTCGAAGATGCGCGTCTTGGCCGCGGCCGGCGTCACGACGTTGACCGCGATGTTTTCTTTCGCGAGCTCCTTGCCGAGCGACTTGGTCAGCGCGATGACGCCGCTCTTGGCCGAGCTGTAGGCCGAGGCGTTCGGATTGCCTTCCTTGCCGGCCACCGACGCGATGTTCACGATGCGGCCGTACTTGCGCTCGAGCATGTGCGGGATGATCGTCCGGCAGCAGTAGTAGACGCCGAAGAGATTGATCTCGACGACCTGCCGCCACGCGTCGACCGGATAGGTCCACGCCGTGTGGTTCGGCCCAGCGATGCCGGCGTTGGCGACGAGGATGTCGATCTTCGAGGACGCTTTGATGGTCGCGGCCGTGGCCGCTTCGACCTGTTCGAGGCTCGACACGTCGACGACGGCCGTCGAGACCTTGCCCATCGAGGCGAGCTCGCGCGCCGTGGACGCCAGCGTGTCGGCGTCCATGTCCCACAGCGAGACGTCGGCGCCCGACTGGAGGAAACGTTCCGCGATGGCGCGGCCGAAGCCCTGTGCGGCGCCCGTCACGACGGCCGTGCGCCCCTTGAGATCGAATGTGGTCACGAGTTGCTCCTTAACTGACTGGCACGCTGGCTAGTGCGATTCACGGGTCACGGTGAGACCGCGACACCCGACGAGAAAATCGAAGTCCGCGCCGCGGTCGGCCTGCTGCACGTGATCGACGTACAGCCGCACGTAGCCTGTCTCGCTGGCCGGCGGCGGAGCCGTCCACGCCGCTCGGCGCCGTTCGAGTTCTTCATCCGAGACGTCGAGGTGCAGGCGGCGCGCCTCGACGTCGAGCTCGATCATGTCGCCGTCCTGGACGAGTGCGAGCGGTCCGCCGACGGCAGCTTCCGGCGTCACGTGCAGCACGACCGTGCCGTACGCCGTGCCACTCATACGCGCGTCCGAGATGCGCACCATGTCGGTGACGCCCTGCTTGAGGAGCGCCGGCGGCAGGCCCATGTTGCCGACCTCGGCCATGCCCGGATATCCGCGCGGCCCGCAGTTCTTCAGCACGAGCACGCACGAGGCATCGACGTCGAGCTTGGGATCGGCAATCCGTTGCTTGTAGTGCTCGATCGTCTCGAAGACGACGGCGCGTCCGCGGTGCTTCATGAGCGCGGGCGAGGCCGCCGACGGCTTCAGCACGGCGCCCGACGGCGCGAGATTGCCCTTGAGCACGGCGATGCCGCCGTGCGCGACGATCGGGCGGTCGATGGGCCGGATGACTTCCGTGTTCCAGTTCGGCGCCTCGCGCACGTTCTCCCACACGGTCTCGCCGCTGACCGTGAGCGCGTCCTTGTGCAGGAGCCCGTGCTCGGCGAGCGTGCGCATCACGGCCGGCAGGCCGCCCGCGTAGTAGAAGTCCTCCATCAGGTACTGGCCCGATGGCTTGAGATCGACGAGCGTCGGCACCGATCGGCCGAGCGTGTCCCAGTCGTCGAGCGACAACGGCACGCCGAGCCGGCCAGCCATCGCGATGAGATGGATGACCGCGTTGGTCGATCCGCCGATGGCGCCGTTCACGCGAATCGCGTTCTCGAATGCCTCGCGCGTCAGGATGCGCGAGATCCGCACGTCGTCGTGCACCATCGAGACGATGCGCCGGCCGGCGACGTGCGCGAGCGCGTAGCGGCGCGAGTCGACGGCGGGGATCGCGGCGTTCTGCGGCAGGCCCAGGCCCAGCGCCTCGACCATCGACGCCATCGTCGAGGCCGTGCCCATGACCATGCAGTGGCCGGCCGATCGCGACATGCAGCCTTCGGCGTCGCTGAACTCCTGGAGCGACATGCGGCCAGCTTTGACGTCCTCGCTGAAGCGCCAGACGTCGGTGCCCGACCCAATGTCCTGGCCGCGGTACTTGCCGTTCAGCATTGGCCCGCCCGAGACGACGAGCGCGGGAATGTCGCAACTGGACGCGCCCATGATGAGCGATGGCGTCGTCTTGTCGCAGCCGCACAGGAGAACGACGCCGTCGATCGGATTCGCGCGGATCGATTCTTCGACGTCCATGCTCACGAGGTTGCGGAAGAGCATCGCCGTGGGGCGCATGTTCGATTCGCCCGTCGACGTGACCGGGAACTCGACGGGCAGGCCGCCGGCTTCCCAGACACCACGCTTCACGTGCTCCGCGATGACGCGGAAGTGCGCGTTGCACGGCGTCAGCTCCGACCACGTGTTGCAGATGCCGATGACCGGCCGGCCGTCGAAGACGTCGGCCGGCAGGCCCTGATTGCGCATCCAACTGCGGTGGATGAAGCCGTCTTTGTCAGGCTTGCTGAACCAGGCGGATGATCGGAAGGAACGTGACTGCTTGTCGTGACTCATGGGACTCGCACGCGAGGATCGCGTGCCGCGCTCGAGAATGCACGATGCGCGGCCGCCAACATCACAGTGTACTCGCAAAGTCCGCCGCGGCGCATCCTGGTTGCCCGTCGTTGGCGCACCTGTTAGTGTTACCCGTCCGCGCGGACGAGCGGCATGTTCGTGGCCGGGCCGTCCGGGCCCGGGCGGCGCCGTGACGCGCGGCGGACGAAAGAGGAAGGCGCATGGCAACATCCTCCCGGACAGGCCAGACGACCGGCCTTGGCGCGCCGACGAACGCGCGCGCGGTCACCGCGCGGCTGGCGCTCGCGCTGGCCGTCATCATGTACATCGACCGCGTGACCCTGTCGCAGGCGATGCCGTTCATCAGCAACGACATCGGCCTGACGGCCATCGAGAAGGGCCTGATCTTCAGCGCGTTCGGCTGGGCGTACGCGATGTTCGAGATCCCCGGCGGCTGGCTGGGCGATCGCATGGGACCGCGTCGCGTGCTCATGCGCATCGTCATCTGGTGGTCGTGCTTCACGGCTGCCACGGGCCTCGTCTGGAACTGGACGTCGCTCCTCATCTCGCAGACGCTCTTCGGCGTCGGCGAAGCGGGCGCCTTTCCGAACCTCACGCGCGTGCTCGCCACGTGGCTGCCCAAACAGGAACGCGAACGCGCGCAGGCGCGCCTGTGGCTCGCGAGCCGGTGGGGAGGCGCGCTGACGCCGCTGCTCCTCATCTGGCTGCTGCAGTACGTCCACCTGTCCTGGCGTGTCGCCTTCGCGCTCTTCGGGCTGCTCGGCGTGGCCTGGGCGATCTCGTTCTATCGCTGGTATCGCGACGACCCGAGCAAGCACCCGGCCGTCAATGCCGCCGAACTCGCGCTCCTGCCGCCTCCGCGCGAGACGGCCGCGGTCCACGGCTTTCCCTTCCGTCAGCTCGTGAGCCACGCCTCGGTCCTGCTGCTCTGCGCGCAGTACGCGTGTCTCGCCTATGGCTGGTGGTTCTACGTCACGTGGCTGCCGACGTATCTGCGCGAAGCGCGCCAGACGACGCTCCAGATGAACGCGCTGCTGCTCGCGCTCTTGACCGGATTACCGCTGCTGCTCGGCGGCGTCGGCTGCCTGGTGTCCGGTTTCGTCGGGCCGCGGCTGGCGCAGCGGCTCGGTAGCGTCATCATGGCTCGCCGCATCGTCGCCATTACGGGTTTCATCGGCGCGTCGCTCTCGATTGTCGTGTTCACCCGCGTCTACGACCCGGTGCAGGCGATGTTCGTGCTGGGCATGGCCGGCTTCTTCAACGACTTCGTCATGCCACCGGCGTGGGCAGGCACGATGGACGTGGGCGGTCGCTACGCGGGAACGGTGTCGGGCGCGATGAACATGGTCGGCGGCATCGCCGGCGCGTCGTCATCGGCGTTCGTCGGGTTTCTGTTGAAGTGGACGGGGCAGGACTGGACGCTCGCGCTCTACGTCTCGGCCGCGATCTACATGCTCGGCGCGGTGTGCTGGCTGTTCCTCGATCCACACACGCCGATCGAGCAGCCCGAAGCAGAAGCCGTCGCCGCTTGAGGCGCGCGGTTCGCATTGTCCAAGAGTCCCTGGGCCTGAAGGCCCAGGGCTCCACAAAAAAAAGATGCGCCCGGCGGGGCCGTCAGTCCCCGCCGGGCGCCTCCTAGCACCACGAAACACGAAACACGAAACACGGAACCTGGAACCTGGAACCTGGAACCGACTCGGCTTTTCTCTCGGGCTTTACCACACCGACCAGCCGCCGTCGATGACGAGCGACGTGCCGGTCATGTACGACGAGGCGTCCGAGGCGAGGAAAAGCGCGACGCCACCGAGCTCGTGCAGTTCGCCCCAGCGACCCATCGGGACCTTCGCGACGAACTCCTTGTACTTCACGGGATCCTCGATGAGCGGCCGGTTCATCTCGGTCGCGAACACGCCCGGGCAGATCGCGTTGACCGTCACGCCGCTGCCGGCGAACTCGAGCGCGAGCACGCGGGTGAGGCCTTCGACGCCCGACTTCGACGAGCAGTAGGGCGCGCGGCCGGCGAGCGCGATGTGCGCGAGTACGGACGCGAGGTTGACGATGCGTCCCCAGCCACGCTTGGCCATCTTCGGTCCGACGGCGCGCGCGCAGAGGAACGGTCCCTTCAGGTTCGTGTCGATGACCGTGTCCCAGTCCGTCTCGCTGAGATCGGTGACCGAGCCGCGGATGTTCGTGCCCGCGTTGTTGACCAGGATGTCGATGGGGCCGAGCGAGCGCTCGACGTCGGCGACGAGCCGGTCGACGTCGCCCGGCGACGTCACGTCGGCGGTCAAGCCCTGCACGCGGCGTCCGGTGGCGGCGGCGATCTCGGCGACCGCCTCGTCCAGGCTGGCGCGCGATCGGCTGGCGAGCGCGATGTCGGCGCCCGCCTGAGCGAATGCGTCGGCGATGACGCGTCCCAGTCCGCGGCCGCCGCCGGTAATCAGGGCGACGCGCCCGTTCAATCGAAATGCTTCGAGCACATGCCGTTCTGTCACGCGGAGTCCTCCGTCTTTCCGGCGCGCGTGCCGTCACAGCCGATCGGCTCGGGCGCGCCAGCCCGCTATCGTCTCACGAGCGTACGGGCGGCGGAAAGCATTGATGGATGGGACACGAAGGGCGCGGGCGGCCACGGGGGGCCGCCCCTACAGAATTGGCGTGATGCGAACGATCGCGCGGTGACGAACCAGCCCGGACCTGTAGAGCCAAGCCGCCGTGCCCACCCGATGTGAAGCGACGCGTAGGGGCCGGCCCCCGTGCCGGCCCGGATCGCCGTGATGCCCCGCGTTCAGTTCCCCAGGTGGAAGCCGCTCTCCTCGAGATCCTTCAGCCCGACGTGCGCGGCGTCTTCCTCGACGATGCGTCCATCGAAGAGGTGGATGGAACGCTCGGCGATCTTCGCGTAGCGCGGATCGTGCGTGACCATGCAGATCGTCGCGCCCTCGCTGTGCAGTTCGCGGAGCAGATCCATCACGGCTTCGCCGTTCTTCGAATCGAGGTTCCCGGTCGGCTCGTCGGCGAGCAGGATCGAGGGCGACCCGGACACGGCGCGCGCGACGGCTACGCGCTGCTGCTGGCCGCCCGAGAGCTGGCTGGGCAGGTGCTTGGCGCGGTGCGACATGCCGACCTTTTCGAGCCCGGCCATCACGCGTTCCTTGCGCTCGGCCGCCTTCATGCCGCGGTAGGTGAGCGGCAGCTCGACGTTCTCGTAGACCGTGAGATCGCCGATGAGGTTGAAGCTCTGGAAGATGAACCCGATCTCGCGGTTGCGCACGCGCGCGCGTTCCGAGAGCGGCAGGTCGGCGACGGCGCGTCCGTTGAGCGTGTACCCGCCTTCGCTCGGTGTGTCGAGCAGGCCGAGGATCGAGAGCAGCGTCGACTTGCCGCAGCCCGACGGCCCCGCGATCGAGATGTACTCGCCGCGCTGGATTTCCAGATGGATGCCGGCGAGGGCGTGCGTCTCGACCTCGTCCGTGTAGAACACCTTCGTCACGCCGTCGAGCTGGATGAGCGTCTCACTGCTGGTCATGGGCACTCCCTCTGAAGGCCGCGAGCCTAGAGCCTAGTTCAGCCGCACGCGATTGAACGCGTCGTATTGCGACATGTCGGACAGGATGACCTCGTCGCCTTCCTTGAGGCCGTCGACGATTTCCACGTACTGCACCGCGCGCCG
>DASZOV010000028.1:0-29796 GCA_035550595.1 Vicinamibacterales bacterium
CGCGCGCGCCGCGCCGGCCTCGGCGCGGCGCGCCTGGCTCCACAGGAACTCTTCGTACGTGCCCGGGTACACCTCGAGATCGCCGCCCCCGACGCTCACGATCTTCGTCGCCAGGCGGTCGACGAAGTAGCGGTCGTGCGAGACGAAGATCAACGTGCCGCCGAAGTCCGCGAGCGCGTCGAGCAAGACGTCCTTCGAGTCGAGGTCGAGGTGATTGGTCGGCTCGTCGAGCAGCAGCGTGTTGGCCGGCCGGAGCAGCATTCGCGCGACGGCCAGCCGCGTGCGCTCGCCACCCGAGAGCACGCCCGCCTTCTTGTAGATGTCGTCGCCCGCGAACAGGAAGCCGCCGAGGATGTTGCGAATGGCCGGCACCATGCCGACGGGCGAATCGGCCTGCATCACTTCGTACACGGTCTTCGCCGGATCGAGCCGGTTCGCTTCGTCCTGCGCGAAGTACTGCATGACGACCTGGTGCCCTTCGCGACGCGTGCCGCGATCGGGCGCTTCGGTCCCGGCGAGCATCCGCATCAGCGTCGACTTGCCGGCGCCGTTCGGCGCCACGATCGCGATGCGGTCGCCGCGCTCGACGTTCAATCCGACGCGATCGAAGACGACGTGATCGCCGTAGCGCTTGTGGACGTCCTCGAGCGTGAGGACCGATCGGCCGCTCTTCGGACACGCGGGAAACGTGAAGTGCACCCGGTGCCGTTCGGGCGGCACTTCGATCGGCACGATCTTGTCGAGCAGCTTGATGCGGCTCTGCACCTGTGCGGCCTTGGTCGCCTGGTACCGGAACCGATCGATGAACGCCTTCATGCGCGCGATCTCGTCGTCCTGATCCTGCTTGGCTTTGCGGAGCTGCGTGAGCTCGGCCTCACGCTGGACGAGATACCGCGAGTACGTGCCGACGTAGTCGGTGATCGTGCGTAGCGATAGATCCGCGATGCGCGTCACGACCGCGTCGAGGAAGAAGCGATCGTGCGAGACGAGGATGATGGCGTACGGATAGGCGGTGAGATAGCTCTCGAGCCAGTTGCGGGCGTCGAGATCGAGGTGGTTGGTCGGCTCGTCGAGCAGGAGCAGCGTCGGCCGGCCGAGCAGCAGCTTCGCGAGCGCAACGCGCATCTGCCAGCCGCCCGAGAAGCTCTGGGTGGGCTTGTCGAAGTCGTTGCGCGAGAACCCGAGCCCTGTGAGGACCTGCGTGACGCGAAGCTCGACGCTGTGGCCCTCCTCGCGGCGGAGGAAGTCGGAGAGATCGTGATAGCGGACGAGCAGGCCCTCGTGCTCGCCGTCGGGCAACGCCGGATCGGCCAGGTCGTGCTCGATGCGGTCCAGCTCCCGCCGTGCGTCGAGCACGGGCTGAAACGCCGTCGAGACCTCGTCGAAGAGCGTGCGGCCCGCGTATTCGATCCCGTCCTGCGGCAGATAGCCGATCGTCACGCCGGCGGGCCGGGCCACGCCGCCCCGATCGGCCTCCTCGAGCCCGGCGAGCATCCGGAGCAGCGTCGTCTTGCCCGCGCCGTTGGGGCCGCAGAGTCCCACGCGGTCGCCGTCACCGACCGTCCAGGTCACGTTGTCGAGCAGGACGCGTTCACCGAAGGACTTCGTCAGGCCGGTCAGTTGAATCAACGAGCGGAACCTCGATCCCTCATTGTACGTGCTGCGTGGCCAGGCCTGGCCCGGCAGCGCGGGCTTGCCGGCTCTGCGCCGTATACTTGCCGAAAGAGCGCCGTACAGACTGGGCTCGCACCGCTGCCGTCTAAGGGGACAGGACGCACGGAGGCGGCCGCCTTCGCGCTCCTGGCCCGACATGACCCGGACGGATGAGGAGCTTGTCGCCCGCGCGACAGCGGGAGACCTGGAGAGCTTCAACCAGCTCGTAGCGCGCTGGGAACGGCCGATCCACGCATTGGCCTACCGGACGCTCGGCCGCGACGAAGACGCGCGCGACGTCGTGCAGGAAGCCTTCCTGCGCGCCTATCGTGGGCTGCGCGGCTTCAAGGGCGAGGCGAAGTTTTCCTCCTGGCTCTACCGCATCACGCTGAATCTCTGCCGCGACTGGGTCCGCCGCGAGCGGCGGGCGGCGCTCGTGCAGCCGCCGGAAGGTACTGACGCCGTCGACCTGGCCGACGAACGCGCGGCGCCGACCGAATCGGTCGAGGAACTGGTCGCACGCCGGGAGATGTCGAAGGCCGTGAGCCGTGCGATGGCCGAACTGCCCGAGGAGCAGCGCCACGCCATCCTGTTGAAGGAGTACCACGGCCTGACGTTCCAGGAGATTGCGGACATGCTGGGGTGTCCGTTGAGCACGGTCAAAACCCGCCTGTATCAGGGCCTGTCCGTGCTGCGGCGCCGGCTCGAACGCCAGCAGGCCGAAGAAGCCAGCCTGCGCCGCGCGACGTGGGAGAGCAGCTCTTCCTGAAGGACCGTAGTCACATGTGCGACGAACGAGAACGACTGATTGGGTACGTCTACGACGAGTGCGATCCCGACGAACGGCAGGTGATTGCCGACCACGTCGCGTCGTGTGAAACCTGTCAGCAGGAAATCAGTGGCCTGCGTCGTGTGCGCGAGGACCTGCTCGCCTGGGATGTCCCCGAGTACGAGTCCGTCTGGCGGCCGTTCGTGCCACCGCGCGCGGCGTCCTGGCGCGACCTGCCGGTCTGGGCACTGGCGGCGGCCGCCGTGCTGCTCCTCCTGGCGGGTGGCGCGGGCGGTGCGGTCACCTACGCGATGCTGCCGCATCGTCCCGTGCTCACGGCCGCTGCGGCCCCGCGTCCCGCCGCCGTCGTCCCGGCATCCGATGTCGTCCACTCGGCGGATCTCGAGGCGCTCGAGGCACGGCTGACGGAGAAGTTTCAGAACGAAGTCGACGAGCGCGTCAAGCTCGTCGCCGCGCATGCGTCGGCGCCCGCGATCGAACCCGCGTCCGACGTCGCCACGTCACCCGAGGATCTGCGGCGCCAGGTGCAGGCGCTTCGCGTCACCCTCGACCGCGTGTCAAAGGCTCAGGATCAGTTGTCGAAATCGGTCTATGCCGACCTGATGAGCTTCGGCGAGACGCAGCGTCGCATCGAGCAGGGCAACAACTACATCCTGACGTCGCTCGTCAGGCACGCCCCGGCGGACGGGTCCGCGGGACGATGAACGGAGGATGCCAGTGATTCGAAGGATGGTCCTTCTCGCGGCGTGCCTGGGGGTGGCCGCGCCACTCTGGGCGCAGACGCCGGCGCCTGTCGAAGATCCGGTCAAGCCGCAGGTCCAGGCGTTCGAGATGGTGCTGCGCGGCGCGGTCGACCTCGGCGGACAGCGGTTCGCCCAGCAGGCCGCCAAGGTCGTGCCGAACATTTATCTCGCGCCGTTCAGCACGCCCGTCGTCGTCGGCCTGCGGATCGAGGGCGTCTACTGGTTCGACGTGCAGGTGCCGCGCATCCTGCAGACCGGCGTCCTGTATTACATGGACAATGCGCCGCGGCGCGCCGCGGGCGGTGCAGGTGCAGGTGCCGTGGCCACGCGGCCCGTCGCCTCGCCGGGACGCGTGGGGGCGACCGCGGGCGACGTGCCGGACGATCCCATGACCCAGTCGCCGGTCGTCGGCGACGACGGCCAGCGCGCGGCGTCGGTCCCGGACCCGGATACACAGTATTCGGCGCAGGTGAAGGACGCGCTCATCGACGCCATGCTCGACAGCTCGGGCGTGCTGCCGATGACCGTGGGCGACCGGCTCGTCATCGTCGTGAGCGGCACGGGCGCGGCCGTGACCAATCCGCTCTATCGAGATGAGCGCCTGATTCTGACCGTGAAGAGCAGCGATCTGGCCGATCTACACCAGGGGAAATTGACGCGCGACGCGGTCAAGCAGCGGATCACCCAGACCGTGTTCTGAGCTACAATCCGGCGCTGTCATGCTTTCTCGATGGCTTCTGGCCGGCGTGCTCGCCTGCGCGGTCGTGGGTAGCACATCCTGCGGCCCCGGCATCGATCTCACCAAACTGAAGGTCACCGACGTCTTCAGCGGATGGTACGACTTCGGTGTGGTCGACGGACTGAACAAGCTCGTGCCGAGCATCAGCTTCCGCCTCCAGAACAGTGGAGAGGTTCCCGTCACCGAAGTGCAGTTGACGGTGAGCTTCTGGCAGGACGGCGCCGACGGCGAGTGGGATTCGAAAGAAGTGGCCGGCGTTGGCGGCACCGCGCTGGCACCGGGCGGCTCGACCGATCCGATTCTCGTGCGGGCAGGCGCCGGCTACACGCTGGAGCAGCCGCGTGCGGAGCTCTTCACGCATCGGTTGTTCAAGGACGCCACCGCGAAGATCTTCGCGAAGCGAAACGGGAAGATCGTGCCGATTGGTGAGTTCAAGCTTGACCGTCGCATCATCCCGCACGCAACAACGGCCGGTGCAGAGTAGCCTGTACCGGCCGTTGCCACGACGCTGATTTCCGTCCTCTAGCTCTTCCGCTCAGTCCTTCTTCAGGCTGCCGCGCGCCGTGGTCGTGCGGCCTTCCTGCACCTGCACGTCGAGCGTGAGCGGCTTGTAGCCGTCGGCCCGCACTTCGATCTCGTGGCGGCCGGGCTGCAGGTCGAGATGATGGCTGAGGCCGTCGAATTCATCGACGACGCCCACGAGCGCGCCATCCACGTAGACCTTGGCCTCCTTGGGATTGACGCGAAGACGCACCGAGCCGGTCGGATGCGTGTCGCGTTCGATGCGATCCTCGAGGCCGCTCTCGAACGACGTCGTGTAGTACGGTGAGTAGGGGTAGTAGCTGAACGGGTCGTACCAGAGCCCGTAGCGTCCCCAGCCCCACTGCGTGCCGCCGAACGCCCACGGGTCGTAGGTGACGAAGCCGAGGTTCCATCCGAAGCCGGACGAGTACCACGGATACCAACTGCCCCACGGACCGTAGAGCGGGAACGAAACGCCGCCACCGCCACCTCCCGGTTCAACCGATCCGCGTGGGACCGCATAGCCTTGCAGGGCGCGATTGCCGCGTTCGCGCGCGCGATCGCCCACGATGACGCCGCCCGGAACCGTCGCCGCACTGCGCGCGCCGCCTGGCACGATCACCCGCGCGCCGTTGCCGGTCACGATGGGCGCCGAGCCGGAACGCGGCCGCGCACGGCCCGACGACTCGGTGGGGCCGCTCGACTGCGGCTGACTTGAACGTGAATGCGCGCGCGGCGCTGGCGCCGGCGCTGATGCCGGTGGAGGCGCTGGCTGCGCCGACCCACCAGACGACGGTCCGCCCGATGACGACGCGCCTGACGAGCCGCCGCCGCGGCGGGACGCCTGTGCCCAGGAGGCCGCCGGCATCGCCAGCCCCAACGCCACCACAAATGCTCCTGCGACGTAGATTGGCCGAGCCATGTGTCTCTCCTTCAATTGATCTGCGCGTGATCGCCTTTTGCAATTGTACTGCCACGATGACGAGTCGCCCACCCGAAGCCGGCCCTGCCGTTGACAAGGACTGCTGTCCAGTTCTCCTGGCGATTCGCGGCCGTCCTGTCCTGCCGTCGCGCGAGCGCACGCAGCACGATCGCTTGCCCCTGACGCGCCGTCGGCACTACGATGCGACGAGGGTCCCCGATCGCGCCGGCATGAGGCCACGCCTTCGTTTTTCGGCCGTCTCCACACATGTCACAGCCTCACGCTACGACCGTGCTCGCCGTCCGTCACCAGGGCAAGGTCGTCCTGGCCAGTGACGGCCAGGTCACGCTCGGCCAGACCGTCGTCAAACACCAAGCGCGGAAGGTCCGGCGCTTGTACCAGGATCGGGTGCTCGCCGGCTTCGCCGGATCGGCGGCTGACGGGTTCGCGCTGTTCACGCGCTTCGAGAGCAAGCTCGAGGCGCACCGCGGCAATCTGGAGCGCGCGGCCGTCGAGCTCGCGCGCGACTGGCGAACCGACCGCCTGCTGCGCCGGCTCGAAGCCATGATGCTCGTCGCCGACGGCACGGCCATGTACCTGCTCTCGGGCACTGGCGATCTCATCGAGCCAGACGATGGCGTGATGGGGATCGGATCGGGCGGCCCGTACGCGACGGCCGCCGCTCGCGCGCTCGTCCAGCACAGCACGCTCGATGCGCGCGGCATCGTCGAACAGGCGATGGCGATTGCGGCCGGCATCTGCATCTACACGAACGATCACCTCACGCTGGAAGAACTCTGAATGGCCACGATCGCGCTGCGGGAACTCTCGTCGTCTTCGGCCGAGTCGCTGACGCCTCGCGAGACCGTCGCCGAGCTCGACAAGTACGTCGTCGGTCAGGCCAAGGCGAAGCGCGCCGTGGCCATCGCGCTGCGCAACCGGTTCCGCCGGCAGCGGCTGTCACCGGCGATGGCCGAGGAAGTCGCGCCGAAGAACATCCTGATGATCGGGCCGACCGGCGTCGGCAAGACGGAGATCGCGCGCCGGCTGGCGCGGCTAGCGCAGTCGCCGTTCCTCAAGGTCGAGGCGTCGAAGTTCACCGAGGTCGGCTACGTCGGCCGCGACGTCGAGTCGATGGTGCGCGACCTCGTCGAGATCGCCGTCAAGATGCTGCGCGAGGAGCGCGAGGTCGAAGTGCGCGAGCGCGCGCACCAGGCTGCTGAAGAACGCGTGCTGGATCTGCTCCTGCCGCCTTCACCGCCGTCGCCGTTCGGCGAGACGTCGCCCGATGCCCAGGCCGCGCGCGAGCAGTCGCAGGCGACGCGCGAACGGCTGCGCGAGCAGCTTCACGCGGGCCGGCTCGACGGCAAGTCCGTCGAGGTCGACGTCCGCGACCGGTCGACGCCGTCGTTCGAGGTCATCCAAGGATCGTCGGTCGAGGAGATCGGCGTCAACCTGCGCGACATGCTGCCGGGCCTCTTTCCCGGCAAGACGCGCCGCCGCCGGCTGCCGGTGCCCGAGGCGCTCGACTACCTGACGGTCGAAGAGGCGCAGAAGCTCATCGACATGGAAGGCGTCGCGCGGGCGGCCATCGAGCGCGTCGAGCAGGCCGGCATCATTTTCATCGACGAGATCGACAAGATCGCGGGCCGCGAAGGGCAGCAGGGACCCGACATCAGCCGCGAAGGCGTGCAGCGCGACATCCTGCCGATCGTCGAGGGCACGACCGTCAACAGCAAGTACGGCATGGTGCGGACCGATCACATTCTCTTCATCGCCGCCGGCGCGTTCCACGTCTCGAAGCCGTCCGATCTCATTCCGGAGCTGCAGGGCCGCTTCCCGATCCGCGTCGAGCTCGAAGCGCTCGGCCGTGACGAATTCGTCCGCATCCTGACCGAACCGGAGAGCGCGCTGATCAAGCAGTACACGGCGCTCATGGAGACCGAGGGCGTCACGCTCGACTTCACGGCCGACGGCATCCGCCGCATCGCCGAACTGGCCGCGCTCGTCAACGACCGCACCGAGAACATCGGCGCGCGGCGGCTGCACACGCTCATGGAGCGCATCCTCGACGACGTGTCGTTTCGTGCGCCGGAGCTCAGCGGCCAGACGGTGACGATCGACACGGCGTACGTCGATCGCATGGTCGAGGACATCGCGCAGAGCGACGACTTGTCCCGCTACATCCTGTGACACGACGGACTTCCGCCGCGCTCGCCTTCGTTGCCGCGGCGCTCGTCGCTTCGGCTGCGTGCGGCAAGAAGGGCAACCCGCTCCCGCCACTTCGTCCCGTCCCGGCGCGCGTGACCGATCTGACCGCGCGGCGAACGGCGGCCGGCATCGAGCTGCACCTGACGATTCCGTCTGGCAATACCGACGGCACGACACCTCCCGCCGTGGAACGCGTCGAGATCTATGCGAAGCCGGTCGCCGCGAATTCGACCATCGCGTCGACGGCGGACGCCATTACCGGCGACTCGAACAACCGCCGGACGGCGATCGCCGTGCGCCGGCCGGAGCCGGAGTCCGACGAGAGTGAGAAGCCGGCGAACGCCGAGGCCGCCCCGCCTGCGCCCGCGCCCGAGACACCTGCCGCGCCCACCGAGCCCGCGCCCGGCGATCCGGTGACATTCGAGGATCATCCGTCGCCCCTCTGGACTGCGGCGACAGGGGTCGATTACGTCGCTGTTGCGATTGCCGGCGGTGGCCGCGGCCGCCGCAGTCCGCTCTCGGCCATCGTCACCGTCCCGCTGGGCGATCTGCCGAAGGCGCCGACCGACGTGACCGCCGAGAGCGACGACAAGGTCACGCGCCTCTCCTGGACAATGCCGCGATTGCCGGGGCCGCCACCACCCGCGCCACTGGCGGTATTGCCGGTGCCGGTGTCTGCGACCGCCGCCACCGCGCCGAGCGTCTCCGCGGCTGACGCGGCGTCCATGTTCGTGCTGCCCGTGCCCGCCGTGGCCATGCCTGCAGCGCCTGTGGCACCAGCGGCGACGTTGGGCGCCCCCCGATCGGGACGCGAGGGCGCCGGTGGTGGATTCGGGACGTCCACCCCAGGACGCGGTGGACGTGGCGGAAGAGGTGGGCGTGGCGGTGGACGTGGAACGGCTAGGGCTGCGACTGCCGCGGCGCGACCGGCTCCGCCACCGCCGCAGCTCGCGGCCGAAGTGCTCCGCGTGAACCCTTCGCCGAAACCCGGCGAACCGGCGCTCACGTTGTTGACGACGACGCCCGTGAGCCAGCCGACGTTCACCGTGCCGGTGGAGTTCGGCGTCGAGCAGTGTTTCGTCGTGCGCGCGCTCTTCATCATGGGGCCGGTGACGCTCGAAGGCGCACCGTCGGCGCGGCGCTGCATTACGCCCGTGGATCGTTATCCACCCGCCTCGCCGACCGGCCTTCAGGCCATTCAAGAAGGCACGGCGGTCACGCTCAACTGGTCGCCTGTCGACGCGTCCGACCTCGCCGGCTACATCGTCCTGCGCGGCGATGGCACGGGTGAGACGATGCGTCCGCTCATGCGCGATCCGGTGACGACGACGATCTATCGCGACGAGACGGTGACGGCGGGGGCGACCTATACCTATTCCGTTTACGCCGTCGATCGTGCGACGCCGTCGAACGTCAGCCAGCAATCCAATCGCGAGACGATCACCGTCCGCTGACGAGCGGGAGGAGCCGAATCATGGTGCGGTTGTACCGGATCGCGCACGACGCGGGCACGCTCCATGCGGCGGAACGTGAGGGACGCTTCCGTCTGGTCGACGGCGACATCTTCGCCTCGTTCCGTGAAGGGGCGGAAATCGTGTCCGACACGGCGCGCTGGCTGGCGCCGGTGTGCCCGTCGAAGATCATCGGCGTCGGCCTCAACTATCGCGATCGCGCGGCGGAGATCGAGGAGGCGCTGCCCGACGAGCCGCGTCTCGTGCTGAAGCCGCCGACGGCCGTCGTGGGGCCGAACGCGGCCATCGAGGTGCCGACCTGGGCCGGCCGCGTCGACTACGAGGCGTCGGTCGGCGTCGTCATCGGCCGCACGGCGCGTCACGTGCCCGCGCGGCGGGCCTATGACTACGTGCTCGGCCTCACGGCGGTCAACGACGTCACGGCCCGCGATCTCGAGCGCGGCGATGGCCAGCCCACGCGGGCGCGCGCGTTCGACACGTTCGCCCCGGTCGGTCCGTGCATCGCGGTCGGCCTCGACGGGCGCGATCTCGCCATTCACGCGTACGTCAACGGCGACATCCGGCAGGATTCGCGCACGCGTGAGATGATCTTCACGATCCCGGAGCTCGTGGAGTTCGTCTCGGCCGTGATGACCTTGGTGCCAGGCGACATCATCCTCACGGGCACGCCGGCTGGCGCTGGACCGGTCCAGCCGGGCGATCAGGTTACGATTCACGTAGAAGGCGTCGGGGTGCTCACGAGCCCGGTCGTCGCACGCGATGAGAGCGCGGGGCGGCCGGAGACGGCGCCGTCATCCAACCCACAAGGTGCGTCATGAAGCTGTTCATTGATTCCGGCAATCTGCACGAAATCGAGTCGCTCGTTCCCCTGGGCATCATCGACGGCATCACCACGAATCCTTCGCTGCTCGCCAAGGAGGGCGGCGACGCCCGCGCCATCGTCAAGCGCATCTGCGAAGTGGTGAAGGGGCCGGTGAGCGCCGAGGTCGTCGCGACCGAGTCGGGCGCGATGATTGCCGAGGGCCGCGAGCTCGCGAAAATCGACGATCACGTCGTCGTGAAGATCCCGTTCACGCGCGAGGGCATCAAGGCCATCAAGGCGCTGTCGGGCGAAGGCATCCGCATCAACACGACGCTCATCTTCTCGGCGACGCAGGCGCTGTTCGCGGCCAAAGCCGGCGCGGCCTACGTGAGCCCGTTCGTCGGCCGGCTCGACGACATCGCATCGGACGGCATGTTGCTCATCGAGCAGATCGTCGAGATCTTCGATCACTACGAGTTCGGGACCGAAGTGCTCGTCGCGAGTGTCCGCTCGCCCATGCACATCGTCACGGCCGCGCGTATGGGGGCCGACATCTGCACCTGTCCCGCGAAGGTGATCGACGCCTGTTTCAACCATCCGCTGACCGACATCGGCCTGAAGAAGTTCCTCGAGGATTGGGAGCAGGCCAAGCGGGGGAAGTGACCGCTGATCCGCTAATCTGAAGGGCGTGACGTCGCCCGTGCCGCCGACATCCCCCGAGACGCCCCCGGCGGCCGGGGGCGTTCGTCGGTTCACGTGGCGATGGCTGCGTCGCCTCCTCGCGCTGGCCGTCGCGCTCGTGGCCGCGGCCCTCATCTCGGTCTTCACGATCGATCTCGGCCCGTCGCTCAAACACACGGCCGAGGTCTACGGCACGAGGTACCTGAACGGCCGGCCGCTCCACATCGGCCGCCTGTCGGCGAAGATCACGCCCGGCGACTTCGTCCTCGACAACGTCGTCATCGAGGGCCGCCGGCCTGACGATCGGCCGTTCTTCTCCGCCGGACGCATCAGCGTGCACGTGCCTTGGTGGACGATCTTCCGCCACGAGATCGTGGTCGAGGTGACGCTCGACGACTGGCACATGGTCGTCGAGCGGTGGGTGGACGGCCACAACGTGCCGAAGTTCGGCCAGCCGCGCACGCGGCCGGCCGGGCCGAAGCGATTCACGACGACCGTCAGCTTCGTCCACGCGATCCACGGGTCGTTCGTCTACGACGACCACGTCACACCCTGGAGCGTGACGGCGCCAAACCTCGGGTTCGATCTCGTCCGGTCGGAAGCGCTCGATACGTACGTCGGCCGGTCGGCGTTCACCGACGGCGTGGTCCGCATCCAGGACTACAAGCCGATGCGGACCTCGATGACGACGCGGTTCGATCTGGACGGCGGGCTCGTGCACCTGCGCCACATCGACCTCCTCACCGACGGCACGCGGTCGCACGTCACGGGTGACGTGAACTTCGCCGACTGGCCGGAACAGACCTACAACGTCAACTCGACGATCGACTTCCCGACGATGCACGACATCTTCTTCGCGCGCGAGCGGTGGACGCTCGGCGGCACGGGGACGTTTGCCGGCATCTTCGCGATCGACAAGGAAGGCTTCAATCTCTCAGGAGATTTTCGCAGCGAGGACGCCGCTGTCGACACGACGCATTTCACCGATCTCCATGGATCGTTGAGCTGGACGCCGACGCGCTTCGTCGTGTCGCACGCCGACGCGAACGTGCTCGGCGGTACGACACGCCTCGTCTACGAGCTGGCGCCGCTCGGCACGCCGCGACCGGCCACGGCGATCTTCGACGCGGATTATGCGGGGCTGGATCTCGCGAACCTCGACCGCTTCGTCGACCTGAAAGGCCTGCAGCTCGGCGCGCGCGCGAGCGGCCACGTGTCGTTGACCTGGCCGAACGGACATTTCGCCGCGGGACATGAAGGCGAGGGCCATACGCGGTTGTCGGCGCCGGCGGGCACCGAGTTGGCGGCCGCCGAGCTGCCGCGCGTGCCGCGTCCGATTCAGCCGGAGCCGCAGCCGTTCGATCCCAACCGGACGATCGGCGTCCTGCCGGTCGGCGGCGACATCGACTATCGGATCGACACGGGCGGCTGGACCTTCCGCGACAGTTGGGTCGCGACGGCCTACACCTACATCCGGTTTTCGGGACGCATGGCGTCCGAAGGCCCGTCGCAGTTTCCGTTCCACGTCACGAGCCACGACTGGCAGGAGAGCGACCGGCTGCGCGCCGCCGTGATGACGGCGATTACCGGCGCGTCGAGCAGCGTCGAGGTCGGCGGTCGAGGCACGTTCGACGGCGCGATGACCGGCCAGTTCCATGCGCCGACGATCGCGGGCCACGTCTCGAGCCAGGCCACGAACGTCTGGGGCGTGACCTGGGGCGCCGCCGACGCGGACGTGATCATCCACGACGGCTACGTCGACATCTCGCACGGCCGTTTCGGCGACGGCCCCGATGCGCTCATCACGGCCGACGGCCGCTTCGCCCTCGGCTTCCGTCAGGATGATGCTGAAGAAATCAACGCGCGCGTGAGCCTCGTCGACTGGCCGATGGCCGACCTGCGGCACGCCTTCGGCCTGGACGACTGGCCCGTCGACGGCGTCGTCGCGCGAACGGATCTGACGCTCCGCGGCAAGTACCGCCAGATGTTCGGGGCCGGCCAGTTGCGTGTCGAGCCCGGTACCGCGTGGGGCGAACACTTCGATCGCGCCACCGGGTCGCTCGATCTCGACGGCACGGGCCTCCGCGTGCACGGACTCGTGATCACGAAAGGCCCTGGCACGATCCGCGGCGACGTGCGCGTCGGATGGGACGGCACCTATGCGTTCAACGCCGATGGCGAAGCGATCCCGGTCGAGTCGCTCGACAACTTCAAGATCGAACGCGCGCCGCTGTCCGGGCGCCTGCGATTCACCGCGTCGGGCGCCAGCGAGCTGGATCAGCCGCGCTATCGCTTCAGCGGCGCGATCGACGACCTGTTCGTCGGCGACCAGGGCATCGGCCAGGTGCAGGGCGACGTACGCATCGAGAACCGGACGCTGTGGATCGAACGGCTCATCGCGGTGTCGAGCCTGCTCGACATCGACGGCCGCGGCAGCATCGGTCTGGAGGCGCCGTCGATGGCGGATCTGCACTGGCGCTTCACGCAGAGCTCGATCGACCCGTACCTGAAGTTCTTCGCGCCGCAGGTCTCGCCCTACACGCGCGCGATCGCGAGCGGGACGCTCGACGTCAGCGGGCCGTTGTCCGATCCGGCGAAGCTGGCCGTCGACGCGACGATCAACGATGCGACGCTGACGCTCCTGAACTACGATCTCGTCAACGACGGGCCAATCACGCTCGGGTTCCACGACGACGCGTTCCGTGTCGGGCAACTGCGGTTGAAGGGCAGCGACACGAACCTACAACTCAGCGGGAGCGCCGATGCGGCGACGCGGACGTGGCACTTGTCGGCGGGCGGCGACGCGAGCCTCGCCATTCTCCAGTTGTTCTTCCCGGGGATCACGTCGTCAGGCGCCGCGACGCTGAACGCCCAGCTCGGCGGTTCGTTCGATGCCCCGCGGTTGTCGGGGGAAGCGACCGTGATGAACGGCCGGCTGCGACCCATCGCGTCACCGCACAGCCTCGAGGCCATCAACGGCCGCATCCGGTTCGGCGATCGCGGCATCAATCTCGACGGGCTGCGCGGCCGCATCGGTAGCGGCGACGTCGACTTCGGCGGCACGATCGCGCTCGAAGGCTATTTGCTCTCGCAGTACAACGTCACGGCGCGCGGACGGTCGATGCGCCTGCGCTATCCGGAGGGATTCAACTCGACCGTGAACATGGATCTGCTCTTGAGTGGTCCGCTGCGGGCGCCGCGGCTCACCGGGACCGTCGACGTCCTGAACGTCACCTACACCGGCCGCGCGCAGTCGGACGCGGCGCTCTTCGGGCTCGCCGGCGTCGGTGGATTCGGCAGCCCGACGCTCGGGCCGGCGCCCATCGCGTCGTCGGCGATCCCGCTCGTGCTCGACATCCAGGTGACCGCGCCGCGGATGCCGCTCATCCAGAACAAGGTGGCGCGGATCGAGGGCACCGCGGATCTGCGCGTGGCGGGCACGTTCGATCGGCCGTCGATCACGGGCGCCGTCGACATCCTCAACGGCGAAGTGACGTTCAACGGCAACCGGTATTTCGTACGCGAGAGCTCGATCGAGTTCACGAACCCCAGCCGCGTCGAGCCGATCTTCGACGTCACCGCCGACACGCGGCCGCGGCTCGCCGGGCAGACGTTCGACGTCAACATCCACATCACGGGACCGCTGGATCACCTGGTGCCGCAGATCACGTCCGACCCGCCGCTGCCCGAAACCGACATCGTCTCGCTGCTCCTCGGCGGCACGCCCGACGTCGGCGCGCCTGAACAGCGTGCGTTGCGCTCGCCGCAGGAAGCGCAGCAGGAACTGCTGCAGTCGGTCGGCGCCGTGCTCCTGACGAGCCCGATCTCGTCGGCCGTGGGCCAGGTCGTCGAGCGGACGCTGCCGATCGACACCGTGCAGATCACGCCGCTCCTGACCAACGACACGGCGTTCCAGCAGCTCAACCCGAGCGCGCGCGTGACGCTCGGCAAGCGCATCTCGCCGCGGGTGTACCTGACCTACTCGCGCACGCTCAACTCGCCCGAAGAAGAGATCCTGCTGCTCGAGTACGACCAGAACGATCGCGTGTCGTGGGTCCTGTCGCGGCAGGAGGACCACAGCTTCGCGCTCGACTTCCGGATTCGGTACGTCTTCTGATGCGCCGCGCGTGTCTCGTGCTCGTCGTCGTTCTCGTGGCAGCCGCGCCGGCTGGAGCCACGCCGCAGGCGACGCCGCCCGCGTCGCCACAGGCCCCGGCCGCGCCCGCGCCGACGGCCGCGCTCACCGCGCAGCCCGGTGGTGGGATGTACGGACAGCCGGTCACGGCCATCCACTTCGACGTCGAAGGCCGCCTCGACACGTCGCCCGCGCTCCTGTCGTTCGTCGACGTGGCCGTCGGCAAACCACTCTCGCCGCAGGACGTCCGATCCAGCATGGATGGGCTCGTGCGCCGCGGCCGCTTCGAGGACGTCACGCCCGTCGCGACGCGCGTGCCGGGCGGCGTGGAGATCACCTTCCGCCTCGTGCCGCGCCATCCCATCAACGCCCTCGACATCACGGGCGATACGGGGCTCGATGCCCGCGCGCTGAAGAATCAGATCGAGCAGCGCTACGGCGGCGTACCCACCGGCGAGTCACCCGAGGCGGTCGAGCAGACGGCCGAGCAGCTCCTGAATGACGCGGGCTACTTGAACGCGAGCGTGTCGTCGAGCCTCGTCCTGCAGCACGATCCCGACAGCGCGCGGCTCGTGCTCGACGTCAATGCCGGCCCGCTCGCGCGCATCGGCAAGACGGCGGTCGAAGGATCGTCGCCCTTCACCTCCGATCAGATCATCGCGCGGACCGGCACGCGCCCGGGCGAGGCGTTCCGCCGGCGCCAGATCGAGACCAGCATCAGCGCGGTCGAGGACGACCTGCGTCTGCGCGGCTTCTACCAGGCGCAGGCGAGTCTCGAGTCGACGCCGACGGCCGGCGGCGTGGATCTCGTCGTCTCGATCGAGACGGGGCCGCGCGTCGAACTGCGCGTCGAGCCGAAGGGCACGCTGCCCGGTCGCGTCGACGATCTCATCCCCATCAAGCGCGAGCGATCGGCGGACCAGGATCTGCTCGAAGACTCGAAGGCCCGCATCGAGGACGCGTTGCGGCGCGAGGGCTACGCCGACGCAAAGGCGGCGTTCAGTTCGTCGCTCGAGAGCGACGGGACGCGGCTCGTGATCACGTGCACGATCGATCGTGGTCCGCGCTACTTCGTGGATCGCGTCGATCTGCCCGCCGGCCTGAGCCTGCCCGAGGCGACAGTCCGCGATCTCCTGCACGTCGATCGCGGCGACGTCTTCGACGAGCCGAGCCTCGTCGCCGGCCTCTCGCGCGTCATCGACGAGTACCGCCGCCGCGGCTTCTACCGGGCCGCCGCGACGCCCGATCGACAGATCGTCGCCGGACGCGGCGACGCGAACGAGCGATGGGTCGTCGTGCGTCCGAACATCGAGGAAGGGCCGCGCGGCGTCATCCACGCGCTCACGATCGCCTTCACCGGCGATCACCAGATGACCGCGGCCGACCTTGGCGCGGTCATGACGTCGCGCGTCGGCCAGCCGTACGTCGAGCTCGACGCGGCCGGCGACCGCGATCGACTGCGCGCCTTCTATCTCAACCGCGGCTTCCGAACGGCGATCGTCGACATCCCGCCCCCGACGTTTTCGGATGACGGGCAGGACGTGACGCTGGACGTCACCGTGCGCGAGGGCCCCCAGCTCCTCATCGGCGCCGTGACCGTCGTCGGCAACGAGCGCGTGTCCACGAACGCGATCCGCGAGGAGATGGGGCTCGCGGCCGGGCAGCCGCTCGGCGACGCGGCGCTCGCGCAGGCGCGCGAGCGCGTGACGCAGATGGCCGTGTTCCGGCGCGTGAGCGTGACCTGGGACGAGCTGCCGCAGCAGCCGGGCCGCGCGCAGGTCATCGTCAACGTCGTGGAAGCGCCCGCGACGACGCTCGGATGGGGCGGCGGTCTCGAGGTGGGGCGCGAGCTGCGGACCGCCGAGTCGGGCCTCGAGGATCACCTCGAGGTGTCGCCGCGCGGCTTCTTCGAAATCGGCCGGCAGAACCTGGGCGGGCGGAACCGATCGGTCAACTTCTTCTCGCGCGTCGCCGTGAACCCGCGGAGCGCGCCCGACGATCCGACCCGAGACGGCCGCGGCCTGAGCTTCTCCGAGTACCGCGTCTCGGGCACCTATCGCGAGCGGCACGCCTTCCGCTCCGACACCGACATCCTCATCGGCGTGACCGCCGAACAGGGGCGGCGCACGACGTTCAACTTCGCGCGCCAAGGTGCGAACGCCGACATCGTCCGCCAGTTGTCGCCGACCGTCAGCATCTCGGGCCGGTACGAGATGAACGTCACGCGGCTGTTCGACGAGCGGATCCCGCCCGAGGATCAGCTCGACATCGATCGCCTGTTCCCGCAGGTGCGGCTGTCGATCCTTTCGTCGGGCATCACCTGGGATCGGCGCGACACGCCGCTCTCGCCGACGCGTGGCACGTTCATGACCGCCGACATCGAGACGGCGGCACGGGCGATCGCCTCGGAGGTCGGCTACGTCAAGACGTTCTTCCAGGCGTCCGCGTTCCATGCGCTGAACGCGAAGACCGTGCTCGCCATGCGCGCCGAGGTCGGGATGGCGCGCGGTTTCGAGCGGACGGTCGCCGTTGTCGATGCTGACGGCCAGCCCGTGCGCGATGCCGACGGCAACCCCGTCTTCGAGACGGTCAGCGACGTACCGGCGAGCCAGCGCTTCTTCGCCGGCGGCGGGACGACGGTCCGTGGCTTCCAGACCGATCGATTGGGCGTCCCCGAAGTCCTCAACGCGGATGGCCTGTCGCTCGGCGGCAATGGCGTCGTCATTCTCAACGCGGAGTTGCGGCGCGTTGTCGGAACCGTGCTCAACAGGAACTTCGCCGTCGTCGGCTTCCTCGACGGCGGCAACGTGTTCGCGCACGCGAGCGACATCGATCTCGACCGGATTCGACGCAGTGTCGGCGGCGGCGTGCGATGGGATTCGCCGCTCGGGCCGCTGCGGTTCGACGTCGGGTTCAAGCTGAACCGTCTCGACATCGCCACCACACCCGAACGGGGGTGGGAGTACCATCTGAGTATCGGGGAGGCGTTCTGATGCGTAGGCCCGCCATGATCATCGTCGCCCTTTGCGCGGCCGCCGGTGCGGCCGCGAGCCCGCTGGACGCGGCGCCGGCGGGCGCGCCACAAGCCGAGCTCGACCACATCGTCGGGCGCGTGAACGATCGCATCATCACGCAGTCGGACGTGCGCGAGGCCCGTGCGCTCCGGCTCGTGGACGATCCCAGCTCCGACGATGCGGCGCGTGTGTGTCTCGAGAACCGCCTGCTGATCCTCGGCGAGATCGCCCGGTCCGCCCCCGTCGCGACGCCGACGTCAGAGGACGTGGCGGCGCGGCGCGAGAAGTGGGAGCGTGCGGTCGGCGGCGCGAGCCACGCGCGTCAGCTTCAATCCGAAGTCGGGATGTCCGACGGCCTGCTGCAGGCCTGGTTCCGCGACGACGGTCGCGTCGACGCGTACTTGGATCGTCAGTTCGGCAGTCTGCCGGCGGCCGAGCGCTCTCGCGCGACGGCCGACTGGCTCGCGCGGCTGCGTCAGCGCGCGGGACTCAAGTAGCTGCAGGTGATCGGCCGGCCACGCCGGCCAGCAGCGTTTCGTACATCGCGATGTGCTGGTCCGCGAGGATCGGCCACGCGAACTCGCGCTCGACGATCTGTCGGCTGGCCGCGCCCATTTCTGGCAATCGGGCCGCGGCCGACGCGGCCTCGCCGATAGCTTTTGACAATCCATCCGCGTCGTCCGGATCGACGAGCCAGCCGTTCACACCAGGCCGCACTTTGTCGGGCAGGCCGCCGGCCCTGGTCGCGATGATCGGGCGCCGGTGCGCCATCGCTTCCAGCGTCACGAGCGAGCTGCCTTCGTACCGAGTGGGATGGACGAAGAGTGACGCGGCTTCGTACCACGCGTGCAGGTCCCGATCGCTCGCGCGTCCCGTGAAGATCACGTGGCTCGCGAGCCCCTCTCCACCGAGCGCCTGTTCGATCGTGCGACGGAACGGGCCGTCACCGACGATCACCCAGCGCCATCCGGTGGCGGCCAGCCGGCTGTCAGGTGCCGCGGCGCGCGCGAGTGCCGCGGCCAGCACGTCAAATCCTTTGTTGAACTCGAGCCGGCCCGCGCTCACGAGCACGAGCTCGCCCGCGCCGATGCCGTGACGCTGCCGCATCAGTGGACCGTCGGCTGGTCCGGCCAGGCTCGCGGCGTCGACGAGATCGATGCCGTTCGGGATCGTGCACATCTGCCCGTCGCGCGGACGCAGGTGGCGGATGACCATGGGCTCGAGCGCAGCGTCGGTCGCGATGATGCGATCGGCGGCCCGCGCCACGCGCCGCACGGCCCAGCGCAGCGGCAGATATCCCGCGCGTTTGAGCAGGGGAAGCCGCGTGGCCGTGGCGCCGAACTCCTCGAGCCCCTGCGGATTGAGGACGAGCGGCGCCGCAGCCGGTGACCGCGCAGCGCCGAGCAGACTCGCGCCGAACCCGTGGATGACGTCCACCTCGCCTTGCCGGGCGAGCCGATCGGCCAGCCGTCCCGCGCGCTGGCCGTACAGCAGGTACGCGGTACTGCGGTCGAGAATCGTCGTGCCTCGGCGGTTGGCGAACGGAAACGAAAGATACGGCACGTGCCGCACGCGGATGTGCGGGGAGGCAAACGGATCGGTCAACACCTGGCGCGCCGGCACGGGCGCGGGCGGCGGCACGACGAGCGTCACGCCAACACCGCGCGCCGCGAGATGGCGCACGAGGTCGTGCACGGATCGCTCGAGTCCGCCGATGCCGTGCAGCGGCATGACGGCGCGGGCGAGGACGGCGACACGCAGCGGACGGGGCACGATGTCAGGCGGCTCCGGCGCTTGCCTCGATGAGCTGGCGATAGATCTGCTCGATGCGCGCGACGACGGCGGTGGCGGCGAAGCGACTATGGACATCCGCGCGTGCCGCCGCGCCGAGCGACGAGGCGAGGGGGCGATCGCGCGCGAGCTCCGCCAGATCGCGCGCGAAGCCTTCTACGTCCGACGACAAGAGGCCGGTGACGCGCGGCGTCACGATGTCGCGCGTGCCGCCCGTGTCCATGGCCGCGATCGGCGCGCCGAGCGCGGCGCCTTCGATGAGCACGCGGCTCAGCGACTCGGGGCCGTACGACGGGAACGCGAGCACCGCGGCGTGCCGCATCCACGCCCACACCTCGTCGCGGCCGCGCCAGCCCATCACGCGGAGGTCCACGCCGGCCATACGCGCGTCACGTTCCAGCGCGTCGCGCCACGGGCCGTCGCCGACGACCACCAGTGGCCAGCCCAGTCCCGCGCGGGTCATCGCGGGGACGAGGAACTGCACGCCCTTGTTGATCGCAAGTTTCCCGGCGTAGAGCACGTAGGGATCAGCGAGCGGCGGTTCGGCCGCGTCGTACGCGGCGTCGAGCGCGGCCATGTCGATGGGATTCGGGATCGTGACGATCTCGGTACCGGCCAGCTCCGGCGCGCGCGCTCGCAGATCGCGTGCGATGGCGGAGCTCACGGCGATGACGGCACTCGCCGAGGCGAGCGTCGTGCGTTTCGTGCGAAGATTCGCGCGCATATACGGAATCAGCGGCCACGCGGCCGGCGTCGCGCGCCCCGCCCGGGGGCGCACGCACCGCAGCATCATGCGCGCCGAGCAGGCCGGACACAACTGCGGTTGGCTTGGGTCGTAAATGAGATCGGACCAGTAGCACACCGGCCAGTAGTCCCTGACCGTGGCCACGACAGGCACGCCGGTAGCGGTGCCGGCGCGGATGGCCGGCACGGTCGTCATCACGTGCTGCGCGTGGATGACGTCCACCGGCCGCTCGCGGATCGATCGGACGAGATGATCGTCGAGTCGCGCCCACAGCCGTTCGTTCTTCAATCGGTTGCGGACGAAGGGCACGTTCGGCACGTCCATGCGGAACGTCGTGACCGGCTGTGATTCGTACGTGCGCGTGAAGACGCCGGCCGGCCGGCCGATTTCGACGTGGACGACGCCGACGTCGTGGCCGCGCGCGCCGAGGCCGTGTGTGAGCTCCCACGTGCTCCAGCCACTGCCCCCGCAGTTGGGCGGAAACGAGTCGGTGACGATGAGCACGCGGAGCGGCGCGCTCATGCGGTCAGCGCGCGCAGGCGCGCATCGAGCGCCGCGCAGTGCGCCGTCCAACTGAAGTCGCGGACGACACGGTCGCGCGCGGCTTGTCCCATCCGGCGACGCACGACGTCGTCGGCCAGCGCGACGAGCGCGCGATCGAGCGCGCGCGGCTCGATCGGGTCGTACAGCATGCCCTCGACGCCCGACTCGACCAGCCGCGCGAGCCGCGGCAACGCGGGCGCCACGACCGGGAGACCGACCGCCATGTACTCGAAGATCTTGAGCGGCGACCAGTAGAACCCGAGCCGCAGTGGCGCGTGGCGTGACGGATCGAACGGCGCGACTCCGATGTCGCCCGCGGCGAGCGCCGCTGGCAGCCGATCGTGAGGCATCGCGCCCGTAAAGGTGATGCCCGGCAGATCGCGGGCCACGCGTTCGACGACCGGTCGCTCCGGCCCGTCGCCGATGAACGTCGCGCCGAATCGCTCGTCGCCGGCGGCGTGCAGTCGCGCGAGCGCCGCCGCGAGATGCACGACGCCGTGCCACGACCGGAACGCGCCGGCGAACACGCACTGGATCCGGCCACCGGGCGGCACGACCCGTGGCGTTTTCGCGGGCCGGAAGTGATCGACGTCGGCGCCCCATTCGATCTCGAGCACGCGCGCGCGATCGACCCAGGCCGGCAGGATGTCGGCCGTCGTCGTCACGAACAGATCCACGCGCCGGCAGATGCGGTCGCGCCAGCGGCGCATCGGCTCGACGAGGAGGCCGCGATCGATGCGCGCCTTGGCCGATCCCGGATAGTCGACGACGGGCGCGTTCACTTCGAGCACGGCCGGGATATCGAGACGCGAGGCCGCGAGCACGCCTTCGCCGCCGAAGTTGTAGTAACGCTCGATGACGACGTCGGCGCGGACCTCACGCGCGAGTGACGTCATCGTGCGCGTCCGCATCCAGCGCAGTGCTGGCCGGCCGAGTGGAGGACGCACGTCGTGCCAGGTCACGCCGGGCACGGGCGCCGCACCGGCCGACTGGGCCGCGACGTGGACCTCGTGTCCTCGCGCCGCGAGCCCTTCGGCCACGGCCTGGACGTGGACCGATCCGCCGAGCGTGCCGGGGACGCGTTGATCGATGGCGCAGTAGAGGATGCGCACGTCAGCGTCCTCCGACCGCTGCGGCCGAGGCTGCTGACGCTGGCTGCGTCTCTTGCGTCGACGCGTCAGTCGCGCGAAGTGCCGGATCGCCGACCTTCCGGAAGAGCGCGAAGTACGGACCGGATCGGATGCGTCCGAACAACCACACGTCGAGCATCATGACGGCCGAGATCATGCGCAGCGCGTAGTAGGTCGCGCCGCGATGCCGCACGCGGGCCTGCGCCTGCCGCCGCGCGCGCTGGACGGCCGTCTCGTCCGCGTTCGTCGACGTCGCGCTGGCGCCGCGCGATGCGCGTCGCACGAGCCGTCGTTCGACGATGCGCGCGAGGACGTTTTCGACGAAGGCGCCGATGATCGGCGTGTAGTAGGTGAGCCGCGCGATCTCGAATCCACACGACGCGACCTCGCGGCGCAGCATGTCGTGGTCGACGATGGGATTGAGATGATCCGATTTGCGCAGCCGTTCCTGCCGCAGGTCGATGAGGCCGACGCGCTCGCAGAGATGCGCGAGGCCGTTCATCATCCGCACGCCCCAGCCGAGCGGTCCGTTGCGGCGGACGTGCGTGTAGACGAACAGCACGCCGCCCGGCGCGAGCACACGGTTGGCTTCCGACAGCACGTCGCGAAACGCCTGCGGCGAGACGTGTTCGAGCACGTCGAGCGACCACGCCTTGGTGAAGACGCCACTGTGAATCGGCAGCCGCCGTAAATCGCCGAGCAGGACGTCGAAGCGCGCGACGGCCTCATCGGCGAAGTGCGGGCTGATGTCGATGCCGACGGCTTGCCAGCCTGTGTCCGCCGTCCACGCCAGCGTCCGGCCGTTGCCACAGCCGAGATCGATCGCGCGATCACCGGCGGCCGGCTGCAAGAAACGACGGAGCATCGTCAACCGCACGCGCGATCCCAGCAGCGGCGGCGCGATCGACGCGTGCCGCGCGTCGGCGTGCAGGTCGTCGTCGAGATAGCGTGTCTGTTCGGCGAACGATGCAGCGGGGCGCAGATCGAGGTAGCCGCGGTCGGCGGCGAACGTCCGGCCGCACCGCGCGCAGCGGATGTGATCCGCCGCGCGTTCGAGCGGCACGCGGCACTCGGGGCATTCGACGACGTCGAGGAGCGCGGGCGAAATCATGACGCGGCCGCCGCGCCCGTGAGGGCGGGCTCGAGGCGCGCTGCCCGTGCGTGCCAGGTGAACTGCGGTGCGAGCGCGCGTGCCGCGGTTCCGAGCGCCGATGCCAGCGTGCGATCCGTCGAGACGCGGACGAGGGCGTGAGCAAGTGCATCAGCGTCGCCCGGCGGCACGAGCAGCGCGGTCAGGCCATCGGTGAGCACTTCGCGGATCGCGGCAAGGTCGGACGCCACGATCGGCAGCCCGGTCCACAGGTATTCGAAGAGCTTGAGCGGCGACGTGTAGCGATCGGAAATCGTCGTTGCAACGTTCGGCAGCACGAGCACCGTCGCACGTGCGAGGTGAGCGCCGACGTCAGACGATGGAACGAGTCCCGTCATCTCGAGTCGATCAGCGACACCGAGCGTCGCGGCGAGCGCGTCGATCCGCGCACGATCGCGTTCGGCGGGATGACCGCCGACGATGAGTCCACGAACGTTCGGTGCGTGCGCGAGCGCTCGAACGAACACGTCAGCGCCCTTCCATGGATAGAGATGGCCGGCGTAGGCGGCCACCGGGGAGGCGTCACGTGGGGTGGGCGCCGCAGGCGTCTCGGCCGCGCCATCGGGAGCGACGACGACGTCCGGACGAGGACCGTAGCGGGCCGCGAGATCGTCGGCGAGCGCGCGGGTAATCGTCACGTACCCGGCTGCGCGAGTCCACACGCGTTGCTCACGACGATCGAGGCGCCGGAGCTTCGCGGCCGATGGGGCGAGCGCGGGCTGACCCAGGAGCATCGGCAATTCAGCGCTCACGACCGGTGCGATGCCGTGCGATTCGTAGATGAGCCGGGGCCGGCGCGTGGCCGGCACGCGCGCGAGGAACGCCGCGAGGCCGAGATCGCGCGTGTAGACGACCGCCTCGCGGTGACCGAGCGCCATGGCCAGCGCGCCGACGAGGAACGCGACGCGCGAGGCGCGGCGATCGGTCCGCGCGGGAATCGTCTGCCAGGTCAACGTCGGCGTCGGAGGCAGACCGTAGAACGCGAACGGATCGCGCGGCACGCCGATGCCGGTGTCGGGACGCGTCACGAGCGTGACGTCGTGTCCGCGCGCTGCCAGCGCCTGACACGTCGCCATCGTCTGCACCCCGTTGGCGCGCTCGATGGGGAAACGGGTATCGGCAAAGTACAGGACGGTCACAGTCCTTCGCGGCGGCGAGCCGCCGCTACCGGAGCGGGCGGTCGGGGCGGAACCAGGGCGATCGGCCTTCGGTGACGTTGGCGAGTGAGCGGCTCGGGTTGAAGACGATCCGCACGGCGGCGCGAAAGAACCGGTTCTGCGTGTGCCGTTCGACGAGCGCGATGAAATAGCGATCGAGCACGTCCTCGCCGACGGTGAACGCGAACGCGCCGGCCGGCGTGATCACGTGGTCGACCCAGCCGGTCGTCGCTGGATCGAGTCCGACGTTGCCGATCGAGGCCTCGCTCAGCGGGCCGAACTCGAACTGCAGGCTGTAGCCGGCTGCCCAGGCGGCCGCCATCCCGCGGCTGGCCCAGTAGGCGGCCGTGTTGTCGAAGCCCGGATCGTGGTCGGTGTGATCGAGCCAGATGCGGCTGGCGGCGGCGCCGTGAATCGGATGGCCGACGTAGTTCACGCCCCACGCGTCGCCGTCTTCCCACTTGTGCGGCCACTTGACCGACCGCGCGTAGTCCCTGAAGAACGGGCCGCCGAGCTCACGGCGCGTCTTTTCCTGGAACGCGATGCGTCCGGCGTGCTCCATCATGAGCAATCGGAACGAATCGTTCAGCGCGCCGCGCCAGCCGGTCGCGGACTGGCCGGACGAGGCCGCTGACGTGAGGTCGTCGAGATCGTCGATGGCGTCCTGCGACCAGGCCGGACGCGCGGCCAGGGCGCAGAGCAAGGCCAACCCTGCGATGACGCACGGCCGGCGTCCGGCGCGCCGCCGGACGTGGCCAAAGATCCAGTGTGTCACGCGCTCTAGTGTATCCCCGCGGAACGCCGCTCCGGCACCAGGAATCAGCGCCGCGGCAGCCCATAGAACGACGATCGATCCGTCAAGTACCGCCAGACGAGCGCCGGTGCGCGGATCGGAAGGTCGACGAACGTCGCGCGCGCATTGGCCGCCGGCGTGAGTCGCTGCCGGTCCATCGTGTGCAGGCCGAACTGCGCCATGAGACCCAGGTTCCACCAGAGACCGGCGACGAGCACGAGCGTGTAGCCGACGCGGGCGAGCGGCTTCGATGACCACGCGCGGCTCATCGCGGCCACGCCCACGGCGAGGAGCGGCGTCAACGCCACGAAGCGCCGTTGGCCGAACGAGCCGGCGACGGTCCACGACTCGACGCAGCCGTTGATGTAGACCTGCAGCGCGACGAGCACGAGCGCGAGCACCGCGAGATACCGCGATTCAGGCGGCAGATCCTGACGGCGCGCCATCGCGAGCCACGAGAGACCGGCGAGCGCGACGATGGCGAGCGGCGTCCAGACGAAGAAGCCGTGCTCGGGCGAGATGAGCACTTGGAAGAAGTGCGGCGACGACCACGTCATCTTGCGCGCGACGAGGTGCGTCGGCCCGAAGTGTCCGTTGAGCGCGTGATAGGCGGCCAGTTGCGGCGTGTAGGCCACGAGCCACGCGACCGCGCCGGCGATGCCCGTCGCGGCGGCACGGCGCCAGTGCCCGGCCTGGCCGCGCGCGGTCCACGCCCACCAGAGGAAATCGATCGCCGGGGCCGCGGCGAAGAGCGCGTCCTGTTCGCGCACCATCGCCATGAGCGCGCCCGCGGCGCCGAGCGCGATCGCGCCGGCTGGCGTCCAGGTCCGGCGTACGCGCAGCCAGCACCACAGGCACAGTGACACGGCGAACGCGGAAGCCGCGTGCGCAAAGCCCGGTGCGACGTACATGTAGAAGACGAGCGGCGTCCCCAGCCACACGACGAGCGTCGCACGCAGGTCGTCGCCGACCAGGCACCGGACAATCGCGAGCGTCAGGAGGAGCGCGAGGAGGCCGTAGACCGCCGACGCGTACGCGATGCTCGCGATGTACGGATGGCTGAAGCCGTCGGCCGGTGCGCCCGTCGCGATCGCGACGAGGTGTCCGACCGCGAAGAACGGCGCCCAGAGCAGCGCCGAGCCTACGGGCGCGAAGTTGACGAGGTGTCCCGCCTCGGTGCGTGTCTCGAGGAACGTCTCACGGAACCCGGCATCTCGCGCGCCGCCGGCGTCGTAGAAGTGCTGGTACTCGTTCTGGAAGTTGACGTCGCGATCGAAGACGACCGATCGCAGCCACGCGTAGTACTCGATTTCGTCCGACGCATAGATCCGCGTCGTGACCGCCGGCAGCGAGACGACGAAGATCGCCAGGAGGATCCAGGCCGGCGCGTGCGGCCGTCCGGATCGGCGCGCCATCGGTCAGGCGCCGAGAAGGCGCGCGAGCACGACCTGCAGCACCTGCGCGGCGTTGAAGCTGCCGTGATTGACCATGGCCATGACCGCCGATCGCCGCTTGAGATAGAGGATGCCCCAGATGAGGCCGAGCACGCCGACGGCCGTGGCGACGTCGACGCCCTGATTGACGTGCAGCGCGCCGAACGTCACGCTGAACACCGTCAACCCGACGATCGCGCCGCCGAGTCGCTGCTCGAACCGGTGCAGGATGAACGCCCGCTGCAGTTCTTCGCGCACGCCGCCGGCCAGGACGGCGACCACGGCGAAGATGGCCGTGTCGAGCGGATTGCGCATGTACTGCTCGAGCGGGCTCTCGGCGACCGTGTGCGTCCAGGGCGCGATGGCGCGCAGCCCGAGCACGATGCCCGTCACGAGGAGGAAGACGACCGGCAAGAGCAACAGGCCGCGCAGCACTTCGCCCCAGACTGGGCGCCGGCCGACGAAGACGTCCGCGGAGGACTCGTGGCTCAGCGCGAGGAACAGCTTGATGAGGAGCGCGATGACGGCCGTGTCGACGAGGCTGAGCGTCGCGAAGAACTCGAGCGAAAGATCGCCGCCTTCGAGCATCGGCATCGAGAATCCGAAGACGAGGATGACCGCGATGACGGTCTGCGTCGGGATGCCGCACACGAGGACGACTTCGAGGAGCGCGGCCCATCGCGGCAGCGTGGCCGGCGCGTGGACCTCGACCGCGGGCGCCGGACCCGGCAGCGGGAAGGCGACGGGGAGATCATCCACATCGAGCACTCTATCAGCCCCGGCGGCGTCCGGACATCCGCGCGGCCGGTGGCTCGGGCGGACCGTGTCGAATCCGTGTCGAAAGGTGCCGGTCCGCGGCGGATGAATCGGGTAAGCTGACCGCCAGTGCGCCACCGGGTCGTCCGCGTCGTGCAGGCGTGTGCATCGGTCACGCTCGGCGCGATCGTGGGGCTGCCGCTCGTCTCGCTGGCCGCTCATGGCAGCGAGTCGTGGGTGGCCGGGATGCTCGTCGCCGCTCTCGCGCTCGTCACCGTCGTCGAACCCGCACTCGGCTTCCTGGCGCTCGTCGTCACGCTGCCGATCGCACTGGCGATCACGACGCTCGCCGGTTCGCCGTCCCCTCCAGGTCTCACCGACGCGCTGCTCTTCGCGTGCGCGGCGGGCGCGTTGTTCAGGTCGGCCTGGCGGCCTCCGTCGTCGCCGACACGCTTGGCGCTGCCAGCGCTCCTTCTCGGCGCATTCATCGCCTCGTCGGCGATCGTCGATCTCGCCGCGCAGATCGGCGCGTCCGGCGACGTGGTCACGAGCGTGTGGCGGCACGTGACGACGAATTACGTGCGGACGGAGCATCCGTTCGAGCCGCTTCACAACAGCGTGCGGTGGATTGCTGCCCTGGTCGTGGCCGTCACCGGCGAGTGGGCGCTCGGGAGGCGTCCGCGAATCGCGGCGGCGACCGTGCGGTTGTGGCTCGTCGGCGGGGCCGCCGCGGGATCGTTCGCGGCCATGCGGCTCGCGCAGCTCCTCATCGAAGGGAAGATCGACGCCAGCCCGGCGCGCGCGTTCGTGTACGTCCTGACGCACGTCCGGATGTCGGCGATGCATCCCGATCCGAACGCCGCCGGATCCTATTTCGCGCTCGCGCTCGTGGCGGCCGTGATCGTGGGCGTCAGGCGTCGCGCCGTGTGGGTCGTCATCGGCGTGTGGCCGCTCGTGGTGCTGGCGTTCGCGCTCGCACAGTCGCGCGCGGCGATTGGCGCCGTGATTGTCGTCCTCGGTGCGGTCGCCGTTGAGCTGCTGGCGCGGCGACGGCAGTGGGTGCGCCTCGTGGCGGTCGTCGCCCTCGTGGTCGCGGCGGGTGTCGGCACGTGGCGACTGACCGAAGCGTCGCATGTGTCGATCGGAGTCGCCGGTGGGATCCGGCGCGAGATGGCCACTGTCGCTCTCCGGATGAGCGCGGCGCATCCGTGGTTCGGCGTCGGCATGGGACGCTACGCGTCGACGTCGCAGGCGTTCATCACCGCAGACGCTCCCGCGCTCTATGCCTTCACCAAACACGGTGAGCAAGGCGAGAACGCGCACAACAGCCTGCTCCAAACCCTCGTCGAGCTCGGCGCGCCGGCGTGCGCGGTGTTCGTGTGGCTCGTCCTGCCGCCAGCGTGGCCGTGGCCGCGCACGGCGTCACTCGACGGTCTCGATGTCGAGCGCCGCGCGGTCGCCGCCGGATTAGCTGCCTTTCTGACGAGCGCACTTTTCGGCCATCCGCTGCTCATCCCCGAGGTGGCCGCGGCGTTTTTCGCCGCGGTCGGGCTCAGCCGCGGACTGGCCGTGCCGCCTGCTGTTCCGCGGCGTCGTGTCGTGCGCGTGGTCGTCTGGATCGCGATCGGTCTCGTCGTGCTGTCGCTGCCGTGGCGCGTGTCGGAGGCGCTTGCGCAGACATCGGGAGACGGCACGCGCGGCGTGGGAGCCCCGGCCGGCGTCCTCGACGGCGTGCCGTATCGCACGATCGCACGCGAGGCGAGCTGGAGGATTGACGGCGACGCCCGCGGCCTGAGTCTGCCGCTGCGGTGGGCGGCCGACGGGGCGACCGACTGTCAGGTCGAGGTCGTCTTCGACGACGAGCCGGCAGACCGGCTGTCGCTCAGCGCGTCGGCCTGGCGGCCGCTGGCCTTTGCCATCATCACGACGCTCGACGGCCATGCGCCGCACGCGCTCGAACTGCGGGTGAGCGACGATCGCTGCCATCTGCTCGCGGGCGAGATCAGCGTCCGGCGGTGAGTGGCCGGGAACCCTGCGAGTCCATCCCCTGGAACGTTCTCGCGTCGGCGCCCGCATATCGCCGGGATTTCGTCGCCCGGTGAAATAGGTCACGTGCAAGAACGAACCGTCAAATGCGCCCCTTGTCAATATCTGGCGTGGCGGCCGGAACGGCCACACAATATGTCGTAGGATCGATCTTGACAACCGTTCGAAGCGAGGCGCATAGTGGCCCTCCGGCGCGAACGGGACCGTAGCCAAGCGATACAGACGACAGGTGGGAAGCCGGGAAGAGTGGGAGTGGCCGCGCCGTGTACGGCGTGGCCGTCAGGGGCCGCCTGCCGGGCCGATCGCGCCGCCGGATTCCGGGACATCTACCGCAGTCGAGAGTCGAGCAAGGAGGGACGCATGCAGCGAGCTCAACACGTGGAAGTGACGTCGGAGGCCGCCCCGCAGGGGACGGGCGTGGAGCCTTCGGTCAGCGGGCTCGAGTTCGAGCGCTATTTCTCGAAGGACGGCGTCGATCCGTTCGACGAGATCGACTGGGAGCTGCGGTCGGCGGTCATCGCCAACGAACGCGGCGAGCTGGTCTTCGAGCAGCGTGACGTCGAGTTTC
>DASZOV010000029.1:0-37689 GCA_035550595.1 Vicinamibacterales bacterium
CGCGAGCTGGCGAATCCACAGCAGATTGAAGAGGATGTGCAGGAGCCCGCCGTGCAGCCACGAGGCGCTGAGCACCGTCCACCAGCGGCCGAGGTCGAAGACCGGATACGACCCGCTCGCGCCGAAGAGGATCAGGCTGTACGGACTCGGCGAGAGGAAGCTGAGCGGTCCGCCGCTCATGACGCCCGCGCCCGACGTGAGCAGCGTCAGGCCATAGACGATGACGCAGAGCGTCGTGACGAAGGGAACGAAGCCGAGGTCACTGCCGAGACTGCGGAGCGCCGGCGCGAAGCCCCAGAGACCGGGATTGCGTCGTCCGCAGTGGTAACACTTGTCGTCGTTGACGCCGACGAGGTACCCGCAGGACACGCACACGACCGATCCGGCCCGCTGCCGCTTGAACATTCGCCGCAGAATAGCACGGCGCCCCACGCCAGCCGGCCGCTGACGCCGGCCGGAACGCCCGAGCTAACCGCCGCGCACGCTCGACGTCTAATCCCCCAGATGCAGCCGGACGATGCGGCCGTCCTCCGACGGGCGAGCGACGGCGACGAGGACGCGTTTCGCCTGCTCGTCGATCGTCATGGCCGGCGTCTTTACCGGCTCGCGTACCGGATGACCGGGTCGGCGGAGGACGCCGAGGACGTCGTGCAGGACGCCTTCGTCCGCGCGCACCGGCAGATGCACCAATTCGAGGCCCGCGCGCACGTGGCGACCTGGCTCTATCGCATCGCGTTCAACTGCGCGGTCGATCACCTGCGCCGGCGGCGGACGCGCGAGGTGCCGGGCGAAGCGGCCGTCATCGACGGACACGTGGACGCGCGCTGTCCCGGGGCCGACGAACTGGTCTACGCCAGCGAGATCGGTGCCCGAGTGCAGGCCGCGCTCGGGACGCTCAGCACGCAGGAGCGCGCGGCGTTCCTCCTGCGGCACGAACAAGGCGGATCGATCGAGGACGTCTGCCGGGCATTGAACGTGAACACGAATGCAGCCAAGCACGCCGTGTTTCGCGCGGTGAAGAAGATGCGTGCCGCATTGCGGCCGTTCGTCACCGCAGCGGCCGGCCCGAAGGCTGGCCAGAGACCGTCATCATCATGGACCGACACGCAACGGAAGACGAGTTGATCGCACGCCTCTCGAGCGATCTCGACGCCGGCGAGGCGGCGTGGCTGGACGCGCACCTGGCCCGATGCGCCGAGTGCCGCTCGGACGCGGAGGCGTGGGCCGACATGCTTCGGCTGACCGCGCACGCGCCCGTGCCCGAGCCTGACGCCGACTTCGAGGCGCGCATGTGGACGCGCGTTTCCGGCGCCATCGCGGATGGGTCCACACGCTCGCACTGGACCGTGCGGTCGCGTGCCTGGCTCGGCGCCTGGGCGGCCATCGTCATGGCCGTGGCCGGCGCGGGCGTCGTGTGGGGCCGCGGGTATACGGGTCCGACGCCGTCGCTCGCGAGTACGCACGCGGTCGTCGATCCGCGAGGCGCGCGCGAGCGCGTGCTGCTCTCGGCCTTGACCGATCACTTCGCGGACACGGAAGTGCTGCTCGTCGAGCTCATGAACGCCCCGGATACGCCGTCGCCGGAGCTGACGTTCGAGCGCGCAACCGCGGACGAGCTCGTCGCCTCGGGCCGGTTGTATCGCGAGACCGCGCGCCAGACCGGCGACCCGCAATTGGCCGACGTGCTCGACGACCTCGAGAGCGTGCTCGTCGAAGTCGCGCGCAGTCCCGACACCGTGACCCCTCGCGACATCGACGCCTGGCGCGCACACATTCAGGACGACGGCCTGCTGTTCAAGGTACGGGCCGTCAACGAGACGGTCCAGACGCGACTCATCAAATAAGGACACCTATGCGCTCACTCATTCTCTTCATCGGGGCCCTGACGTGGGCCGTTGGCGCGGCCGCTCAGACCGCAGCGTCGGCTCCAGCGCCGGCGCCCTTGCCTGATACACCCGTGCTGGCCACGCCTCTCGCGCCGCCCGCTCTTCCCGTGCCCGTCGTCTCACCCGCGCCGATGCCGCCGGTCGTCTCGCCAACTCCGCCGGCACCGGTGGTCGTCTCGCCCGACCACGAGGCCATCGATCAGGCGATCGCGCAACTGCGGATCGAGATGCGCGACCGCGACGCCAAGCTGCGCGCGGTCGAGCAACAGCTCGCCAAACAGTTGGGACCAGAGGCGCGCGAGGACGCCGAACGAGCCGCCGAGTCGGCGCGCGCGCAGGCAGACGCCATTCGGAAACAGGTGGAAGAACTCGAGGCGAAGCGTGGCGTGCTCTCCGCCGACTGGGCGCAGCAGGTGAAGGAAGCTATGCAAACCGACGCGCTCGGCCAGCAAGCGGAGATGATCGCCGCGCTTCGCGCGCAAGCCGGCCCGGCGGTCGCCATCCAGCCACGCGACTTTCGTGGACGGTCGTTCACTTTCGCGTTCAGCAACACGCCCTACGATCGCGGCCTCAGCGCACTGCAGCAGCGCCGGTACGACCAGGCGATCACGGCGTTCGACGACGTCATCTCGCGGAAGACCGCGCGCACCGACGGCGCGCTCTACTGGAAGGCGTTCGCCCAGTCGCGCCTGGCGCGACCGGATGCGTCGCTCGCCACGCTGGCGACGCTCGAGAAGGATTACCCGCAGAGCCACTACCTCAACGACGCGCGCGTGCTCGAGGCCGACGTCCGGAAGATGTCCGGTCAGCACGTCGACGTGTCGACGCTCGACGCGAATGACGACATCAAGCTGCTCGCGATCAACGGCATCGCGGATTCGGCGCCCGACAAGGCCATTCCGCTGCTCGAAGGTGTGCTGAACTCGACCAATTCGCTGGCCGTGAAGCGACGCGCGATCTACGTGCTCGCGCTCAGCGACGATGCCCGCGCGCACCAGATCCTGCTGGGCTACGCGAAGGGCGAGGGCAATCCGGATCTGCAGTCCGAGGCCATCCGCTATCTGGCCTCGCGCCGCGATCATGCGACGACGCCCGCCGAGCTGAAGCAGATTTACGACGCGACGACCGATGCGGGCGTTCGACGCGCGATCATCGAGGGCTATCGGAACGCGGGCGACACGGCGTCGCTCGTCGCCATCGCGTCCAACCCGTCGGAGCAGATGGACCTGCGTCGGCTGGCGATCGCCAATCTCACCGTCGGGTTCAAGGGCCAGAACGGCCAGGACGCCTGGGGCCTCTACCAGCAGTTGTCGTCAGCCGCCGACGCCCCGCTGCGACAGCAGATCGTCGGTGCGCTCGGTGCCGCGAACGACGTCGACCATCTCGCGCAGGTGGCGAAGACCGACGCGGACGAGAACGTCCGCCATCGCGCGGTCCTCGCGCTCGGTCAGCAGCCGGCCGAGCGGACGGGAACCGTGTTGACGGATCTCTACAGCGCGCGCACCGATGCCGGCTGGCGCCGCATCGTCATCGCGGCGCTCGCGCAGCAGAACAACGCCAACGCGCTCGTCACGATCGCGCGACAGGAGTCCGACCTCACGCTCAAGCGCGACCTCGTGCGGCAACTCTCGTCGATGGCCGGCAAGAATGAGACGGCCGCAAACTATCTGATGGAAATGATCAAATAAGAAGACAGCGATAAGAGGCAGACTAAAAAAAGATGACACCGCGAGCCCCCGAGCGTAGCGAGGGCGGCGAAGCGCCGTAGCGTTGGGGGTGAGCTCGCCGGCCGGAGCCTTTGGCGAAGGCCGGGGCCCCAACGCATTGCAAAGAAGAGAGACGGGTTTGTAGGGGCGGGCCCCCGTCCCCGCCCGGGATTTCAATCAGTGCACGCCGTGGCCCATCTGCAGGAGATGGGGGTCGGCACCGAGACGGCGGATCGCCATCTCCCACGAGGCCGCAGCAGGAATCTCGAAGATCAAATCCAGCTCGACTGGCATGATGAGCCAGGCTGATTGCTCGAGCTCGGCGTCGAGCTGGCCCGGTCCCCAGCCGGCGTAGCCGGCCAGCACAACGGTGCGACGCGGCAGCGGACGAGCGGTGAGGACGCGCCGCAGGAGCAAGGGCGAAGCGGACAAATGGAGTCCGGCGCCCACACCGCGCGACTCGACGTCTTCGGGCGGCGTCGCCGTCAGAATCCAGCCGCGCTCGGGCTCGACAGGTCCACCGAGCAAGAGCGGCAGATCGTTCGGCTCCTCGACCGGCGGCTCCATGCGGACCGCCGAGGCGGCCGTGATGTCCGACGGCCGGTTGACGATGAGCCCGAACGCCCCCTCGGCGGCGTGCTCACACAAGAGCACGACGCTGCGCGCGAAGTGCGGGTCGATCATCTGCGGCATCGACAGCAGCAGGGCGGGAGCAAGCGACATAGAGCGATCTTAGCAGCCTGTCCCGCTCGCGCGCGCCCACGCGATGGCGTCGGCCACCTCCGGGTCGGCCGCTGACGGGTGCGATGCGATCGCGCCGAGCGCGCGATCGCGATCGTTGGCGTCGAGATACGCGGCCGCGCACGCGAGCGATCGCCGGATGCGCCGCAACCCCGCACGCTTCAGCGCACTGCCCTTCAGCACGCGCCGCCAGTCGTCGTCAGACATCTCGCACAGATCGACGAGCCGCGGGAACGCGAGTGGCGCACGCGGCTGCCACTCCGGCGCGTCGCTCGTCGCCGCGCGCCGATTCCACGGGCACACGTCCTGGCAGATGTCGCAACCGAAGACGTGCGGCCCGATGTCCGCGCGCTGCGCCGAGTCGATCGGGCCGCGCTGTTCGATCGTCAGATAGGACAGACAGCGCGTCGCGTCCACTCGGTACGGCTCGACGATGGCGTCCGTCGGACACGCGTCCAGGCATCGCGTGCACGTGCCGCACTGATCGTGCGCCGGCGCGTCGGGCTCGAGATCGGCGTTCGTCAGAATCTCGCCGAGCACGAGCCACGAACCACGCGACGCATTGATGAGGCAGGTGTTCTTGCCAATCCAGCCGAGCCCCGCCTGTTCGGCGAACACCCGCTCCTGCACAGGTCCATCGTCGACGCACGAGAACGCTTCCAGGCCGGGGCCCGCCTCGTCCGCCATCCACGCGAGGAGCGCGCGCAGCCGCGCGCGCAGGATGCCGTGATAGTCCTCGCCCCAGGCGTAGCGCGCGATCCGGGCACGTTCGGGCGCGGCGATCGACGCGGAATACGGCTGCGACGTGTTGTAGACGCAGGCGACCGAGACGACGCTCCGCGCGGTCGGCAGCGCAACCGTCGGATCGCTCCGCTCGTCGAGCGAGTCCTCGAGATAGTGCATGTCGCCGGCACAACCGGCGGCGATCCATTCGGCGAGGCGATCGAGACGCGGATAGCGCGCGGCGCGAGCAACGCCGCAGAGATCGAAGCCGATCTCGAGCGCTTTGGCCTTGACGCGCGGGGACGTGAGCGACGACAGCGGCACGGCAGCGGAAGGCGAGGCGTGTCCGACGGCATGCGCCGCCGGACACGAATGTGGCCGAACGATCAGGCGGACGTGCCGGCGAGCCGGCGCAGCACGTACGGCAGGATGCCGCCATGCCTGAACGCGGTCAGCTCTTCTGGCGTGTCGACGCGCACGGTGGCGGTGAACTCGCGGACCGATCCGTCCTCGGCGCGCGCGCGGACGGTGACCGTACCGCGCGGCTCGAGCTCGGCGCCAGACCCGACGAGATCGAACACTTCCTTGCCCGTCAATTTCAACGACGCCGCCGATTCGCCCGCCTTGAACTGCAGCGGCAGCACGCCCATGTTGACGAGGTTGCTGCGATGAATGCGCTCGAAGCTTTCGGCGACGACGGCCGTCACACCGAGCAGCAGCGTGCCCTTGGCCGCCCAGTCGCGCGACGACCCGGATCCGTACTCTTTACCCGCGATGACGAGCAGCGGCACACCCTCGTCTCGGTATTTCACCGACGCGTCGTAGATCGAGAGCACCTCGCCGTCGGGCAAGTGCGACGTCCAGCCGCCCTCGGTGCCGGGCGCGAGTTGATTGCGCAACCGGACGTTGGCGAACGTGCCACGCATCATCACCTCGTGGTTGCCGCGGCGCGACCCATACGAGTTGAAGTCCTTGACGGCGACGCCCTGCTCGATGAGATAGCGCCCCGCCGGCGAATCGGCCTTGATGCCGCCAGCCGGTGAAATATGGTCGGTCGTGATGCTGTCGCCGAGGAGCGCGAGCACGCGCGCGCCGGTAATCTCCTGCGGCTCGCCCACGGTCGGCGAGATGCCTTCGAGGAACGTCGGGCGCCGAATGTAGGTCGACGCCTCGTCCCAGGTGAAACGATCGCCCGTTGGCACGGGCAGCTCGCGCCACAGTGCATCGCCGTCGAACACGCTCGAGTACTGATGCCGGAACATGTCGGCCGACACCGCTTCGAGCAGCGTCTTCTGGATTTCCTGCTGGCTCGGCCAGATGTCCTTCAGGTACACCGGACGACCGTCGCGGCCGGTTCCGACCGGGTCGCGCGACAGGTCGACGTTGAGCGAACCCGCGAGCGCGTAAGCCACGACGAGCGGAGGCGACGCCAGGTAGTTGGCGCGCACTTCCTGCTGGATACGGCCCTCGAAGTTGCGGTTGCCCGAGAGCACCGCGCAGACGACGAGCTGCCGCTCGCGCACTTCGGCCGAGATCTCCTCGGGCAGCGGACCGCTGTTGCCGATACACGTCGTGCAACCGTAGCCGACGAGGTTGAAGCCGAGCTGGTCGAGATACGACTGCAGGTTGGCCTTGGCGAGATAGTCGGTCACGACCTTCGATCCGGGCGCGAGGCTCGTCTTCACCCACGGCCGCGTCGTGAGCCCGCGCTCGACGGCCTTCTTCGCGAGCAGCCCGGCGCCGATCATCACGCTCGGGTTCGACGTGTTCGTGCAGCTCGTGATCGCGGCAATCACGACCGACCCGTGCTCGAGCTGCGTCTTCACGGCCTCGGCAACCGCCGCGCCGCCACCCGATCCGCTTGACGACGCCGGCGGCTTCAGGCCCTTCTGCAAGTCCGGCAGCGCAGCCGCGAACATCGGCTTCGCCTTGCCGAGCGGCACGCGATCCTGCGGCCGCCGCGGGCCGGCGAGGCTCGGCTCGACCGTGCCGAGATCGAGCGACAACGTATCCGTGTATTCGGCCTCCGGCGTGCTGTCGGTCCGGAAGAGGCCCTGCGCCTTGGCGTACGCCTCGACGAGCGCAACCTGCGCGGCGTCGCGCGCCGTGAAGCGCAGGTAGTCGAGCGTCATGTCGTCGATCGGGAAGATCGCGACCGTCGCCCCGTACTCCGGACACATGTTGCCGAGCGTGACGCGATCGGCAATCGTCAGGTGCTTCAGCCCCTGGCCGTAGAACTCGACGAACGCGCCGACAACGCCCTTCTTGCGCAGCGCTTCGGTGATGGTGAGGACGAGGTCGGTCGCCGTCGCGCCCTCGGGCAGCCGTCCCGTGAGCCGGTAACCAACGACGGGCGGAATGAGCATCGAGCTCGGCTGACCGAGCATCGCCGCTTCGGCCTCGATGCCGCCGACGCCCCATCCCACCACGCCAAGGCCGTTGACCATCGTCGTATGCGAGTCGGTGCCGAAGACGGTGTCGGGAAACGCCGTCAATCGACCACCGATTGTCTCGCGGCAGACGACGCGCGCGAGGTACTCGATGTTGACCTGATGGACGATGCCGGTTTCGGGCGGCACGACACGGAAGTTGCGGAAGGCGGTCTGGCCCCAGCGCAGGAACGTGTAGCGCTCGCGGTTGCGGTGATACTCCATCTGCGCGTTGAGCTGCAGCGCATCTGGCCGGCCGAAGTGATCCACCTGCACGGAGTGATCGATGACGAGTTCAACGGGCTGCAGCGGATTGACGCGCTCCGGATCGCCTCCGAGGGCCACGATGCCGTCGCGCATGGCCGCGAGATCGACGACGCACGGCACGCCGGTGAAGTCCTGGAGCAGGACACGCGCCGGCATGAACGAGATCTCCTTGCTCGCGGTCCCACCGGGACGCCAGGTCGCCAACGCACGAATGTCGTCGGCGCGTACGAACGCGTTGTCTTCGCGTCGGAGCAGGTTCTCGAGCAGGATTTTCAACGAAAACGGCAGGCGATCGATCGAGCCGACGCCGGCCCGCTCGAGCGCGGGCAGGCTGTAGATGTCGAACGTGTCCGAACCGACCGTGAGTGACGAGCGCGTGTCAAAGGAGTTGAGCGACATAAGCCATCCGAAGCGTAGGAACCACGCGCAGCCGTGCGGGCGGTCGTCACCAGGCCACGTCCAGTCCGGCCGCGACGAGCGGCGCGACGCGAAACGTCCGCGCGCCAATCACGATGCCGCCGGCGCGTCCGGCGAGACGCGCATCGACTCGCAGCGCCAATCGGCCCGGGGCGTCGCGCGCGCGCGTGTGCCACCAGTATTTCACGCCGAGCCCCAGATCGCCGATGGCGCCATCCTCGGCGAAGGTGCCCCACCCCGCCATTTCGCGCATCCAGCCCGCGCCGCCGCGCAGGAACCACACGGTACGGCCGTGCCGGACGATCGTGACCAGCGCGGCGCCCTCGGCCGTGAAGCGCGACAACGGCAACCGCGCCGTCACCGCGGCCGCGCCTTCGTAGTCGCCGTCGATCCGCGAGACGATGTGAGGCCGCATCCAGGCGCCCGCGGCTTCGAGCGCCATGTTCGGCGCGATCGACACCGTGACGCGACCTTCGGCGCCGGCGCTCGCCGCCATCCGTGCATCCGCGTGAAAGAGCGGAAGCGCGTCGCCGCGTGGCGTCTGATAGTCGGCGCTGGCGAGGCCAAGCGACATCGGCCCCATGACGAGCGCGCTGCCGCCGATCTCGACGCGCGGCTCGACGACCGCGCGTTGCGCGGACGCCGGTGCCGCGATGACGACAAGTGCCAATCCAAGACCGCCGGCGATCCGGCGCGATGCCGACAGCGGCGATTGACGCGCCGTCACTTGCGCGTCACCTTGATGTCGATCCGCGCGCTGCTACCGCCCGCGGGCACCGCGACAAGGCGCGGCGCAAAGGCTGGCCGAAAGTCGATGTCGACCGCGGACGCGTCGTCGAAGAAGCTCGCGAGATCCTCGTCGTCGAGCGGCTCGGCGCGTACGACGTACAGGCCCGGCTCCAACCCCGAGATGACGAACGTCCCATCGTCGCTGAGCGTGAACGAACCGACGATCGATCCCGTCGACGGATTGAACGCTGTGAGGTGCGCGCCGAAGATGCCCGCGCCGTCGCGCGTGACGCGACCGGCGATCGATCCGAGCACACGACGTTCGCCCGTCGCCGGATACAGATCCGCGAGCCCCGCCTCGTCGTCTGGATCGAGCGTGCGATCACTCACTGCGCCAGGTGGAAACGCAATCGGAAACATCACGGCGTCTTTCGCCAGCACGCGGCGGCGACCTTCGGCCGTCAATTCCGTCTCGCCGAGTCCCGAGTGGCCGAGGCCGTAGAGATGCCCGATCTCGTGTAACAGCGCAAAGCCGAGATCGTAATGCGCCGCGTCGCCACCCGGAACGGTCGACCAGTCGAACGACGTGTTGACGGCGATGTCCGCCTCGCGCAGCGCGCCCGTTCCGTCGTCGACCGTGAAGGACGTCGACGCGAGCGTGAACGGCGCACCGGCGAGCGACGCGAAGCCGATGACGCTGACGCCGTCCGCGCTGACGGGCGGCGCATCGACGAATCCGGCGAAGTCTGACGAGACCGTCGCGTGCGGCACCGCGGCCCAGGTCGCGAACGCATCAGTCGCAAGCCGCTGCAGATCGACGGCCGTCACATTGGGCGCATCTCGATTCGTGACGAAATACCGCACGGGCTGATCGGCCCATTTGAGCGCGATGACCGTGCCGTCGACATCCGCGCCGAGCTTCAGATACGCGCGCGGATCGGCGGCGAGCGCCAGGCAGGCCGCGACGATCCCAACGACGATGCCGCGCCAGCCGGTCATCGTACGACTCGCTCTTTGACGCCGCTCTGTGCCGCCAGCACGATGCGGACAATCGACTCGAAGCTTTCGACGGCCATCGGCCGCCGGCGAGCGTCGCCGCGCACGACTGGCCCAACCGATGCCGTCCGTCCAGCGATCACGGGCGGCATGACGACCGGCGCGCCTGACACGACGTCGGCTCTCACCGCGACGACGCCAGCCGACAACCCGATCGGCTGCCAGAGATGATCCGGCCCGCGATCGAGAAAGAAGATGGCTTCTTCGTCCACGCGAAAGACCGGCGCACCGATCGTCACGACGCGGTCGCGGCCGATGACGCCGCCGGGCACGCGCACGGCGACGAACGGACCGGCCGATCCCTTCAAGGCCGTCGTGACCGCGACCGTCGCAATCGTCGCGATGCCGCCTTCAGACGGGATCACGGATCGCAGATCAGTGATGCGGCCGCGAACGATGAGTGCCGCATGCCCCACGAGGTCGGGCACCGCGATCGGTGTGACGACGGTGGCGTGGAGAGGCGCGGCGGCCGACACAACGAGCGCCGCGATAGCAGTACGGAAAATCGAGCGCATGCCGGAGTGTAGCGGCTCCGCCGGTACACCGCGAGCCCCCGAGCGTAGCGAGGGCGGCGAAGCGCGTCAATAAAAGTCCGCGAAGCCCGCGACGCAGGAGCGGCGCTGAGCGGGCGAGCGGGGGTGGGGCCCCGCGAGCGAGTCAAAAAAGATGGCCCCAGCGCACTGAAAAAGCAGACACGTCAGGATCGCGATCCTTTCGTCGCAACCCGCCAGACGGCCTGTGCGGCGCGCATCGACGCGCCTCGGCCACCCAGCGCCTCGCGCACGGCCGCGAGATCCGCCCGCATGGCGTCAGCCCGCGAGGGATCGCGCAGGAGCGAGACCGTTTCACGCGCCACGTGGTCGGGCGTGAAGCGTTCCTGGATGAGCTCCGGCACGATGCGGCGTCCGGCGACGAGGTTGACCATGCCGTAATGCGGCACCTTCACGAACCGTCGTCCGATCGCATAGGTCAGCGGCGAGACGCCGTAGACGATGACCATCGGCCGGCCGTGCATCGCAGCCTGCACGGTCGCCGTGCCCGACGCGGTGATCACGACCGACGCGGCGGCCATGGCCTCGTCGGCCGCCTGTTCGACGACGACGATCGGAATCGACGCGGCGCGGAGGCGTTCGAGCGGCAGGAACAATCGCTCCTCGAGCGACGGCGCGCGGGCGACGACGAACTGCACGTCGGGCACTTCGCGATGGATGATCGACGCGGCCTGCGCGAGCACCGGCAGAATGCGCCGAACTTCGTTCGGCCGGCTGCCGGGCAGGAGCGCGACGAGCGGCCTCGCGGGATTCAGGCCGATCTGCGCCATCCACTCATCGCGCGGCGTACGCACGACCGCGAGATCGGCCAGCGGATGCCCGACGAGCGTCACGGGCACGCCGGCGCGCTCGTAGATCTCGACCTCGAACGGAAAGATGACGAGCATCTCGGTCACGTAACGCGCGATCGTGTGCAGCCGACCGGGCCGCCACGCCCAGAGCTGCGGACTGACGTAGTAGACGATCGGCACGCCGAGGCCGTGGAGGATCGGTAACAGCCGGAAATTGAAGTCCGGGAAGTCGACGGCGACGAAGACGTCGGGCCGCCGCTCCCGCGCCGCTTCGCCGAGCCGCCGGATCATCCGCCACGACCGCGGCAGCACCGACACCGCCTCGGCCAGCCCCGTCACCGAGAAGCCGAGGAAATTGCCGACGAGATCCGCGCCTGCCGCCGCGAGACGTGGACCACCGAACCCGAACGTCTCGACGTGCGGCTCCGAGGCGCGCAGCGCGTCGACGAGCGCCGCCGCGTACAAGTCGCCCGACGCCTCGCCGCACGAGATCATGACGCGCCGCGGCCGACTCGAGTCGGTCGCGGGATCCGCGCGGGCGACGTCGATCGATCGCGTCACGGTGCCTGCCGGGACGAGACGCCCCCCATCGGCGCCGTGCGGCGCAGCGCCACGGCGTCGACGTCGAGGTCGGACAAAGGAATGCGATCGAACGTGTCGAAGCCGTTCGCGTGGAGCTGATCGACGAACGCCGACGCGTCGCCGACGAGCACGATCGTCAGCGCGTCGGGATGCAGCAGCTTCAGCGAGACACGCTGGATGTCGTCGGCCGTGACGTCCTGCACGTCGTCGACATAACGCTCAATGCCATCGAGCGACTGACCGTAGAACAGGCGCGACAGCACCTGCTCGGCGATCGACGAGGGGCTTTCGATCGACAGCGGGAAATTGCCGGCAATGAAATCCTGCGCGCCCTGGAGCTCGGTGGATCCGACGACCTCGCGCCGCAGGCGGTCGAATTCGTTCACCATCAACCGCAGCGATTCACCGGTCGCCGCCGTGCGCGTCTCGGTCTCGGCCACGACCTCCCCGCTCATCTTGTACGCGCGCAGCTCGGCGGAGGCGCCATAGGTCAACCCGCGGTCCGATCGCAGCACGCCGAACAAACGATTCGCGCCTTCGCCGCCGAGGATCCGGATCGCCAGATCGAAGGGCACGTAGTCCGCATCGGTGCGCGCGATGCCGAGGTGCCCCACGCGAATCTCCGTCTGCGCCGATCCCGGTCGATCGATCACGACGAGGTGGGCCGAGGGAGGCGGCGGCGTGGCAGCGGTGACGGCCGGAACGTCGCGTCGCTTCCAATCGCCGAACGCGCGCGTGGCTGCGGCGAACGCCTCGTCGGCCGACAGGTCGCCGACAATCGCGAGCAGCGCGTTGTTCGGCGCGAACCACGTCTGATGGAAGGTCAGCAGATCGGCTCGCGTGATTCGACCGATCGAGGTGCGCGTGCCTTCGTTCGGCCTCCCGTACGGGTGCAGACCGAATACGAGGCGATCGAACACGAGTCCCGCGATGTAGTCCGGATCGTCGTAGGCGACCTGAAGCGCCGACAGCGCCTGGTTCCGCTGCCGCTGAATCTCCTCGTCGGCGAAGGCGGGATGTTCGACGAGATCGGCGACGAGACCGAGCGCGAGGTCCGTGCGGTCCTTCACGACGGCGCCGTAGATCGACGTGAGCTCGTTGCCCGATCCCACCCCCAGCATGCCGCCGGCTGCGTCGATCGTGTTCGCGATGTCGACCGCCGACTTCGTCGTCGTGCCCTGCTCGAGGAGCGACGAGACGAAGCTCGCGACCCCGGGCCGATCCGCCGGCTCCTCAGCGGCGCCGGCGCGGACGAGCAGACGGAAACTGACCGACGGCTGCTCGTGCCAGAGGACGACGAGCACCTTCAGGCCATTGGGCAGCGTCCTGATTTCGTACGGGGGGAAGTCGACCGGTCGCGCGGCGAGCGGACGCGGCGGCGAAGTGCGTGGCCAGTCGACGGCCGTCTGCGCGGCGACTTTCGTCCACGCGCCGGCCACGACGATGACGGCGGCCGTGGCCGCCGCCAGGGATCGCTGCATCACGGCTGCGTCACCGTGGCGCGCGGGACCGCGCCAGCCGACGGCAGCACAGTCAGGAGCAGGCGCGACTCCGGCGTGAAATACGTCTGCGCCACGCGACGGACGTCGTCGCGCGTCACGCGCTGGAAGAGATCGAACTCGCCGTCGGCCGTGCGGATGTCGTCGTGAATGACGACGGCGTGGCCGAGCTGCAGCGCTTTCTGGCGAACCGTCTCGCGGCCCAGGATGTAATCGCGCGCGAACTGCCGTTTGGCGCGATCCAATTCCTCCTCGGTCACGCCGTCCGTCTTGACGCGGTCGACCTCGGCTTGCAGCCGATCGAGCACGTCCGCCGGATCGCGTCCGGGCTGGACGATGGCGACGGCGTAGAACAGATTCGGATCCTCGATGAGCTTCGCATCCGCGAATGCGGCGAGCGCTACCTGCTGCTCGTAGACGAGCGATCGGTACAGCCGCGAGCTGTCGCCGTCCGAGAGAATCTTCTCGAGGATGTGCAGCGGGTACGAGTCCGGATGACCGTCGTAGGTGATGTGATACGCGACGACGACGGCCGGGAGCGGCCACGGCTCGGTCACGGTCACGCGCGTCTCATGTGTGTGCGGCGGCTCCTCGGGGATGTCGCGCGGCACGGGCTTGCCGCGCGGCACGCGTCCGAGATATCGCTCGACGAGCGACTTCGCCTGCGACGTGCTGAAGTCGCCGACGAGCACGGCCGTCGCGTTGTTCGGCACGTAGTAGGTGTCGTGAAACGCACGCACGTCCTCGATCGACGCGGCTTCGAGATCGGCGATGCTGCCGATCGTCTCGTGCTTGTAGGGATGCGTCGTGAACGCGTGGTCGTCGATGATCTCGGGCAGCAGGCCGTACGGCTGGTTCTCGAACCGCATCCGCCGCTCTTCCTTGACCACCTCGAGCTCCGTCCGGAACTTGGCTTCGCTCACGTCGAGCGACGCCATCCGGTCCGCCTCGAGCCACAAGACGAGCGGCAGGTACTGCGCCGGCACGGTTTCCCAGTAGATGGTGGAATCTTCGTCGGTCTCGGCGTTCGACTCGCCGCCGATGCTCGTGATCCACGACGGATGCTGATCGGGCAGCACGTTCTTCGAGCCTTTGAACATCAGATGCTCGAAGAGATGGGCGAAGCCCGTGCGGCCGGGACGCTCGTCCTTGGATCCGACGTGGTACCAGATGGCGAGATGGACGATCGGCGTCGAATGGTCTTCCAGGAACACGGCCTGGAGACCGTTCGCGAGCGTCGTCATCGTGTAATGGAACCGCGGCGGCCGCGGCACGGTATCGGCCGAGGTGGCGCCGGCGAGCACGAACACGGCCGCGGCCACGATCAAAGCGCGCCGCGCCAGCGCACGGATCATCGCGCGATTATGTCATCAACCGCGCTTCGATCGCGGCGAGTCTCGCCTCGAGATCGGCCACGGCGCGCCGCAGTTCCGGCAGCCGTCGCACGAGCACGACCGACTCGCGCCACGCGTCCACGTCACCAGCCGGCACGCCCGCGACGTGCGCTCCATCGGCCACGTCCTTGGTCACCGCCGACTTCGCGTTGACACGCACGCCCTTGCCGAGATGCAGGTGTCCGGCCGCGCCCGACTGCCCCGCCATCATCACGTCGTCGTCGAGCACGGTGCTGCCCGCGAGACCGACCTGCGCGGCGAGCAACACGCGCCGGCCGACGTGTACGCCGTGCGCGATCTGCACGAGATTGTCGATCTTCGCGCCGGCGGCGATGCGCGTCTCGCCGAGCGCCGGACGATCGACGGCCGAGTGCGCGCCGATCTCGACGTCGTCCTCGATCACGACGCGTCCGACCTGCGGGATCTTCTGGTGCGATCCGTCGGCGCGTTGCGCGAATCCGAACCCGTCGCTGCCGATGACCGCCGCATCCTGCAGCACGACGCGATCGCCGAGCGTCACGCCTTCACGAATGGACGCGTGCGCGTGGATGACGCAGTCGGCGCCCACCGATGCGTCGTCGCCAATGACAACGTGCGGGTAGAGCGCCGTGCGCGGACCGACGCGCACGCGCGCACCGATCGCGACGAACGGCCCGACGCTGACGTCCGCGCCGAGCGTCGCCGACGGATGGATCGAGGCGAGCGGACTGATGCCGGGCTGCGGTTGCGCGGGTGGCGTGAGCAGACGGACGGCTTCGGCCATCGCCAGATACGGTCGCCGCGCGCGTAATACTGCGCACGGCGCGGCCGTGACGTCTTCGCCGACGATGACCGCCGACGCGCGCGTCACGGCGAGCTGGCGCGCGTATTTCGGATTGGAGAGAAAGGAAAGATCGCCCGGTCCGGCCGCCTCGAGCGTCTCGACGCGTGCGATCTCGACGGCGCCGTCGCCTTCGAGGCGACAGCCGAGTTGGGCTGCCAGATCAGCCAGACGCACGCCCCGGAAGGGTAGCATACGGCGCGCGAACGACAGCGTGCGCGCTAGCCCACGCGATCGAGAAAACTCCGCAGCCGCTCGAGGCCGAGCGCCGTGGCCACGCTGTCGATCGCGGCGGCACGCGCCGTTGGATCGAGCGACAGCGCCTGACGCAGACGGCTCAAATCGGATGACGGCACGTCCGTCCAGGCGATGCGCGCAAGTCCCTGGCTCGCGCCGCGCCACGAGAGGAAGTGACCGACCGAGCGAAAGATGAAGTAGTACGCGAGCACGTTCGGTCCGGGCAGGAGCGCGACGGGCGCCGAGGCGACGCCGAGCGCGCCATCGATGAGCGTCCAGCGCCGATGACGATTGCGATCGTGCGTCAGCAGCCCGCCGCGGATGGTCGCGGCCGTATGGGTGCCGAGATCGTCGGGCAAGACGAATCGCGCGGTGGTCTGTCCACGGAGGTGCCACAGCAGCCGTTGTTCGGCGACCGCTTCGGCGAGCCGGCGCGTCACGGCCGCGCGGATACGGCCGACGTGCGTGTCGGCTGGTGTGCGATGGCGGCGCGCCGCTTCCCCTTCCGCGAGGACGCGGCGGAAGACGTCGACGAGCCGGCCACGAATCGTCCGCGGCGGCGCGGCGACGTCGGGCACGGGCGACGACACTTCGCAGTAGAGCGCGTAGCGGTCGCCTCCGGCCGGCACCAAGAACACGTCCATCGACGACCGTCCGTCAGCGCGCAGGCTGCGGCGTCAGATGTTCGACGCGCGCGGTTGGTAAATCCGGCTGGCCGGCCGCGGTCCAGGCTGCGGTCACGACGCTTGCCACGCCACTCGCCGCTTCGCTCAGGCGACGCGTGAGGAGCGTCCCGCAGCCGTCCCAGAACATCGCGTAATACGCCGCATCGTACGCGGGATGCGCGGCCGCCGCGCGCCGGTCGGCATCGAGCACCGGCGCCGCGAGCGCGGCGCTGTCGACGATCGTGTCGAACGCGAACGCCGTGACGTCGGGAACCGGTTGCAGCGGCACGGCCGCGAACGTCATCGCGTGCGCATGGCCGAGCACGAGCGCGGTCTCGAAGCGGGCGTGGACGCCGCGCTGTCCGGTCAACTGTCCGTCATAGTTGACGACGGCGTGAAACGGGACATAGGCGTCCTCGACGTAATGCGCGAGCACAGCGGCAAGATAGCGCGCGTCAGTCTCGGCAGCCGCGCCTCGCCCCACGCGACCGAACGCGTCGACCAGCCGCGTGTAGACGGCCGCCATCTGCCACGGCAGACGGCCCGTCCGATTGGCGAGGGCCGATCCGTACTTGTCGATGAACGCGCGCCGATCGTGCGGCACGTCGGCGAACGGCGGCGCCGATCCCAGGCCGTCGATGTCGAAGTAGTGATTCGGAGCCTCGACGCCGAGCGTGCCCCGCAGGTCCATCGCCTTCCACAGATCCGGATCGGCTGCGTGTTCGACGACGAACGCGCGGTCCGCGTCGAAGAACGGGCGCACGCCAGCCGGCAGCCGATCGATCGCGCGATCGGTGATGAGCCGGTGCACCTCGAGCCCCCACGCGCCGAGCGGCACGGACGTGAGGACGAGGACACCTGCAGCCGCGAGCACGGCGCCGCCACGCACGATCCAGGACCGAAAGCGCACGGTGCGACCATGCTAGCATCCTGAACGTCATGGCCCAGACGCTCGGCGAGGCCGACGTGCAGCGCATCGCAGCGCTGGCGCGGCTCGCGCTCACGCCCGACGAAGTCGATCTCTTCTCCCGGCAGCTCGGCGACATTCTCGCCTACGCGAACGAGGTCCAGTCGCTCGACACGACCGGCGTCGAACCGACGTCGCATCCGCTCGCCGCCGCACCCATCTGGCGCGAGGACACGCTCGTGCCGTCGCTCGATCGCGACACCGTGCTGGCGGAGGCGCCGGGCGCCTCGCGGCCGGCCGGCCTGTTCCGCGTGCCGAAAGTGCTATGACGCCGGAGTCCTCCTGGTCATCGGCGCGTGCGCTCCGTGACGCGATTGCGGCCGGCACGCTCTCGGCCGAAGAGGCCTGCCGCGCGACGCTCGATCGCATCGATCGCGACAACGGCACGCTGCACGCGTTTCACACGGTCGAGCCGGAGCGCGCCCTGGCGCGCGCGCGGGCACTCGACGCCGCGGGCGCGACGACGCGCGGGCCGCTGCACGGCGTGCCGATCGCACTCAAGGACAACATCAATCTCGCGGGTACCGTCACGACCGCGGGCTCGCGCATGCTCGAGCACTATCGCCCGCCGTTCGACGCGACCGTCGTCACGCGGCTCGAAGCGGCCGGCGCGGTCATCGTCGGCAAGACGGTGTGCGACGAGTTCGCGATGGGATCGTCGACCGAGAACTGCGCCTTCGGGCCCGCGCGCAACCCGTGGGCGACCGATCGCACGCCGGGCGGATCGAGCGGCGGCTCGGCCGTCGCGGTTGCGGCCGGCATGGTGCCGTTGTCGCTCGGCTCGGATACGGGCGGATCCATCCGCCAGCCGGCAGCCTTTTGCGGCATCGTCGGTCTGAAGCCAACCTACGGCCGCGTCTCGCGATACGGCCTCATCGCCTTCGCGTCGTCGCTCGATCAGATCGGCCCCTTCGCGGGATCGGTCGACGACGCGGCGCTCATGCTCGAGGTGATCAGCGGCGCCGACGCACAGGACGCGACGTCGGCCCGCGTCGACGTGCCGCGGTTCAGCGCAGCGACGACGGGTGCCGTCGATATCGCGGGCGCGAGGATTGGCGTGCCGTGGAGCTTGTTGGACCGCGGCGTGGACGCCGACGTCCGCCGCGCGTTCGACGAGAGCGTCCGCACGCTCGAGCGACTCGGCGCGATCGTGTCCGCGGTCGAGCTACCGCACAGCGCGTACGCGATTCCGACCTACTACCTGGTCGCGACGGCCGAGGCGAGCTCGAACCTGGCGCGCTACGACGGCGTGCGCTACGGCTTCCGCGCGCCGGACGCGACATCGCTCGACGCGATGTACGACCGGACGCGCGACGCCGGCTTCGGCGCCGAGGTCAAACGGCGCATCATGCTCGGCACCTACGTCCTCAGTGCGGGGTATTACGACGCGTACTATCTGAAGGCGCAGCAGGTGCGAACGCTCATCCGCCGCGATTTCACGCAGGCCTTCGAGCACGTCGACGCGGTCGCGGTGCCGACGACGCCGACGGCAGCGTTCAAACTGGGCGAGCACACGGCCGATCCTCTGCAGATGTATCTCGCGGATATTTTCACGGTGAGTGCTCCGCTCGCCGGTCTGCCGGCGGTGAGCGTGCCCTGCGGTATGACGAGTGAGCGCCTGCCGATCGGCTTGCAACTCACCGGCAGGCCATGGGAAGAAGCGACGATCCTGCGCCTGGCTGCGGCGTATGAAGCCGCGACACCGTGGCATGGGGAGCGCGCGACGGGCTTCACGCGCGCGGGATCAAGTTAGAAGTGGGAAGCCAGAAGCCAGAGAGGCATCACGCGAAGGCGCGAAGATCGCGAAGAAGTGCATAAAAGATGACTCGTCGTCAGGCCGTCGCGGGCCGCACGGCCATGCGGACGATCGCCCAGACGAGGAACGCGACGCCGGCCAGGAACACCAGCGGCAGCGCGAACACGCCAGCAACGGCAAACGTCAGCGCCAACCCGACGGCGACGGCCACGACGGCGCCCACGATCGCCAGGACCGGGAAGAGCACGACCTTGATGAGGAAGAGCGGCACGGCCAATGCCAGGAAGAGCAGGCGGAACGGCAGGAGCAGCAGGCCGAGCGCCACGCGCGCCGCGACGGCCAGCACGGCCACGCCGATGAACGCGACGCCAGCCAGCGCCGCAGCGAGCACCAGGAACGTCGTCATCTGAAGCCTCCCAGGGCGCGGAGCGCCCGACTCAAATTGTACTTGACCTTCGACGGATTGGACACGCGCCAGGTTCCGATCGCCGGACCGCGCGAGCGCCGCCATCGGCCGTACACACGAAGAGCCGGCAGGTGCGACCCCACCGGCTCTTTCGCGTCGTTCCCCGTCAGCCGTTGATCGGAATCTGGCGAGGCTGCGTCTCTTCGCGGCGCGGCAACGTCACCGTGAGCACGCCGTCGGCGTAGCCCGCTTCGACGCGCGACGCGTCGACCGAGTCAGGCAGCGTGAAGCTGCGGCGGAAGACGCCCTGCCCGCGCTCCACGCGATGGTACTTGCCGCCGTCCTCTTCCTTCACGAACGTGCGCTCGCCTTCGATCGTGAGCACGTGGTTCTCGAAGGTCACCTTGATGTCCTCGCGCTTCATCTCCGGCAGCTCGGCCTTCACGACGACTGTATGGTCCGCGGTCTCCAGGATGTCGACCGCCGGCACCCAGGCGCCGCGTGCGAGCGTGTCGCCGTCGAACGCCGAGTCGAACATGCGATGCAGCCGCTCGACCTCGAGCGCCGCCAGACCGGTCACGGGACTCCATCGTGTCAGTGTCATGTCCTGTTCCTCCTGATGTCGTTCTGCCCGTCCACTCGAGCGAGCGGCCACGGGCGAATTTCGATGTCCCAATCCTAGCTGAATAGGTGAGTTAATGTCAAACATATAATCTAATAATTATACACTCATATATTGCAGAACCTCTTGACCTGATCGGCCGATCCGAAGAGCCGAGCGCCTTGTATCATGGGCCGTGTGACCGACTTCCTTGATCAAGGTGCCACCGACCTGGCGGAGGACGCCCGCCGGCTGCTCCTCGAGCTCGACCGCGACATTCCGGGCGTCTCGAACGTCACGGCCGATTGCCGGCCGCCGCTCGACGTGATCGAGACGGCCTCGGCGGTCGAGGTCGTGATGGACGTGCCGGGCGTCTCCGCTGATTCGCTGCGGGTGGCCATCCGCCGAAACACGCTGCTCGTCGTCGGTGCCAAACTCGCGCCCGCGGCCGACACCAACGCGCGCTTTCACCTGGCCGAGCGCAGCTACGGCCGCTTCGCCCGCGCCGTGCGGCTGGCCGGCGCCTTCGATGCCGCGCACTCGCGCGCGGTGGCGCGCGCCGGGCAACTGCGCATCACGCTGCCGCTCATCGCCGATCGCCGCGGCCGCATTGTGCCGATTGCCGTGGAGCGCGGATGACTCGCCTGCTCTTCATCGGCGACATCTGCGGCAAGCCCGGCCGCGAGCTGTTGCGACGCGGCCTGGCGTCGCTCGTCCGGCAGCGCGGCATCGATCTCGTCGTCGCCAACGGCGAGAACGCCGCGGCCGGCTTCGGCATCACGCCCGACATCGCGGATGACCTCTTCAGCTACGGCATCCACGTGCTCACGGGCGGCAATCACAGTTGGGACAAGAAGGAGATCGTCGGCTACATGCCGGATCACGCGCGGCTGCTCCGGCCGGCGAACTTCCCTGCCGGCGCGCCCGGCGCGGGCCGTGTCGTCGTCCGCGCGACCAACGGCGTGTCCGTGGCCGTCATCAACGTCATGGGCCGCGTCTTCATGACGCCCATCGACGACCCGTTCCGCGTCGTGCTCGACGAGATTCGCGCCGTGCGCGACGAGGCGTCGATCATCCTCGTCGACATGCACGCCGAGGCGACGTCGGAAAAGGTCGCCATGGGATGGCACCTCGATGGCCAAGCGACCGTCGTCGTCGGCACGCACACGCACGTGCAGACCGCCGACGCGCGCGTTCTGCCGCAGGGCACCGCGTACATCACCGACGTCGGCATGACCGGCCCGCACGACTCGGTGATTGGCGTCGATCGCACGGCGATCATCCAGCGCTTTCTCTCCGGCCGGCCGCAGCGGTTCGAGACCGCGACCGGAAATCCGCGCATCAACGCGGTCGTCGTCGACGCCGACGAGGCGATCGGGCGCGCGGTGAGCATCGAACGGCTCGACCTCTCGGCCGACGACGTGGAAACGCTGGTCGCGCAGCCGGCCACGGCCGGATAATGGCGCATGCCCGACTGGCAGTCCCTGCCCTTCGACGATCCGGCGCCAGCCGTCTCGCAGCCGCTCTCGGTGAGCGAGCTCACGGCGGCGATTCGCGCGACGATTGATCTGTCGTTCGGCGCCATCGCCGTCGAAGGCGAAATCTCCAACTGCCGGCAGTGGAGCTCGGGCCACGTCTACTTCACACTGAAAGACGACGCCGCGCAGCTTCGCGCGGTGATGTTTCGCACGACCGCGCGCGCGCTGAAGTTCCGGCCCGAGGACGGCATGCACGTCATCGCGCGTGGCCGTCTCACGGTGTACGAGGCCAAGGGCGAATATCAGATCGTCTGTGACGCGCTCGAACCGCACGGGCTCGGCGCGCTCCAGGCCGCGTTCGAGCAGCTCAAGCGGCGCTTGCAGGCCGAAGGCCTGTTCGACGCCGCGCGCAAACGGCTGCTGCCGGTGCTGCCGCGCCGCATCGGCGTCGTCACCTCGCTCGACGGCGCCGCGGTGCGCGACATCGTGCGCGTCATCGTCCTCCGTCATCCCACCGCGCGTCTCGTGGTCCGCGCCGCGCGTGTGCAGGGCGACGGTGCGGCCGAGGATCTCGTGCGCGCGCTCAACGCCGTAGTGCGCGTGCCGGAGGTCGACGTCGTCATCATCGGCCGCGGCGGCGGATCCGCCGAAGATCTCTGGGCGTTCAACGACGAGCGGCTCGCGCGCGCGATTGCGGGCTGTCCGGTGCCGGTCATCTCCGCGGTCGGCCACGAGGTGGACTTCACGATCGCCGACTTCGTCGCCGACGTGCGCGCGGCCACGCCGTCGAACGCAGCCGAGATCGTCGTCGAACGCGCGGATCATTTCTGCGCGCGCATCGATCGCGCCGAAGGCCGGCTACGCGCCGCGCTCGCGTCCACGATCGCGCGACGTCGCCACGCCGCCGATCGGCTGGCCACGCGCCTCGGTCACTGGCCCGTCCGCGTCGTCATGCGCGAACGCGACTGCCGGCAGCTCACGCTGCGGCTCGGCCATGCTGCCACCGCGCGGCTCACGGCCGCGCGACAGCGCGTCGACGCGCTCGTGCGGCGCCTCGAGCGCCGTGATGCACGCGCACTCGTCGCCGCCTTGCGCGCCCGCACCATCACGGCTGGCAGCCGGCTGCCCGATCTCATCGAGCGCCGGCGGCTCGCCGCGGCCGGCCGCGCGCGCACGCTCGCCGCGCGTCTCGATGCGCTGAGCCCGCTGGCCGTGCTCGGCCGCGGCTACGCGCTGTGCTGGAACGAGGACCGCACGAGTATCATTCGATCCGCGCACGCGGTCACGACCGGCGACCACGTGCGCGTCACGTTGGCGGACGGCGAGATCGGCTGCCGCGTCGAAGACACGAGATCATGACTGAGCCCGACTCCATCAAGGACTTCGAATCCGCGATCGGCGAATTGGAGCAGATCGTCCGGCAGCTCGAGGACGGCGACCTCGCACTCGACAAGGCGCTGGCGCTGTTCGAGCGCGGCGTCACGCTGTCGCGCTACTGCCACGACCAGATCGGCGCGGCCGAACGGCGTATCGAGCAGTTGACCGAGCGTGGACAGCTCCGCGATGCGTCAGCGCTCCTCGATCCCTCCACGGATACGACCCGCTGACGTGCCGTCCGATCTCGAGACGTACTTCCAGGACTGCCGTCGCGACGTCGAAGCCGCGCTCGATCGCATCCTCGCCGCCTCGCGTGCGCCCGCGGTCGTCGCCGAGCCGATCCGCTACGCGGCACTCGGTCCCGGCAAACGGCTGCGCCCGATCCTGACGATCTCCGCGGCCGAGAGCGTCGCGCCGCAGGTGGGCCTCGACGCCACCGCCGCGCGCACGGCTGCATTGCCGGCGGCGTGCGCCGTGGAAATGATTCACGCCTATTCGCTCGTCCACGACGATTTGCCGGCCATGGACGACGACGCCCTGCGGCGGGGACGGCCGACGACACACGTCGTGTACGGCGACGGGATGGCGATTCTCGCCGGCGACGGACTGCTCACCGACGCGTTCCGGGTGCTCGCGTCATGGCCGGAGAAAGACGCGCGTGACGCGGCGTCCACGGTGCGCCGAATACGAGCCGTTGCGCGACTCGCCGAGGCCGCCGGGTCGGCCGGCATGGTCGGTGGACAGGCGATCGATCTCGCCGCGGCCGGCCAATCCGTAGCGGCCGATGCACACCATGCGGCTTCCGCGCTCGAAGACATGCACGGCCGCAAGACGGGTGCACTCATTCGCGCGGCAGCCGTGATGGGCGCGATCCTCGTCGGCGCTGACACGCGGTTGGTGGATGCCATCGACGTCTATGCGCGCGAGCTCGGGCTCGCGTTCCAGATCGTCGACGACATCCTCGACGTCGAAGGGTCCGCCGATGCGCTCGGCAAGACCGCGGGCAAGGACGCGGCGGCCGGCAAGCCGACGTTTCCCGCGCTCTACGGGATTGCCGAATCACGCCGGCGCGCGGCGGCCTGTGTCGATCGCGCGCATAGCGCGTTGACCGCCGCGGGCATCGAGGGCCGGCTGGGCGCGATCGCGGACTGGAGTCTGGCGCGCACACGATGACGCAGTGCAGCAGTTCGCGACGCGAACGCTGCTTCTCATCGGACGTGTGTACGCCGCCCTCGCGCCGACAGCCAGATCAGCTGCTCCGGCGGCGGCGCGTCGTGCGTGCTGCGGTGAGGCCGGTGCTGAACGGATTGTGGCTCGGTGTGCGTGATCGTACGCGTCGGCAAGAGCAATGGCCGATGCGATCGCTGTTGAAAGCGCCCGATATAACATCGGCCCTGTCCTGCGTACGGTCAATAATGAGGGTGCCGGATTCGACGCACTAGCCTGTTGCGGAGGCGTATGACGCGCGGCTTTCGACGGTTGGCGTGGTCCGTCCCTCTTGCACTGATGTCTGCGGCCGCCCCTACCGCGCAGACGCCGCAGGCACCAGGGACGAGCCGTCCAACGTTCACCGCGAATACCGAGCTCGTGCCGCTCGATGTCCGAGTACTCGACAAGAACGGCCGTCCGGTCCTTGGTCTCACGGCCGCCGATTTCTCTATCGCGGAAGACGGGGTTCCGCAGCGCATCAGGCATTTCTCGATCGTTCATCGCACGGCTGCTGCGTCTGTCGTGGCTTCTCCGACCGCGACAATCGCCAGGCCCAAGGGGACGTCGCCGGTTCGTAACCAGCCGGCTCGAATCTTTCTGCTGTACCTCGGACGTGGCGATCTCGTCGGACCGGCCGAAGGCGTTGAGGGGATGAGACATTTCGTCCAGGACCGACTGCTGCCGCAGGACGAAGTCGCGGTGATGGCATGGAATCGGGCAACCACCTTCACGACCCATCACGACAGCGTACTGGCCGTCCTCGACCGATACAGGGACGCGGGCCGGAAGATCGAACAGGACATCTCTAGCTTCTTTCGAAGCCCGGCGTTCATCTACGGTGACCGCACGATTCCGCGAGGCATCCAGACCGAAATCGATGCCGTGTTCGAGGGACCCGGCGCCGCTCCGGTCCGCAGCGTGACCGAAGACGCCAGGTCGTCGGCCGACGTCGAGCGCGACCTGCGCGACGAAACGGACCGCCTGCTTCGCGCTGACGCCATGGCTGCGCCAGGATCGGCGACGGCGGGCGATGGCGAGTCGCTCGACGAGTTCCTGAACGCCACGAGCCGGACGATGCAGGACGAAGCCGCGCTCTACGCCGGCATCGAGTATCTCCGTCGTATCGACGGCGAGAAGCACCTCGTCTGGTTGACCGAGTACGGTCTGACGCCGCACATTGCGGGGACGTCGAGTCCCGTCGAAGCGGAACGGGAAATTGGCCGGGCCGCGGCCACTGCACGCGTGGTCCTGGACATCGTCCGCGCCGGCGGCACGGCGAGCACGTTCGGCTGCGCGCCGGAGGTCCAGCAGACGACGGGGCGCGGCTGCCGTGCGCCAATCAGAAATCTCGAGGCCCTCGCACCGGCCATCATTTCGCGGCGGTTGGCCGACATCACAGGCGGCCGATCCGATGCCAATCGGTTTTCGCGCGCGGCGCAGGCGCTGGATCTCATCGATCGCGACAGCCGCGACGGGTACCTGCTCGGCTATTACCCCTCGAATGCGCTCTTGGACGGGCGCTTCCGGACTGTGGCGGTGACCGTCGATCGCCCCGACGTGTCGGTGCTGGTCCGGAAGGGCTACTACGCCACGCCGAACGCTGGTCCGCTCGACCGACGCGCCGCGGTCACGTTCGCGCGTGTGCTGGCCGCGGCGGAAGATGTCGGGGAAATTCAGGATCTCGCGATCACGGCCGCTATCGTCGGCGACGCCACCAGCAGCCGCGTATCGCTGATGACGACCATTGATCTCTCCCGCGTGACGTTCAAGTCAGTAGACGGTCATTTCGCCGCGACGCTTCACGTGGCCGTCTTCTGCCTGGACGCGCATCAGCAACCAGTGGGAGATGTCCAGACGGACGTCGCGCTCAACTATGATGCCGACCGGCTTCGCGAGATGCGGTCGTCCGGCCTGTCGCTGCCATTGACCATCCCGGTTACGGCGCCGGCCTCGAGCCTCAAGGTCGTCGCCTATGACTTCGCTGACGACCTGACAGGCAGCCGGAATGTTGCGGTGCCGCAGCGATAGTCGCCACAAGACCCGTTCGCCGGCTCCGGATGCTTTCGCACGGCGATTTTCGGCATGACAATCGTCGGTCCCAGATGCTTCGCGCAAGACGGGGGATCGACTTGCATTGGCCGGCGCACTACCATCGGGCTGTGCGACGAGACGGTCGCCCGTTGTGTCCCGTCGCGCACGGCCGCCTTCTGCCGGCTGTAATCGGCCTTATTCACCGTCCCCGTTGACGAATGGTTGTTCGACGTCTCAGCTCTCCTCGCACCCGCCTCGACGTCGCCATCGTCGCGCGCGGTCTCGCGGCGACGCGCGAGCGGGCGCGTGCGCTCGTGATTGCGGGCCACGTTCTCGTCAACGGCGCACCGGTCACCAAGGCCGGTGCCGCGGTCAAAGATGACGATGCGATCGCGCTGCGGCAGCCGGATCATCCGTGGGTCAGCCGCGGCGGGTTGAAGCTGGACCACGCGCTGACGGCGTTCGGCCTCGACGTCACCGGTAAGCTGGCGCTCGACATCGGCGCGTCGACGGGCGGCTTCACCGACGTCCTGCTCGAGCGCGGCGCCGCGCGTGTCGTCGCGCTCGACGTCGGCACGGCGCAACTCGACTGGAAGCTCCGGACCGATCCGCGCGTCACGGTCATCGAGCAGGTGAACGCGCGCCATCTCACGCCGGCGATGCTGCCCGACGACACGCGCACGTTCGATGTCGTGACCGTGGACGTGTCGTTCATCTCGCTGCGCCATATCCTGCCGGTGCTGCCGCCGCTCCTCGCGCCGGACGGATCGATCATCGTGCTGGTCAAGCCGCAGTTCGAGGCCGGTCGCGATGAGGTGGGCGCCGGCGGCATCGTCCGCGATCCCGCCGTACACGCGCGTGTCGTCGACGAGGTCACGTCGGCGGCGCATCAGGTAGGATTGGTGCGCGCGGGCGTCGAGCCCTCGCCCATCACGGGCGCCGAGGGCAATCGCGAGTTCCTGATGCGGCTCGTGCAGACGAGATGACGACGATGATTCGCCGCGCGGCGCTGGTCGCGCGCCTGAAGCTCCCAGGTGTCGAGGCCGCGCTCACCGAAGCCGCCGAGTGGCTGGCCGCGCACGGCTGCGATCCGGTGATCGAAGTGGAGAGCGCGCGCGCCGCCGGGCTCGCCGATCGCTTCGCGACCGTGGCACGCGACTCCGTGGCCGCCGATGTCGGCGCCGTGATCACGTTCGGCGGCGACGGCACGTTGCTCGGCACGGCGAGCGCCATCGCGCACTCGCCCTACGACGCCCCGCTCATGGGCATCAACCTGGGCCGGCTCGGATTTCTCACCGAGGTCGCGCGCGCCGACATGCTGCGCGCGCTCGACGCGGTCATCGCCGGCCGGTCGTCGACCGAAACGCGGCTGCTCATCGAAGGCCGCGTCGAACGGTTCGGCGGCATCGTCCTGCGACGCCTCGCGCTCAACGACGTCGTCGTCTCGCGCAGCGCCTTGTCGCGGATGATCGAGATCGACGTCGACGTCGACGACCAGCGCATCTGCCACGTCAAGGCCGACGGCGTCATCGTGGCCTCGCCAACCGGATCGACCGCCTACAACCTTTCGGCCGGCGGACCGATCGTCCATCCCGGCATCGACGCGCTCGTCTTCACGCCCATCGCGCCGCACACGCCCACGCATCGCCCCGTCGTGCTGCCCGCCAGTGCGCGGCTCGCGCTGCGCCCCGACATGACGCGCGAAGCCGACATCGTCGTCACGTTCGACGGTCAGTTCGGACTCCCGCTCGAAGCACGCGACACCGTCCACCTCGCCCGCGCGGACCGCGTCCTGCGCCTCCTCCACGTCTCACCGCGCACGCACTTCGACATGCTGCGGGAGAAGCTGAGGTGGGGAGGGTAAGGGAAACTTCGAACTTTGAACTTTGAACTTCGAAAGGGGGGTTCCACGTGCGTCAGGGCCTCGCGCGAAGACGCGAAGATCGCGAAGGGGCACGAGCACGTGGAACGTCAACGAGACGGCCGGAACCGGACGGGGCGAAGCGAGCGAACCCAGAACTATGCCGAACGAGGAACCTGAAGCTTCGAACGTGAAACCCTGGAACCCACGGAACCTGGAACCGCGGACGACTAGTGCTTTCCACTCCTGAAGTACCTCACCTGCCACCGTGCGACATTACGGCTGTGTTCGGCGAGTGTCGTGGCGAAGGCGTGCGTGCCGTCGTTGCGGCTGACGAAATAGAGGTACGGCACGTCGGCCGGGTGCGCGGCGGCTTCGAGCGACGCGCGGCCTGGTGAAGCGATGGGTCCCGGCGGCAGGCCCGGGTATCGGTACGTGTTGAACGGCGAGTCGATCTGCAGGTCGGTGCGCGTGATGTTGCCGTGCCAGCGGCCCGCCTGCATGAGCGCGTAGATCACGGTGGGATCGCACTGCAGCGGCATCCCGCGTTTCAGACGATTGCGGTAGACGGCCGCAACGATCGGGCGTTCGGCAGGCGACGCCGTCTCCTTCTCGACGAGCGATGCGAGCGTCACGAGCTCGCGCGGACTCAGCTCGTCGGCGGCCGTCTCGGCACGCAACGGCGCGTCGAACGCGCGGCGGAAGCGATCGAGCATCGCGTGGACCGTGCCGGTCGCACCCGCGTCGCGCGCGAGCGCATACGTATCGGGAAACAGGTAGCCCTCGAGCGTCCGCGCGTCGGGATCGAGATCGGCGACGAGCGCGCCGTCGCTGGCCGCGCGCACGAAGTCGTCCGCCGTGCCGAGTCCGCTCTGGGCGAAGACGTCCGCCATCTCGGCAATCGTCAGCCCCTCGCGAAACGTCACGCTGCGCGTGTAGACGTCGCCGCGCGCCACGCGCCTCAGCACGTCCAGTGGCGATGCCGCGTCGGCGAATCGGTATTCGCCCGCCTGCAGATGACGGTCCGCACGCGTGAGGCGCGCGGCCAACTGGAACGTGATCGGATCCGGAATCACGCCGGCATCGGCCAGCCGTTCGGCAATCCCGGCCACGCCCACGCCGGGTGGGATTTGAACGAAGCGTTCCGTGTCGTTGAAGCCGCGATAGGGCGTCGTGACGCGGTGATACGTCCAAGCGGCCAGGCCACCGATTGCGAGAACGACGAATCCGAACAGCAGAAACAGGCGTTTCATCACGCTACACCGGGCGCCCACAAAGGGCCGCCCCTACGAACCAATTGCTATGTCGCCGACGACCACGCCGCCCCTGACATCCGATCTCGGCGGACGACGAATCTCATTCGTCATCGGCCGGCATCGGCGCGACGTCGGACGATGCTGACGTCGAGCGCGCGGAGGCGTCGAGATGATCCTGCAGAAGGATCGCCGCAGCCGCGGCGTCGATCTGCGCCTTGCGCCGGCGCCAGTCGCGTTCACGCACGGCGAGCCGCGATTCGGCCTCGACGCTCGTCAGCCGCTCGTCCTCGAGCGAGACGGACAGGCCAGTCGCCGCCTCGAGCGCGGCGGCGAACGTGCGCACGTCGGGCGTGAGGTCCGTGTCGTCTCCGTTCAACCGCTTCGGCAGGCCGACGACGATCGCGCCGATGACATCGTCTGGATCCGCGCCGGTCGCGGCCACGAGACTGGCGACGAGGCGGGCCGAGGCCGCGGGGGTGCCGCCTGCCGCCATGGCCTGCCACGGCCGTGCAATCGTCCCGGACGCGTCCGAGCGCGCCAATCCGATCCGCCGCCGCCCGTAGTCGACGCCGAGCCAGCGCATGACGGCTAGCGTACACCGCTTCGGTGGACGGGCCAGCCGTTGCCTGAACGCGCGGCCGCGATTGCCGTAGCCAAACAGCGCGGCTGCCGCCGATAATAGAGACCATGTCGTCCCGAACCCGCGCGTTGGTGTTCCTGGTCTCTACGCCGCTCGTGCTGTTCGTCGTCGTGGGCGGCCTGGCCGGCGCCTCGCGCGTGGCACCCGCCGTGCCGCAAAGCGGGTTCCCGCACCTCAAGGTCTTCGAAGAGGTCGTCTCCTACATCATCAACGCCTACGTCGAGGACGTGAACGTCGACAAGGTCTTCGACGGCGCGATGCGCGGCCTCACCGATGGCCTCGACGCCTCGAGCGCGTACCTGCAGCCCGAGGACGTGCAGGCGATCGATGCGGGCACGCCGCTCGCGGCCGGCCAGGTGGGGCTCGTCATCACCAAGCAGTTCTATCTGCGCGTCGTGGGCGTCCGTGACGGGTCGCCGGCCGCGCGGGCCGGACTCGAGACGGGTGACTTCATCCGCGCCATCGACAGCGCGCCGACGCGCGAGATGTCGGCGTTCACGGGTACGCGCCGGCTCGCGGGCGCGCCGGGGTCGACCGTGTCGCTGCTCGTGTTCCGTAACAACCCGGCCGATCCGAAGACGATCGCGCTCACGCGCGAGACGCCGGCGGGTCCGGATGTAACGAGCCGGCGGCTCCCCGGCGGCGAAGGTTATGTGCGCGTGACGGGGTTCGACGATGGCACGGCGCACGCGATCCAGGCGGCCGCGGGCACGTTGGGGGATGCGGCGGCGCGGGGACTCATCATCGATCTGCGGAGCACGGCCAGCGGCGCGGGGCCGGACGGGATTGCGGCCGCGCGGTTGTTCGTGTCGAACGGCACGATTGCCACGCTCGCCGGTCGCGCGGCCTCGGACCGCACGGTCACGGCGGCGGGCTCCGGCGATGGCGCGCTCACGATGCCGGTCGAACTCCTCGTCTCGAACGGCACGGCCAACGCGGCCGAGATCTTCGCCGCCGCCCTGGCCGATGGCCGCCGGGCGCGGCTCGTCGGCGAGCCGACGGCCGGCATCGCCGCCGAGCAGAAGCTCGTCAGGCTGCCGGAAGGCCGAGGGCTCTGGCTCACCTACCGGGAATATCTGCGAACCGACGGCACGCCGATCGAGGAGCACGGCCTGCGTCCCGACGTGCCGGTCGATACGCCCGTGCTCGACTTCGACGAAGCCCGCCCTGCGACCGATGCCGTGCTCGACGCCGCCGTGGCCGATCTGAAGAAGACGCCCGCCGAGCGCCAGCAGAGCGGCAGCCAATCCCAAGCCGGCGACCGCACTGCCACCCCGCCGACCGACGACGCCCCGGCCCCACGGGGGGGAGCCCTGCCGATCGGCCCCCAATGAGCGCAATATTTCACTGTAGTACTACCACCTGAAAGACAGTAGGCAGTTCCAGAACCATTCAAATTAGGCCTGAATCAGGGGCCAATTGACCCCTCTGCCCCCACGTGCTATAAAGCGCCGATCCGCAAGGAAATCCTGTAGGGATGCACTGGTTGTGACAGTAGTCGAGGTCGGGAGGCGCCATGAGGCTCCGCCCGCCTTCAGCCAATGTGCCCTGCAGTTCTGGAGGTGCAGATGAAGGTACTAGCGGGTACGAAAATCTCGGCCCTGGTGCTGCTCGCGTTGGCACTAGCGGTTGGGAGACCCGTTTCGGCGCAGATCACGACCGGCACCGTAGCCGGGACGGTCAAGGACACACAGGGCGGCGTCATTCCGGGCGCCACCGTGGTACTCGTCAGTCAGTCACGCGGGACGAAGTCGATCCCGGTTGTCACGAACGAAACCGGTGACTGGGTCATGGCCAACGTCACGGCCGACACGTACACCGTCGAAGTGTCGATGAGCGGCTTCAAGACCACGCAGCGCAAGGACGTGGCGGTGAGCGGCGGCGACCGTGTTGTCGTCGGCACGTTGACCCTCGAAGTCGGCGGCACGACGGAAACCGTCGACGTCACCGCAGAAGCGCCGATGATTCAGGCGCAGAGCGGCGAACGCTCCTACACGGTCGACACGACACAGGTCGAAAACCTGCCGGTCAACCGCAGCAACTTCGCGAACCTGGCGCTGATGGCGCCGGGCATGAATATTCAGCAGAACATGCAGAGCGGCCAGCCGGCCACGCGACTCGGCTCGAGCGGCCAGAACAACCTGCAGATGGACGGCATCTCGGCGATGGACACGGGCAACAACGGCCAGATGCTGAATCTGAACATCGAGTCGATCGCCGAGGTCAAGGTGCTCACCCAGGGCTACCAGGCCGAGTACGGCCGGTCGAGCGGCGTCCAGATCACCGCCGTGACCAAGAGCGGCACGAACCGCTTCCACGGCTCCCTCTACGACGTCGAGCGCAACGACTCGTGGGACACCATCAAGTGGCAGGACAAAGAGAACGGCAACCCGAAGCCGGAGTTCAAGGACCGGCACTGGGGCTACTCGATCGGCGGTCCGGTCGGCAAGCCCGGCGGGAACAACAAGCTGTTCTTCTTCTACAGCCACGAATATCATCCGCAGGCGACGGCTGGAGCGGTCAACCGTTTCCGCGTGCCGACGGCGCTCGAGCGCGCGGGCGACTTCTCGCAGTCGCTTGACAACAACGGTCACCCGATCCCGCAATTGAAGGATCAGAACGGGAACCCGTATCCGAACAACGTGATTCCGCAGAGCGATCTGTACTCGGTTGGCGTGAACCTGCTCAACCGGTACCCGCTGCCGAGCCTGACGCAGGCCCCTGGCACGAGTTACAACCTCGAGATCTCGCGGCCCGAGGACAAGCACCTCATCCAGCAGCCGGTCGTCCGTGTGGACTACCAGCTCTCGCCGGCCCTCCGCATCACGGGCAAGTACTCGGCGCAGCGTGACCAGCAGCGCGTCGTGCAGGGCACGATGCCGGGCATCGACGACGTGCTGGTGCCGTATCCGTACATCACCAACTACGGCTTCACGGTGGACTACACGTTGACGCCGACGACGTTCATCGAAGCGACGTACGGCTCGATCAAGAACGAGTTGGCCGGTGGCAACAACAACGGGATCCTCACAGACGACAGCGCCAACCGGCTGAACGGCCTGGCCGACTTCCCGCTGCTCTACCCGAACGCGGGCAAGGTCGATCCGCGCTACTACCAGCTCGACGCGCTGACGCGCACGGGCGCCATCTACTTCGATGGCACGAGCGTCAACCTGCCGCCGATCTTCTCGTGGGGCAACCTCATCAGCGGTGCGCCACCGAACCAGCAGTATCCCGGCTGGCTGAACGTGAACAAGACGCAGGACTTCGCGGTGAGCGTGACCAAGGTTGCGGGCCACCACACGATGAAGGCCGGCTTCTACAACAACCACAGCTTCAAGGCGCAGAACACCGGCGCTGGCGGCGCGGGCTCGTTCCAGGGCAACGTCAACTTCGGTGAAGACAGCAACAACCCGCTCGACACCGGCTTTGGCTACGCCAATGCGATCACGGGCGTGTTCAACCGCTACCAGCAGGCCTCGCAGCTCATCGAGGGCAACATGCTTTACAACAACACGGAGTTCTACCTCCAGGACAACTGGAAGATGACTTCGCGGTTGACCCTCGACTATGGCATGCGCTTCACCCACCAGGAGCCGCAGTACGACCAGTTCGGGCAGATGTCGGGCTTCTTCCCCGATCAGTGGAATGCGGCTTCGGCTCCGGTGCTCTACGTGCCGGCGTGCGCGGGCGGCGTCAGTCCCTGCGCGGCCAACCAGCGCAACGCGATGAACCCGCTCACGGGCGAAATCCTCACCATCCCGAACGCGGCCAACAGCTCGGCGTTCATCGGCACGGTCGTCCCGAACTCGGGTGACCGGTTGGACGGCATTCGCGCGGCCGGCGACGGCATCGCGAAGACCGGCTACGTCTGGCCGGCGATGGTCTTCGGCCCGCGCTTCGGCGCCGCCTATGACCTCAGCGGCGACCAGCGCTTCGTCGTGCGTGGCGGCCTCGGCCTGTTCTATGACCGGCCGGACGGCAACACGGTGTTCTCGATTCCGAGCAACCCGCCGTTCGCCGATGGCCAGGACCTCCGCAACGGCAACCTGCAGAACCTGTCGAACAGCGTGAGCACGATCGGCACGCCAGACATGATTACGTTCCAGTATGACGCCGACATTCCGTCGTCGGTGCAGTGGAACGCGGGCGTGCAGATGGTGTTGCCGTGGAGCTCCTCACTCGACCTGTCCTACGTGGGCAGCCACGGCTACAACATGATGGCCGGCTTCCAGGGTGGCAACCGCATCGACCAGAACTCGATCGATCTCGGTGCGGCCTATCTCCCTGAGAATCAGGATCCGACCAAGGCCCCGAGCTCGGTGCCCGGTGCAACGGCCCTTCCCGACATCATGCTCCGGACCTTCCAGGGCCTGGGCGCGATCGGCCAGAACACGACCGGGTTCTACGAGACCTATCACTCGATCCAGGCGTCGCTCAACCGCCGGTTCGTGAACGGACTTTCGTTCGGCGTGAACTACACGCTCGGACTCTCCTTCACGGGCAACACGGGCCTGCCAGGCAACGTCGAGCGGCTCCAGCACTCGCCGGACGGCACGATCTCGCTGCGTGCCGACAACGCCCAGTGGTTCGACATGATGAAGGACCTCGACCTGCGCCGGCACACGGTCGTTGCGAATGCCGTGTGGGACATGCCGGACTTGAGCGCTGATGGCGGAGCCAAGCGCATCGCGGCGGCCATCCTCAACGACTGGCAGTTGTCGGGCGTGCTGACCGCTGGGTCGGAAGGTCACTACGACCTGAGCTACACGTACCAAAACAACGGTGCCAACGTGAACTTGACCGGGTCGTCGAGCTTCCCGGCCCGGATTGTCTACAACGGCGATCCTGGTAGCGGCTGCTCGGACAACCAGTACGCGCAGTTCAACGCTGGCGTCGTCGCGGGTCCGACCTACTACAGCGACGGCATGGAGTCGGGGCGCAACATCCTCCAGGGCTGCCCGAACAAGACGGTTGACCTGGCGCTCGTCCGGAACTTCCGCCTCGGCGGCGGCCGGCAGGCGCAGGTTCGCGTGGACGCGTTCAACGCGTTCAACGTGCTCGTCTACAACGGCCGGCAGACGCAGCTCCAGTTGACGAATCCGGTCGACCAGGGCGTCCGCAACGCGGAGCTCCTGCCGGACGGCAGCGTCGACCCGACCCGAACCCAGCCGAAGAACGCCGGGTTCGGCGCCGTCAACAGCGCGCAGGACATGCGGACGGTCCAGTTGACCTTCCGCCTCTCGTTCTAAGCGCGATCGCTTCACACACGAAGAGCGGGTGGGCTTCGGCCCACCCGCTCTTTTTTGTACGCGCGTTGACGGCCGATTCTGTCAACAGTTATACTGACCGTTCGTCGAATGCCCGATGTGTCGGGTCTGTGCGACTACAGGCATGTAGCTCAGCTGGTTAGAGCGCCTGCTTGACATGCAGGAGGTCGGCGGTTCGAGTCCGCCCGTGCCTACCAACCTTCGCCCAGCGCTCGCTTCGCTCGCGGCTACGGTTGGCGGGCCATGCACGCGAGCGGTCGCGAAGGGTGTCCGCCGAAGCGAACGAGCGCAGCGAGTGGTTTCCGCGTAGGTGGACGCTATCCTCCCCCGAATTTTCGATGAGCGACGTCACGATTACGCTGCCTGACGGCTCCGCGCGCCCTGTGCCGTCCGGCACGCCAGTGCGCGACTTCGCCGTCCAGGCGCTGCCGGCGAGCGTCGCGAAGAAGGCGCTCGCCGCGTGGGTGGACGACCGGCTCGTGGACCTGAGCTTTCCGCTGACCGGTGACGCGACGTTACGACTCGCGCTGCCCGAAGGAACCGCGTCGCTCGCGCTCTATCGGCACTCGACGGCGCACCTGCTCGCCGCGGCGGTCATCGCGCTCTTTCCCGAGGCCCAGTGCGGCATCGGCCCGGCCACCGACGACGGCTTCTTCTACGACTTCATCGTCTCTCGCCCGTTCGTGCCCGAGGACCTCGACGCCATCGAAGCGAAGATGCGCGAGCTCGCGCGCCAGGACCTACCCTACGAGCGGCAGATGTGGCCGCGCGAGGAGGCGCTGCGGTTTTTTGCCGCGCGTCACGAGCCGCTGAAAGTGCAGCTCATCGAAGAGAAGACGGCGGGACAGTCCGAAGTCTCCTGCTACACGATCAAGGATCGCGACACGTTCGTCGACTTCTGCGTCGGCCCGCACGTCCCGTCGACCGGCCGGCTGAAGGCGTTCAAGCTGCTCTCGACGTCGAACGCCTACTGGAAGGGCGATGCGCGCAACCAGCCGATGCAGCGCATCTACGGCACCGCGTTCTTCAAAGACGACGAGCTGAAGCAGTACCTCACGCAGATCGAAGAAGCGAAGAAGCGCGATCACCGGCGGCTCGGCAAGGACCTCGGCCTGTTCATGGTCCATCCATGGGCGCCAGGCGCCGCCTTCTGGCTCGGCAAGGGAACGACGCTCTATCACCTGCTCGCCGACTACATGCGCGAGGTGCTGTTCCCGGCCGGCTACCAGGAAGTCAAGACGCCGCTGCTCTTCAACAAGGCGCTCTGGGAAACCTCTGGCCACTGGGAACACTATCGCCAGAACATGTTCCTCGTGCAGTCGTCCGACGCCGAGGAGATGGGCCTGAAGGCGATGAACTGCCCGGGGCACTTCCTCGTCTTCGCGAGCGAGATGCGCAGCTATCGCGACCTGCCGCTGCGCCTGCACGAGCAGACGCCGCTGCACCGCAACGAAGCGTCCGGCGTGCTCTCCGGCCTCACGCGCGTGCGGCAGTTCTCACAGGACGACGCGCACTGCTTCGTGATGGAGTCGCAGATCGCCGAGGAAGTCGAGCGGCTGCTGCGTCTCGTGCAGCGCGTCTACGGCGACTTCGGGCTGCCCTACACGGTGAAGCTCTCGACGCGGCCGGCCGAGTTCCTGGGCGAGGTCGCGACCTGGGATCATGCCGAACGATCGCTGAAGCAGGCGCTCGAGGCGGCCGGCCAGGCCTACACGCTGAACGAAGGCGACGGCGCGTTCTACGGACCGAAGCTCGACTTCGACGTCACCGACGCCATCGGCCGGCAATGGCAGTGCGCGACCATCCAGCTCGACTACCAGATGCCGGAGCGGTTCGACCTGAAGTACACCGGCGCCGACAACGCCGAGCACCGGCCGGTCGTCATCCACCGCGCCATTTTCGGCAGTTTCGAGCGGTTCATCGCCATCCTGATCGAGCACTACGCCGGCGCCTTCCCGACGTGGCTGGCGCCCGAGCAGGTGCGCGTGCTGCCGATTACCGATGAGCTGGGCGACGGGGCACGGGGGGTGACGAGCCGGCTGCGGGGCGCGGGGATCCGCGCGCACCTGGACGACCGCAATGAGACGCTGAACTACCGGATCCGCGACGGCGAGGTGATGAAGGTGCCGTACATGGCGGTGATCGGGAAGCGCGAGGCGGAGGCGGACAGCGTCGCGGTGCGGGCGCGCGGCGAAGGGAAGAAGCAGGAAGTGATGGCGGTGGAGGCGTTTGTGGCGAAGGTGCTTGAAGAGGTAGGAGCGAGAAGCTGAAACGGCGCAGGGCCGGGAACGGCGCAGGACCGGGAACGGCGCAGGGCCGAGAACGGCGCAGGACCGGAACTGCA
>DASZOV010000030.1:0-1965 GCA_035550595.1 Vicinamibacterales bacterium
GATGACGAAGTTCAAGCGCTCGAACCAGAACACCTGCATCACCCAGAAGCCGATCGTGCGGGTCGGGCAGAAGGTGCACAAGGGGCAGGTGCTCGGCGACGGCCCGTGCACCGAGCTCGGCGAGCTCGCGCTCGGCCGCAACGTCCTCGTGGCGTTCATGCCGTGGCGCGGGTACAACTTCGAGGACGCCATCCTCGTCTCCGAGCGGATGGTGAAGGACGACTACTACACGTCCATCCACATCGAGGAGTTCGAGATCGAGGCGCGCGACACGAAGCTCGGCCCCGAGGACATCACGCGCGACATCCCGAACGTGTCGGAGACCTACCTGCGCGACCTCGACGAGAGCGGCATCATCCGCATCGGCGCGAGCGTCAAGCCGGGCGACATCCTCGTGGGCAAGGTCACGCCGAAGGGCGAGACCCAGCTCACGCCGGAAGAGAAGCTGCTGCGCGCGATCTTCGGTGAGAAGGCCGGCGACGTGAAGGACGCGTCGCTCACCTGTCCGCCGGGCATCGAGGGCATCGTCGTCGGCGTGCGGATCTTCTCGCGCAAGGGCATCGAGAAGGACGACCGCGCCAAGCAGATCGAGCAGGACGAGCTCGACCTGATGGAGAAGAACCTCCAGGACGAGATCCGCATCCTGCACGAGGAGACCAAGAAGCGGCTCGTCCAGCTCCTGAACGGCCGCACGCTCCGCACCGATCTGTTCGATGCCGACGGCCGCGAACGCGTGCTGCGCAAGGGGACGACGCTCTCGGCCGAGACGATGGCCGACGTGCCGTTCTCGACGCTCGTGCGCGCGCGCGTCGAAACCGACGACCTCGGCTTCGAGGACGAGCTGCGGCAGATGGAGGATCGGACGGCGCAGCGCGTCGACGTCATCCAGCGCGAGTTCGAGGAGAAGAAGGAGAAGATCCGCCGCGGCGACGAGCTGCCGCCGGGCGTCATCAAGCTCGTCAAGGTCTACGTCGCCATGAAGCGCAAGCTGTCGGTCGGCGACAAGATGGCGGGTCGCCACGGCAACAAGGGCGTCATCGCGCGCATCCTGCCCGAGGAGGACATGCCGTATCTGCCGGACGGAACGCCGGTCGAGATCGTGCTGAACCCGCTCGGCGTGCCGTCGCGCATGAACGTCGGCCAGATCCTCGAGACGCACCTCGGTTGGGCCGCGCACGCGCTCGGCCTCTGGTTCGCGACGCCGGTCTTCGACGGCGCGACCGAGGGTGAGATCAAGAAGTGGCTCGGCGAGGCGGGCTTGCCCAAGGGCGGCAAGACGCGGCTCTTCGACGGCATGCTCGGCGAGGAGTTCGAACAGGACGTGACGGTCGGCTACATCTACATGCTGAAGCTGTCGCACCTGGTCGACGACAAGATCCACGCGCGGTCGATTGGGCCGTACTCGCTCATCACGCAGCAGCCGCTCGGCGGCAAGGCGCAGTTCGGCGGCCAGCGGTTCGGCGAAATGGAGGTCTGGGCGCTCGAGGCCTACGGCGCGGCGCACATCCTCCAGGAGCTGCTCACCGCGAAGTCGGACGACGTGACGGGGCGCGCGAAGATCTACGAGGCGATCGTCAAGGGCGACGCGTCGTTCGCGCCGGGCCTGCCCGAGTCGTTCAACGTCCTCATCCGCGAGCTCCAGGCGCTCTGCCTGGACGTCGAGCTCTTGAAGACGCGCCAGCGGTCCGCGGCCGAGTTGCCGCCGGCCGACGGCGAGGCCGAGCCGGCGCCGCCGGCCCCGGTCGAGGCGTAATTACACGAGGGCGCGAGCGCCGCGCGGGCGGGTCGGATTCCCGCCGCCGGCGTTCGACGCCCGCCGTTCGAAGGCGTCTGAAAGGCATCAGGAGATCAGATGAGACCAAATCTCCACGACAAGGGTCAGCTCACGTCGGACTTCGACGCGATTCGCATCAGTCTGGCGTCACCCGAGCGCATCCTGCAGTGGTCGCACGGCGAGGTCACCAA
>DASZOV010000031.1:0-10230 GCA_035550595.1 Vicinamibacterales bacterium
GAGATTCGCGGCTACGAGGGCGTCGGCGTGTTGTGGAGTCCGGGCGCGTTCCGCGTGCGGCTGACGCGGGACAAGCAAGTGGCGCTAACCGGCTCGACCGAAACATGGGAGCGTGTGGTGGCGCTGTCGCCGGCGGACGCGCTGGAGTCCGAGTTGAAGCGGCGCGGCAAGTTGCTCAGGCACGCGACGCCGCCGGTGCGCTCCTCCTTCGCGGAGGAGTTGGTTCTCGCCGCCGACCAGTTCATCATCTCCCCGGCGACCCGCGCGCGCGACACCGCGCGCGCCAAGGCGGCGGGCGACGAGGCGCGGACGGTCATCGCCGGCTACTACTGGTTCACCGACTGGGGCCGCGACACGATGATTAGCCTCGAAGGGCTGGCGCTCGTCACCGGCCGGCACTCCGAGGCGGGCTACATCCTGCGCACGTTCGCCAGCCACGTCAAGGACGGACTCATCCCGAACTACTTCCCCGACCAGGACAACGAGGGCGTCTACCACACCGCCGACGCGACCCTCTGGTTCTTCGAGGCGCTCAACCGCTACCTGACCTACACCGACGACCAGGACACGCTGCACAAGATGCTGCCGACCCTGAAGAGCATCTTCGGCTACCACATGAAGGGGACGCGCTTCGGCATCGGCGTAGACCCGAAGGACGGGCTGCTGCGGCAGGGCGCGCCGGGGTACCAACTGACGTGGATGGACGCCAAGTGTGGCGACTGGGTGGTGACGCCGCGGCGCGGCAAGGCGGTCGAGATCAACGCGCTCTGGTACCACGCGCTCTGTCAAATCGCCGCGTGGCTCGACGCCGATGGGCGGCACGTGCGGGCGGGAGCGCTGCGACAGGCGGCCGCGCGCGCGTGCGCGTCGTTCAACCAGCGCTTCTGGAACGAGGCCACCGGCCATCTCTACGACGTCGTCGACGGCGACGGCGGCAACGACCCGGCGTGCCGGCCGAACCAAATCCTCGCGATCGCGCTGCCGCACGCAGTGCTCGATCCGTCGCGATGGTCAAGCGTTCTGGACGTCGTCGAACGCACGCTCGTGACGCCGGTCGGATTGCGATCACTCGCCGCCGGACATCCTGATTACCAGGCGAAGTATTTCGGTGACCTGCAGGCGCGCGATGCCGCGTACCACCAAGGCACGGTGTGGGCGTGGCTCATCGGACCGTTCATCGACGCGTGGCTGAAAGTCCATCCGGGAGAAACGCACGACGCGCGACGATTCCTCGCCGGCTTCGAGCCGCACCTCGACGCCGCGTGCATCGGATCGATCAGCGAGATCTTCGACGCCGCCCCACCGTTCACGCCGCGCGGCTGCTTCGCGCAAGCCTGGAGCGTCGCCGAAGTGCTGCGCGCGTGGGTCAAAACGGCTTGACGCCCGGGCGGGCACCTGTCGCTGTCGCGTCATCTTCTTTGCAATGCGTTGGGGCCCCACCCCCAACGCTACGGCGCTTCGCCGCCCTCGCTTCGCTCGAGCGGCTCGCGGTGTCATCTTTCTTTAGTTCTGTCCCCTGCTACCTGTTACCTGCCTTCCGCCAAATCCCGCAGCGCGCGATCGCGGGCCGTGGTGGCGCGCGCGAGATCTTCGCGGGCGGTGCCGACCGCCGCCTCGTCGCGTGCGAGATTCCCACGCGACGCCTCGATGGTGGCGGCCGTGACCTCCGGCGCGGGTCCTCCGGGCGTACGGCGCACGGCGACGAATTCGTCGGCGCCGAGCGCACGCGTCACGTCGCTGCCGGACCAGTTCACGTCGTAGCCGCGCTCACGCGCCTCGCGCGCGACGAGCGCGGCCAGCGCATCGGCCGGCGTCACGTCCGCCGCGGCCGCCACGCGCGCGGCGATCGCATGCGCGGCGCGGAACGGCAAGCCCGCGTCGCGCACGAGCGTGTCGGCGAGCTCTGTGGCCGTGACGCCGCCCAGGGCGGCACGAGATCGCATCCGCTCGACGTCGATGCCCGCGTGCGCCATTGCGGCGGCCGTGAGCGTCAGCGCGCGCGCCGCGTCGCGAAACGCGTCGGCGACGAGCGGCTGCAGGTCGTCCTCGGTGTCGACGATGTCGCCGAACGGCGTGTTGTGGAGCGTCGACGCAATGGCCTGCATGGCGGCTGCGCCCTTCGACGCGAGACCGCGCGCGTGCTCGAGCGCGACCGGATTGCGCTTCTGCGGCATGATGCTGCTCGTCTGGACGAACCCGTCGTCGAGCCGCAGGTAGCCCACCTCGACGGTCGACCACAGCAGCATGTCCTGCACGAACCGGCCGAGCCCGATGAGTGACACGCCCGCCGCGGCCGCGGCTTCGAGCAGGTAGTCGACGGCTGCGATGCTCGCGTAGGTGTTGCCGGTCGGCGCGGCGAACCCCAGCAGCGCGCTCGTGCGCTCGCGATCGATGTCGAAGCCCGTGCCCGTGATGGCGCACGCGCCGAGCGGGCACCTGTTGGTCGTCGCGTACGCAGCGAAGAGCCGCGTCGCGTCGCGCTCGAGCGGCTCGACCACGGCGAGCAGATAATGCGCGACGGTCGTCGGCTGTGCCGGCTGCGTGTGCGTGTGGGCGGGAAAGATTGTCTCGCGGTGCGCGGCGGCCAGGTCCAGCAGCGCGCGCCGCAGCGCGATCGTGCCGTCGACGAGCGCCAGGATCTCGTCGCGCAGGCGCATCCGGTACATCGTCATGTCGATGTCGTTGCGACTGCGCGCCGTGTGCAGGCGCCCCGCGACGTCGGCGTCGCAGGCGCCCACGATCACGCGCTCGACGAAGAAGAACAGATCCTCGCAACTCCCGTCGTACGTGGCGCGACGTACGGCGTCGGGATCGACGGCGGTGATCGCGCGCGCGAGCGTGCCGGCGTCCCCACGCGAGACGATGCCGCGTTCGGCGAGCATGACGAGGTGCGCGGCGTGAATCGCCATCAGCGGCTCGAAGAGCCGCGTCTTCGCGTCCTCGAAGTTCTCGCGGAGCACGGTGCGGATGTACTCGGGATCGAAAGGCATGCGCGCGACGGCCGTTCGTCCGGACAGTAGTCGCGGGGTCGGAAGCTGTCAAGCGATCGAGACGTCGCGTCGCGCTCAATCAATCGGTGCCGCCGCGATCCTTCTGTCGTACACTCTTCGACGTGGCGGGCCGACCTTCTTCACGCGCGGCGCGTCGCCGCACGCCCCCCGCGCGTCGTCCGGCGCCGCGGTTCTCGCGACGTCTCGCCGACTGGATCCACACGCCCTGGGGGCGCGGCATTGCCATTGGGCTCGCCGTCATCGTCGGCGTCGGCCTGATTGCCGTCACGATGCTCTGGATCAAGTACGGCCGGATGATCGACGCGAAGCTTTCGGGCGAACAGCGGCCCATTCCGCGCATCTTCGGACGGCCGCTCGAGCTGCGCGCGGGCGTCGCCCTCTCCGAGGCGCAGCTCGTCCAGCGGCTGAACGACGTCGGGTACGCGTCAGCCCCCTCGATCACGGGACCCGGCGAGTTCCAGGTCGATGGCGCGACGATCCTCATCGCGCCACGCGCCGAGGCCGGCGCGTCGACGCACGTCGTCCGCGTCGACTACGCGCGGCCGACGTCGACGGCGATTCGGCGGGTCGCCGCCGTCGGCGGACCGGCCGTGGACCACGTCACGCTCGAGGCGCCGCTGCTCGCCGCGCTCGCGCCGGGCGAGCGCCGCCGGTACGTGCCGCTCGCGAGCATTCCGCGGCCGATGATCAACGCGGTACTCGCCATCGAGGACCGCCGTTTCTACGAGCACCCCGGCGTGGATCCGATTGGCGCGCTCGGCGCGCTCGTCACCAACCTGCGCGGGAACAAACCGTATCTGGTCGGCGGCAGCACGCTCACGCAGCAGATCATCAAGAACACGTTCCTCACGCCCGAGAAGACGATCCGCCGCAAGCTGCAGGAACAGTTCATGGCGATCGTGCTCGAGTCGCGATTCACGAAGGATCAGATCCTCGAGCTGTACCTGAACGACGTCGTGCTCGGCCAACGTGGGCCGTTCGAGATCCACGGCGTGTCGGAAGCCGCGCGCATCTTCTTCGGCAAGGACGTCCGCAACATCACGCTCGCCGAGGCGGCCACGATCGCGGGCCTCATCCAGTCGCCGTCGCGGCTGTCGCCCTTCCGCAATCCGGATCGCGCGCGCGAGCGACGCAACGTCGTGCTCGCCGCGATGCTCGACGGCGGTTTCGCGACGCGCGCCGACGTCGAACGCGCCGAGAAGGAACCGCTCGTCATCTCGTCGCGCGCCCTCGAGAACGAGGCGCCGTACTTCGTCGACTACGTGAGCCAGATCGTCGACGAGCGTTACGCAAACCTGCTGAAGGAGGACGCGGCCGTCGACGTCTACACGACGGTCGACCTGCAGTTGCAGCGCATCGCGCAGGAAGAGGTCGCCTCGGGCATGGAGGCCGTCGACAAGCGGCTGGCCGGACGCAAGCGGCGCGGCCACGCGCAGGCCGCGCTCGTCGCGGTCGATCCGCACACGGGCGAGGTGCTCGCGCTCGTCGGCGGCCGGGCCTACAACCAGTCGCAGTACGATCGTGCCGCGCTCGCCCGGCGTCAACCAGGCTCCGCCTTCAAGCCGTTCGTCTATCTCGCGGCGTTCGAGGCCATGGCCGACAACCCCGGGCTCAATCTCACGCCCGCCACCGTCATCGACGACGAGCCGACGACGTTCAAAGACGGCGAGAACGACTACACGCCGGCCAACTACGAAGACGAGTACGACGGGCCGATCACGCTCCGGCGCGCCCTCGCGCTCTCGCGCAACATCGTCGCCATCAAGGTCGCCGAAGCCGCCGGCTACGATCGCGTCGCCGCGCTCTGGAAGCGCGTCGGCGTTGGCACGCCGGCGCGGCCCTATCCCTCGATTGCGCTCGGCGTCTTCGAAGCCACGCCTCTCGAGATGGCCGAGGCCTACACGATCTTCGCCAACGGCGGATCGGTCCGGCCGCTCAACCCGATCATGAAGATCGTCGAGAACGGGAAAGAGCGCGATCTGCCGCAGGCCAAGCTTCGCCGCGTCGCGCGAGCCGACACGACGTATCTCATCGAAAACATGATGCAGAGCGTCATGAACGAGGGCACTGGCGCGGGGGCGCGGTCCGCGGGGTTCACGCGTGTCGCGGCCGGCAAATCCGGCACGACCAATGACCTGCGCGATGCCTGGTTCATCGGCTTCACGCCCGATCTGCTCACGGCCGTGTGGGTGGGCTTCGACGACAACCAGCCGGTGGGTCTCAGCGGATCGCAGGCCGCGCTGCCCATCTGGACCGGTTTCATGAAACGCGCGCTCGCCGGCCGGCCCGATGGGCCGTTCGACGTCCCGGACGGCGTCGTCTTCGTCAACATCGACAAGGACACGGGCGAGCTGGCGACGCCCAACTGCCCGCACGTCATCCGCGAGGCGTTCCTCGATGGCACCGAGCCGACGACCGTCTGCCACGTTCACGAGCCGGGGCTGTCGTCGGTCTTCTCGCGTCTCGGCGGCCTCTTCAAGCGGGTCATCCACTGACGAGGCCCGCTCACGGCCGTGTTTGCTATACTCGATGTTTAGCAGTCGACGAGCGCGACTGCTAAACAACGCACCGACGCTGCCATGTTGGACCGTCAACGCCGCATTCTCGAACGGCTCGTCTCGGAGTACATCGAGCAGGGCGAGCCCGTCTCGTCGGCCTGGCTCGCCGAGCACAGTGAGCTCGGCCTGTCGTCGGCGACCGTCCGCAACATCCTCGGCCGGCTCGAGGAACAGGGCTTCGTGCGTCAGCCGCACACCTCGGCGGGCCGCGTCCCGACCGACTCCGGGTACCGGCTCTACGTCGACCTGCTCCTGGCCGCGCGGCGCAAGCCGCGGCCGCGACCCGATCTCGAGGCGCGGCTCCGCCAGTCGGGCACGGTCGGCGACCTGCTCGAACAGGCATCGCACCTGCTCTCGCGCGCGTCGCACCAGGTCGGGTTCGCGCTGGCCGGCGCCAGCCCGTCGCTGCGGCTCCAGCACATCGACTTCGTCCGCCTCGAGGACACGCGCGTCCTCGTCATCGTCGTCGCGGCCGGCGGGCGCATCACGCACAAGGTCATCGAAACGGACACGCCGTACGAGCCGACGACGCTCGTGTCGGCGGCCAACTACATCAACGCCGAGTTCGCGGGCCTGACGCTCGACGAGGCGCGCGAAGCCATTGTCGAGCGCATGCGCGAGGAACGGCTGCTCTACGACGCGCTTCTGCAGCGGACGCTCGCGCTCGCGCGGCGCGGGCTCGACGGCGTTGCGCCGGCCGACACGCTGCATGTGCAGGGCGCCTCGTTCCTGTTCGACGAAGTCGCCGCCGACAGCGCGGACCGCCAAGCGGCGCTCGACGCGCTCGGCGCGCTCTTCCGGATGCTCGAAGAGAAAGATCAACTGATCGAGCTGTTGTCACGGTCGATCGACGCCGTCGGGCTGACGGTCGTCATCGGATCCGAGCACGCCTCGCCCGACCTACACGCCTTCAGCCTGGTCGCTTCGACCTTCCAGGACGGGGATCGGGTTGGAACGGTCGGCGTCATCGGCCCGACGCGCATGCGTTACCAACGGGCCATCATGATGGTCGACGGCGTGGCGCAAACCGTGAACCGCGTGCTCGACCATCACTCATAACGTCATCGCCATGTCCACTGAAGAAACGCCTGCGGTCCCTTCCGCCGGTGCCGCTGACGAAGCCCTGCGCCGGGAGCGCGACGACCTGTACGACCGGTTGCTCCGCGTCACGGCCGAGTTCGACAACTACCGCCGCCGCACCGAGCGCGAGCGACGCGAGTGGTCCGAGGCCACGACGGCCGACGTCCTGCGCGAGGTCCTGCCGACGCTCGACGATCTCGAGCGAGCGCTCGCCGCCTCGTCCGAGGCGGCCGCTGAATCGCCAGCCGCGCAACGACTGCGCGACGGCATCGAGATCATCCGCAAACAGATGGTCGACGCGTTGAAGCGCCGCGGCGTCGAGCCGATCGACGCGGTCGGCGCCGACTTCGATCCCGAATGGCACGAAGCCGTCGCGCACGAACCGGCCGGCAGCGGCCGGCGTGACGGCGAAGTCACGGCCGAGATCCGCCGCGGCTATCGCATCGGCCAGAAGCTCTTGCGGCCGGCCATGGTGAAGGTGGCCAAGGCGTGACGCGACGCGACTACTACGAAGTCCTGGGCGTGACCCGCACGGCGGACGGACAGACCATCAAGACCGCCTATCGCAAGCTCGCCCTGCAGTACCATCCGGATCGCAATCCTGGAGACGCCGCGGCGGAAGAGCGCTTCAAGGAAGCGGCCGAGGCGTACGCCGTACTCGGCGACACCGAGAAGCGCGCGCGCTACGACCAATTCGGCCACGCGGGTGTGCAGGGCGCGGGCGCGTCGCCGGGCGGCTTCAACGCCGACATCTTTTCGGACTTCTCCGACATCCTCGGCGACTTCTTCGGGTTCTCTTCCGGCAGCCGCCGCGGCGGCCCGGCGCGCGGCTCGGACTTGCGCTTCGACCTCGAGATCTCGTTCGAAGAGTCCTACACCGGCGCCGAGACGACCATCCAGATTCCGCGCGAAGAGGACTGCGAGACCTGCAAGGGCACGCGTGCCGCACCGGGCACGTCGCCCGAAACGTGTCCGCACTGCAAGGGCACCGGCCAGCTCCGCTTCCAGCAGGGCTTCCTCGTCGTTGCGCGGCCGTGCGCACAGTGCGGCGGCACGGGCAAGATCGTGCGCCAGCCCTGCCCGGCCTGTCGCGGCCTCGGCCGCGTGGAGCGCGACCGGCGCGTCACCGTTCGTATCCCGGCCGGCATCGCCGACGGCCAGCGCCTGCGGCTTCACGGCGAGGGCGAACGCGGTTCGCTCGGCGGCCCGACCGGCGATCTCTACGTCGTCGTCCACGTCCGTCCGCATCCGGTCTTTCATCGTGAAGACGACGACCTGTTCGTCGAAGTGCCAGTGCCGTTTCCCACGATGGCGATGGGCGGGGCGTTCAAGGTCGAAGGGCCGGCGGGTCCGATCGACGTCCACGTCTCGGCGGGCACCGCGAGCGGCAGCGTGCTGACGTTCCGGGGCAAGGGTATGCCGAGCGTGAGCGGTCGCGGACGTGGCGCGTTTCATGTCCGTGTGGTCGTCGACGTGCCGAAGCGGCTGACCAAGGATCAGAAAAAGCTCGTCGAACAGCTCGGCGAGACGATGGACACCGATGCGCTCGAGCCGGTCGCGGCCACGGGCGGCGCCGACAAGCCGTTCTTCGAGAAGGTCAAGGATCTGTTCGGCTGAGCGTCGGCACCGACGCCGCCATCTGCCCTCATGGCCGTTTTCCGCGCGCTGGACGTCGACTGGCCGACGACGCCCGCCGACGAACTCACCGAGCGGCTCCTCGCCGAGATCGACGACTGCCGGCCGACGGCGCTGGAACCGCGCGAGCGCGGCGTCCGCCTCTTCTTCACGAATGACGAGACGCGCGAGCGTGCCGCTGAGCTCGCGCACGCGTTCGCCCCTACGGCCGCCGTCGAGAGCGTCGACGTTCCTGACGAGGCGTGGGCCGAGCGCAGCCAGGCGAAGCTCGAGCCCATTCGCGCTGGTCGATTCGTCGTCACGCCGCCGTGGCACATGGATGAGGCGCGCGCGATGGCCGCGAACGACGCGCGTGCGAGCACGGTCGTCCTCCTCATCCAGCCGTCGATGGGATTCGGCACGGGGCATCACGCCTCGACGCGCCTATGTTTGCGCCTTCTTCAGGACATGGACCTAGTGGCGTCGTCCGTGCTCGACGTCGGAACGGGATCCGGCGTGCTGGCCATTGCCGCTGTCGCACTCGGTGCCGCGCACGTGACGGCCATCGACGCAGATACCGACGCGCTCACGGCCGCGCGCGAGAACGTCGGCCGCAACGACGCGGCACGCGCCGTTACGCTGCGGACCTTCGAGTTGGGCCGCGAGGCCCCGCACGACATCGGGACGTTCGACGTGCTCACCGCAAATCTCACCGGCGGCATCCTCGAACGGCACGCGCCTGTTCTCGCCTCGTGGACGCGCGCCGGCGGCACGCTGATCGCGAGCGGCTATCAGGCGGACGAAGCCGAGTTCGTCACCGCCGCGCTCCGCAACGCCGGCTTCACACCGATCGAGCAGCTCGCGGAGGACGAGTGGATGGGGGGGACGTTCGAGAAGAGATAGGAGCGAACTTCTGTCATCTTCTTTGCAGTGCGTTGGGGCCCCACCCCCAACGCTACGACGCTTCGCCGTCCTCGCTACGCTCGGAGGCTCGCGGTGTCATCTTTTTTGATTGCTCGCCGAGCATCCAGCCCCATCTGTTCCAGAGAGTCGTCAGCGCGACGACTGGCGCGAGCTCAGCGCGCAGCGTTCGCGGACCGAGGCTGAGTAGATGCGCCTCGGCCGCCACGAATGCTGACAGTTCGTCCGGCGCCCACCCGCCTTCCGGACCAACGAACAGCGTCGCGCCCGTGTCTGGGCGTGCGCCGAGATCGCCGCCGGCCGCGAGGTCGGGTTCGACGCAGACGATTTTCACCATCTCGGTCCCGCTATTCGCCATCACATCGACAAGCGGCGCGACGGGCCGCACCTCGGGCACGACGGCGCGGTGGCATTGCTTGGCCGACTCGAGTGCGACGCGGCGCCAGCGTTCGAGGATGCGTTCATTGTCCGCGCGCCGTGGCACGTCGACATGATGCGAGACGAACGGCGCGATCGCCCGCGCGCCGAGCGCCGTCGCGTCGCGGACGACCGCGTCCATGTGCGCCCCTTTCAGCAGTCCGATGGCGAGCACGACCTCGACGGGCGGCTCGGCGACCGCCGTGCGTGGTCCGATGATGTCCAACTCGACGCGCGTATCGTGACGCGCGCCGACCTCTGCGTCCCATTCGTGCCCGCGGCCGTCGAACACGACGACCCGATCGCCCGCGTGCAGGCGGAGGACGCGCGTCAGGTGGTGGCTTTCCTCGGGTGACAACGCGAGACGGATGGCGTCGGTCGGGATCGAGGCGTGGAAGCGGTGCATGAACGGCTCATTGTGGACCGAATTGCGCGTGCAGGCGCGGCTCGCGATCGCACGCGTCGTACGTGCGCGCTATACTTCCCTGCCACATGGTGTTTCGCGGGCAGACGCTCGGCAAGTACCGCATCCTCGACCCGCTCGGCAGCGGCGGCTTCGGCACGGTGTACCTCGCCGAAGACACGTGGATCGACAAGCGCGTCGCCATCAAGGTGCCGCACCGGCAGAA
>DASZOV010000032.1:0-29867 GCA_035550595.1 Vicinamibacterales bacterium
CGAGATCGGCGGCGTCACGGCGTCGATCCAGACGAGCGGCTTCGACAACCAGAAGCAGATCCAGGTGCAGGTGAGCGGACCGGACATCGCCACGCTCAACACGCTCGCCGATCAGGTGTTGACGATGGTGCGGCAGGTGCCGGGCGCCGTCGACGTGGGCCTGTCGACGCGCGGTCAGAAGCCGGAGCTCGACGTCCGCGTCGATCGCGCGCTCGCGGGCACGCTCGGCGTGCGCGTCGCCGACGTCGCGCAGTCGCTGCGACCGGCCTTCGCGGGCGTCGACGCGGGCGACTGGGTCGATCCGTCCGGCAAGACGCGCGACGTGACCGTCCGCCTCGCGCCTCAGGATCGCGAGCACTTCACGGACCTCGCGTCACTGCCGCTCCTGGTCCAGGGCCCCGATGGCCGGCCGGCGACACTGCCGCTCGGCCAGGTCGCGACCATCCGACGCACACTCGGTCCGGCACGCATCGATCACCTCGACCGCGAGCGCGTCATCTCTGTCCAGGCCAACACCGAGGGACGGCCGCTCTCGGAAGTCGTCGGCGACATCGACGCGCGGCTGCACGAGCTCAAGCTGCCACCCGGCTACGGCGTCACGCAGGGCGGACAGACCGAGGATCAGCGCGAAGTGTTCACGCGCATTCTCGTCGCGCTCGGCGTGGCCGTCGTGCTGATGTACTTCGTGCTGGTCGTGCAGTTCGGATCGTTCCTCGATCCGCTGGCCATCATGCTGTCGCTGCCGCTCTCGCTCATCGGCGTGGTCGGCGCGCTGATGCTGACGGGCGACACGCTGAACATCATGAGCCTCATCGGCGTGATCCTCTTGATGGGCATCGTCGCGAAGAACGCGATCCTGCTCATCGACTTCGCGAAGTGGTCGGAGGAGAAGGGCATGCCGCGCCGCGCGGCGATCATCGAGGCCGGCCGCGCGAGACTGCGGCCCATCCTGATGACGACCTTCGCGCTCATCGCGGGCATGATTCCGGTCGCGCTCGGCCACGGCGAAGGCGCGGACTTCCGTGCGCCGCTCGGACGCGCGGTCATCGGCGGCGTCCTCACGTCGACGCTCCTGACGCTCGTCGTCATCCCGACGTTCTACGACATCCTGTCGGATTGGCGCGACGCCACGCGGCGCTTCTTCGGCCGGAAGCAATCCAGCCCTCGCGAGACGGTCCGGCTGGCGTCGTAAAGCGATCGCGACCGCGGCCCTGGGCCGGCCTATTTGCGAACAACGCGGGCCGGCACGGGGGCCGGCCCCTACAGTGACGTACCCGTACGGGCGGGCCCGTGCCGCCGTGGTAGGGGCGGCCCCCCGTGGCCGCCCGGGACGTTCGCGGCATCGCGCGGACGGCCCGTGTCGGTCATACTGCGGGTGCGCCCCCCTCGGAGGTCTGGATGATCACGCACGCTCTCGTCCCGGTGCTGTTCGCGCTCGCGCTCGGCCAACCGGCAACCACCACGCCGCAGAACGCGGCCAACCCGTTCGCGTCCGTCAAGGCGTTGTCGTGCACGTTCCCGACCTATGCCGCGGCCGAGTGGGCCGCGCCGCCGTCGGTGAAGACGAGCCAGCAGCAGGACTTCACGTTCCGCATCGATGCGATCAACGTGAAGAAGCGGAACGCGCAGATCGTCGGCGCCTCGGGCACCAACCTCGCGACCGCCGTCCTGACGCCGACCGGACTGAACGTGATCGAGCAGACGCCCATCGGCAACTTCACGCTGACGACGGTGTTCACGGCTGGTGGCAAGGACGGCGCGTACCTGGCCGTTCACTCTCGTCATCTGGGCGACGTCAACAATCCGCCGAGCGTGTCGCAGAGCTACGGGTCCTGCACGATCCCGAAGTAGGGGCCGGCCCCCGTGCCGGCCCGTCCGGTTCTCCCTGGGCCTTCAGGCCCAGGGGAGAAGCGGCGCGTGCCAGTCAGCGTCAGCCGACGCTGACCGCCATCATCGTGATGTCGTCGAAGAGATCGCGGCCCGCGCGGAAGTCGGTGACCGCGCGCTCGACCATCGCCAGCAGGTCATCGTCGGGCCCGCAGGCCGTGAGCACGGCCTCGAGCCGGCTCGCGCCGAACATGTCGTCGTTCGGGCCTTCCGCTTCGACGCAGCCATCCGTATAGAAGAAGAGCCGATCACCGGCCTGGAGATCGACACGCGCTTCGGTGTAGCCGTGTCCCGCGAGGAGGCCAATCGGCAGCCCCGATGACGGCATGCGATCGAGACCACCGCGAGCACGCACGACGAACTGTGGATGGTGGCCGGCATTGACGTAACGCAGGCTGCGGCTCCGCGGATCGAAGATCGCGACGAACAGCGTCGCATACACCGGCACGGGCGTGCTGGCTTCGATCTCGACGTCCAGTTCACCCGCGATCGCGGCCAGATCCTGTCCGAGCGCGAGCCGCGTGCGCAGCGACGCCTGTACGTTCGCCATGAGCAGCGCCGCGCCCACGCCCTTGCCCGAGACGTCGCCGACGAGCAGCGCGACCTGTCCGTCGGCGATCGGAAAGTAGTTGAAGAAGTCGCCACCGACTTCACGCGCCGGGACCGACACGCCCTTCACTTCGGCGAGCCCGAGCTTCAGCGGCCCCTGCGGCAGCATGTCGTGTTGAATCTGCCGGCCGAGCTCGAGCTCGCGCTTCAACCGTTCCTGCCCGACGGCCTCGCGCTGGTGCTCTTCGACGTCGGCCGCCATCTGGTTGAACGCCTCGGCGAGCCGGCCGACTTCGTCGCGCGATCGGACGGGCACGCGCGCGCGGTAATCGCCCGCCGCGATGCGACGGACGCCGTCGCTCAAGAGCAGCAGGTTGCGCGTCAGTCGCGTGGCCAGCGGCACGATCCCGACGAGCGCGAGCGCGATGAATCCCAGGCCGAACCCGACGTTGCGCGCGGTCGTCCGCCGCAGATCGGACAGCGAGTCGCCGACCGGACGCGCGATGCCGAACGTGAGGCCGGACCCGGTGGGATCCGCCGTCGTGACGACAATCCAGTCCGGCAGCACCGTGGTACCCGGCTTGATGGACGGCTTCGCCACGCCAAGCGCCTCGATGCGCGCGCGGTCCGCGTCGTTCGGCGTGTACAGGTGTCCATCCGTCGCGACCGCGAACGGCACCTCGCCGCGGTCGCGGCGCGTCGTCGCGAAGACCGTGCTGAGCAGGTTCTGCAGATTGATCTCGGCGTTGACCTGGTGCAAGACCTGGCCGTTGCGCTCGAGCGTGACGTCGAGATGATTGCCGGAGAACGCGGTGCGCCGCTCCGTCGGCGCCGAGGCCGAAGCCGAGGCCGGCGTCGTCGCTGCGCTCGATGCGCTGGTCGTGCTCGGCGCGGCAGCAGATGTCTGCGCCGCGGCGCTTGCCATCTGCTGCCGCGCCTGGGCGGCAACCTCGCGCGCCTTCTCACCCGCGGCGCGCTGCGCGTCCATCACTTTGCGCTGCGCCTCGGCCGCGCCGAGGCGAATGCCCATCGCGACGCCGAACATTTGCTGATTGACCTGCGACGCGATGCGCTGCCGCTCCTCGGGCGACATGCGCTCCCATTCTTCCTGCGTCGCGTAGTGCTGCATGATCGCGCGCCGGATCGGCGTCATGTCGATCGTGATGCGACCGTCGCTGCTCGGCTCCGCGCCGCCACTGGGCGGCGTCGGTGCGCCTGATGGCGGCGGGCCTCCGCGCCTGGACGCGAACGCGTTGTTGTCGCCGAACGAGCGGCCGCCGCCGCGCCGCGGGCCGTTCCCGCGATCGGCCGAGCCAGGCGCTTCCGCATCGGGCCCACCGGCGCGAGGTGGACCGTTCGGTCCCGCCGACGCGCTCGCCATCTCCGGACCGCCCGATCCTCCCTGCCCTCCGGATCGATCGGGTGCGCCGTTGTCGCCGCGCCGGCCTCGTCCGCGCTCACCAGGCGGGCCGAAGCCGCGCATGTTGTGCAGCTCGACGTTGTTGAGCAGCATCGCGACATCGCCGAGCGCGTCGGCAACTTGATCCTGCGTCTGCACACCGGCCAGCGCGGCCGTGGACCCCGGCGACGCGGCCGTCGTCGAGGCGCCGCGGGCCCGTGACGCTGCCGCCGATGTCGAGACCACTCGCGTCGACGACGAAGCCGCCGCCGGCGTGGCGTTCCCCATCTCGGCGAGCTGGGCCATCCGATCGCTCAACTGCGCGGTGACGAGCTGCATGCGCTGCGTGAGCTCGCCGGCGAGCAACTCCGACTCGCGTCCGGCCGCTTCGCGCATCGCGCGGACGTTGTTCGTGTACGCGTAGAAGGTGACCGCGCCGAGTGGCACGACCGACAGCAGGAAGAACGCGAGGATCAGCCGAAGACGGACGTTCATGGCTGTGGCGTCGGAGCCGCCCCTGATGCTGTCTCGAATGTTGCCACGACCGGGGCGTGATCGCTCGTCCCGAATTCACGCCGCGACACGGCGGTTCGTGCGCGCGCCGCCAGCCCCTCCCCGGCGAGCAGATAGTCGATGCGCCAGCCGATGTTGCGCTGCCGCAGTTGCCGCCAGGGCGGCCACCAGGTGAAGAGCGCGTCGTTGTCGGGATCGAGCGCGCGGCCGACGTCGGTCAGGCCCGTCGCGAGCAGCTCGGCGAAGAGCGTTCGCTCGTCGGGCCGCGTCCCGATCTGATTGGCCTTGCGCTCCTTCGGATGCACGTCCCGCTCCTCCCTGGCGACGTTCAGGTCCCCACAGATCAACAACGTCCGTCCGGCGCGCGTCGTTTCAGCCGACCACGCGGCGAGCGCCGTAAGGAATCGCGTCTTGGCCTCGTAGTCCTTGCCGCCATTCGGCACGTACACCGAGGCGACGACGCATGAATCCAGGTCCGCGACGACGATCCGCTGTTCGTGATCGAAGGCCGGATGCGTGAACGCCGGACGAGTCGTGAAAAAACTGTGACGGATGAGCAGCGCGACGCCCGAGTAGCCGGTCGCGCCGTGCCAGTAGCACCAGTAGCCGCCGGCCGCGACGACGAGCTCGGGCACCTTGTCGGAGGCCGCCTTGATCTCCTGCAGACAGACGACGTCCGGCTGCTCGTCGTCGAGCAGACGCGCGAGCTCGGTCTGCCGCGCGCGGATGCCGTTGACGTTCCAGGTGACGACTTTCACGCCGGCACCAGCGCGCGCAGGCCCGCGGCCAGCCGCGCGATCCCTTCACCCACCGACGCGCGATCGAGCGCGCCGTACGAGATGCGCAGCGAGCACGTCTGTTCGTCGCCGAACGCGCTGCCGGGCATGGCCGCGACGCGATGCTCGCGGATGAGGCGCTCGACGAGCGCGATCGGCGTCATCGTCGAGGGCACGCGCAGGAAGTAGTAGAACGCGCCGCCGGCCGGCGGCACCTCACACGGCACGCGCGAATCGGACAGGGCATCGAAGACGAGCCGGCGCACGCCCGCGAGCGACTCGAGCTGCGCGGCCGCGTACTCACGGCCGACGCCGAGCGCGGTCACTGCCGCGTACTGCGAGACGGCCGGCGCGCAGATGAGCAGCGTGTCCTGAATCTTGTTGATCGCGCTCCACAGTGTTTCGGGCGCCACCATGTAGCCCACGCGCCAACTCGCCATGCCGTACGCCTTCGAGAGCGAATACAGCGAGATCGTGTGCGCGCCCGCGTCGGGCAGCGACCCGGGAGAAAAGCGCGGCGCATCGTCGTACACGAAGTACTCGTACGCCTCGTCGTGGATGTGGAAGATGCCGCGCTCGCGGCACAGCGCGTTCACGGCGGACAACGCGTCCTTCGAATAGACCGCGCCGGTCGGGTTGTTCGGCGATACGGTGACAACGGCCCGCGTCCGCGGCGTGATCGCCCGCGCGATCGCGTCGACGTCGATCTGATAGTCGTCCGACGTGGCCACCGTGACGGGCCGTGCGCCGGCGATGACGACAGCCATCTCGTGATTGAAGTAGTACGGGACGAGCAGGATCACTTCGTCGCCGGGATCGGTGATGGCGAGCACCGCGTTCATGAACGCCAGGTTGCCGCCGGCCGTGACGACGACGCGGCTCGACGGGCGCACGATGATGCCGTTCTCGGCCGCAAGTTTCTGCTCGATGACATCGACGAGCGCGGGCAGTCCTTCGACGGGCCCGTAGCGATGATCGGCAAGCGATCCGCCGAAGCGCTGCACGGCCTCAGCGACCTCGGGCGGCGGCGGATACGACACGATGCCCTGCCCCAACGAGATCGTGCCGGGCGTCTCGGTAATCCAGCGGCCCACGACGGGAATGACGGGCGTCTGCACGGCCGCGAGACGCCGCGATTCGCGCAACTGGGAGCCGCTCTCTACCGAAGGCATGTCGTTTTCGTGTCCTGTTTTGATGGCCTGCGGCCGCGTGGCCACGACCTTGTCACACGCGCGTGACCTGGCGCTGGCTGCGGTGCGCGTCGAGGACGAACGGACCGAGCCGCTTGCTGAGGTACACCTTCGACTCGAGCGGATCGGGCGCCGGCTCGAGCTTGATCACGTTGAACTGCAGGCTGTCGAGCGTGCCGCGCATGTCGTAATAGCGGTTCTTGGTCTTGACGATGATCTCGGAGTAACCCTGCGACACCGCCCAGACTTCCTGCTTCTCGGTCAGCGCGCGGAAATGGCCCTGGCCGCGCCAGTCGAGCCGCGTCGCGCCCAGCCAGTTGTAGAGGATGCGCTGGCCGGAAAAGTCGACCGAGTCCTGGATCCGGCCGACGAGGTCGGCGAGCTTCGGGTCGATCTCCTCGGGCCGCAGCTCGTGCGACACCTTGTACGACACGGGCACGAACGTCGCCGCGTCGTCGGGCAGCGGCGCCTCGGCCATCAGGATTTGGTACTCGCGCCCATCGAGCCGCTGCATGATCTCGGCGGCCGTCTTGCGTTCGGGAAACTCGCTGAAATACTCCTCGATGTACGCGATTTCGAGCGCCCCCTGCTGCAGGGGGTACTCGCGAATCAGGTAGTTCGGCCCGTTCATGTGGATGTGTGCCTCGGTCGCCCCGGCCGTGCCGGATCCTCGACGACGCGACTAGTCTAATCCGTCGAGGCCGCGGCCCGACTCGCGCGCGAGCGCGGCCAGCGTCGTCTGCCGCGCGACGGCCTCGGGCTGGGCCGCGAGCGTGTCGACCGGCCAGGGCAGCGCCCACGTCCAGTTCGCCTCGCCAACGGTGCCGGGCACGTTGATGCGATCCGGCCAGCCGAAGAGATCCTGAATGGGCAGGAAGAGCTCGCGCGAGGCCGCGCGGTACATCAGTCCGAGGAGCGCGTCGCGCACGGCCGGCGACCAGTCGCCACGCGGCCGCGCCTCGGTCGCACCCGCCGAAGCCGCCAGTGCAAGCAGTGCGTGGCGATCCTCGCGCGACAGGTCGTCCCACCAGATGGCGAGCGTCTCGGTGTCGTGCGTGCCGGTCATCGCGGCCGAATCGGCTGGATAGCCGCGCGGATCGATGAACGGCGCGCCCGGCTCACGCCACTGCCGCTCCCAGCGCAGCACCTTGCAGCCGGGCACGGACAAGGCCGCGAGCGACTCGCGCAGGAAGTCCGGCACGAGGCCGAGGTCTTCCGCGATGATGGCCGCGCCGCTCTCGCCGAGCAGCGTGAGCACGCGAAGGCCTTGGGCGCGCTGATCGGGTTCGTCGGCGGGCGAGAAGAACGGATCGCCGTGCGCCGGCCGGCAGTAGGTGCGGAACAGGCCGATGACGTGGTCGACGCGGATGCCGTCATAGAGCGCCGCCATGCGGCGCGCGCGCTGCCGAAGCCACGCGTAGTCGGTCTCGGCAATCGCGTCCCAGTTGTACGCGGGCAATCCCCAATCCTGGCCCACCGCGCTGAAGGCGTCGGGCGGCACGCCGACCGAGACGTCGAGCCGGAACTCGCCGGCGCGCGCCCACACCTCGGGACTGTGCGCGTTGGCGACGAACGGCAGATCGCCGAACACGCCCACGCCGAGCGCGCGCGCCGCGGTGCGCGCCTCCTGCCACTGCGTTTCGGCAATCCATTGCCAGTACTGCTGCCGTAACACGTCTCGCGCGAGTTGACGACGGGCGTCGTCGAGCGCGGCGGGCTCTCGGTCGCGCAACGGTGCCGGCCACACGCGCCACGGCACACCGGGCATCGTGGCGGCGATAGCTTGAAACAGCGCGTAGTCCTCGAGCCACCAGCGCTCGCGCGCGATGTACGCGGCGAGCGCGGCCGCGCGCGGCGTCAACTGCTCCCATTCGCCGGTGACGAACGCGTCGAACGCACGACCGAGCGCGTCGGCCTTGGCGCGCCGCACGAGGTCGTATCGCACGGTGCCCGCGCTCCGGGCCAGTTCCAGGCTTTCGCGCGCGAGCGGGGACAACCGCGCTTCGCCACCAGCCACCGCAAAGTCGGGTAGATCGTTGAGACTGATGAACAGCGGATCGATCGCGAGCGTGGACGTCGCCGAGTACGGCGACGACTGCCCGTCCTCCATCGTGCCGAGCGGCAAGAGCATCACGCGATCGAAGCCCGACGCCGACAACCAGCGGGCGAGCGGCACGAGATCCGGCAGTTCGCCGATGCCCCATCCATTCGTCGACCGCGCGGAAAATAGCGGCAGATTCACGCCGGCATGCTTCACGCTTACCGCACCTCCTCGCCGACGCCGGCGAGCACACGCGCGACCCCGTCGTCGAAGACCTCGGGTTTCGGCAAGAGGCTCACGACGAGATACGCCTCCCGATCGAAGTCGAAGAAATAACCGGGATGGACGATCACGTGCGCGTCGACGACGAGCCGGCGCACGAGCGTTTCCTCGGGCACGATGGCGGGCACGCGCAGCACGGCCGACCATCCCCCCTCGGGCGTCAGGAGCGTCGTCTCGGGCCGCCCGCCGATCGCCTCCGCAAGATACGCGAAGTTGCGCGTGATGCGCGCGCGAATGGCGTCGCCCACGAGGCGGCCGGCGGCGATGAGCCGCGGCGCGGCGACCTGCACGGGCGTCGACACCGACAGATACGTGTCGGCGATGATCTCGAGCCGCGCGAGCGCGGCTTCGACGTCGTCATCGGGACCGCTCACGACGATCCAGGCGAGCTTCACCTGCGGCAGTCCGACGGATTTCGACAGACCGCCCAACGTGAACGTCAATGCGCCGTCGACGCCGGCGAACGACGAGGCGTCTGGTCGAGGACACAGCGGATAGTCGGCGAACACCTCGTCGGCGACGATCGCCATCCCGCGGTCGCGCGCCAACTGCACGAGCCAATCGCGGTCGTCGGCACGGACGCACGATCCCGTCGGGTTGTTGGGGCTGACGACGAGAATGGCGCGCGTGTCAGGCGTGAGGCGGCGCTCGAGATCCGCGCGGTCGATCGCCCACGCAGCGTCGGCATCCAGCCGATAGGGCACGAGCCGCACCGCGTCGAGCGATCCGAGCAGATCGAACAGCGGATAGCTCGGCTGCGGCACGAGCACGGCGTCGCCGGGATCGCACAGCAGCTTGAACAGCATCGAGTACGCTTCGCTCGTGCTCGAGGTGAGCACGACGCGATCCGCCGAAATCCTATCCCCCTGCCCCCTGCCATCTTCTTTGCAATGCGCTGGGGCCCCACCCCCAGCGCTACGCGCTTCGCCGCCCTCGCTACGTTCGCAAGTCACCTTCTTTGCAGTGCGCGGGGCCCCACCCCCGCGCCACGGCGCTTCGGCGCCCTCGCTACGCTCGGGGCCTCGCGGTGTCAGCTTTTTTAGTGGCTCTTCCGTGGAGCCCTGGGCCTTCAGGCCCAGGGAAGACATCCCCTGTCCGATCGCTTCCACGACCGCCGCGCGCGCCGCGACATCGCCGAACGGCGACGGTCGATAGCGCAGCGAGCGCGCGTCGGCGAGCGGCGCGAGCAGATCGGGCGGATAAGCCAGGCCGACGGCCGTGGGATTCGTCTCCGTCAGGTCGACGAGCGGCACGCCGGCGGCGCGGAGACGCGCGAGGTCGACGCTCAGAGCGTTCGGCGTCAGGCGCGCGTGCAGCCGCGACGAAAACATAGACGCTCAGCTTAGACTGTCTGCCGGAGGAGCGCACGCATGCCGAGACGATGGACCCTCGCGGCCGCGGCCGGCGTACTGGCGGCGGCGATCGTCCACGCCCAGCCGGCGTCCTTCGTCGCGTCGCTCTCGGTCCCGTACACGCGCTTCACGCTGCCCGATGGCCTCACGGTGATCCTCCAGGAGGATCACCGCGTGCCGCAGATCGCGATCAACCTCGCGTACCACGTCGGATCCGCGCGAGAGACGCCTGGCCACACCGGCTTCGCGCATCTCTTCGAGCACCTCATGTTCGACGGATCCGCGCACGTGAAGAAAGGCGAGATCGACACGCTGCTCAACGCGGCGGGCGGCGCGGCGCACGCGGTGACGACTGAAGAGGAGACGACCTACTACGAGCAGGTCCCGTCGAACGCCCTCGATCTCGCTTTGTTCCTCGAGTCGGATCGCATGCAGTACCTGCTCGACGCGATGACGCCGGCCGTCGTCGACGCCGAACGCGAGATCGTGAAGAACGAGCTGCAACAGTCCTATCTCGATGCGCCGTACGGCAAGGCCTATCTGCGCATCACCGAGCTGCTCTATCCGCCCACGCATCCGTATCACTGGCCCGTCGTCGGCTACATCGACGACCTGTCGGCGGCAACCTACGCGGACGTCGTGACGTTCTTCAAGACGTACTACACGCCATCGAACGCGACCCTGGTCATCGCCGGCGACATCGAGCCGGCCGACGCGCGGCGGCGCGTCGAGCATTGGTTCAGCGACGTCGCGGCCCGGCCGCGGCCCGGGCCGATCACCTTCCCGCCAGTCGCGCTCACGAGCGTCACGCGCGAGACGCTCACCGATCGCGTCGGGCTGCCGCGCATCTTTCTCTGCTGGCCGACGCCGGCCCGATTCGCGCCGGGCGATGCCGCGCTGGACGTGCTGGCGCGCGTGCTCGCCGAGGGCAAGGGCTCGCGTCTGTACAAGCGCCTCGTGTACGACGAGCCGCTCGCGCAGGACGTCTCGGCGTCGGAAAACCCGTCGCCGCACGGATCGATCTTCCTCATCGACGTCACCGCGCGTCCGTCGTCCGCGCCGCCGGCCGACGTGCTCGCGCGCATTGTCGCCGCGGTCGACCGCGAGCTCGATACGCTGCGGACGACACCGCCAACGGCGGACGAGCTCGAGCGCGCGCGCAGCGGCATCGAGACGACGTTCGTCGACGGCATGCAGACGATCGCGGGCAAGGCGCAACAGATGAACGCGTACGACACGCTCACTGGCCATCCCGACGACTTCGCCGAAGATCTCGGCCGGTACGAGGCGCTGCAGCCCGGCGACGTGCAGGCCGCGCTCGAGCGGTGGCTGCCGCGCGATCGACGCGTCGAGCTGTCGATCGTTCCGGAGGCCAAGTGAGCACGCGTCCGTCGTCACGCGTGCGCGCCATTGTCTGCGGGTTCGCCTTGTGCGCCGTGAGCGCGGGCGTGGGCTTGCGGGCCGGAGCCTTGGCGAAGGCCGGGCCCCGCGCCACAGCGAAGATGACCGTCGCGCCGGACGTCGTCGCCGGCCAGGCGCCCGATCGGTCCACGCCGCCGACGCCTGGTCCGGTCCCCTCGCTCACGCTGCCGCCGATCGAACGCCGCACACTGCCGAACGGACTGGCCGTCTGGTTGATCGAACGGCACGACGTCCCGATCGTGGACGTCACGGTCATCATTCGAGCCGGCGCGGACACGGATCCGATGGGGCGGTACGGACTCGCCAGCTTCACGGCAGCGATGCTCGCCGAGGGCGCGGGTGGACGCGATGCCGTTGCGCTCGCCGATGCCGTCGCTCGCGTTGGCGCCACGATCACGGCCGACGCGACGTTCGACGCCACGACGGTTCACCTGCACGTGCTCGCGTCGCGACTCGACGCGGCCCTTCCGATCCTCGCCGACGAAATCCTGCGGCCGACGTTCGCACCGGACGCGATCGAACGCGTGCGGCAGGATCGGCTGACGGGCCTCCTCCAGACGCGCGACAGTCCCGCGGCGCTCGCCGAGGCTGCGTTGTCTCGATTCATCTTCGGCGCCGCGCATCGGTACGGCACGCCGATCGCGGGCACTCGCGCGGCGACGACTGCCATCACGCCTTCAGATCTTCATGGCTTCTACGATGCGCACTATCGTGCAGGGCGAACCACCGTGCTCGTCGCCGGCGACGTGACGGCATCGACGCTCGTGCCCGAGCTCGAGCGGACGTTCGGCCCATGGGCGCGCGGCACGACCACGCCGTCACCGGCACCTGCCGCACCGCCGACGACGTCCGGACCAGTGACTCGCCGCATCTATCTCATCAACGCGCCGGGTGCGTCGCAGTCGCAGATCCGCATGGGCTCGATCGGCGCGCCGCGCAACACGCTCGACGCCGCTGCGATCGACGCGCTGAACACGATCCTCGGCGGACCGTTCACGTCGCGGCTGAACCAGAATCTCCGCGAGACGCACCACTACGCGTACCGCGCGACGTCGGCGTTCGTCATGCGGCGCGCGGCAGGCCCATTCGAGGCCGGCGGCGCGGTGCAGGCCGACAAGACGGCCGAGGCGATCGGCGAATTCTTCAAGGAGATCGACCGCCTGCACGACGCGACCGTTCCCGCGGATGAGCTCGCACGTGCCCGCAACATGGAAGCGCTCAGCTTCCCTGCAGCGTTCGAAACGACGGCCGGCCTGTCCAGCCAGGTGGCGCCGCTCGTCATCTACGACCTGCCGGAATCGCGGTTGCGCGACTACGTCGCCAACATCGAGGCCGTCAGCGCAGACGACGTGCAAGCGGCCGCCCGGCGCTATCTCGACTCGAGCCGCTTCGTCACGGTCGTCGTCGGCGACCTCGCACACATCGAAGCGCCGATTCGCGCGGCGCGTCTCGGCGACGTCCAGATCGTCACCGCCGACGACGTCCTGAACTAGAAGAGACGACAGTCCTGCGGCCTGAAGGCCCAGGAAGAATCAAAAGTGAGAAGTTCGAAGCCAGAAGTTGGAAGTGGGTTCACGCAGCGCGGGCGGTCGCACGGCTGATGGCGGCGCCGACGAGGGTGACGACGACCGCGCCCACGACGTTCAGCCAGAGATAGGCGACGTGCCACCGGACCGCGACGACGCCGACGGCCGTCATCCCCGCGAGCAGGCCGAAGAACGCGCCGTGGCCGTTCGCCTTCTTCATGCCGAGCGCGAGGATGAAGACGCCGAGCAGCGATCCATAGAAGTACGACCCGTAGCGGTTCACGACTTCGATCAGCGATCCGAGCCGCACGGCGTAGACCGCCATCAGGCAGACGAACACGCCCCACGCGCCTGTCGCGAGCTTCGACACACGCAGGTAGTGCGCGTCGTCGGCTTCTCTGCGAATGTGACGTTTGTACACGTCGATCACCGTCGTCGTCGCGAGTGAATTGAGCTCGGCGGCGATGCTCGACATGGCGGCGGCGAAGATCGCCGCGATGATGAGCCCGACGAGGCCAATCGGCATGTGCTCGACGACGAAGCTCGGGAAGACGTAGTTGACGTCCGTCCACGTGTCGTCGTGTTCGACGTCCTTGACGAGCGCCACGGCGCGCGCCCGGGCGACGTGCACGGCCGCATCGGCGGCGACGAACGCATCGCGGGCGCCCGTCGTACCGGCTGCCATCGCGCGGGCGGCCGTCATGCGCGCGTCGTGCGCCCGTTCGTAGTCGCGATCGATCGCCTGATAGTCAGCCGTCCGGCCGCTCGCGTGGATTTCGTGCAGGGCGCGTCCATCGAACAGCAGCGGCTCGGCGTGGAAGATGAAGAAGACGAACATCAGCACGCCGGTGAGGAGGATGAGCGCCTGCAGCGGAATCTTGACGAACGCGCTCATGAAGAGCGAACTGCGGCCTTCGTCCACCGATCGCGCGGTCAGGTAACGCTGCACCTGGCTCTGATCGCAGCCGAAGTACGACAGCGCGAGGAACAGCCCGCCGATGAGACCGGACCAGAACGTGTAGTCGTGATGGAGGTCGAACGTGAAGTCGAGCGCGCGCGTCTTGCCCACCGCGCCCGCGATGTGGAGCGCCGTCGCCAGGTCAACGCCCTGCGGCAGACCCGCGATGAGCACGACCACAGCGGCGACGATGCCGGCGATGATGACGCCCATCTGCTTCACGTCGGTCCAGGTCACGGCCTGCACGCCGCCGAACATCGTGTAGATGACCGTCGGCAATCCGATGGCGAGCACGGTCGCCGTCAGATCCCAGCCGAGGACGATCGACAGAATGACAGCCGGCGCCGCGACGATGACGCTGCAGGAAAGACCGCGCGAGACGAGGAACAGCAGCGCGGTCAAGGCTCGCGTTTTCGCGTCGAAGCGCCGCTCGAGGTACTCGTACGCGGTGAACACGTTCGCGCGCCAGAAGAACGGCACGACCGTGACCGACAGGATGATCATCGCGATCGGCAGCCCGAAATAGAACTGCACGAACCGCATGCCGTCCGCGTAGCCCTGCCCGGTCGTGCTCGTCATCGTGATGGCGCTCAATTGCGTCGCCATCACCGACAGCCCGACGGCCCACCACGGCAGGCTGCGGCTCGCGAGGAAATAGCCTTCGACTTCGTTCGTGCGCCGGCTCAGCCGGAGCCCATCCCAGACAACCCAGACGAGATAGGCCGCGACGATGACCCAGTCAAGCGTGCTCATCGATCAGCGGAAGTACCAGCCAAAGGCGTACAGCCCAGCGATGACGAGGGCTTCGACGATCGCAATGCCCAGGAACACGCGTCCGAGCCGCCGGTCGGCGGGAGGAGATGCCGCAGTATCGGCCATGGGCCGAAGTATAGAAGGTGTCATCTTCCTTGCAATGCGTTGGGGCCCCACCCCCAACGCTACGGCGCTTCGCCGCCCTCGCTTCGCTCGGGGGCTCGCGGTGTCATCTTTTTTTGATCCCCCTTCGCCCTTTCCCCTTCATTCCCACCTGCTCGTCAGCCATGCCGCGCGGAACCGCGTCTGCTCGGGCGTGAGACGACCGCCGCCGGCATCGACTGCGGTGACGAGCACATCTGGATCGCGCTCGAGGACGAGGCGCGTCGTGTCGCGCCGGCCGTCTCTGCGCGCGACGACCAGCGTGACCACGTCACCAGGCGCGCGGGTCGCGAGCGCGGTCCACGCCGCGGCCGTGGCTGGACGACCGTCGATCGAGACGATGCGATCGCCCTCGTCGACGCCAGCGCGATAGAGCGGCGTGTCGAACGGCACGGGCACGCGCGTCCCGTCGGCTGTGACACCGACGACGAGCGTGCCGCCCGCATCGAGAACCGGCACGTCGCCCACCCACGCGCGCGCCGACGTCTCGGCTTGCAGACGGTATCCGGCGAGTCCCAGCAGGTGCGCGTAGTCGGGCGTCTCGCGGCCTTCGACGTAGCGATCGAAGAAATCATCGGCAAAGGCCGGAGTCGCGATCGCGGCCAACGTGTCACGCAAGTTGCGTAGCGTGTACGGCGTCGCGACGAAGCCGGGACGCGGATCGGCCGGCGCGCCGTACGTCCGCCACAGCCGGCGCATGTAGTCGTCGAGCGAGACCGTGCCACCCGAACGCTCGCGCAGCGAGAAGTCGAGCGCGAGGGCGAGCGCCGCGCCGCCCGAGTAGTACGACACGAACGTCCGCGCATCGTCCGTCGGCTCGTCGGCGACGGCCGCGTCGGTGAACGGCGCCTGCTCGCTCATGCCGACCGCCGAGCGCACGCCGCGTGCGGGCGAATCGAGCACCGTCGCCACGTTCTCGACCGGCGGCGCGGCGCCCAGACCAGCGCGTGCGAGGAGTAACGGGCCGTAGTACTGCGTGAAGCCCTCGGCGAGCCAGAGGCAGCAGGTGACGTTCTCGCGCGTGAAGTCGAACGGCTCGAGCCCGGCCGGACGAATGCGCTCGACGTTCCAGATGTGAAACAGCTCGTGCGAAATCGAGTCGAGCGCCGCGCGGCGGCCGCTGTCGGTGGCGAGCGACACGCCGGGATCGGAAATCGCCGTGCTGTTGCGATGTTCCATGCCGTCGCCGTCCGCCCACGGCACGTAGTCGAGCAGGAACGTGTACTCGCCGGGCTCGAACGTGGGGAACGCGCCGAAGACCGCCGCTTGCTCGCGCGCCAGCCGCGCGAGGAGCGTGCCGAGCGCCGCGACGTCCGCGTCGGTGGTCTCCGCACTCGCGTGCACAGCGAGCCGGAATCGGGCCGTGACGCCGTCTGGCCCCGTGACGTCGAAGCGCGCTTCGCGCAGATCGGCGAGCTCGGTCGGGCTGTCCATGAAGTACTGCAGGTTGGGCGCGGTGAACGTCAGCGGATCGCTCGTGGCGAAAAGCTGCGTCGCCGCGCGCCACGGGTGGCCGGCCGGTGGCGTGAAGGTGACGCGAATGGGACGCAGGTCGTCACCCACGGCCCACAGGAACGTCGCCGGCATGTTGATCCGCGCGTGCGTCGTGTCGACGGCCAGGTGCGTCCCATCGGCATCGTCGCCGAAGATGCGATAGACGATGCGAACCGTGCCGTTGTGTCCAGCCACGTCCCACTCGTCGGCCTCAGGACGCGTGACGTCGAGCGGTCGGCCGCGGCCGTCGAAGGCTTGGAGCGAAAAGATGTTGCGCGCGAACTCGTGAACAGCGTAGCGGCCGGGTGACGACCGGCTCATGCGCACGCGAAGCGGTGCGCGGCCGAGGTCGGGAAACGTCGCATCCACCTTCAGCCAGTGGTGCTCGGGTTCAGGAATCGTGACGCGATAGACCACAGGATCCGGCGCGCGCTGTGCCGCCAGGCTGGCGACGAGCGCGACGATGCCGGCGAGTGTGAAAACGAAACGCCGTGCGGCCATCGTGACTTACGACGCCGCGATCGGCTCTGCCGGCGGCCGCTCGCGCGCCATGCGGAACATCGCGCGCGGAAAGCGCCAGAGCAGGCGACGCTTGAGCGCGCCGTACGACAAATCGCCGCGCGTGTAATCGAGAATCGCCTCGGTCAGCGTCGATGAACGCGACGCGCCGGCGATCACGTGTGCGACGCGCGCGTGATGGCGGAAGAGATAGCGCTGCACGAGCACGGCGTCGCGAAGCTCGGCGCCGATCTCCTTCTTCCACGCGCGCTCGTACGCACGGCCGGCAGACTCAGGCGCGCGCCGCCGAACGGCGGCCGCCGTCGTCTCGCCGGCGAGCTGGCCCGAGACCATTGCGTAGTAGATGCCTTCGGCGGTAATCGCGTTCACGAACCCGCCCGCGTCGCCGGCGAACAGCACGCGGCCGTACGCCGTCCGCGCGAGCGGACCGCCGACCGGGATGAGGAACGGCGTGAAACAGCCGCGATCGGACCGCCCCTCGAGCGCGCCACGCCGCGTGAGCGAGGCGACGAACCGTTCCTGCAGCGTGTACGGCGCCTCGTCGACGTGTTCGTCGAAGTGCGACAGCAGACATCCGATGCCGACGTTGACGTGGTGCGTCTTCGGAAAGATGTACGCGTAGCCGTCGAGATCCTCGTGCGCGTAGGCGACCCACAGCACGTCCGGACGGGCTGCACTCAGCGTCTCGACCGGCGTCTCCTCCATCATGTCGATGGCGAGACTCTGTCGCGGCCAGTGCCGATTGACGCCGAGCCGCTTGCCGATGACGCTGTGCACGCCGTCGGCTGCGATGACGATGGGCGCGCGAAGCTGGCGGCCGTCGCGGGCCGAGAGCGTCACGCCGTCATCGTCCATCGAGGCCTGCGTGATCTCGAAGCCGTCGAGACGGCGCGCGCCGGCGGTCTCGGCCGCGCGCACGAGCGCGTGATCGAATTCGACGCGGCGGACGAGCATCACGCACGGCGCGTGCGTCTCGAGATCGAGAACCGCCGACTCGGGTCCTTCCAGGTGCAGACGACGGACGGCATGGACGTCGACGCCGGTGAGCGCGGCCTCGAGCCATGGCAGTCGCCGGAACGCGCGCGCGCTGATGCCGCCGCCGCAGGGCTTGTTGCGTGGAAATGCCACGCGATCGACGAGAAGCGTCTCGACGCCCGTCGACGCGAGCGCACGCGCGGCCGACGCGCCGGCCGGCCCGGCGCCGGCCACGATGACCTCCGCGTCCCATTGCTCGCGCGTCATCGCCACTCGCGCCATCCCGCCGTCATCATTCGTCGTCCAGTCGTCACTGCCGAATCCACCGCAGCAGCTCCGGCAGGTTCGGCGGCTTGCCCTGCATGAGCAGCCCGATGCGGAAGATGCGGCCCGCGGCCCAGACGCACGCGAAGGCCGTTCCGAGCGTCAATCCGACCGACAGCCACGTCTGCCACAAGGGCGGCGGAGGCGTCATTGCGAGCCGCAGCAGCATGAGAAACGGCGTCGCGGTCGGAATGAGCGACGCAACAACGGCAATGGTCGATCCCGGCGCGCGCAGGATGACGGGCGCCGCGATGAGCGGCAACACCAACAGAATCATGATCGGCTGCATCATGCTCTGCGAGTCTTTGATGTCGGAACACGCCGATCCAATCGCCACGAACACGGAGCCGAACATGAGCACCGCGCACAGCAGGAACACCGCGAACCATCCGAGCAGCGCGGGTTGAATCGCCGAGATGTGCCCCGTCGACGCCAGGACGTACACGCCGCCGGCCAGATAGACAAAGGCGAGGAGCGCGGACACGGACGCCACGCCGACGAGCTTGCCCACCATGAGCTGGAACGGCGTGATCGACGAGATGAGCACTTCGCTGATTCGGCTCAGCTTCTCCTCGATGACCGCCGTCAGCAACTGCGGCGCGCTCGCCATGACGGACAGGAACAGCAGGTACACCAGCGCGAACGGCACGACGAACGTCTGCAGCGCGTCGGTCTTCTTCGCTTCGCTGATCGTGCCGTCGGCGTTGCGCTGGACGAGGCCGAGCGTCGTGACGCGCGTGGGCCGCGTGAGCGTCTTGACCAGATCGGGATCGACATTGGCGGCCTTCAGACGCCGCGACGTCACGGCCGCGCTAACCGCGTCGCGGATCCAGTCGGAGAGCGCGGTGTACGACGGCGTCTCCGTGTAGTAGGCGAGCTGCTCGTCATCGCCGTCCTTGCCGTTGGCGCCGGCCGACGACGCAAGCACGCGTGCCGGGATCTCGACGAACGCAAAAAGCTCGTGCCGGCGCACGCGATCGGAGAGCGTGGCTTCGAGCTCCGCCGGCGACTGGCCCGACGGGTCGACCCGCGTCAGCAGGAAGCGCGGCCCCGTGCGCGCGCCGTTCGACACGCCGTGCGCGTTGTGCTCGTCAGCCGCGGCTGCCAGATCATCGTAGAGCGCGCCCGTGCGATCGACAACCGCCAAGGTGTGATCGGCCGTGTCGGTGTGCGTCGCCGCAAAAATCTGGAACACGATCGATAAGCCGACGATGACCGGCATCATCAGGATGCCGATGATGAACGCCTTCGTGCGGACGAGCGTCAGGAACTCGGAGCGCGCGACGATCAGAATCCGGCTCATCGACCGCCTCCCGCCGGCACCGCCAGGTCTTCGGGCGTCGGCCGCGCGATCTGCACGAACACGTCGTGCAACGAGGGTTTCTTCAACTCGAACTGATAGACGGCTGTTCGGGCCGCGAGCGCGGCCAGGAACTGCTGCGGATCGCCCGAGAGCTCCACGTCCTGCGCGTTGCCCGTGTCGACGACGCGCGCGACGCCTGGAAGGCCGTCGAGGATGGCGACCCCACCGGCCGTGCGGACGCGCGCGACGTTCTGGCTGTGCGCCGCCTGAATCTCGTCGAGCGTGCCGTCGAGCACCTTGCGGCCCTTGAAGATCATGAAGAGCCGATCGCAGAGCCGTTCGGCCGTCGCCATGTCGTGCGTCGAAAAGACGACCGTCGTGCCGTCGCGGCGGAGATCGAGAACGGCGTCGCGAAGGGCGTCCGCATTGACGGGATCGAGGCCGGAGAAGGGCTCGTCGAGAATGAGCAGGCGCGGCTTGGCGATGACGGTCGCGATGAACTGCACTTTCTGCGACATGCCCTTCGAGAGCGTCTGGACCTTCTTGTCCAGGTAGGCGCCGAGCTGCAGGCGATCGAGCCAACTGGCGATCGCGCGGTCGAGGTCCGCGAGCGAGCGTCCTTTCAACTGGCCGTAGTAGCGGAGCACCTGCCGCACGGTCATTCGTTTGTAGAGCCCGCGCTCTTCGGGCAGGTACCCGATGTCGTCGCGCACGGGCGAGCGGCTCGGCTTGCCGAACACCTGGATGGACCCGCGATCGGGCGCGAGGATGTCCATCACCATCCGAATCGTCGTCGTCTTACCCGAGCCGTTGGGGCCGATGAAGCCGTAGATGGAGCCGGCGGGCACGTCGAGCGACAGCGCGCCGACGGCGATCTGGTTGCCGAACTGCTTCGTGACGTCACGGAGCTCGATGGCGGTCATGGGACCTCGCGTCGCGGCGAGTCGTGGGCGACGTGCTCAGACAATAGCCCAGGACGCGGCGCGATGGAGCCAGATCGGCGAACGGCACGAGCGACCCGGCGAGCGGTGCCGCGTAACGGAGCGTGGCGAGTGACGCGCGCGTCGCGGCCGAGATCAGTGCGTGGCGCGCCGATGGCGCCGGACACGAGAATGCCCATGAACATTGGTCCAATCGCGGATCGCCGGACAGGGATTTGACAGGATTGTGAAATGTTTCACATTATATAGAGCCGTCTGGGAGTACCGCCCGCCCAGGCAGCGTGCCTCACGCGATCGCGCCCGTGCCCGCCAGCCCCGTCGAGGGCCGGCACCGTCCAGCGCCGACCCCGAGGTCGCCGGCCGACATCGTTTTCATGTAGGCTTTAGGGCGCCCGCTGCCTCTTATGAGCCAGATATTTCCCCGCAGCGCCAACGCGACTGCGCGCCTCACGATCGCCGGTGCTCTGGGCTTCGTCATTCTGCTGGGTTGGGTCGTCTGGACCCTCATGTTCTCCTCGTGGGTCACCAAGCAGAACGAAGTCGTCGAACAGCCGGTCCCCTTCAGCCACAAGCACCACGTCTCGGGCGTCGGCCTCGACTGCCGGTACTGTCACACCTCGGTCGAGAACTCGGAATTCGCCGGCATCCCGCCGACGAAGACCTGCATGAACTGCCACTCGCAAATCTGGACGAACGCGCCGATGCTCGAGCCGGTGCGCGCCAGCCTTCGGGACAACAAGAACTTGACGTGGATTCGGGTCAATGACCTTCCGGACTTCGTCTATTTCAGCCACGAAATCCACGTCCATCAAGGCGTCGGCTGCGCCACCTGCCATGGCCGCGTCGACCAGATGGCCCTGACCTATCAGGCCGCGCCGCTCCTCATGGGCTGGTGCCTCGACTGCCACCGGGCGCCCGAGAAATACCTGCGCCCGCGCGACCAGGTCTTCAACATGGCCTATGAGGCGCCGGCCAACCAGATCGAGCTCGGCCTGCGCCTGAAGAAGGAATACGGCGTGGCCGACGTCCGGCACATGACGAGTTGCTCGATCTGCCACCGCTGACGCCGTGTCTCGCCCGACTACGCCCATGACGCTCGACGACATTCGCACGAAACTCAACGGCCTCGAAGGGCGCGCCTACTGGCGCAGCCTGGAAGAGCTGTCCGGGACGCCGGATTTCCAGCAGTACCTGCACCAGGAATTCCCCGCCAACGCGGCCGAATTCACCGATCCGGCGGGCCGTCGTCAATTCCTGAAGCTGATGGGCGCGTCGCTGGCCCTGGCCGGCGTGAGCGCGTGCACACGGCAGCCTCCCGAGAAGCTGGTCCCCTACGTCACGCAGCCGGAAGAAATCATTCCCGGCCGTCCTTTGTTTTATGCGACGTCGATGCCCATCGGTGGCGTCGGCATGCCCCTGCTCGCCGAGAACCACATGGGGCGTCCGACCAAACTCGAGGGTAACCCAGAACATCCGGCCAGCCTCGGCGCCACCGACGTCCTCGCGCAGGCCTCGGTCCTCAATCTTTACGATCCCGACCGCTCGCGGAACATCCTGAACCTCGGCAACGAGGCGACCTGGCCGACGTTGACGGCCGCGCTCCAGACCGCGCTTGCGCCGCTGCGTAGCGCGGGCGGCGCCGGCTTCCGCATCCTGACCGAGCCCATCAGCTCGCCGACCGTCATCGATCAGATGGAAACGCTGATGACGGCGTCGCCACAAGTCAAGTGGCATCAGTGGGATCCGGTCTACGGCACGGTCCAGGGCGGCGCGCCCGATGCCCAGGCCATCTACCACCTCGACAAGGCGGACGTCGTCGTCTCGCTCGACGCCGATTTCCTTGGATTCGGCCCGACCGCCATTCGGAACACGAAGGATTTCTCGTCGCGGCGCCGCATGGGCACGCCGACCGACGCACTCAACCGCCTGTACGTCGTCGAGCCGAGCCTGACGCTGACGGGCGCGAACGCCGACCACCGGCTGACGATCAAGGCACGCGACGTCTACGGCTTCGCGACGGCCCTGGCCTCGGCGCTCGGTGTGGCGGGCGTTCCGGCCGCTCCGGCAGTTTCTGATGACGCGGGCCGATGGATTCCGGTGCTGGTCGACGATCTGCGTGCGCATCACGGACGCGCGGTCGTCGTCGCCGGCGATCACCAGCCGGCGGCGGTCCACGCGCTCGCCCGCGCGATCAACGACGCCATCGGCGGCACCGGCACGACGGTCGTCTACGCGGCGCCGGTCGTCGCCACGCCGCGTGACGGCATCGCGTCGCTTCGCGAGCTCGTCACCGACATGAACGCCGGCGCGGTGCAGCTCCTGCTCATCGTGGGCACGAACCCGGTGTTCACGGCGCCAGCCGACCTCGATTTCCTGACGGCCCTGAAGAAGGTGCCACTGCGCATCCATCTCGGCCAGCAAGACGACGAGACAGGCGACGAGTGCCAGTGGCACGTGCCTGAAGCGCACTACCTCGAGTCGTGGGGCGACGTCCGCGCGTTCGACGGCACGGTTTCGCTCATCCAGCCGCTCATCGAGCCGCTCTACGGCGGCCACTCGTTCCTGGAAGTGCTCGCGTCGATCAACGGCGTCGGCGGCCAGTCGACGCAGGACCTCGTCAAGGGGTACTGGACGAAGGCGTTCAACGGCCAGACGAAGACCAAGTGGACGCTGCAGGATCGCGAAGGCCGGCCGTTCCCGACCGTCGACGCCTTCTGGCGCCAGGCGCTGTATGACGGGTTCCTGGCGAGCACGTCGCTTCTGACCGGTGCGGTTCCCACGCCGGCCGCGCCTGCCACTCCGCTCTCGCTGACGCCGCCGCCGGCGATGACGGGCCTCGAGATCATCTTCCAGCCCGATCCGTACATCCTCGACGGCCGCAACGCGAACAACGGCTGGCTGCAGGAAACGCCCAAGCCGCTGTCGAAGGTGACCTGGGACGCGATCGCCTATGTCAGCCCGCGCACGGCCGAGCGGTTCGGCGTGATGTCGTTCCAGCGGTCGGGCAATGGCGATCTGCCGCTCGTCGAAATCCAATACCGAGGCCGCAAGGCGAAGATGGCCATCTGGCCGCTCCCGGGCACGGCCGACGATGTCGTCGTCGTGCACTTCGGATACGGCCGGACGCGCGCCGGGCGCGTGGGCACGAAGGTCGGCCAGAACCTGTTCACGCTGCGTACGTCGGCGGCGCCCTGGTTCGACGGTGGCGTCGAGCTGCACGAGACGGGCGAGAAGTACCTCATCGTCTCGACACAGAACCACTTCGCGATGGAGGGCCGTGCGCCGGTCCGCGTCGTCGAGGCCGAGGAGTTCGCGAAGAACGCGAAGGCCGTCGCCGAGCTCGGCGCCGAGCGCCCCGGCCCGGAGGTGTCGCTCTACAAGCCGTTCGAATACAACGGTCACAAGTGGGGCATGGCCATCGATCTGAACGCCTGCACGGGGTGCAACGCGTGCATCACGGCGTGCGTGGCCGAGAACAACATCTCGGTCGTCGGCAAGGATCAGGTCGAGCGCACGCGTGAGATGCACTGGATCCGGATCGACACCTACTACGAGGGCGATCCGTCGAAGCCGGACGGCGTCTACCACCAGCCGGTGCCCTGCCAGCAGTGCGAGGACGCGCCGTGCGAGGTCGTCTGCCCGGTCGGCGCCACGGTCCACAGCGACGAAGGCCTGAACGACATGGTCTACAACCGCTGCGTGGGCACGCGGTACTGCTCGAACAACTGCCCCTACAAGGTGCGGCGGTTCAACTTCCTGCTGTACTCCGACTTCACGACGCCGGAGCTGATGGCGCAGCGCAATCCGGACGTGACGATTCGCAGCCGCGGCGTCATGGAGAAGTGCACCTACTGCGTGCAGCGCATCAATCACGCGCGCATCGATTCGAAGGTGCAGAACCGGCCGATCAAGGACGGCGAGATCAAGACCGCGTGTCAGCAGGTCTGCCCGGCTGACGCGATCGTGTTCGGCGATCTGAACGACCCCGCGAGCCGGGTCGTCGCGCTCAAGGCGCAGGAACGCAACTACGGCCTGCTCGAGGAAACCGGCACGAGACCGCGCACCTCGTATCTCGCCAAGGTCCGTAACCGCAACCCGGCGCTGAGCTAGGGACGCGGTTCAACCGAACGGAGACGTTTCGTGGAAGGCTCACAGTATCCGAAGGGCGATTTTCGAGCGCCCCTTCCCATCATCGGCCCGGGCCACAGCTTTCGGTCCATCACGAACAAGCTGACCTCGGTCGTTCTGACGAAGAACACGCCCAAGGCGTGGTTCGCGGTCATGGCGATCGGGTTCGTGCTGCTCAACGGGTTGATGATCGCGATCACCTACCTGCTCTTCAAGGGCATCGGGATCTGGGGCACGAACATCCCGGTCGGCTGGGCGTTCCCGATCATCAATTTCGTGTGGTGGATCGGCATCGGCCACGCCGGCACGTTGATTTCGGCCATTCTGCTGCTCTTCAAGCAGGACTGGCGCACGTCGATCAACCGCTTTGCCGAGGCGATGACGCTCTTCGCGGTCGTCTGCGCGGCGATCTTCCCCGTCATCCATACGGGCCGTCCATGGCTGGCCGCCTACTGGCTGTTCCCGTATCCGAACGCGATGACGATCTGGCCGAACTTCCGCAGTCCCTTGATCTGGGACGTGTTCGCGGTCTCGACCTACGGGTCGGTGTCGGCGCTCTTCTGGTTCATCGGGCTCATCCCGGACATGGCGACGTTCCGCGACACAGCCGAGCATCCGTTGCTCAAGAAGATGTACGGCGTGTTGTCGCTCGGCTGGCGCGGTTCGGCGCGGCACTGGGAACGCTATGAGCACGCCTACCTGCTGCTCGCGGGTCTCTCGACGCCGCTCGTGCTCTCGGTGCACACGGTCGTCAGCTTCGACTTCGCGGTCGGCATCGTGCCGGGCTGGCACGCCACGATCTTCCCGCCCTACTTCGTGGCCGGCGCCATCTACGACGGCTTCGCGATGGTCCTGACGCTCGCCATCCCGCTGCGCGCGATGTACGGCCTGCGCGACTTCATCACCGATCGCCACATCGAGAACATGGCGAAGGTCATGCTCGCCACCGGCCTGGTCGTCGTCTACGGCTACTCGTGCGAGGCGTTCTTCGGCTGGTACAGCGGCAACGAGTTCGAGCGGTTCATGCTGAAGAACCGCATGTACTTCGGGCCGATGGCCTGGAGCTACTGGGTCCTGATCCTCTGCAACTTCCTCGTGCCGCAGATCATGTGGTCGAAGCGGCTGCGCCGGAAGACGTGGGCGGTGTTCACGGCGGCGATGTTCGTCAACGTCGGCATGTGGCTCGAGCGGTTCGTCATCATCGTCACGAGCCTGCACCGCGACTTCCTGCCCTCGTCCTGGGAGATGTACTACCCGACCAAGTGGGACTTCATCACGCTGTTCGGCACGGTCGGGCTCTTCCTCACGCTCATGTTCCTGTTCGTCCGCGTGCTGCCGCTCATCTCGATCTTCGAGATGCGTACGCTCGTCACTGACAAGCCGGCCGCCGCGCCGCAGGTGGAGGGACACTGATGGCCGACCAGCCCACGGCTCCGCTCTACGGGCTCGTCGCGGAATTCGACTCGGCGCCCGAGCTCCTGGACGCCGCGCGCGAAGTGACGCGCGCCGGCTACCGGAAGACCGATGCCTTTTCGCCGTTCCCGATCCACGGATTGGCCGATGCGCTCGACTTCCACGATCGGCGGCTCTCGCTCATCGTGCTGTTGGGGGGCATCTGCGGCCTGCTCTTCGGCTACAGCCTGGAGTACTACACGCAGGTCATCTCGTTCCCGGAGAACATCGGCGGACGGCCGTACCACGCCTGGGTCGCCTTCATTCCACCGGCCTTCGAGACGACGATCCTGTTCGGCGCGTTCACGGCGGGGATCACGATGCTGGTGCTGAACGGCCTGCCGAGTCCCTACCACCCGGTGTTCAACGCGCCGCGCTTCCGCTTCGCGAGTCAGGACAAGTTCTTCCTCGCGATCGAGGCGGCCGATCCCAAGTTCAACGAGGCCGAGACGCGCGCGTTCCTGACCGGGCTCCATGCGCGCGAGGTGGTGGCCGTTGAGGAGTGACCCGCACGTGACGAGAACCTCAGACCGCGGCCAGGCGCGCCCGACGCGTCGAGCCGCGCGCACCTGGCCCCTGGCGGTCGGACTGGCGTCGATCATCGCCGCCGGCGCGTGTCGCCAGGACATGCACGACGCGCCGCGGTACGACCCGCTCGAGGCGAGCCCCGTGTTCGCCAATGGCGCGTCGGAGCGCCCGCTCGTCGAGGGCACGGTCGCCCGCGACCACCTCGACGCCGACGAGCTGCTCTACACGGGCAAAATCAACGGCCAGGCGGCCAACGTCTTCCCCTTCGCGATCACGGCGGCCGACATGGATCGCGGGCAGCAGCGCTACAACATCTACTGCGCGCCCTGTCATGACCGGACCGGCAACGGCAACGGCATGGTCGTCCAGCGCGGCTACCGCCAGGCGGCTTCGTACCACGTCGATCGGCTGCGCGAAGCGCCGGTCGGGTACTTCTTCGACGTGATCACCAACGGCTTCGGCAACATGCCGGACTACAAGGCCCAGATTCCAGTGGCCGATCGGTGGCGGATCATCGCCTACATCCGGGCGCTCGAGCTGGCGCACAGCGCCACGGCCGCCGACGTGCCGGCCGACGAGATGAACAAGCTGAACAACCCGCCTGCGGCGGCGCCGGCGGCCGCGCCGAGTGAGAGCGGAGAGCCTCGATGACCTTCGACGAACAGACCGCAACGGACCTGCTGGGCGCCCGGCCCATCCAGGAGATCGCGCGCGCCCGCTCGCGATCGCTGCTCCTCGGCGTCGTGGGCCTCGTCTTCTGCGGCATCGGGCTGGCCGTGAAGGGCCAGGCGTTCTGGCAGTCCTATCTCATCGCCTTCTACTTCTGGAACGGCCTGACGATCGGCTCGATGGCCGTCCTGATGGTCCATCACCTGTCGGGCGGCGGCTGGGGCATGGTCGCGCGGCGCATCTGGGAAGCGGCCACGCGCACGTTGCCGCTGAACGCCGTGCTCTTCCTCCCGATCTGGATGGCGCGGATGACGCTCTACCCGTGGATGCGGCCTGGCGCCACGTCCGACCCGGTCATCGCAGCCAAGGCGGCCTACCTGAACGTGCCGTTCTTCACGCTCCGCGCGGTGCTCTACTTCGTGATCTGGGGCACGCTCATCTACCTGCTCAACAAGTGGTCGCGCGAGCAGGACGAGAACCCACCGATGCTGCCAGGGCCGCAGGACCGCCGGTTCCGTCTGCTCTCCGGGCCTGGCCTCGTGCTCTACGTGCTGACGATCACGTTCATGTCGGTCGACTGGGTCATGGCCCTCGACCCGCATTGGTACTCGACCATCTTCGGGATCATCACGCTCGGCGGCCAGGGCCTCTCGGCGCTGGCGTTCACGATCCTCGTGCTGTCGTTCCTCGCGAAGTACCGCCCGATGTCCGAGGTGCTCGGCGCCGATCAGATTCACGACCTCGCCAAGCTGATGTTCGCGTTCGTGATGCTGTGGGGCTACTTCAACGTCTCGCAGCTCATCATCGTCTGGTCGGGCAACCTGCCGGAGGAAATCCCGTTCTACCTCGAGCGGTTGCAGGGCGCCTGGGCGCCGATCAGCATCGCCGTGCTCATCTTCGAGTTCGTGCTGCCCTTCTGCCTGCTGCTCTCGCGCAGCCTGAAGCGCAACCCGCAGCGCGTCAAGTGGGTCGCGCTGCTCCTGCTCATCGCACGCGCCATCGACGTCACGTGGATGATCGGACCGACGCCCGCGTTCCATCGCTCGGGCTCGACCTTGTCGTGGGTCGACGTCGCGGCCTTCATCGGGCTGGGCGGCATCTGGCTCACCTATTTCTGGAGCAACCTGGCGGGCCGCGCGCTCGTCCCCGCCAAGGATCCGTACTTCAAGGAAGCACTGGCCCATGGCGGACACTAAACACTCCGCGCTCCCCGTCGAGAGCGACGGGCTGAATTACCGCGGCATCTTCTGGTTCCTCGTCATCCTGACCATCACGGGCCTGTTCTGTGAAGGCCTGGTCTGGGGGATGCTCGACCTGATGGAGTACCGCTCGAAGCAGGTCGACGTCGCGCGCGCGCCGCTCGCGCCTCCGGTGACGACGCCCACGATCGAGAACGGGCACGTCGTCAGCGGCACGGCCAATCCGCCCGCGCCCGGCCTGCTCGTGAACGAGCCGGAAGTGCTCAACGATTTTCGCGCGCAGGAGGACGCCATCCTGTCGTCCTACGCCATCGACCCGACGACCGGTCGAATCCAGATCCCGATCGACCGCGCCAAGGCGCTCGTGCTCCAGCGCGGATTGCCGACACGGCCGGCCGCTGCGGCGCCCGGCACGTCCGGGACCGGGCAGTAAGGTCAGACCCATCGCGGCAGGCGCCGCGACGGGGGAAGGCTGCCGCGCGGACGGAACGATCCGGCCGCGACCGGGCCTCATGGGTGTGAGAAAGGGAAGACTCCGATGCACGCCACGAATCGGACGGCGCACGCGCTGCGCCTGACGGGCCTTGCCGCGGTCATGACCGCTGCGGCCGTGGTGTCGGCCTACGCCCAGGCGAAGCAGCCCATGGCGCCCGAAAGCGTGCCGTCGAGCGCACCCCTTCCGATCTTGAAGGACGTCGGCATCGACCAGAAGCTGAATCAATCCGTACCGGTCGACGCGACGTTCGTCGACGAGACCGGACGAACGGTCCGGTTCGGCTCGTACTTCGCCGACGGCAAGCCGGTCGTGCTGCAGATGGCGTACTACCGGTGCCCGATGCTGTGCACGGTCATCCAGAACGGGCTCGTCGGCGCCTTGAAGACGCTCGACCTCGGCGCGGGCAAGGACTTCACGGTCGTGGTGGTGAGCATCGATCCGGGCGAGACGCCGGCCATGGCCGAGGACAAGCGCCAGGAGTTTCTCGAGCGCTATCACCGGGCCGATGTCGCCGCCGGCGTGCATTTTCTGACGGGCCGTCAGGAGTCCATCCAGGCGTTGGCCTCGTCCGTCGGGTTCCGGTACACGTACGACCCGTCGATCGGCCAGTACGCGCATCCGGCGGCCGTGATGGTGCTCACGCCCGAGGCGCGCGTGTCGCGGTACCTCTTCGGCGTCGAGTTCGCGCCGCTCGATCTGAAATTCGCGCTGATGGACGCAAGCGACAACCGGATCGGGTCGGTCCTCGACCGGACGCTGCTCTACTGCTACGACTACGACCCGACGAGCGGGAAGTATGGCTTCGCGATCATGACCGTCATCCGTCTCGCGGCCATCCTGACACTCCTCGCTCTCGGCACTTTCATCGTCACAAGCCTGCGGCGCGACCGGCGGCAGGTCAGTGCGGTCGATCGGACCGCGACAGGTACTCGCTAGATGTCCACTGCCTTTCATCTGCTGCCTCCGAGCGCTTCGTCGATCTCGACGGAGGTAGACCTCCTCTATCTGTTCCTCGTCGCGGTCAGCGCG
>DASZOV010000033.1:0-3729 GCA_035550595.1 Vicinamibacterales bacterium
GTTCGTGTAGCGAGACGAAGAAGAGGACAGGACCGTCATGGAAGCAGTGCTCGAGGCAGTTCGTCGCGACCAGTTCGGCCGGAACAACGCCGGGCGTCTCCGCCGGGAAGGCCGCATCCCCGCCGTGATCTACGGACAGGCATCGGCCGCCGAATCAGTGGCCGTCGATCCCAAGTCGCTCCTGCGCATCCTGCACTCGCAGGCGGGCGCCAACACGCTCATCGCGCTGAAGCTCGAGGGCGGCGGCGATCTTCGCGTGCTCGTCAAGGAGTATCAGCTCGACCCGGTGTCGCACGGCCTGCTCCACGCGGACTTCTATCGCGTCGCGATGGACAAGGTCATCCGCGTCACCATCCCGATTCACCTGACGGGCGAGGCCAAGGGCGCCAAGGTGCAGGGCGGCATCGTCGACTTCGTGCACCGCGAGCTCGTCGTCGAGTGCCTGCCGGGCGACATCCCCGAGTCGATCGCGGTGGACGTCACCGAGTTGATGCTGCACGACGGCGTGCGCGTGCGCGACATCGCGACGGGCGGCACGTGGAAGCCCGTGTCGGACGCCGACATGTTGATCGTCCACGTCGTCGCGCCGAAGACGGAAGCGGAGCCGGCGGCGGCCGAAGCGACGGCGGCTGCGGCTCCGGCAGCGGCGGCCGAGCCCGAGGTCATCAAGAAGGGCAAGACCGAGAAGGAAGACGAGAAGGCGTAGCGCCGTGAAGCTCGTGGCCGGCCTCGGGAATCCCGGCCGCCAGTACGCAGGCACGCGGCACAACGTCGGCTTCGAGGTCGTCGAACGGCTCGCTGCGCGCCATGCCGGTGCGTTCGAGGCGGCGCCCATCGACGCGGCGCGCCAGACGCGCTGGCGACGTGGTGGAACTGGGGATGACGTCTGGCTGGTCGAGCCGCTGACGTTCATGAATCTGAGCGGCGAGGCCATCGGAGGCCTCGCGCGCTACTACCGGATCGATCCGGTCGACCTGCTCGTCATCTGCGACGACGTCGCGCTGCCGCTCGGACGGCTGCGCGTGCGGGGCGAGGGATCGGACGGCGGGCACAACGGGTTGAAGTCCGTGGCCGCGCACCTCGGCACCTCCGCGTATCCGCGGCTGCGTGTTGGCGTGGGACGAGGCGACGAGCGTCGCGATCTCGCCGATCACGTCCTCTCGCGGTTCGAGGCCGACGAGCGGGATCGCATGGCGAGCGCCGTGGAACGTGCGGCCGACGCTGTGGAAGTCTGGGTCGAGTCCGGCCTGGAGCCGGCGATGCGCACGTATAATCGCTGGGACGCATCGGCCGATGCCGATGCGAACAATGCGTCCGGGGCCTGACCTCGGGCGACGAGAACGAACGAAGCTCCTTGCCGCTGTCATGAAGAGGGCGGCCTGATGTCCACAAGGAGGTCTATGAGCACCGTCCGTCAGTACGAGCTGATCTACATCGCCCCGGGAGAGGCGACCGACGAGGCCCTGGCTGAAATTCACAACCAGGTCGCCGCGGTCGTCGAGCGCTTCGAGGGCGTCATCGAGAAGACCGAGAACTGGGGACGCCGGCGTCTGGCCTACGAGATCGCCGGCCAGCGCGAAGGCGTCTACGTGCTCGAGGTCATCAACGGGCCTGGCGCGCTGACGGCCGAGCTCGACCGCCGTCTGCGCGTGCTCGACGGCGTCATCCGCCATCTGATCGTGCGCGTCGACGAGGATCTCGCCGCTGCCGAACGCGCGCGCACTCGTCGTCAGCAGGCGACGGCCGCCCGCCGCGTGCGGCGCGGACTGCCGCCCGAGCCGACCGAAAGCGAGCGCCATCGTCGTGACGAAGACGACGACGATGACGGGGGCATGGAGCAGGCCGTTCGTGGAGGCATGGAACGATGAGCGAGATGGACAAAGACAAGGACGGCGGGCGAGGCGGACGATCGGGCGGCCGCGGTGAGAAGGGCGGCGGACGCCGCACGTTCTTCCGGCGGCGCCGCGTCTGCAAGTTCTGTGTCGAGAAGATCGACTACATCAACTACAAGGACACGAAGATGCTGGCGGCCTTCATCCCCGAGCGGGGCAAGATCCAGCCGCGGCGCATCTCGGGCGCGTGCGCGACGCACCAGCGCGCGCTGCAGACGGCCATCAAGCGGGCGCGGCAGATCGCGCTGCTGCCGTACGTGACCGACTGAGTCAGGGAGACGCGACGATGTCCATCGAAGTCATTCTGCGCGAGCACGTCGAGCACCTCGGCCGGCGCGGCGAGATCGTGAAGGTCGCCGGCGGTTACGCGCGCAACTTCCTCCTGCCGCGCAAGCTGGCGCTCGCCGTCACCGACGAGAACAAACGGCAGATCGAACGCGAACGCGCGCGCGCCGAAGCGCGCGACGCCGAAGAGCTCGCCGAGGCCCAGGGCCTGCAGCGCACGATCGAGGCGGCCGACATCGCCATCGCCCGGCGCGTGGGCGAGAACGAGACGTTGTACGGATCGGTCACCTCGGCCGACATCGCCGAGGCGCTCGCCGCGCGGGAGATCGTCGTGGACCGCCGCCGCATCCAGCTCGCCGAGCCGCTCAAGACGCTCGGCGAACACGAGGTGCCGGTGCGAATCCATCGCGACGTCACGGCGACGCTGCGCGTGAAGGTGGTCCCGGCCGAGTAGGCTCACGGACGAGGGGGCGGACGTGCCACCCACGACGACCGATCGCACGCTGCCGCACAACCTCGAGGCCGAGAAGTGCGTGCTCGGCGCCGTCCTGATCAACAACCACGCGTTCAATCAGGCGGCCGAGGTCATCGACGCCGATGACTTCTACCGTCACGCGCACCGGCGCATCTTCGAGACGATGGTCGGGCTGACCGATCGCAGCGAGCCGGTCGACCTCGTGACGCTGAAGGACGCGCTCACGAAGTCCGGCGAGATCGACGAGGTCGGCGGCCCGGCCTACATCGCCTCGCTCACCGACGGCGTGCCGCGCACGGCCAACGTCGAGTACTACGCGCGGATCGTCAAGGAGAAATCGACGCTGCGACGCCTCATCCAGGCGTCGAGCGACGTCCTCGGCCGCGCTTACGACGCCGATGAGGACGCCGACGTGCTGCTCGACGAGGCGGAGCGGGCGATCTTCCAGATCGCCGAGCACCGGATGCGGAGCGGGTTCGTCTCGCTCGCCTCGCTCGTCGACAGCGGCTACCAGCTCATCGATCAGCTCCAGCAGCACCGCGGCCTCGTGACCGGTGTGCCGACGGGATTCACCGAGCTGGACGAGATGACGTCCGGCTTCCAGAAGTCTGACCTCATCATCGTCGCGGCGCGGCCGTCGATGGGGAAGACCAGCTTCATCCTCAACATTGCGTTGAACTGCGCGGTCGACGCCGGCAAGTCGGTCGGTATCTTCAGCCTGGAGATGTCGAAGGACCAGCTCTTCATGCGCATGCTCACCTCCGAGGCGCGCGTCGACGCGCACCGCTTCCGCGGCGGGTACCTCGGCGACCAGGACTACGAGCGGCTGGTCGGCGCGTTCGGGCGGCTGCACGACGCGAAGGTGTTCATCGATGACACGCCGTCGGCCGGCATTCTCGAGATGCGGGCGAAGGCGCGGCGGCTCAAGCTCGAACACGGCCTCGACCTGATCGTCATCGACTACCTGCAGCTCATGCAGGGGCGCGGCCGCTTCGACAACCGGCAGCAGGAGCTCGCGGCGATCTCGCGGTCGCTGAAGATTCTCGCCAAGGAGCTCGAGGTGCCGATCGTCGCGCT
>DASZOV010000034.1:0-37102 GCA_035550595.1 Vicinamibacterales bacterium
CAAAAAAAGCCCCTCCAGCACCAGGTGGCTGAAGAGGCCTCTTGCCTTCGACGCGCGGCGTACGCCGGACTACGCGGCCCCTTCACCCCGTTGGACGTACCACCGCCACGCCGGCCAGGCGGCGTTGGCGACAGTCCGATAGAGCGTGAAGGTGACCATTGCTGGAACGGAGCGTAGCAGAGCGCCGCGAGCCAGGTCAACTTCACCCGCGCGGCGCGTGCTATAACCAGTCGCGACGGTTTTCCCGAGAGGCCCTCCCCATGCAACGTCTGGCGTCGTGCCTGGTTGTCGTTCTCGCCGCCGTTGCCGTGCTCGCGGCTGCCCCGGCCGACTCGTCCCTGTTCCTGCCCATCAATCAGGTGACACCCGGCATGGTCGGCGTGGGCCGGACGGTGTTCGCCGGCAACGCGCGTGACGAGTTCCAGGCGACGATCATCGGTGTGCTGAAGAACGCCATCGGGCCGCGCCACGATTTGATCCTGGCGAAACTCGAAGGTGGACCGCTCGCCAACACGGGTGTCATCGCCGGGATGAGCGGCAGCCCGGTGTACGTCGACGGCCGACTCATCGGCGCCGTCTCCTACGCGCTCGGATCCTTTCCGAAAGAGCCGCTCGCGGGCATCACGCCGATCGGCGAGATGACCGACGCCGTCGACACGTCGACGGGCCGGTCGACCAACGCCGGACTCGCGGTCCAGTGGCCGGCCTCGCCGGCTGACGTCATGACGACTCTCAGTCGTCTCGCGACGCGCGCCATCATGCCCGTGTCGTCGCTCGTCGGCGACCGTCTCGTCGGCTCTGCCTCGCTTGCCGGTCTCGCCCCCGCGCTCCGGCCGATCGCGGCCGCCATGGTCCTGAACGGCTTCGATCCGACCGTGGAAGGCGGCCTGCGGGGTGCCTTTGCCGCGACGTCCGCGACCACGGCCGCCGCCTCGCCGCGCCCCGTGGCTCCAGACGATGCGGACGTGCCGCAGCCGGGCGATCCGATCGGCATGAGTCTCATTCGGGGCGACGTCGAAATGGGCGCGACCGGGACGATTACATACGTCGACCGCTCGCACGTCTACGCGTTCGGCCATCCGTTTCTCAATCTGGGCTCCGCGTCACTGCCAATGACGCGCGCGCACGTCTACACGGTGCTGCCGAGCCTCGACAGCTCGATGAAGATCGCGACGCTCGGTCCGGTCATCGGCACGGTGACGCAGGATCGCGCGACGGCCGTCGGCGGCACGATCGGCGCTGGTCCCGCCGAGCTCGAAGTCACGCTCTCGCTCACCTCGGGCGGCGGGGCGGTACGGCCGTTCCACTTCTTCGTCGCGCGCGATCGCTCGCTCACGCCGTTGCTCACCTACGTCGGCATCCTGAACGCGATCACTGCCTACGAGCGACAAACGGGCGTCATGTCGATCGCAGCGCACGGCACGCTCGACTTCGGCGACGCAGGACGTGTCGCGATCGACGATCTGTTCTCCGGCGACTCGGCGTCGACCGACGTCGCAACGGCCGTCGCCACGCCGATTGCGGCCGCGCTCACCAACTCGTTCCGCGACGTCGAACCTGCGTCACTCGACCTCTCGCTCGACATGTCCGAACGCCAGGCGACGACGACGATCGAGCGCGTCTGGCTCGACACGACGCGGCCGAGTCCCGGCGAAACGTGCCGGTTGCAGGTTCAGCTTCGCGACTATCGCGGCGACCGCCGTACTGTGCCGATCGACGTGACCATGCCGTCCTACGCCAGCGGACCGCTCACGCTCGTCGTGACCGATGCCCAAGGGCTCACGACGCTCGAAGCGAGTGACCTGGATCCGGCCACGCCCGAGAGTTGGCCCGACGTCATCGAGAAGCTCAACCGCACGCGCCGGAACAACCGGCTGTACGTTCGCCTGCTCGAAGCGGAGGCCGGCACGAGCACCGGCGGTGAAACTTTGTCGGGACTGCCCGATTCAGTGCAGTCCGCGCTTACTGCGGATTCGACGTCCGCGCGCAAGACGCTTCACACGACCATCGTCGGCGCCTGGGAAGAGCGGCTGGATACCGCGGTCCACGGCTCGCGCAAGATGACCATCACCCTCCGGCCGCGCTAACCGGCCGTCACACGCGTCTCCCATCCGTCCATCGCCATGCTGCACGCCGTTCCCGAAGTTCCTCCTCTGCCCCATCGTCGTCTCTCAGCCCTTTCCTGGATCGCGGCTGCCGCAGGCATTGCGCTGTCGGTCGCGACGCTCGCCGCGTCAGGTCCGACGTTCTGGACGGTCGGCACGGCGGCCGATCTCTTGAAGGGTCGATCGGACGGCGTCTACGTCAGCACCGCAGGCGTGCTCACAGCCGGGCCTGATCTATCGAGCCGTCTCACGTCGACACTCGCGCAGATCTGGAGCCTGATTCAAGCGCCGGACGGCACGCTCTGGGCAGGCACGGGCGGCGACGGCCGCGTGATTCAAGTGCGCAATGGGCAGCCGGAACGCACGGTTTTCGATTCGCCCGAAAGCCACGTCTTCGCGCTCGCGGCCGACGAGACGCGCGTGTTCGCGGCCACGAGCCCCGACGGCAAGGTGTACGCGATCGATCGGAACGGCACGGCGACAACCTTCTTCGATCCGAGCGAGAAGTACATCTGGGCGCTCGCCGTCGACCGTCAGGGCCGCCTCTGGGTCGGTGCCGGCAGTCCCGCGGTCGTCTATCGCGTCGATGCATCGGGGGCCTCGACGGTCGTCTACCGGCCTGCCGCGGCGCACGTCGTGCGGCTCGCGCTCGATGGCTCGGGCCAGATGTTGGCGGGCACGGCGTCGCCCGGACGGCTCTATCGCTTCGACGCGAACGACAAGCCGTTCGTGCTGCTCGATTCGGGGCTCAACGAGCTCGGGGCGATCTCGGTCGACACGACGGGCGTCATCTACGCCGCAGCGATCGGCCAAGGAAGCGAGCCGTCGAGCGCGGGCGAGATCCCGACGGTGTCGGCGTCGATCACCGTGTCGAGCTCCGCTTCCGACGAGTCGACGGCCACCACCACGACCACCACGACATCATCCGCGTCGTCGACGAGCACCACCGCCAGCGCGCCCGAACGATCCGTGCTCTATCGGATTGCCACCGACGGCACCTGGGAGCAGTTCTGGTCCGCGCCCGATGTCATCTACGACCTCGCGGCCGCGGCAGACGGCGTCTTCGTCGCGACCGGGCCGTCGGGCCGCTTGTACAAGGTCGACGCGAGCCGCAACGCGCAGCTCTTCACCGGCGTTGACGCGCGACAGGTCACGCGCTTCGCCACGCCGAGTGTGGGCGGAGCGCCCGTGGCGTTCGCGACGGCGAATCCCGGACGCGTATTGTCGATTGGCGCGTCAACCGAAACGAACGCGTCTTACACCTCTGCAGTCCACGACACGAAGAGCGTCGCGACTTGGGGCGTGATTCGCTGGGAAGGCACGGGGAACGTCGCGCTGGCCACACGGTCGGGCAACACCGAGACGCCCGACGATTCGTGGAGCGCGTGGTCGAGCGCTTACACGCAGTCCGCCGGTGAGCGAGTGACGAGCCCTGCCGCGCGCTTTCTCCAGTGGAAGGCGACGTTCACGAACGGCGCGGCCGCTGCGACGCGCGCTTCGCTGACGGCCGTCACGGTCGCATATCTCGCGCGGAACACGCGTCCTGTCGTGAGTTCCGTGACCGCGCATCCGCCAGGCGTCGTGTTCCAGCGCGCGTATCAGAACGACGAAGGCGCGATTGCGGGCCTGGACGACGCGACCATGGAATCGCGGCGGCCGCCGGGTGACACCGCGCAGCCGACACCGCAACCAGGCCGGCGCATGTTCGAACACGGCCTCCAGACCATCACGTGGAAAGCCGACGACGAAGACGACGACCAGCTCGTCTACTCGCTCGACTATCGGCGCGAGGGCGAACAGACGTGGCGTCCGCTCAAGGCCGACCTCACCGACAGCATCTTCGTGTGGGACACGACGGCCGTGGCCGACGGTCGCTACATCGTGCGGGTGCGTGCATCCGACAGCCCGTCGAACGCGGCTGATCGCGCGCTGGCCGGCGAGCGCGAAAGCGATCTCATCGACGTCGACAACACGCCACCGACGATGACGACGACGATCGCGCGCGAGACGTCGGGTGCGAAGCTGACCATCCAGGTGCACGATGCGCGTAGTCCCATTCAGAAGGTCGAGTACTCGATCGGCGGCGGCGCCTGGCGGCTGCTCTATCCTGCCGACGGTCTGGCCGATTCGCCCGACGAGACCTACGCGGTGACGCTCCCCAACGACACGGACGCATCACGCGTCGTCATCCGCGCGACCGATGCCTTGCAGAATGTGATGTCGGAGCCGGCAACCGGCCGGTGATGGAAGGAACCGCTGCGTTCGCAACGCGGCGGTCAGAGACCCTTGGCGCTGACGCTCGTGCTCGTCACGAGGCGCACCTCGTGTACGTTGAGCATCGTCGTGCCGACGCCGCCGACGTCGTTCAAGCGGAACCGCGTGATCTGTTCGAGAAGCGCTTCGACGCGCTGGCGATCGGCCGGGCGCATCGACTGGAACGAGCCGGCCTGCCCCTCGCGTCGGATCTCGGCGGCCAGCGCGCCGACGAGATCGGCTTCGCTCGGCGCGCCATCGCTCGTGCGCTCGGCGAGCGCGCGCATCACACCCGAGGCCGCGGGGCCACCGTTGTCCACCTGGAGCAGCACGGGCGACTCGGCGGTGCTGGCCGCTGCGTCGTACCCGCCGACGGGCGTGCCGTACAGAAACAGCCATCCGGCCGACGATCCCAGATTCGTGATGAGCGCCGACAAGGAGTCGTCGCGCGCCGGCGCCGGACCGAACGCGAGAATGACCGAGAGCAGCAGCGTCGACACGAACGTGGCCGCGACGGCGCCCGCGCCGACGTACGCCCAGTGCCAGTCCTCGCACGCGCGAGCGACAAAGGCCAGCCATGACTGATCGGCCTCGGCGCGCGCCCGGCTGATGACCGCGCTCGACAGGCCGTCCACGCCGCGCGGCAACGGCTCGGACGCCGCGACCGTTCGCAGCGCGTCGCCCATCTGCCGCACCGTCTTCACTTCTTCGGCGCACGCGGTGCACGTGTCGAGGTGTTCGAGCATGCGCAACACGTCCGGACCGCGCAGCTCGCCGTCGACGAAGTCGGCGATCTGGTCGTGAACCTGATCGCACGTCGTGTGGATGACGAGGCTCATGCGGCCCCCAGGGCGGCACGGAGCGTGCCGCGCGCACGGGCCAGGCGCGACTTGACGGTGCCGACGGCCACGCCGAGCGACTCGGCGATCTCCTCGTAGCTCAGACCGTCGATCTCGCGCAGGACGATGACCGTGCGCTGGTCGAAGGGCAACTGGCCCAGCGCGCCCCAGACGCGGTCAGCGACCTCACGCTGCTGCAGGAGACGGTCCGGCATTGCGGCGCTGCGCTGATCCGGCAGATCGCCGTGCGTCGCGGCATGTTCCTCGAGCGGCACCTGCTGCGCCCGATGCCGGCGCCGCCACCAGCGCAGCCGGTTCGACGCCTGATTGACGACGATGCGATAGATCCAGGTTCGGAGCGTGGACTGGCCGCGGAAACTCGGAAGGGTGCGGAAGACGCGGAGGAAGACTTCCTGCGAGAGGTCGAGGGCCTCCTGCGCGTCGCCCAGGAGGTGGAACGCCAACTGGTAGACCATCCGCTGGTGGTCACTCATGAGGCGCGCGCAGGCCGCCTCGTCCCCAGCCGCACACTGCTGCACCAGCGCCCAGTCGGCACTGGCCGCATCCGACCACGTCAATGCTCGTAACGGTTTCACAAGCAGATCTTCCGACATGGTAGCAGGTGTCCATGCTCATAGACACCGCGGCGGCGCCTGATGTTCCCTATTGCGCCTTTCTCGGATCGATGCGGTCTCGCAGCGCGTCACCCGCGAAATTGAGGCCGATGACGACGAGCGCGATGGCCAGGCCGGGGACGATGGTCAGGTGGGGGGCGTCGAACAGGTGTGAGCGACCGGCGTCGATCATCGTCCCCCAGCTCGGGGCGGGTGGCTGGACGCCGAGGCCGAGGAAGCTGAGCGACGCCTCCGCGATGATCACGCCCGCCATCCCGAGCGTCCCCTGCACGATGACCGCCGGCAGCGTGGCCGGAATCACGTGTCGCAGGATGATGCGCGTCGACGAGGCTCCGAGCGCGCGCGCGGCCTGCACGTAGTCCAACTCGCGCACGCGCAGCGCCTGGCCGCGCACGAGCCGCGCGTAGCCGACCCAGCCGATCACGACGAGCGCCCAGATGACGTTCGACAGGCTCGGCCCGAGCATCGCGACGAGCGCGATCGCGAGCAGGATGCCTGGAAACGCGAGCAGCACGTCCATGAGCCGGCCGATGACCTCGTCCGACCAGCCGCCGAAGTAGCCGGCCACCGCACCCACGATCGTGCCGATCGACGCCGAGAGGCCGACGACCGTCACGCCGACGAGCAGCGACAGCCGCGCGCCCGCGAAGAGACGTGCCATCTCGTCACGTCCGAGCTCGTCGAGGCCGAGCGGATGGCGCCAGGACATCCCGCCCAGCCGCTGAGACAAGTGCTGCGTGAACGGATCGTCGGGCGCGATCCACGGGCCGACGATGGCCGCGATGACCATGAGGCCGACGATGGAGATGCCGACACGCCGCATCATGAGTAGCGGATCCTCGGATCGAGCCAGGCGTAGACGACGTCGACGGCTAGGTTCATCGCGACGTAGGTCGTCGCGATGAGCAGGATGCAGCCCTGGACGAGCGGATAGTCGCGGAAGTTGATCGCCTGGATCAGTAATCGCCCGACGCCGGGCCACGAGAAGATCGTCTCGGTGATGATCGTGCCCGTGAGCACGGAGCCGAGCTGCAACCCGAGCACGGTGACGACGGGAATGAGGCTGTTGCGCAGGGCGTGCCGCACGACGGCGCGGCCCGCCGACAGGCCGCGGGCGCGTGCGGCGAGGACGTAGAGCTCGCGCAGCTCTTCGATGACCGACGCGCGCGTGATGCGCGCCGTCATGGCCGCGAGCGCGGCACCGAGCGTGACGGCCGGCAGCACGAAGTGGCGCCACGACCCCGTGCCCGACACCGGCAGCCAGCCCAATTGCACGGCGAAGACGATCGCGAGCACGGGCCCCAGCCAGAAATTCGGCATCGCAATGCCGGCGAGTGACACCCCCGTCGCGACCTCGTCCACCCAACGGCCCTGGTAGAGCGCGCCGATCACACCGAGCGGCACGGCGAACAGCACGGCGAACACCATGGCGACCACGGCCAGCTCCGCGGTGCGGCCGACGCGCGCCGCGATCTCGCGCGAGACGGGCGTCCCGTAGCGAAACGACGTCCCGAGATCGCCGTGCAGCACGCCGACGAGGTAGCGTTCGTACTGAACCATCAGCGGCTGGTCGAGCCCGAGCCGCGCGCGTAGCTCGACGAGGTCGGCCGGGGGCGCGGACTCGCCGAGCATGGCCTGCGCCGGATCGCCCGGCACGAGATGGATCAGCGCGAACACCAGCGTCACGACGCCGAAGAGCACGGGCACGGTGAGCGCGAGACGCCGCGCGATGTAGGTGAGCATGCGCTCGCGCATGATCGCCAGAACGCGCGCGTCAGGCAACTCCGGCGATGTCGGACGCCGGCCCGAGGCCGAGTCGCCGCATGGCCTTGGCGAGGCCCTGACGCGAGAGTCCCAGCTCTCGCGCCGCGGCCGACCGTCGTCCTCCATGCCGCTCGAGCGCGGCAGCCACGACGCGACGTTCGCAGCCGACACGCGCGCGGTCGAGCGACACGCTGTCGGTGTCAGACGTGGGCGCGGCACGCCCCATCGCCTGATAGACGTCGCGCGCCCCGACACTGCCGCGCGCTGGCGCAGCGACGACGAGCGCCGCGATGACGTTCTGCAGTTCACGGACGTTGCCCGGCCAGCGGTGATGACAGAGCGCGGCGAGCGCGTTCGGCGTCAGCCGGGCGCGCCGGTCGGCGTCGTGAGCCATCCTGCGCCAGAACGCCTGCGCGAGAAGCGGCACGTCCTCGACGCGATCGCGAAGGGGCGGCGCCTGCAGGCGCACGACCGCGAGACGAAACAGCAGGTCCTCGCGGAACATGCCGCGAGCAACGGCGCGGGCGAGCGGCTGGTTCGTCGCCGCGATGATCCGAACGTCCACTGCGCGTGTGACGTTCTCGCCAACGCGGCGGATTTCTCCTTCCTGGAGCACGCGGAGCAGCTTCGCCTGCGCACGCGCAGACAGATCGCCGACTTCGTCGAGGAAGAGACTGCCGCCGTGCGCGGCTTCGAACAGTCCCACACGTGCCGTGACCGCACCGGTGAAGGCCCCGCGCGTATGACCGAACAGCTCCGCCTCGAACAGCTCGTCCGAGAGCGCCGCGCAGTTGACGGCACGGAACGGCCGGTCGCGCCGTGCGCTGAGACGATGGATGGCACGCGCCATGAGCTCTTTGCCCGTGCCGCTCTCCCCTTCCACGAGGACCGGGAACGGTGTGCCCGCAGCGCGCGCGATCGCCTGTCGGATCGCGGCGATGGCCGGACTACAGCCGAGGATCTCAGGCGCCGCGACCGTCGCCTGCCGCTCGACGGCGAGCACATCGCGCCGTGCGCGCAGCGCCGGACCTGCCAACGCGGCCAGGACCGCGAGCGCATCGGACAGTCTCGTCCGGTCGTCGTTTGCGCTCCGCGCGACGATGGCGCCCACGACCACGCCGGCGTAACGTACCGGAGCCACGGCCCACTCCGAAGCGGCGCGATCACGAACCGCGTCACGCGCTGCGGCGGCTCGCAGATCCGCCGCGGCTGCAGACGCATTCGGCCACCCCGCACAGGCGACGACCGCGCCATCATCGCCCGCGGTGAATGCGACGCGATCGGCGCCAGCCTCACGCCGCGCCCAGGCGCAGCCGGCACTGAGCGCCGCGAGGTCGTCTTCCGCCTCGTGGACGAGGTGCAACAGCCCCGGCAGCGTTCGCAGCAAGTGCATGTGTTCGCTCCCTTCACCCCAGACCGCCAGTCCGGGGAGGTCGTCGTCACAGGGTCTGACGGACGGCGTCGCTCTCGCGCATGGCCCACATGACGCCAATCGCAATCGATCGCAGACCCGTCGTTCGAGCCGCGTCGCGTCCGCCCAGAGCGCCGCCGGACCGAGCACCACGGCAATACGGGCTGCCGCGCCAACGGCCGACAGCGCCTCGGCCGTGACCAGCCGCATCCATCGCGCCGTCGACTGTGACCTGTCACGCGCGATTCGTTCGACGTCTCGAGCCGCGGCCTCGACCGTCGTTGAATCGCCATCCAGCGCTGCCACGAGCAGCGCGACGACGCACCGTGCGTCAGTCACTTCGACCGAGTCGCAACAACCGACTCTCGTAAGCGCCATCAGCGCGTCGCGATCGAGACGCGCCCATGCGACGAGTCCACCGAGCAGCACGTCATTCGTCGTCCGCACGCGCCGCGGCACATCCCGCCAGGCCTCGTCGGTTCGTCCCTGCCACAGCCTGAGCCATGCGCGTGCGCTCGCGAGGTGCCTCGGTATCCGTCGACGACACAGCATCGCCTCGCCCACGGTGGCGTCGAGGACAGCCGATGCGTGGTCGAATGCGCCGGCGTCGGTCAGTCGCCGCACCTCGTACGTAATGCGCGACGCGCGTTCCCGCCAGGTTTCGTTCTCACGCGTAGGTGTTTCCTCCGTTCCCGCGGCGAGCGCCACTCGGACTGTGCGACATCCTGTCCTGCGGGCGGCCACTGGGGGCCGTCCCTACATTGGGGACGCCAGCGATCCGCACGTCGAATCGTGCGCTGCAATCGACCACGAGATGGTGACGCGGCGTGATGGACGCGGCTCGTCGCCATCTCACGGCAGCAGGCGCGCGGTCTCGTTCCCCGTCGACGAGAAACGCGACGTGACGATGGCTCAGCGCACGTTCGAAGGCCGTCGATACGGACAGCGACGCCCGAAACGGTACGTAACCCATCAGCCGCGCGGCGCGTGCCGCCATGAACAACACGGCGCCCGCTCGATGCCGCGCTTCGTTTCCGACGTGTACGTATGACTCACCGCGATCCATGGCGCGCTCGAGCGCGTCGGCGATCGTCGTTGCGGCGTGCCATTCAATCGCACGACGCCGGCGATCCGTCGCGCGCGCCTCGAACCACGCGTCCGTGCCCGTGCGGCCGAAATCGACGAGACGTCCACTCCTTCCGTCGTGCCATTCGTCGGCGAGCACGCGTTCCCACGTGGGCCATCGCCAGTCGATATCTCGCAGCACGAGATCCACATGTCGGCCAGTCGCCAGATCGCGCCATCGTCCATCGACGTCGACGAAGAAGCGATCGCCGACGAACTCGCTGTCCTGCATGGCATCCGGATGTTGCAAGATGCAGGCCCGATCGGCGCACCTGCCGCTCGTACCCACGCCGGACGTCGCGCGAGTTTCGATAGAATGGCCGGCGATGCTTCGATTTCTCACCGCTGGCGAGTCCCACGGCCAGGCGCTCGTCGTCATCGTCGAAGGCGTGCCGGCAGGTCTTTCGCTCGGCCCCGACGATCTCGCGCCCGACCTCGCGCGGCGGCAGCTCGGCTATGGCCGAGGCCGGCGCATGGCCATCGAGCGGGACAAGGCCGAGATTCTCACGGGCGTGCGCCACGGCGAGACGCTCGGCAGCCCCATCGCGCTCGAAATCCGCAACAAGGACTGGGTGAACTGGCAGCACACGATGAGCGTCGAGGCCAACCCGGCCGAGTCGCTTCCGGGCGCGCGCCGCGCGGCGGTCACACGCCCCCGGCCCGGCCACGCCGATCTGTCCGCTGGCCTCAAGTACGCGCGCGAAGATCTGCGCGACATTCTCGAACGCGCGAGCGCCCGTGAGACGGCCGCGCGCGTGGCCGCCGGCGCCGTCGCACGTGCCTTGCTCCGCCGCGTGGGTATCCAGGTCGCAAGCCATGTCGTACGGATCGGCAGCGCGGCCATTCCCGACCCGCTCGCGATCAGCTTCGACCGCATCAAGGCACTCTCTCTAGAAGACGATGTGCGGTGCGTTGATGAGGAGACGGGAAAAGCAATGCGCGCCGTCATCGACGCGGCGAAGGAAGCCGGCGACACGGTCGGCGGCGTGTTCGAAGTCGTCGCGCACGACGTGCCGCCCGGGCTCGGCAGCCACGTGCAGTGGGATCGCAAGCTGGACGGCCGACTCGCGCAGGCCCTCATGTCCATTCCCGCCATCAAGGCGGTCGGCATCGGTCGCGCGGCTGATGTGGGCACGCTGCCTGGGTCGCAGGTCCACGACGAGATTCTCGGCGACGCGGGCAGCGGCACGGGGACCGTGCCCGGCGTCGCGCGTCCGACCAACAACGCGGGCGGCCTCGAAGGCGGCGTGACCAACGGCGAAGACGTTCGCGTCACGGTGTGGATGAAGCCGATCTCGACGCTGATGAAGCCGCTGCGGTCGATCGATCTCACGACCATGCAGGACGCGCCCGCCGCGATCGAGCGCAGCGACGTCTGCGCCGTGCCGGCCGCCGCCGTGGTCGGCGAAGCGATGGTCGCGCTCGTCCTCGCCGATGCGATCCTCGAGAAGTTCGGTGGCGACACGATGGACGAGATCGACGCGGCCTGCCGGCACTATGCGGCCGCGCTTCGGACGCGCCTCGCGGTGCGGTCCGAGCCGGTCTGATGCTGCGCGCGATCGTTCGCTACGGCCGCCCGAGCCTCCAGGCGCCGGCCGAGCCGGTTGGCGAGATCACCGATGAGATCCAACGTCTCGTCGACGACATGATCGACACGATGTACGCCGCGCCGGGCATCGGCCTGGCGGCGCCGCAAGTCGGCGTCGCATTGCGCGTGTGCGTCATCGATCTGAGCGTCGGCAAGCGCGGCGGCGAGCTCATCACGCTCATCAACCCGGAATTCGTCGAACGCGACGGCATGCAGCTCGAGGACGAAGGCTGCCTCAGCCTGCCCGGCTTCACCGCCACCGTTCCCCGCCCTTCGCGTGTCGTCGTCCGCGGACGCGATCGGCACGGCGCGCCACGGACGGTCGAAGGCACGGGTCTGCTCGCGCGCGCGCTCCAGCACGAGATCGATCATCTCGACGGGAAGTTGTTCATCGATCGGCTGCGCGGCCTCAAGCGCGACATGATCGTGCGCAAGGTCCGGAAGCTCGAACGCGCCGGACGCTGGTGATGGGCCTGTCGGTCGCCTTCTTCGGCACGCCCGCGTTCGCCGTCCCCACGCTCGACGCGCTCCATCGCTCCGCGCACCGCGTCGCGGTGGTCGTCACCCAACCGGATCGTCCGCGCGCGCGCGGACAGCGCGTCACGCCGAGTCCCGTCAAAGCGTACGCGGAGGCGCACGGTCTGCCCGTCCTGCAACCAACTCGTCTGCGTGATGACGACGTGATGGGCGCGCTGGAGGCGACGGGCGCCGAGATCGGCGTCGTGGCCGCGTATGGAAAGATCCTGCCGCAGCGACTGCTCGACTGGCCGTCGCGTGGGTTGATCAACGTTCATGCCTCGCTGTTGCCGCGCTGGCGCGGAGCTGCACCCATTCATCGCGCGGTGATCGCGGGCGATGCGGTCACCGGCGTGACGATCATGCGCGTCGTCGCGGCGCTCGATGCGGGGCCGATGATCGATCGCGTCCAGACGCCCATCGGGCCAGATGAGACGAGCGACGCGATCGAAGGACGGCTGGCGACACTCGGCGCCGAGCTGCTCGTCAAGGTAATGGATCGGCTCGCGCTCGGTCCCGTCGAGGAGACACCGCAGGACGATGCGCTCGCGACGTACGCGGTGCGACTGGAGCGGCGCGAGAGCCAGGTCGATTGGGCACGACCGGCGGTCGACATCCACAACCAGATTCGGGGCCTGCAGCCCTGGCCGCTCGCGGCGGTGCTCTTTCATGGCCGGCGTGTGCTGCTGCGGCAGTCACAGGTCGTGCATGACCAAGTGCTCGACGTCGAGCCGGGCGTCGTCTCACACGTCGAGCCGGACGCGATCGAAGTTGCCGCGCAACCGGGCGCGGTGCGAATTCTCAGGCTCCAAGCCGAAGGGCGACCCGCAGTCGACGCGCGCGCGTTTTTGAACGGACATCCCGTGCGCGTGGGCGACCGGTTCGACCCGCTGCCCGACGCGCGATGACGCCCGCGCGGCTCGCGGCCGGCCGCGTTCTCATGGCCGTCGCGCGTGATGGAGCGACTCTCGCCAGTCAGCTCGACGAAGCACGCGGCGGCATCGACGACCGCCGCGATCGCGCGCTCGCGGGCGAGCTCGCTGCGGGGACCCTGCGATGGCAGAAGGCCCTCGATGCCTGGATCTCGCACGCGGCCCAGCGCGCGGCGTCCAGTCTCGACCTTCCGATCCTCATCACGCTGCGGCTGGCGGCATATCAGATCCATCATCTCGACCGTGTGCCCGTCCACGCGGTCGTCCACGAGTCAGTCGATCTTGTGCGCGCGCTCGGCGCGCCGCGCGCGGCGGGACTCGTCAACGCCGTGGCCCGGCGTCTCGCGCGCGAGGCGTCCGAATCGCATCTCCCGCGGCGACCGGCGGCCGATGCGTCACGCGCGGCTCAACTCTCGTACTTGTCGACGACCTTGTCACATCCGGCGTGGCTCGTCGGACGCTGGCTCGATCGCTACGGCTTCGAGGCGACCGAGGCATGGTGCCGCTTCAACAATCAGCCGCCGGACGTGACCATCCGATCGATCGGCCGCCTCACCTACGCGGAACTGACGTCGCGGCTGTCCGCAGAAGAAATCCCGTGGACGCCGGCGTCGTTCGTCGATGACGCGATCCGTCTGCCGCCAGGTGCGCTGGGCCGTTTGTCGGCGGCACTGACCGCGGAGATCTACGTCCAGGACGAAGGCGCGCAGATCATCGCGCGTCTCGCCAACGCCGCCCCCGGCGAGCGCGTGCTCGACGCGTGCGCGGCGCCGGGGGGCAAGACGCTCGTCATGGCTACGGACATGACGCGCCTCCTCCGCCAAGGCTTCGGAGGCCAGGGCGAAACGGGCGCTTGCACTGATCGTCGACCCGGGACGCTGCTCGTCGCCGCCGATCGCCGCCCCGCACGGGTGGCGCTGCTCTCGACGATCGTCGCTCGCGCCAACCATCCCGCCGTTGTGGTCGCGCTCGACACGGCCGCGTCGTTGCCGTTCGGTCCTGTCTTCGACGGCGTGCTGCTCGACGCGCCGTGCTCGGGCCTCGGCACACTGCGACGCGATCCGGATCTGAAGTGGATACGGCAGGCGTCGGATCTCCCCGCGTTCGCCGCGGCCGAGTCGCGCATGCTGACCGTGGCCGCCGACGCGGTGCGTCCCGGTGGCCGGCTCGTCTATGCCACCTGCTCGAGCGAGCCGGACGAAAACACGGCGGTCGTCGAGGCCTTCCTCGCCACGCGATCGGACTTCGCCCGGCTCCCCGCGAGCGCACCACGACCGCGAGTGTCGCCCTCGCTCCTCGACGCCGACGGCGCCGTCATCACGTCGCCGCCCGTCCACGGGCTCGACGCCTACTTCGGCGTCGTCTTGGTCCGCCGACCGGCCGCGTAGTACACTTTTTCGGATTAATGCCCGCCCCGAGGCCCACGCCAAGCTCCTCCGCCAAGTTCGTGAGCCATCCGTTGCGCGCGCGCGTGTGGACGGCTGGTCGTCTGATCGTTCTCGTCGGCGCCCTGGGGCTCACCTTCGGCCTATTCTTCTTCACCGCCATGCGCGTGGCCATCCACGCCCGTGAAGTGCACGTGCCCGACATCCACGGCTTGTCGGTCGCGGATGCGACGGCCGCGCTCGCCGACGTCGGCCTCGTCCTCAAGGTCGACGCGCGCCATGCCGACCCGAAAGTGCCGGCCGATCACGTCGTCTCCCAGGAGCCGGCGCCGAACACCGTGCTGCGGCGCGACCGATCGGTCGGCGTGCGTGTGAGCGAGGGCCAGCGCGATCCTGTCGTGCCGGACCTCGTCGGCCAGCCGGAACGGACGGCCGACATCGTGCTCGCGCAGGATCAGATTCAAATCGCCAATCGCGCCGAGATCGGCACCGCGCGCTACCCGGCCGGCGTCGTGGTCGCGCAGGATCCCGCGGCGCAGGATCGATCCGCGCGCGTCAGCCTGCTCGTCAATCGCGGCGAAGGCGGCGTCACGTTCGTGATGCCGGACGTCATCGGCACGCTCGGGCTGCGGACGGTCGACATCCTGCGCCGGCGCGGCTTTCGCGTCTCGGTCACCGCCGAAGTGCCCTACCCGGGTCTCCCGCCCGGCGTCATCGTGCGGCAGACGCCGCAGGCCGGCTTCCAGATCGGCTACGGCGATCCCGTGCAACTGGAGATCAGCCGATGAGCGTGCGACTCGCGCCGTCGATCCTCGCGTCCGACTTTGGCCATCTCGCCGACGCCGTCCATCAGGTCGAAGTCGGCGGCGCCGATCTCATTCACGTGGACGTGATGGACGGTCATTTCGTCCCGAACCTCACGCTTGGCCCGGCCGTCACGGCCGCCGTCAAGCGCGCGACGTCGCTGCCGCTCGACGTCCATCTGATGATCGAGGATCCGGATCGCTATCTCGACGCGTTCGTCGAAGCCGGCGCCGCGATGATCTCGGTCCACGTCGAAGTGTTGCCGCACCTGCACCGGACGCTGACGCGGATCCGCGAGCTCGGCGTCAAGGCCGGCGCGGCGATCAATCCGTCGACGCCGGTCGCCGCGATCGGCGAGGTCGTCGATCGGCTCGATCACGTGCTCGTCATGTCGGTCAATCCGGGCTTCAGCGGCCAAACGTTCATCCCGCACACGCTCGACAAGATCCGCGAGGTCCGCGCGCTTCTCGACGCAGGCGGCAGTCGTGCCGCGATCGAGGTCGATGGCGGCATCGAGATCGACAACGCCGCGTCCATCGTCGCGGCCGGGGCCTCGATCCTCGTTGCCGGGTCGTCCATCTTCGGCACGTCCGATCCCGCCGAGGCGACGCGGGCGCTGCGGCGCGCGGCCGAGGGCCGGCCTCGCCAGTCATGAGCACGCCGACGTCGCTTCGCGTCCGCTACGCCGAGACCGATCAGATGGGCGTGGTCTATCACGCGAACTACTTCGTGTGGTTCGAGGTCGCGCGAACCGATCTCCTGCGCGCGCAAGGATGGACCTATCGCGAGATGGAACAGGCCGGCGTCTCGTTGCCGGTCATCGAGGCGCACTGCGAGTACCGGCGCCCGGCTCGGTACGACGATGAGGTGGACATCGCGGCGACGGCACGGGTCGCGTCGCCGGCGCGGATGGAATTCAGTTACGAGATCACGGTCAAGGGCCAGACGGGCGCCATTGCGACCGGCCGGACGTCGCACGCCGCCGTCGGCCGCGACGGGCGTCCGTGCCGGCTGCCCGATCGCATCCTGGAGGCATTTGCATGAAAGCGGTGGTGACCGGCGCGGCCGGATTCATCGGCTCGACGCTCGGGGCAGCCCTGCTCGCACGCGGCGCGTCGGTCGTGGGGATCGACTCGTTCACCGACTACTACGCGCGCGACGTCAAGGAACGCAACCTCGAACCGCTCCGCACGAATGCGGCGTTCCGGTTCCTCGAGACGACGATCCAGGATGCGCCGCTGACCGAGCTCTTGACGGATGCGACGCACGTGTTCCATCTCGCCGGCCAAGCGGGCGTGCGCGGCAGTTGGGGCGACCAGTTCCGGACGTACATCGCCAACAACGTCGACGCCACGCAGCGCCTGCTCGAAGCGTCGGTCGGCCGTCCGCTCACGCGGTTCGTCTACGCGTCCAGTTCGTCGGTGTACGGCGACCGCGCGGCGATTCCGATGCGCGAGGACGCCTTCATCCAGCCGGTCTCCCCGTACGGCGTGACGAAGCTCGCGGCCGAGCACCTCTGCGTGCTGTATCAGGCGAACTTCGGCGTGCCGACCGTGTCGCTGCGCTATTTCACGGTCTACGGCCCGCACCAGCGGCCCGACATGGCCTTTCACCGCTTCATCCGCGCGGCGCTCACCGATCAGCCGATCACGCTCTTCGGCGACGGTGAACAGACCCGCGATTTCACCTACGTCGACGACATCGTTGCCGCGACCATGGCGGCAGGCGACCGCGGGCGGCCCGGCGGCGTCTATAACATCGGCGGCGGCAGCCGCGTGACCGTCAATGAGGTGCTCCAGAGTATCGGCCGAATCACCGGCCGGCGGCTCGACATCCGCCGCCAGCCGGCCGAAAAGGGCGACATGCGGGATACGTTCGCCGACACGTCGCTCGCCCGCGCCGAACTGGGGTTCCACCCCGCGCACTCGCTCGAAGATGGACTCGCTGCCGAGTGCGACTGGCTCCGGCCTCTCGTCGGCCACACTGCCCGCTGATCCCTGGACCGATACCCACGTGCGATGACTCTTCGCTCTGCTTCTTCCATCCGATCGCTGGTTCGTCTCGGCTTCACCTTGGGCCTCATCGCGGCGCTGGCCGCGTGCGCCTCGAAGCAACTGCGCCTGCCCGCCCCCGGCGAGCAGAACGCCGACAAGTTCCTCTTCGACCGGGGCACCGAGTCGCTCACGGCCCATCACTGGCTCGACGCGCGCGAGTATTTCCGGCGGCTCGTCGACACGTTTCCGCAGAGCCCATACCGGCAGGACGCCAAGCTCGGCATCGGGGACTCGTACCTCGGCGAGAACCGCGTCGACTCCGACATCCTCGCCGCCAACGAGTTCCGTGAGTTCCTGACGTTCTTCCCGCTCAACGCGCGCGCCGACTACGCGCAGTACAAGCTGGCCCTCGCGCAAGTCCGGCAGATGCTGGCGCCGCAGCGCGACCAGACCGCGACGCATGACGCCTTGCGCGAGCTCGACACGTTCGTGAAGAACTACCCGACGAGCCAGCTCCTGCCCGAGGTCCTCAAGCTCCAGCGCGAGGCCAAGGACCGGCTGTCGGAATCCGAGTTCCGCATCGGCCTCCAGTACTTCCGTGCGAAGTTCTATCCGGGCGCGATCCCCCGCTTCAAAGGCATCGTCGAGACCGACCCGATGTACACGCACCGCGACGAGGTGTACTACTACCTCGCCGAGTCGTACTACCTCAGCAAGCAGACCGCGGAGGCGATCCCGTATTACGACCGGATCGTCGAAGAGTTCGCGGTGAGCGAGTACCTGGAAAAAGCGAAAACCCGGCTCGCCGAGCTCAAGCACTGATCCGGCTGCCGGGCCGGACGTCTTCGGCGTTGGCCGGCGGGCGGGCGGACGAGCGTGGCGCGGGTGAGGGCGTGCGGCTCCCGGACAGCGCATTGAACCGGCGCGAGTAGTCCACGGCCGAAACGAGCGCCATGATCGTGGCGACCCACAACGCCGCATAGCCGAGCACCGGCAGTTCTGGCACCTGCCGCGGTCCGAGCAGGAGCAGCACGGCGGCAATCTGCGCCGTCATCTTCACTTTCCCGAGCGACGACGCCGGCAGGCTCTGCCCGCGCGCATGGACGACGCTGCGGAGCACGGTGACCGACAGTTCGCGGCCGAGAATCACGGCCACCATCCACGCCGGCGCCAGTCCGAGCTGGACGAGCGAGATGAGCGCCGCGGTCACGAGCAGCTTGTCGGCGAGCGGATCCATCCACTGCCCGAGTCCGGTCACCTGCCCGCGCCGACGCGCGATGTAGCCGTCGAGCCAGTCGGTCAGCGAGGCCACCGCAAAGATCGTCGCGCCGAGCATCTCGTTGCTCACGCCGAGCAGCGTGCGCCCGTCGAATTGCGACGTGAGGAGCACGACGACCAGCAGCGGGACGAGGAAGATTCTTCCGAGCGTGAGCGCGTTGGGCAGGTTCACGGAAAACCTGCCCCTATCTTATGGTCAAAGGCGGGATCAGGGGGAAAGGGATCAGGGGGACAGGAGCGAAAGAAGATGACGCCGCGAGCCCCCGAGCGTGAGCGAGGGTGGCGAAGCGATTAAAAGAAGTCCGCGACGGAGGAGCGGCGCTGAGCGGGCGAGCGGGGGTTGGGCCCCGCGAGCAGGCAAGAGAAGATGGCCCCAACGCATTGCGAAGAAGATGACGGTCCCCTTGCGATAGCATGTCTGGCTGTCATGAAGGCCATTCTGCTCGCTGGCGGTCAGGGCACGCGCCTCCGCCCGCTGACGCTCCAGACGCCCAAACCCGTCGTGCCGATCTTCGATCGGCCGTTCCTGCAGTATCAGATCGATCGGCTACGCGCACTGCCCGAGGTCGATGAGGTCGTGCTGAGCCTCAACTACCAGCCCGAGCGCATCGAGGCCGTCTTCGGCGACGGCTCGGCCTCCGGTGTCCGGCTGCGGTACGTCGTCGAGCCTCGGCCGCTCGGGACGGGCGGCGCGATCAAGTTCGCCGCCGGCGACACGCGCGGCGAGCCGATCCTCGTCTTCAACGGCGACGTGTTCACGTCGGTCGATCTCGCGGCGCTCCTCCAGTTGCACCGCGAGCGGCAGGCGCGCGCGACGATCGTGCTCACGCCGGTCGAGAATCCAGCCGCCTACGGCCTGGTCGAGACCGAGCCTGACGGCCGCGTCCGCGCGTTCGTCGAAAAGCCCTCGCCCGACGCGATTCGCTGCAACACGATCAACGCCGGCATCTACGTGCTCGAGCCGGAGACGCTCGACCGCATCCCGGCCGACACCGTCTTCTCAATCGAGCGCGGCTACTTCCCGTCGCTCATCACTGACCGCGAGCCGTTCGTCGCGCACGTGTCGGATGGGTACTGGATCGACATCGGCACGCCGGCCAAGTACCGGCAAGCGCACGCCGACATCATGGACGGACGTTTCGTCGCGGCCCCCTTCGCCGGCCGCGCCGGTCAGTCGGTCATCGCGGCCGACGCGACCATCGACCCGACGGCCACGGTCGAGGCGCCGTGTTTCATTGGTGCAGGCGCGCGGATCGCGGCCGGCGCGCGCATCGGAGCGTACAGTGTCATCGGCGCGGGCTGCCGAATCGGCGAGCGGGCCGAGATCGATGGCGCCATCCTCTGGCCCGGCACCACGGTCGGCGCCGACGCCCGAATTGGCGCGAGCCTCGCGGGCCACGACTGCCGCTTCGACGCGGCGGTCGAGGTCGGCGTCGATCGCGTGTTCGGCGACGGCTCGATCGTGACAGAGTATTCGCGAGCCTGACGCGGGCCCGACGACGGAGATCACATGAGCGGCATTCCTCCCGGCATCTTCAAGGCGTACGACATCCGCGGCCTCTACCCGGACGAGATCACCGAAGACGGCGCGCGCGCGATCGGCCGCGCGTTTGTCGCCTACCTGAACGCCCAGCGCATCGCGGTCTCGCGCGACATGCGGACGTCGTCGCCGTCACTTGCGGCGGCGTTCATCGAAGGCGCGCGCGCCCAGGGCGCGACGGTCGTCGACTACGGCATGTGCGCGACCGACATGCTCTACTTCGGCGTCGCGCGCGATCGGCTCGACGGCGGCGCGCAGATCACGGCGTCGCACAATCCGGGCCGCTACAACGGCATCAAGATGGTGCGCAAAGACGCGCTGCCGCTCTCGGGCGACGCGGGGATCGGCGAGATTCGCGACATGGTCACGACCGGCCGCATCCCCGAGCCGACGCGGCCGCCCGGCGGCCTCGAGTCGTCGTCCATTCTCGATGCGTACGTCGAGCGCGTGCTCGGCTTCGTCGACACGTCCGCCATCAAGCCGTTCCACGTCGTCCTCGACGCCGGCAGCGGCATGGCGGGACTCGTCGCGCCGAAACTCTTCGATCGGCTTCCCTGTCGGACGACGAAGCTGTGCTTCGAGATCGATGGGACGTTCCCGAATCACGAAGCCAATCCGCTGCTCGAGGAGAACCGCCGCGACATCGTCGAGCGGGTCGTCGCCGAAAAGGCAGACGTTGGAATTGCGTGGGACGGCGACGCGGACCGCTGCTTCTTCATCGACGGCACGGGCGCGTTCGTCGCCGGCGACTTCATCACTGCCCTGCTCGCGGAGGCCGCGCTCAGCAAGACGGCCGGACAGAAGATCATCTACGACCTGCGCGCGAGCCGTGCCGTCAAGGACACGGTCGAGTCGCACGGCGGGACGGCGCTCATGAATCGCGTGGGCCACGCGTTCATCAAGCGGCGGATGCGTGAAGAGCACGCGCTCTTCGCCGGCGAGGTCACCGGCCACTACTACTTCCGCGACTTCTACTACGCCGACAACGGCTTCATCCCGGCGCTGCTCATCCTCGAACTGATGTCGAAGAAGGATCGCACGCTGCACGAGCTGCTCGAGCCGTTCCGCGAGCGCTACTTCATCTCGGGCGAGATCAACACGCCGATGAGCGACATGGCCAAGGCGAGCGCGCGCGTCAAGGAGCTGGCCGAACGGTATCGCGACGGCCATACGTACTTCCTCGACGGCTTCTCGGTCGAGTACCCCGACTGGCACTTCAACGTGCGCGAGTCGAACACCGAACCGATCCTGCGCTTGAATCTCGAGGCCAAGACGCGCGAGATGATGGAAGCGAAGCGCGACGAAGTGCTGGCGATCATCCGCGCGTGAGGGATCACGGCCGTGCGTCGCGCCGCGCGCGGCCTGATATGATGCGGAACGTGCGGGCTTAGCATAGTGGTAATGCTCTGGCTTCCCAAGCCAGCTAGACGGGTTCGATTCCCGTAGCCCGCTCCAGACTTCGTTCACGCGCGAACGGTCTGTCGTTCATCCTTCCGCGCCTCGAGCCTGGCCCACCCCTCCGCGCGACCTAGTTCATGTCCTTGACGATCCGGAAGCCCGTGTCGAAGGCATCGCCCGGGCCGCCGGCATGCACGGCTGCCGCGACGTTGGCGAAGTGCGACATGTAACTACCGCCCTTGAGCACGTGGGTCTTGCCGGTTTTCGGCGGAACAGGGTCGGGCTGAACCTTCTCGTTGTAGACGTCCTGCACCCACTCCCAGACATTGCCGAGCATGTCATAGAGTCCCCAGGCGTTCGGCAGCTTGGTGCCCACCATGCTGGTGGGGCCGCTGAACACCGACATCACCGCGGTCGGATCGATCTCACCCTCGCCGACTGTCGATGGCGCGCGGAACTGGCCAGCGCGCGCGGCCCACTCCCATTCGAACTCGGTCGGCAGGCGATAGGCGGTGGTGTGCTCCCGAGCGTTCAGCTTTTTCACGAAGGCCTGGGCGTCTTCCCAGGAGACATTCTCGACGGGGTGGCGATCGGCGTCGTCAGCCACCTTGGAGCCTTTGAAGATGGATGGGTTGGCGCCCATCACCTTTTTCCATTCGCCCTGGGTGACCTCGTAGCGCCCCATCAGATAGGGCTTGCCGATCGTCACCTTGAAACCGAGGCTGGTGTCTTCCCGCAGTAGCTTGTCGGCGATCTCGTATTGCTCCGGCCTCCAGCCGAACGTGCCCGCCGTGCTGCAGGGAACTCGGGGCGGGCGCTGAGCCAGGGGCGCGGGGGCGGGCGGCACGGTTCCAGCCGGCACAGGGAGGATTTCGCAGGGATCATAGGCCCCCTCGATCATCGTCCCGGCCGGGATCTTCATGAAGTCCATGCCGACGGAGTTGGTGTAGTCGGCCGGCCCCGGCGGCGATGGCGGCGTGACCGGGGCTGGAGGCACGGGTCGGTGACGGCCGGCGCCGCCACGACGGCCAGCGGCCGCATCGGGCGCATCGGGCGCGGCAGCCGGAACAGTGGCCGGGCCAGCGGTGTCCGGGAGCTCCTTGATCGCCATGTTGCGAAAGCCGAGCGGCACGCCCGGCGTGTTGTAGGACAGCGACACCACCTTGGTCGACGGCATGACGGTGGTGAGGAAGTGGTACTGCAGGCCGATGAAGCCGCTGGTCAGACCGGCCGGCATGTAGTTGGCGGAATACTGGATATCCCAGATCTTCACGCCATTGACCCAGAGCGTGTAGTGCGGCGCATCGCCTTCGACGCGAACGCGGAAGGAGTTCCATTCACCCTGCTTCCACACCTGAGCGATGGGCGTTCCCCGCACGACCGTGCGCGCGGGGACGCGCGCAAGAGATTCCGTCAGCAATTCGCCATTCCCCGCGTGCGCGTCGAGTTCCACCTGGAGCCCCGCGCCCTCTTCGGTCGCCCGCAGGAAGATGCCGCTGTTGTAACCGGGGCGCAGGTCCGTTTCGACGTAGAACTCGAAGTTCTTGTACTTCTTGTTCGTCATCAGCAGGCCGCCCTGGCCGAAGGGCTTCTGCGCCAGATAAAGCGCGCCATCCTTCACCGTGACCGAGGGCGTCTTGCCATGATGGCTCGTTCGGCTCGGATGCCAGCCCGAAATGTCCTTGCCGTTGAAGATTCGAGTGAAGCCTTCGGGGATCGAGCCGGCCCCCGGGGTGGTCGCCGGCACGGGGACATACTGCACCGGCTGCACCGGTCGCCTCTGCGTCGCCGCTCCAACGGCCATCTGGCCGGGAACAAGGACGGTGAGCGCGACGACGCCCGCCAGCGCGCATGTTGTCCGCGAGACTTTCATCATCAGCCTCCCCGCCCGAGATCGACGGCACAGCGCAGATTAGTCGCGTCGATCGCACGCCGCAAGCGCGGGTGCACCAGTCGTTACCCGGCCGTCGCCGATCAGAGTCGAAACAGGCTGTAGGCCAGAAGCATCAGCACGGCGCCCGTGAGCGCCACGTACAGACGGTCACGCGCCCAGAGGAAGCCGATCGCCGACGCCACGACGCGCGCGATGGGCGTCGCGATGAGCATCAGCAGGCCCAGTTGCACGATCGCGCGGCTCTCCAGACGCCGCACGCCGCCCACGATGCCCGTGACCGAGCGCAGATCCGCCGGCTCGCCGTGAAAGACCCGATCGCCGAGTCGCGCCGATCCGTGCCGCGCGAGATAGATGGCCGCGCCCGTGAGGATGACGACGGCCGACACCGCCACGCCTGCGCGCAGCACGTGCGAGAGCCAGGTATTCAGGCGCGTAGCGCCGCCGCGTGTCTCGCGGTCCACGATCACGCGCGCCCCATCAGGCCGTTGTAAAGCATCTCGATGCCGAGCAGCACGATGACGGCCACGAACACCGTGCGGAGCCGGCCGATCGGCGCCCGCACCAGCGTCCGAGCCCCGATGAGCGCGCCAGCGAGGACGCCGAGGACGACCGGCCACGCGATCCCCGGATCCAGATAACCGCGACGCAGATAGATGCCGGCACTCGCGGCCGCGGTCACGCCGATCATGAAATTGCTCGTCGCCGTCGAGACCTTGAACGGCAGCCGCATCACGTGATCCATGGCGAGCACCTTCACCGCGCCCGATCCGATCCCCAAGAGCCCCGACAGCACGCCTGCGACGTACATCAGGCTGAAGCCGCCCGTCACGTTCTGCACGACGTACGGCACTGGCCCGGCGGGTGTCGGCTGGGCGGCGTTCAAGCGCAGCCACGAGGCCGCCGGCGACGGCCCTGTCGGCTCGGGCCTCGACTGCACGACGCGCTCGCTCGACAGGTAGGCCGAATACAGGAGCACGAGCCCGAAGAGCACGGCAAGGGTGCGCGTCGGCACGTGCGTCACGAGCGCCGCTCCGGAGATGGCACCGAGCGTCGTCGCGATCTCGAGGAACATCCCGAGGCGGATGTTCGAGAGCCCTTCCTGCACGTAGGCAACCGCCGCGCCCGATGACGTCGCGATGACGGAGACGAGCGACGCGCCAATCGCGTAGCGCATGTCGACGTGGAACACGAGGACGAGCAGCGGCACGATCACCACGCCGCCGCCGAGACCGGTCAACGCGCCGAGGAAGCCGGCCGCGAGCGATCCCAGACCCAGCGCGAGACTACCGAACGCGATGTTCATCGAGTGGACTGTCCATTACCCAATTCCGGATCGGCGCCGCGCTGCGCATGCCAGACGGCATGAATGACGATCTGTGTTTCGTCGATGGTGTATACACGTGATGCCGTGAGGCGCGGAGCAGCACACGGCGGAGGCCACTGACATGCGGATGTCGATAGCGACGGCCGACGCGCGGCATCCGACCGAGAAGCTCGACGCAGGCAGCGAGTTCTTCAGCGAACAGACCGGCTGCAGCGGCACGATTCTCCCGCCACCATGCGTCGATTGCCTGGATATGGTCGTCCGAAACCGGCGTCGTGACGACCGGGAGGCTCACCGCGTCCCGAGTCTGCTCAAGATCGCAGTCGCCGGGCGAACATGCCCCTCGCGTGCCTCCGCGGCGGATCGATTGATTGCCGCATGGAGCCGCGCGCGGTCATGCGGATCGAGATCGTCGCCCTCGTCGTCGAGAACGAGATCGAGGACCGTCCCCTCAGGCAGCGTTGTCGGCTCGTCGACGATGAGGCGTCCGTCCTTGACGGTGGCACGAACGGCGTCCATGCGAAGACTTTACGTCTCCGACCGTGGCTGCGCAAGACCACCTCACATTGTCCGGAGATGGGATTCGCGCGTTTTCGAAACGGTCTCCAGAGCCAGAGTCAGTTCACGCCCGCCCGCCCACGAAACGTTTCCGCACTCGCCGCGGCGGTGAAGTCCACTGGCGTGCCGGCGGCGGTACCCGTCACGTGGGATGTGCCGCGTAGCTGCAGGAAGTCGAGGCCGCTTCCGAATCGTCCTCCGCCTGTGCGCGTCGCCGTCGTCTGCGTCACTGTCGTGTCGACCGTGAGCGACAGGGACCCGCTGCGTCCGCGGACGAGAATGCGGCGCGGGCGATCGGTGGCGGGATCGTTCGTCTCGTCGATCGTCACGTCCATCGCGTAGCCGACGAGTCCGTTCGGACCAATCGCGGCGAGGAACCCGGGAATCCGCGAGGCGTCGGCCGCATCGGCCGGTGGATGGACGCGCCCGTAGACGAACGACAATCCGGCGCCCTGGACCTGGCCCCACTGCCACGACACGCCGTCCCAGAATCCCCAGTTGTGATCGTGATAGCCCGCACCGCCCGCAAGGGCGACGGTCTCTCGTCCAACGCGGATCTGCCCGTCGAGCGTGCCCGACATGACGGGCACGACGTACCCCGACACCCACCCGCCCGCGCCACGCAGTTCGAGCGGCGGGAGCGATCGTCCGGCCGTCGCATGGATGACGATCTCCCCCACTGCGCGCCCACCGCCAGACTCGGCGGGCAGATCGATCGCGATGTGATATTCGGTCCCGACAAGGCGCACGGTGTTGCGGCCGATCGTGAGATCCGGCGCCGACGCCACGAGCGCTGCGTCGTCGACGTCGGCGCGGTTGGAGTACGCCGTCATCTGTCCGCCACGCTCGAGCTGCAGCCGCACGCCGACCGTGCGGCGCCCCGACGGCTGACGCGGCCCGGCGAGAAAGCTGAGATAGAACCGCGCGTCGTCCGTGCGTCCGTTGAAATACAGCCATTCCGCCCACGACGAGACGCGCGCAGGCACGTCGGGAATCGGATGGAAGCGATCCATGTCGCGCAGGAGCTCGCCCGGCGCCGGCTTCACCCACGCGCGGTCGTCCGCTGTGTCATTCCACGCCGGAACCTGACGAACCTCGGGATTCGCCAACTCGCGTTCGAGACTCGGAATGCCGCCCGTCGCGCGGAGAGCCGTCGGCGCGCGGCCGTTCTCGACGAGATACACCATCGTCTCCGACGTCGGTGCCGCCGCACGCACGCGCGAAACGAACGGCGGTGCCCCAAGGACGTCGGCGATCGCGAACCGCGCATTCGGCAGCAATCCAGCAGCGCCACTGACGATGACGTCCCCACCGCCGACGAGCGCAGGCGCGCGCGCCTGCTCGAGGATGGCTCCGCCGATGCCGAGGAGCGCGGCCATCACCGCCACACCGAGACCGAACCCACCAGCGAGGACGACGCTGCGGATGGGCCGCGCGACGAGCGATCGCCAGGCGAGCCGGAAAATCATCGCGCGGAGTCCTCGACGATCCGTCCGTCGCGCATGTGCACGCGTCGCCCTGCGCGTGCCGCCATCGCCGTGTCGTGCGTGACGACGACCACCGCGGTTCCGTCGTCGTGCAGCCGATCCAGCAGGTCCGCAACCTGGCTGCCCGTCGTCTGATCGAGCTCGCCCGTCGGTTCGTCGGCGAGCAACAGCCGAGGTCGATTGGCGAGCGCCCGCGCAATCGCGACACGCTGCATCTCACCGCCCGAGAGCTCCGACGGACGATGCGCCGCACGCGCCGCGAGGCCGACGTAGTCGAGCAGCTCCGCGGTCCGCTGGCGCCGCTCGGCGCGCGCGACGCCAGCCTCGGCCTGTGGCAGTTCGACGTTCTCCCAGGCGGTCAGCATCGGCAGCAGAAAGAAGCGCTGAAAGACGAATCCGATCTCGCGCAACCGCAGCCGGCTCCGCTCGGCGTCGGGCAACGTGGCGACGTCGCGATTCTGGAACCGCAAGGCGCCAGCGGTCGGGACGTCGACGCAACCGAGCACGTGCAGGAGCGTCGACTTGCCGCATCCCGACGGCCCGACGATGCTGAGGTATTCGCCCGCGTTCACGCGAAGCGATACGTCGGCGAGCGCCGTCACGGCTCCGGCCGGCATGGGAAACACGCGCGATACGCTCAACGCTTCGACGACCGGCGCGATCACGACACGACCTCCTGGCGCAGCGTGCCCGCAATGGGTAGCCCCGCGACGATACGCATCGGATAGGCCGCGGCGGCCAACGCGGCCGCGCTCAGCAGCACGACGTACAGCGCGAGCGCGCGCGGCTCGAAGACGAAGAAGTGCAATCCCGTCGGAATCCCCGGCAGACGGCGAAGGATGCGATCGAGCCACGCGGCGACGACGAAGCCAATCGGCACGGCGAAGACGCCGCCCGTGCCGACCATGACGATGGATTCCCAGAAGATGCCCGCGACCACGCGCCCACGCGTCAGGCCGATCGCGCGCAGTGTGGCGATCTCGCCCAGATGCTGGTTGACCGACACGGTCAAGAGCACGGCAACGAGCAGGAAGCCAAAGAAGAGCGTCACGGTCGCGAGCACGGACGAGATCTGCCGGAAGTACGAGAACTGCAGCCGGCTGAACTGATCGACGATCTCGGCGTTCGTCACGACGTGCAGGTCGGGCCGGCGCGCGTGGATGGCGGCGGCCGCCGCCTCGGCTCCAACGCCATCGCGCGACCGCACGAGGAGCATGTCGGCCTGATCCGTGTCGCGCTCACCGCACAGGCGCGCGGCGCTCGCGATGGACGTCCCGGCCGTGTCTTCGCCCGGGGTGTCGAAGGGAAACGTCGCGATGCCCGTCACGACGAACGCGACGGGCGGCGGCATCGACGCCGCGTCGCCACAGCGGCCGCGCAGCGTGACCGTCGATCCCGGCCTGGCGCCGAGCGCCTCGGCGAGATGCTGATTGATGACGAGGCCGGTCGCGGGATTCTCCGCGACGTCGCGTCCTTCGGCCATCGTCCAGAAGGAACGCGCGCGGACATCCGTCCCGACGATCTCGATCTCGCCGTTGTCGCCGCCCTCGTCATCGACATCCGCGCCGCGCACGACGTCGCGGTCACCAGCGGTCGCGCGCACCGTCCTGACCTGCTGCACGGCCGCGACTTCGGGCAGGGCCGCGATCGCCGCAGCCAGCGCTGACGCATGATCCAGACGCGGACCACTGAACGGGACCATGTCGGTCGCCAGCACGCGCGCGTCGAACCCGCCCGTGTCGAGCAGCGTGCGGAACGACAGCACGAGCCCGCGCGACAGGAGCAGCATGTCGAACAGCAGCGCACCGACAGCGGCGACGCCAAGAATGCCCAGCACGGACCGCGCCGGCTGCCGCACGATCGTCAACCACGCGAAGCGCAGCGCGCGCAGGCTCGTCATCGATGGAGCCCCGAGCCCGTGCGGCGCAGCAGCGACCAGGACGCCGCGAGGCTCGCGCCGACGCCGAGCGGCACGGCGATGACGAGCGACCGCCACACGACCGCGGGCGTCACGCGCAAGAAGATGAGCGTCGTGTCGTAGCGCCACTGGAAGAAGCGATTGAAGAGTCCCTGCACGGCAATGGCGAACAGCACGCCACCCGCGGCGCCCACGAGCGCGATCAACGCGCCTTCCGCACAGACCTGCAGCAGGATGCGCCGTCGCGTGAAGCCCATGAGACGCAGGATGGCGACCGTCGATCGGCGTTCATCGACGAGCATCACCATCAACGCGAGCAGGAACACGGCGCTGCCGAGCACGGTGACGAACGCGATAGCGGTGTGGAAGCGCTCGATCACGACGAACGTGTTCGTCCGCGCGTCGGGCGCCGAGGTTGCGCGCGCCGTGACGCCGGGAAGCCGTCCCGCGACGTCGCGAGCGAACGCGTCGGCATCGGCGGGATCGGTCAACGCGACGTTGATGGCCGTCACGGCGTCCTGACTCGCTGCACCGGCAGGCTCGCCGGTCAACGCGAGCAGGTCCGGCAGGTGCAATCGGACGTCGAGCTGCGGTTGCGCGAAGCGCAAGGGATCCGGCGTCGGCTCGTAGATCCCGATGACGCGAAACTGGCGCGCTGCTACGCCCGACGGCTCGGCCGCTAGACGAACCTCGTCGCCGACCTTCAGATGATGCGCCTCGGCGAGTTGTCGGGAGATGAGAATGCCGGGCACCTCGGCGGGCGCGGCAACGAGTTGGGCCGAGACGAGGAGCGCGGCGATGAGGCCCCAAGTGGCCGCGCGTGGGCGCGAAGCCGCGAACACGCGATCAGCCGGCGGTGGTGACGAGGTCCTCGGGCGAGGCCGTGCCGTCCAGCGTCTTCACGAACCGGTTGTGCTCGTCGACGGCAATCATCTGCGGCGTGACCGGCTCGTCGGTCAGATAGAAGGCGGCGATGATCACGCGATCGCCCGGCTGGAAGTGCCGCGCGGCCGCGCCGTTCACCACGATCTGACCGGAGCCCTCCGGCATGCGGATGGCATAGGTCTCGACGCGCTGGCCGTTGGTCACGTTCCACACTGCGACCTGCTCGCCGTGCACGATGCCCGTCATGCGCATCAGCCCTTCGTCGATGCCGATGCTGCCGATGTAGTGCACGTCGGCGCCGGTGACGACGGCCTGATGGATCTTGGACTTGCAGATGATGCGCAGCTTCATGCGTCTATTGTGTGCCCTCCGGCGTGGAAATGCGACTGCTCGGCCCGCTTGCCGCCGGACTGCCGTCAGCGTACTGTAGCGGCGCCCGAGGCCGGATCTGGCGCCTTCGGCGGAAAGGCGGATCGATGCGGTTCCCTCGAACGCGTGCGATGTCCCCTACCCTCTGGACGGCCGCCGCGGCGGCCATGATTGCCTTCACCCTCGTGCGACCGGCGGTTCGCGCCGCACCTGCCGGACAGGCACCGGCGACGGCAGGCCCCGCCGCCGCACGACCGAGGCCGAGTCCGTTCGTCCCACCCGAGCCACTCGACTACGACGACCACACGGGCTGGACGTCCATCTTCGACGGCACGACGCTCACGGGATGGGACGGCAACCCGGCGGTCTGGCGTGTCGAGGACGGCGCCATCACGGCCGAGTCGACGGCTGAGCATCGCGTCGGCTCGACGCATCTCATCTGGCGTGGTCGCGAGCTCGGCGCCTTCGAGCTGAAGCTCGAGATGAAGCTCGACGGCGACATCCACAGCGGCATCGCGTATCGCAGCACGACGGATCTCGCCGGCTGGCTCGGTGCGAGAGCTCCGGGCGCCGGTGGCTCAACGGCGCGGGGACCGGCCTTCCAGGTGCCGGCCGATCCGCGCTGGACGCTGTACGGTCCGGGTCTCGACTTCGATGCCGATCTCCAGATGGCCGGCAACGTCGAGGAGCGCGGCACGACGCGGCGCGAGATCGCCTGGCGAGGAGGCATCGTGCGCGCGGCGGCCGGTGTGCGACCGCGGCTCATCGGCAGTCTCGGCGATGCCGATGCGTTGCGAGCGTTCGTCATCCCGGGTGGGTGGAACCAGATCCACATCATCGCCCGCGGCCGCGAGCTCACGCACATCGTCAACGGCCACGTCATGGCGATCCTCATCGACGACGACCCGACGTATTTCCGCGCGCGCGGCGACATCGGCCTGCAGATCGAGCAATACGGCGCGGGCCGCGTGAACTTCCGGCGGATCTGGATCAAGGAGCTGGACGGAGACAAGTGAAGAATCCTGTCAACTTCGAACTTTGAACTTCGAAATGGGTTCCTGGAGCCCTGGGCCTTCAAACTCGGGGAGAACGCGGAACCCGTTCGAAGTTCGCAGTTCGCAGTTCGAAGTTGACACGTCCCCTTGTTCGGCACTACATTCCCATCATTCACTGATGGGACTTACCAACACGCCGTCCGACCTGCTCCCCGGCACGCTCGAGCTGCTGATCCTCAAGGCCGTCTCGCATGGCACGAAGCACGGCTACGGCATCGTCGAACATCTTCGTGCAACGTCGGGTGACGTATTGCAGGTCGGCGAGAGCGCCCTCTACCCCGCACTTCAGCGATTGCTCGTCAACGGATGGGTGAAGGCCGAATGGGGCATCTCGGAGAACAACCGTCGCGCGCGCTACTACACGCTCACGGCCGCGGGACGCCGACAATTGGCGGCCGAACGCGCGGAGTTCGACCGCATCGTCGGCGCCATTCAGGGCGTGTTGGGCATGACGTAACTAATAGAAGTCCGCGAAGCCCGCGACGTAGGAGCGGCGCTGAGCGGGCGAATGGGGGTGGGGCCCCATTCGCAACCAAGATTAGAAGACAAGCTCAGAGGCCACTCATGCGCACGTTGCGACGCCTGCTGCACGTCTTCCGTTCGTGGCGCCACGACGCCGACCTTCGCGAGGAGCTCGAGACGCATCGATCGCTTCGCCAGGATCGACTCGAACGCGAGGGCTACGCGCCAGACGACGCGGCGGTCGCCAGTCGTCGGGCGCTCGGCAACACCACGCTCGCCCGCGAAGACGCGCGCGAAGCGTGGACGTGGCGCGCGCTCGACGCGCTCCGGCAGGATCTGCGCACCGTGATCCGCGGTCTCGCCAAGAGTCCGGGGTTCACCGTCGTCGCCATCGGCACGCTCGCGCTCGGCATCGGGGCCAACACGGCGCTCTTCTCGCTCTTCAACAGCCTGTCGCTGCGCACGCTGCCCGTGCGCGATCCCGGCAGCCTGGTCTATGTCGAGGACGGCTCCTGGACGAATCCGATCTGGCAAGCGCTCGATCGGCATCGTGCTGAGCTCTTCGACGGCGCGTTCGCATGGTCGAACGAGCACTTCGATCTTTCGCAGGGCGGCGAAAAAGCCTTCGTCGACGGGGCCTACGTGAGCGGTCGGATGTTCGACGTGCTCGGCGTTTCTCCCGTGCGCGGACGTCCGCTGACGGCCGCTGACGACGCCACGGGCGCCGACAACACCGTCGCAGTCATCAGTCATCGCTTCTGGCAGCAGCACTTCGGTGGCACAGATGACGTCATCGGCCGGCAACTGACGTTGAACCGCGTACCCTTCACGATTGTCGGCGTCGCGCCCGCGGGTTTCTTCGGTCCAGAAGTCGGGCGGACCGACGACGTCATGATTCCAATCGCGGCGAAGGCGTCCATCGACGGCTCTGACGATGGGCTTCGGAGTGGTTGGTACTGGTGGCTCGAGATCATGGCTCGGCGCAAGCCCGGACAGACCGTCGAGCAGCTCAACGCGGCTCTCGCCGGTCTGATGCCGCAGCTTCGCGAAGAAGCGCGGCCCAAGGACGGTCCGCCCGCGGCGCGAGCCGACTACATGAGCAATCCGCTCACGGTCGCGCCCGCAGCGACCGGGCACTCGGAGTTGCGTGGCGACTTCGAGACGCCTCTCCTCGCTGTGCTCGCCGTTGTCGGCGTCGTGCTGCTCATCGCGTGCGCGAACATCGCCAACCTGCTCCTGGCGCGCGCAGTCTCGCGGCACCACGAGCTCAGCGTGCGGCTCGTGCTTGGCGCGTCGCGGTGGCGGCTCGCACGGCTGCTGCTCGCTGAGAGTCTGGTGATCGCCGTCGTGGGTGCGGCGCTCGGCGTGGCGTTCGCGTGGTGGAGCGGCGCGTTGCTCGTCCGGCAGCTCGACACATGGCGCAACACGGTGTCGCTCGATCTCCAGCTCGATTGGCGTGTCCTTGCGTTCACCGCCGCGCTCGCGGGCCTCACCGCCATCGTTGCCGGCGTCGCGCCCGCATTGGGATTGAGACACGTCGCGCCCAATGATGCGCTGAAGGACGCGGGTCGCAGTATTGCCGGCGACCGGCGCTTCACGGTCCGCGGCGCGCTCGTCGTCGCGCAGATCGCGCTGTCGCTCGCGCTCGTGGTCGCGGCCGGTCTGTTCCTGCGGACGCTTCGGTCGCTCAGCGACGTGCGGCTCGGATTCACGCCCGAGCCACTCGTCGTCGCCAATCTCGACTTGCACGCGATCACCACCGACCGTGCCGCGCAGTTCGCGTTGATGGAGCGCCTGCGGACGGCAGCCGCGGCCGTGCCGGGTGTGACGTCGGCCGCGACGTCCGTCATCACACCGCTCTCCGGCGCGGGCTGGAATGCAGGCGTCGGTGAGACGTCGCCTGGCGTACCGGCCGATCGGAGGCAGATGACGTGGATGAACGCCATCTCGCCTGGGTGGATCGGCACGATGGGCACGCCCCTTCTGGCGGGACGAGATTTCGACGCCAGTGACATCACGACCGGGACGCCGGCCGTTGCCATCGTGAATCAGGCGTTTGCGAGCCGATTCCTGAAGGGGTCCGCTGTCGGCCAGGTCGTGCACGTGGGCGGCCCCTCCAAGCGGCTCGCGTATCGCATCGTCGGGCTTCTCGCCGACGCCGTGTACCGCTCGCCGCGCGAGGGTGTCGTGCCGACGCTCTATGTGCCGCCCTCGGCCGAGGATTTCGGCACGACACTGACCGTCGCCGCCGCTCCAGGCCAGCGCGCCGCGGTGGAGCGTGCGGTCGCCGCCGCGCTGACTCAGGCCGCGCCGCGCGTCTCCTTCACCTTCCGCATCTTCGACGAGTACATCCACGCGACCATGCTGCGCGAACAGCTCGTCGCGCTGCTCTCGACGTTCTTCGGCGCGCTGGGACTCTTGCTCGCGGCCGTCGGCCTCTACGGCGTCGTGTCACATGCGGTCAACGCACGGCGGACGGAGATCGGCGTGCGCCTGGCGCTCGGATCGAGCGCGCGCGGTATTGTGAGCCTCATCTTCCGGCGCGTCGCGATGCTGCTCGTCGTTGGGCTCGTCATCGGCGCGGCCGCGAGCCTCTGGGCCGCGCGCTTCGTGCAGACGCTGCTCTTCCAGCTCGATGCCCGCGATCCCACGACGTTCGTCGTCGCCGCGCTCGTCCTGGCCGCGGCTGTCATTCTGGCGGCCTGGCTGCCCGCCCGGCGCGCCGCGCGCCTCGATCCCGCTCGCGTGCTCCGCGAAGGGTGAGCCAGCACACGCGACTGGCCGGCTAACCCGCCGCTTCCCCACCCGTCCAATGGGACGGAGGCCTCATGGGGAACTGGCTGCGCGACGTAAGGTTCGCTCTCCGCCTGATGCGGCGGGAGCCGCGATTCACCGTGCTCGCCATCGTGGCGCTCGCTCTGGGTATCGGGGCCTCGACGGCGGTGTTCACCGTGATAGACGGCGTCCTGCTGCGACCGCTGTCGTACAAGGACGCGAACCGCCTCGTCGTGGCCCTGCAGGGCGCCGGCGGCAGCGCACCCGTTTCTCCCGCCGACTTCCTCGACTATCGCCGTGACGCGCGGTCACTCGACCGGCTGAGCGCGGCCCAGGCGTGGAGCGTGACGCTCGGCGGCGGTGAGCGTCCGGTTCGACTCGCCGGTTTGAGGGTCAGCGGCGATCTCTTCGACCTGCTCGGCGTCCCACCCGCGCTCGGCCGCACGTTGACCAACGCCGATGCCCAGCCGGGCCACGACCATGTCGTCGTCATCAGCGACAACTTGTGGAGGACGCGCTTCGCGGCCGATCGTGCCGTCGTCGGCCGGACCGTGCCGATCGACGGCGAGCCGTACGTCGTCGCCGGCATCATGCCGCCGGGCTTCCGATTCGCGCCGTTCTGGGTGACGCAGGCCGAACTGTGGGCGCCGCTCACGCTCGCCGACCGCGCCGACGATCGCGCGGGACAATCGCTTCGTCTCTTCGGGCGTTTGAAAGACGGTGTCTCCACGGCCCAGGCGCAGGCGGAAATGAGCGCCATCTGCGCACGGCTCGCGCACGACTACCCGGCGACCAACGCGAACACGCGCATCACGGTCACTCCTCTCCTCGACAAGGTCGTGGCCGGGATTCGGCCGACGTTGGCGCTGTTGGTCGCGCTCGTGGCGTGCGTGCTGCTCATCGCGTGCGCGAACGTCGCGAACGCCCTGCTCGCTCGCGCGTCGGGACGACGACGGGAAATCGCCGTCCGGCTGGCCATGGGCGCATCGCCGGCGGACATTGTCCGACAACTGTTGACGGAGAGCGCGCTGCTGGCGGCGCTCGGCGCCATCGCGGGGCTCGCGTGCGCCGCCTGGGGCGTCCATGCGCTCATCGCGGCGCTGCCGCCCGGCGGGCTGCCGCGTCAGCACGACGTCGGCTTCAACGCGCGTGTCTTCCTCGTCGCGTCATTCGCGACGATCGTCAGCGGCGTCGCGACGGGCCTGGCACCCGCGCTGCAAGTCTTCAGGAACAGCGCCGCACGAGGACTCGAGAACGGCAGCCGCGGCGCGACCGAAGCACGCGGCGGGCTCCGCACCCGGCATCTGCTCGTCGCCGCCCAGGTGGCGCTCGCGCTCGTGCTGCTCGCCGACGCGGGGCTGCTCGCGCGGACGATGGGGCGCTTGAATGCCGTCGATCCCGGCTTCCGCATCGATCACCTCGCCGTCGCCACCGTCTCGCTCGACGGGACACCTTACGCGAGTGCAGCGGCGCGTCCCGCCATGTTCGATCGCGTGCAGGCACGACTCGCGGCGATGCCGTTCGCGACGGCTGTCGGCGCGATCAATCATCTGCCGCTCGCCGGGGACGCGTGGAACCTGAACTACTGGCCGGACGATCGCCCCACGCCGTCCCCGCAGGAACGACCAACGGCCCTCTATCGCGTCGTCCGGCCTGGCTACTTCGCGGCGATGGGCCTGCCGATTGTCGCCGGCCGCGACATCGCGTCGACCGATGCCGCCTCGTCGCTTCCGGTCGTCGTGATCAACGCGGCCATGGCGGAGCGGCAATGGCCAGGGCGATCGGCGGTCGGCCGCCGCATCCATCTTCCTGGACCGAGCAACGTTCCAACGGCGTTGACCGTTGTCGGCATCGCCGCCAACGCGCGCCAGACCGACTGGACGAGTCCGCCCGAAGACGAGGTGTATGTCGCCTTCGCGCAGCGCTCGTCCGAGTTCGGGCTGAGCAGCCTGACGTTCGTGATCCGGACGTCGGGCGACCCGGCAGAAGTCGCGGCGTCGATTCCTCGCGAAGTCGGCCTGGTCGACCGCGGCATCGTCGTCTCGGCCAATACGACGATGGAGGGCATCGTCGCCGATGAACTGTGGCGGCAGCGCCTCACGGGCGAACTGGCCGGTGCCTTTGCCGGCATCGCGCTCGGACTCGCCGTCATCGGTATCTACGCCGTCGTCGCGGGTGCGGTGGCCCGTCGAACGCGGGAGTTCGGCGTGCGGCTGGCGCTCGGCGCCACGCCCGGCGCCCTCGAGCGTCTGGCGGTAGCCGCGATCTTCGGGCCGATCTGCTGGGGCGCGGCGCTCGGGCTGGCCGCAACGGCCGCCGGCGCCGGACTCATGCGCACGATGGTCTACGACGTGAGCGTGCTGGATCCGTATGCGATCGGCAGCGCGGTGCTGCTGTTGCTGGCCGCCGCCGTGGCGGCCGCCTGGCTGCCGGCGCGGCGGGCGAGCCGTCTCGATCCGACCCTTGCACTGCGCAACGAGTGACGCGCCGCGAGCCTTCCACGGCAGGTCGATCGGCGAAACCCTGCAATTCTTCGTGCGAAATGAGGGTCAGTCCGATGTAGACTAGCGCGCGCTGGGCCGGCCGGCACTCTGCCGTCCGGGCGTCAGCTCGTCAGCAGAGACCCAATTCCTATGGCAAAGACCGCGAAGAAGAAGCCGTTCAAACCCGCGCCGGCCACCAAGCGCCGTTCGCGTGGCGATGTGGTGAAGCAGATTGCGGCCGCGACCGAACTCCGGGCGGGCAAGGTGCGTGAGGTGTTCGACGCGCTCACCGCGATCATCGCAGCCGATCTCGGCAAGAAGGGCA
>DASZOV010000035.1:0-7385 GCA_035550595.1 Vicinamibacterales bacterium
CGCTTGCGCCCGCCGACGGCACCTGGCCATCGCGTCCGGCGTCATGCTGTTGTTCGTGTTCATCTGGACGCCGTCGTTGGGGCCGCTCGAGGACTGGAACCTCTTCGCGAACGCCGCCATCCCGCTGAGTTTGTTGATCTGGACGGAGACAATCGAGGCGCTTCGGGCGTCGCCGCGCCTGCGGACACCCGTAGCCGTCGTCGCCTGTCTCGCGGCCCTCCACACGCTCGCGTGGATCGGGAACAATAGTGGCGCTTTCGGCCGATGACTCGATGGGACCGATGATGACGACTCGACATCGCCGGGCGACGCCGTTCGCGGTTGTCGCGGCGCGCCTCGTTGCGTGCAGCGCGCTCGCGCTCTCGCTGTCGGCGTGTACGGTCTCGTCGTCGCACAGCCAGTATTTCGGCAAAGTCGATCCGCCGTCCGGCCAGACGCTGCGCTACGTGTCCGGCCCCGAACCTGAATCGCTCGATCCGCAGCTCACGACAGGACAGCCCGAAGGCCGCATCCTCATGGCGCTCTTCGATGGCCTGACGGAATACGATCCGAAAACAGCCGAGCCGATCCCGGCATTGGCCGAGCGCTGGGACGCGAACGCGGACAACTCCGTCTTCATCTTTCATCTGCGGCCCGCGCGGTGGTCGAACGGCCGTCCGCTCACCGCGCACGATTTCGTCTACAGCATCCGTCGCGGCCTTTCGCCGGCGCTCGCGGCACGCGCCGCCTATCTCGCCTACTACATTCAGTACGCCGAGGCGTACAACGAGAGCGGCGTCTTCGCGCAAGATCCGCGGTCCGGCGCCTTCGTGATGGATCCCGCGCATCCGGACCTGCGACTCGTGCTGCCCGGCGATGAAGCGTCGCGCGCGAAAGCGCTGGCGGATCCCGACCTCGCGGCCGCGGTGCGCGGCAAGACGTTCGTGCCGGTTCGCGCGGAAGACGTCGGCGTCGACGCGCTGGACGACGAGACGCTGCGCATCCGGTTGACGCAGCCGGTGCCGTTTCTCGTCGCGCTCATGGCGCATCACTTCTTCCGCCCCGTGCCGCGCGAGGCGATCGAGCGGTGGGGCGACCAGTGGACCAGCCCGGGTCACATGGTGACCAGCGGCGCCTTCGTTCTCCGCGACTGGCGTCCCTATGACCGCATCGTCGTCACGCGCAACCCGATGTATTGGGACGCGGCCTCGGTCCACCTCGACTCGATCACGTTCTTTCCCATCGAGGACGCGACGACGATCATGAACTTGTACAAGGCCGGGGACGTCGACGCCGTGCTCAACCGCACGGTGCCCGCTGCATGGGTCGACGAACTGCGACAGTACAAGGACTACATGGACGGCCCGGAAGCGGGCAACGAGTACTACCAGATCAACACGACGCGGCCGCCGATGAACGACGCGCGCGTCCGCCATGCGCTGAACATGGCGATCGACAAGCCGGCGCTGGCCGGCTATCTCCGTATGGCGACCGCCGAGACGTCATTCGTGCCGGCCGGTATCTTTCCCGACTATCCAGTCGTCGCCGGCGATTCATTCGACCCGGCGAAGGCGCGCGCCCTGCTCGCCGAGGCCGGCTATCGGCGAGCCGACGGCGCGTACGATCCGTCGCGGTTTCCCGTCGATCGCGTCGAAGTCAGCTACAACACGCTCGAACTGCACCGGCACGTGGCCGAGTTCGTCCAGGCGCAGTGGAAGCAGAACCTCGGCCTCACGATTCCGCTGAAGAACGTCGAGTGGAAGACGTTCCTCGACTCGCGTGCGCGGCTCGACTACAACGGCATCGCGCGCAGCGGCTGGATCGGCGACTACATGGATCCGTACACGTTTCTCAGCATCTTCGCGACGCCGACTGGAGACAACGGCACGGGGTGGTGGGATCCGAGCTACGTCGCGCTCCTCAATCGCGCCAACCGCCAGCACGATCCGGCCGCGCGCGACGCGCTGCTCGCCGAGGCCGAGGCCAAGCTCCTGGACGCCCAGCCGGTCATCCCACTCTTCACGACCGGCACTGACTGGGTGAAGAAGCCGTACGTGAAGGGCATGTACGCGAACCCCGTCTCGATGTTCGCGTGGAAGTACGTGTGGATCGAGCACGATCCTTCGCGCTGGTGACCGGATGCTGAAGTTCATCATCCGCCGCCTGCTCGTGACCGTGCCGATGGTCCTCGTCGTCGTCTCGATCACGTGGGGACTGATTCGTCTCGCGCCCGGCAACTTCTACACCGGTGAGAAAGCCATCCCTCCCGCGATCGAGCGGAACCTGCGCGAGAAGTACGGCCTCGATCGACCGTGGTACGTGCAGTACGGCCGCATGATCGGCAACACGCTGCACGGCGACTTCGGGTCGTCGCTGAAGTACCCGAGCACGTCGGTCAACTCGATCCTCGCCAACGCGGTGCCCGTGTCGGCGACGATCGGCACGCTCGCGTATCTACTGGCGCTCCTCGTCGGCATCCCGTCAGGCGCAATGGCCGCCTTGCGGCAGAACTCGACCGCGGACTACGCGTCGATGACGGTCGCGATGCTCGGCATCTCGATCCCGAACTTCGTCCTGGGACCTTTGCTGGTGCTCGTGTTCTCGCTCACCTGGTTCTGGCTGCCGCCCGCGCGGTGGAACGGGTTCAGTCCCAATCTCATCCTGCCGGTGCTCACGCTGTCGGCCATCTACATGGCCTACATCGCGCGGCTCACGCGGTCGGGCCTGCTCGAAGTGTTGCGCTCGAACTACATCCGTACCGCGCGCGCCAAGGGGCTGTCGGATCGCGAGATCCTCGTGCGCCACGCGCTTCGCGGCGGCCTGTTGCCCGTGCTGTCGTTTTCTGGCCCCGCGCTCGTTTTCATCATCACGGACGCCGTCGTCGTCGAGCGCATCTTCGCGCTGCCTGGTGTCGGCAACTACTTCATCAACGCGTGCCTCAATCGCGACGAGCCGCTCATCATCGGCATCGTGGCCTTCACCGCGATTGCCGTGCTCGTCTTCAACCTCGTCGTCGACGTCGCCTACGCGTTCGTCGATCCGCGGGTGCGGTACTGACGCCATGGCGAATGGCCTCGAAGCCGTCGAGCCGCTGGAGGGCATCGTCGCCGGGACCTCGCTTTGGGCGGACGCGTGGTGGCGTCTGCGCCGCAATCGCCTGGCGATGGTGGGCCTCGTCGTGCTCGGTGTTGTCGTCCTCGCGTCGCTCGCCGGGCCGCCGATCATCGCGCACACGACGGGGTACACCTACGACTACATTCCGTCGGAGCCCGCGCTGATTCGCGCGATGCCGCCGTTCACAGGGCCAGACGGCCACTTCGCGTGGACGCATCCGATGGGGACGGACAACGCGGGCCGCGACATCCTGGCGCGCGTGCTCCTCGGCGGACGCATCTCGCTGCTCGTCGGGATCACGTCGACGCTCGTGTCGCTCATCATCGGCACAACGTTCGGTGCGACGGCCGGCTACCTCGGTGGACGCGTCGACGAAGCAATGATGCGCATCGTCGACGTCCTCTACGCGCTGCCGTACATGATGATCGTCATCGTGCTGCTCGCGTTCTTCGGCAACCAGTCGCCGTTCGGTCAGCTCATCCTGTTGTTCGTCGCGCTCGGTGCCGTCTCGTGGTTGACGATGGCGCGCATCGTTCGCGGGCAGGTGATGTCGCTCAAGTCGCGCGATTTCGTCCAGGCCGCACGCGCGACCGGCGTCACGCCCGTTCGCATCGTTCTGCGCCATCTCGTGCCGAATGCGCTCGGTCCCGTCATCGTCTACGCCACGCTGACCGTGCCGTCCGTCATGCTGCTCGAGGCGTTTCTCTCGTTCCTCGGCCTCGGCGTGCAGGCGCCGCTCGCCTCGTGGGGCAGCCTTTCGGCTGATGGGATCCAGAACATCGCGATCTTTCCCTGGCAGCTCCTCTGCCCGGGTTTGACGATGGCCGTCACGCTGTTCTCGTTGAACTTCATCGGCGACGGACTGCGCGATGCGCTCGACCCACAGGCGAGGAAATCATGACCGCGGCGCGCGACGTCCTCCTGTCCGTCCGCGGCCTCCGAACGTGGTTCGAGGAAGACGGACGTGTCGTCAAGGCCGTTGACGACGTCAGCTTCGACGTCGGGCGAGGTGAAACGCTAGGCGTCGTCGGCGAATCCGGATCGGGCAAGTCGGTCACGAACTTGTCGATCCTGCGCCTCGTGCCGACGCCACCGGGACGAATCGCGGGCGGGGAAGTCGTGTTCGACGGCCGGAATCTGCTCGCGCTGCCGGAGACTGCGATGCGCGCAGTTCGCGGCCGCCGCATCGCGATGATCTTCCAGGACCCGATGACGTCGCTCAATCCGCTGATGCGGATCTCGACGCAGATCATGGAGGTGACAGAGCGACACCTGGGTCATTCCAGGCGTGAAGCGTACACGCACGCGGTCGAGATGCTCGAGCGCGTCGGCATGCCGGATGCGGCGCGGCGCGCCCGTAGCTATCCGCACGAGCTCTCGGGCGGCATGCGGCAGCGCGTGATGATCGCGATGGCCCTCGCGTGCCGGCCGGAACTCCTCATCGCCGACGAGCCGACGACCGCGCTCGATGTCACGATTCAAGCGCAGATTCTCGACCTCGTGCGGCAACTCACGCGCGAGATCGGCATGAGCGTCATCCTCGTCACGCACGATCTCGGCGTCGTGGCGGGCATGACCGATCGCATCGTCGTCATGTACGCGGGAAAGGTGTTCGAGCAGGCGCCGACGCGCGAGCTGTTCGCGCGTCCCGGCAATCCGTACACGCGCGGGCTGCTCTTGTCCGTGCCCGACCCGGCCGCACCGTCGGGTAGCGAGCTGTATCAGATTCCCGGCCTGCCGCCGGATCTGTCCGCCGATGCTCGCGGCTGTCCGTTCGCGCCGCGATGTGCGCGTGCCGAGGACAAGTGCCGCGAGGAACTGCCGCCGCTCGTCGAACTGACACCGGAGCATGAATCGCGTTGTCATTTCGCTGCCGAGGTCTACGCGACGCCGCTGCGCCGGCCGATGTCGGCTTCGGTAGTTGACGTGCCGGTGACAGGCGAGTCATGAACATGACTTTGGCCTCATCCTCGGCGGTTGCCGGCGCGTCCATTTCGCCGTTCGTCGCGATTGACGCGCTGACGGTGCACTTCGACGCCGGCGGCGGCACGCTGTGGGATCGGATGACGGGCGGCGATGGGACGCGGCGCGTCGTGCGCGCCGTCGACGGCGTGTCGCTCGACATCCACGCGGGCGAGACGCTCGGTCTCGTCGGCGAATCCGGCTGCGGCAAGACGACGTTGGGACGCGCGGTGCTGCGGCTGGTGGAACCGACGTCGGGCACGGTGCGGTTCGATGGCGTGGACGTATCCGCGCTGGGCTCGGCGGCCCTGCGCCGCGAGCGGCGCTACATGCAGATGATCTTCCAGGATCCGTACGCGTCGCTCGACCCGCGTATGACGGTCGGCCGGATCATCGGCGAGCCGCTCGAGACGTTCGGGATCGCGCGCGGACGCGAGCGCGACGAACTGGTGCGCGAGCTCATGGCTGCCGTCGGCCTCAGCGCGCGGTTCGTCAACCGCTACCCGCATGAGTTCTCCGGCGGCCAGCAGCAGCGCGTCGGCATCGCGCGCGCGCTCGCCACCGACCCACGCTTCATCGTCGCCGACGAGCCGATCTCCGCGCTCGACGTCTCGATCCAGGCGCAGATCATCAACCTGCTCGAGCGCCTGCAGACCGAGCGGCAGTTGACGTATCTCTTCGTGTCGCACGACCTGCGCGCGATCCGCCACACGTCGGACCGCGTCGCCGTCATGTACCTCGGCCGTATCGTCGAGCTCGCGGGCGCGCGCGAGGTCTACGACCGCCCGCTCATGCCGTACACGCGCGCCCTGATTTCGGCTGTGCCCGTGCCCGATCCGACGGTCGAGGCAACGCGCCAGCGCGTGGTGCTCGAGGGCGACGTGCCGTCACCCATCAATCCTCCCGCCGGCTGCCGCTTCCACCCGCGCTGCCCGTACGCGGTTGCTGCGTGCCGCACGGTCGATCCGCCGCTCGTCGAAGTGCAGCCCAACCACTTCTCCGCGTGTATCCGCATCAGCCCTAAGGAACCGGATATCGACCGCGTCGCCCCGGGCGCAACCCCGGGATTGTAGGGGGGCGCCCCCTTTATTTAGCGATTGACCGCGCGCGCGGGCAGGCACAGGACGGCGACGGCGCCGATGACCAAGGACAGCGCGATCGCGTACATCCCGGCGGCGGTGTTGTGCGTGAGATCGTTCAGCCAGCCGACGAGATAGGGACTGGCGAAGCCGGCGAGGTTGCCGATCGAGTTGATTGCGGCAATCGTGGCTGCTGCCGCGACGCCGCCGAGGAGCGCCGTCGGCAGGCCCCAGAAGAGCGGCGCGCAGGTGAGGATGCCGATCGCCGCGATCGTGAGCCCGACCATCGCGAACGCCGTGTGCGTCCCGGCCATCGTGCTCACGACGAGGCCCGCAGCGCCGAGGAGCAGCGGCACGACCGTGTGCCACCGCCGCTCGCGGTGCCGATCCGCACTGCGGCCGAAGAGGACCATCGCAATCGCCGCCGCGCCGTACGGCACGGCCGTGAGCAGGCCGATGCGGAACACGTCGTGAACGCCGGCGGCTTCGATGAGCGTCGGCAGCCAGAACGTCAGGCCGTACTGACCCATCACGCAGCAGAAGTAGATGAAGCACATCAGCCAGAGCCGTCGATCCGCGAGCGCGGAGCCGATGGCTTCGTGGATGGGCGCCTCTGCACGATCCGCAGCCAGCCGCGCCAGGACGAGGCGCTTCTCGTCGTCGGTCAACCATGCCGCCTGTTCGACGCCGTTGTCCAGATAGACGATCGTCACGACGCCCATGACGATCGACGGGACGGCTTCGATCACGAACAGCCACTGCCAGCCGGTCCAGCCGCCGCGTCCCGTGAACGTGTCGAGAATCCACCCGGACAGCGGGCCGCCGAGGAGTCCCGAAATCGGGATCGCGGCCATGAAGAGCGCGACGATGCGGCCGCGGCGCGCGGAGGGATACCAATAGGTGAGATAGAGAATGATGCCGGGGTAGAAGCCCGCTTCGGCAACACCGAGCAGGAAGCGCAGCGTGTAGAACATCGCCGCCGTGTGGATGAACACGAACGCGCCCGACACGAGGCCCCACGTGATCATGATGCGGCCGATCCACACGCGCGCGCCGATGCGGTGCAGCAGCAGGTTGCTCGGCACTTCGAACAGGAAGTACCCGAGAAAGAAGATGCCCGCGCCGAAGCCGTAGACCGTCTCGCTGAACTTCAGGTCGCTCAGCATCTCGAGCTTCGCGAAGCCGACGTTGACGCGATCGAGGTACGCGACGCCGTAGCAGAGCATGAGAAACGGCACCAGGCGCCGCGTG
>DASZOV010000036.1:0-11887 GCA_035550595.1 Vicinamibacterales bacterium
AGGCCCGAACTTGGAGCTGGCGAAGGGATTTGAACCCCCGACCAGCTGATTACAAATCAGCTGCTCTACCAGACTGAGCTACGCCAGCCAGACAAAACAGGAATGGTAGCACGCTCTGTGCCAGATGGGCAATAGCGAGAAGCGTGCCGCCGACCCGGCGCCTGTAGCTGGCAGGGCCAGACAGGGGCCTCACGCGGCGGGCCGAGGGCCCGGCCCAGCCTCCCCACCGGCGGCTCGCCGCTGCCGGACCGCCTCGAACAAGGCAATTCCCGCGGAAACCGACACGTTCAGGCTCGATACTGCCCCGACCATGGGGATCGAGACCAGCCGGTCGCAGGTCTCCCGGACGAGCCGGCGGAGGCCCGTCCCCTCCGCACCGAACACCAGCGCTGTCGGAAGCGTGTAGTCCGCGGCGTCGTAGGCCTCGTCCGCCTCGGCCGCCAGCCCGATGGTCCACACGTTCAGCGCCTTCAGGTCCTCGAGGGCCCGCGAGATGTTGACGACCGTCGCGATGCGCAGGTGATGAACGGCGCCGGCCGAAGCCTTGGCGGCTGCGCCATCGAGCGGCGCCGCATGGCGCGCCTGCCGCACGATGCCGTCCGCGCCGGCCGCTTCGGCCGACCGCAGGATCGCACCGACGTTCTGCGGATCCTCGATGCCGTCGAGCACGACGATCAGCGGCGGGCCCTGCGCGTCGGCGACGATCTCTTCGATCGTGTACGCCGGCAGCGCCTGCACGTCAGCCGCGACGCCCTGATGGACGCCGCCGCGCGCGATCTTGTCGAGCGCGCGCCGATCGACGACCTCCACCGCTATCCGCAAGTCGTGCGCCCGCGCAACGAGCGCATCCACGCGCGGCCCCGCGCCGCGTTCGTGCACGAGCCGCGACACCCGTCGCGCCTTGAGCGCTTCGGACACGGAGTTGATGCCGTAGATGAGGGTCATGTGAGGGAGACAACGCATCAACTTTGAACTTCAAACTTCGAACTTCGAACAGACGAGGCGCCTTCGGCGCATCTGTCCGCTTGATGGCATGCATCGCATGGGGAACGACAAATCCATGCTGCACACCGGTGACCAGCCATCCGGTCGTTCCCAGTTCGAAGTTCGAAGTTCGAAGTTGATGCGGCTCTTCTCTCCATTATGCCTTGCCCGTCATCCCCACGACCGCGCGCAGGCGCTCGAGGCAGGAGGGAATGGGCGCGACGCCGGCCCCGGGCGCGAGCGCGGCGCCGCGTTCGATGGCTGGCACGGCCAAATCCAGTTCAGGTCCGGACGCCTCGGCCGTCAGCGCGACGCGAAGCGGATGGAACAGTGCACGTCCTTTGAGCCTGCTTCGCTCGCGCGCCGCCGCGGTCGCCGCGCGGAAGCGCTCGCGATCGGTGAGCGGCTCGCGCGTCTCGAGCACGTCGGCCCACGCGGCCACGGCGCGTGCACCGTCCGGCTCTTCGCCGGCGAGCGCCGCCGCGCGCCCGGCCTCCCACGCGAACAGGAATGCAACGCGCGCCGGAATCTCGTCGAGCCGATCGACCGATCCGACGGCGAGCGGCAGAATCGACGCGACATAGTCCAGCGCCTCGTCGGTCGACGCGCGTACCTGGCCGTCACGCTCGAAGAACGGCAGCGCCGCGCGCGCGATCCGCACGGGCTCGGCGGCTTTCATGTAGTGACGGTTGATCCACGCGAGCTTGTCCACGTCGAACACCGCCGCACTGTGGCCGACGCGTGAGACGTCGAACCGCCGCGCCATCTCCTCGATCGACACGATCTCTTCGTCGCCGCCCGGCGACCAGCCGAGCAGGCCGAGGTAATTGACGAGCGCCTCGGGCAGATAGCCGCGCGCGCGGAACTCGGCCACGCTCGTCGCACCGTGCCGTTTCGACAACGGCGCGTGATCCGGACCGAGCACGAGCGCGAGGTGCGCGAACACCGGCGGCGTACGGCCCAGCGCTTCGTAGATCAGCACTTGTCGCGGCGTGTTCGACAGGTGATCTTCGCCACGCACCACGTGCGAAATCTCCATCTCACCGTCGTCGACGACCACGGCGAAGTTGTAGGCGGGCGACCCATCGGATCGCACGATGATCGGATCGCCGATGACGTCGGTCGAGAACGAGACGTCGCCGCGCACGAGATCGTGGACGACGACCTCGCGGTTGGCGGGCACGGCGAATCGCAGCGCGGGCCGCTCACCCGCCGCACGCCGGCGCGCGATCTCGTCGGCGTCGAGATCGCGGCAACGGCCGCTGTACTTCGGCGGCAGGCCCGCGGCGAGTGCCGCCTGACGATCGGCGTCGAGCATCGCGGGCGTACAGAAGCAGGGATAGGCGCGTCCGGCCGCGACGAGTCGCTCGGCCGCGGCATCGTAGTGCACCTGACGCTCGGACTGCCGATACGGGCCGTGCGGCCCGCCGACGTCCGGCCCCTCGTCCCATGTCAAGCCGAGCCAGCGCAGGTCGTCGATCATCGTACGTTCGGACTCGCGCGTCGATCGCTCGGCGTCGGTGTCCTCGATGCGCAGCACGAACGTCCCGTCCGATCCGCGCGCGAGGAGCCAATTGAAGAGCGCCGTGCGCGCGTTGCCCACGTGAAGCTGCCCTGTCGGACTCGGCGCGAAGCGGACGCGGATGCTCATGCCGGCACCGCCTGGCGGAGCACCACGACCGCGTGCGCGGCCACCGCCTCGCCGCGTCCGACGGCGTCGACCCCTTCATTTGTCTTGGCCTTCACGCTGACGGCATCCACCGCGACGCCGAGCACATCGACCAACGCGGTGCGAATCGCCGGGATATGCGGCCCGAGCTTCGGCCGTTCGAGCACGACCGTGACGTCCGCGTTCGCCGGCCGCCAGCCGGCATCGGCGACGATGGCGACGGCGCGCGCGAGAAGATCAAGCCCAGCCGCGCCCTTCCAGCGCTCATCCGTGTTCGGAAAGTGCTGGCCGATGTCGCCGACACCAGCGGCGCCGAGCATCGCGTCGACGAGTGCGTGGCAGACGACGTCGCCGTCCGAGTGGCCGATCGGGCCGCTCTCGAACGGCACGACGACGCCAGCAAAGACGAGCGGACGTCCCTCGACGAGACGGTGCAGGTCGTAGCCGTTACCCACACGAAGGGCGGACATCATCTTCGCTCGTGCATCGGCCAGATCGGCGGCGGTCGTAATCTTCACGTTCGCCTCATCGCCCTCGACGACGCGGACCGGATGTCCACTCTGTTCGGCGAGCGCGGCTTCGTCGGTCGCGTCGACGGTTTCTCCGAGCGCGACTGCCTCGTCGAGCACAGCACGCGCGAACCCCTGCGGCGTTTGCGCCAGCCAGATCTCGTCGCGCGGAACGGTTTCGGCCACGGTCGATACGCCAATCGGCACGCGCTTCACCGTGTCGCGCGCGCGCACGGCTGGCACGACCGCACCGGACTCGCGCGCTGCGGCGACGACGCGCGCGATGACCGCGCCGCTCACGAACGGCCGCGCCGCGTCATGGATCAAGACGACGTCGACGCCGGCGGGCATGGCCTCGAGGCCGCACCGCACCGAGTCCTGCCGCCGCGCACCGCCCGCGACACACGTGCATGGCCGTGCCGGACGGCCGACGATGGACACGGCGTCAGCGACCAGCGCCTCGGGCAGGACGACAACGATGTGTTCGATGTCCGGGGCGGCGTCGAACGCGGCCACACTGCGCTCGATGATCGTACGGCCGTCGATCGCGAGCAGTTGCTTCGGCACACGGCCGCCCAGCCGCTCGCCGCGTCCCGCGGCCACGATGATGACGCCCACCGGCATGAATCGACGATTCTATCGTGGCCGGCGAGGTATCATCCCGCCGTGTTCCGCGTGCACACCGACTGCTCCCGACGGGGTGCCCTTTGATTGATACGTCCTTCGCCAGCGCCTTCGGCTGCGACGCCACGGTCACGGCCGCCGCGCCCGGCCGCGTGAACCTCATCGGCGAGCACACCGACTACAACGGCGGCCTCGTGCTGCCACTCGCGTTGCCGCTCGAGGTTCGCGTAGCCCTCGCGCCACGTCCTGATGCGACGGTTCACGCGTGGAGCGCGAACGTCCCCGAGAGTGAGGCGCGCACCGAGTTCACGCGTGGCGCCGAACGCCGCACGGGCGGCTGGATCGACTACGTCCAGGCGGTGACGTCGACGCTGACAGCCGACGGCCACGCGGTCGGCGGCTTCGATCTCGCCATCGCGTCCGACGTGCCACTCGGCAGCGGACTCGCCTCGAGCGCGGCGCTGCTCGTGGCCGTGTTACGCGGGCTGCGATCGGCCTTCTCGCTCGCACTCACCGATCGCGACGTCGCGATGGCGGCGCATCGTGCCGAGACTGGATTCGTCGGCGCGCCGGTCGGCGTCATGGATCAGCTCGTCGCGAGCCTGGGCCGCGAAGGCACGGCGCTGCTCATCGACACGCGGACGCTGGACGTCGCCGACGTGCCGATGCCACGCGGCGTCGAGTTGGCTGTCATCGATTCCGGCCTGCGTCATCAACACGCGACGGGCGACTACCGCGTACGCCGCGACGAGTGCATGCGCGCCGCTGCGCGGCTGGCCGTGCCATATCTGTGCGCGCTCGGTCGCCGCGACCTTCCGCGTCTCGCGACGCTCCCCGCTCCTCTTGATCGCCGCGCCCGCCACGTCGTCACCGAACACCTGCGCGTCGCCGAGGCGGCCGAGGCCATGCGCGAGGGAGACGTCGAGACGCTCGGTCGCCTGTGGCTCGCATCACATGCGTCCGAACGCGACGACTTCGAGGTGTCGCTGCCCGCCATCGACACGCTCGTCGATCTCGCGGCCGCGGATACGGCCGTGCACGGCGCACGACTCACTGGCGGTGGATTCGGCGGCGCCGTCATCCTGCTCTGCCATGCCGGAGAGGCTTCGGCGGCCGCCGCACGCGTGCGGCACGCGTATCAAACAAAGACCGGACATGCGGGCCGGGTGCTGTTGCCAAGAGAACAAGAGACAGAGGACAGGCGACAGGGCAGAGACAAAACAAAAGATGACACCGCAAGGTCCCGAACGCAGTGAGGGCGCCGAAGCGCCGTAGAGCTGGGGGTGGGGCCCCAGCGCACTGCAAAGAAGATGACACGAGCGTAGCGAGGGCACAGAACGATGCATCGACGACGATTCCTTCAGACGATCACGGCCGCGAGTGCAGCGCTTGCCGCGCCACCTCTGGCATCGACAGCCGCCGCGGCTGAGATCGACGCCGCGACGCAAACGCACGAGGCCGGCGGCACGTCCTGGAGCCTGACGTCGCCCGACGGGCGTCTCGAGATCGCGGTGACGCTCAACTCGTCTGGTGCCTTGACGTGGCGCGTCTCTGCGGGGCGTGCGGCCGTGCTCACGTCTTCCCCGCTCGGTCTGCGGCGGCACGATCAAGCGTTCGTCGACGGACTCCGCTTCGTCGCCGCGGCGGATCCCACCACGGTCGACGACCGCTACGAGATGCCGCACGGCAAGCGGCGACAGCACGTCGTGAGCGGACGCGAGCGCGTGCTGTCGTTCACCAACGCCGCTGGCGCGAAGCTCGATGTCCTCCTGCGCGCGCACGACGATGGCGTCGCGCTGCGTTATCGCTTTCCGGAAACCGATCCGACGCCGCGGCGGCTATACGACGAGTTCACGGGGTTCACGGTCCCGTCAGGATCGACCGGCTGGATGCTCCCGCACCAGCCGCCCGGCCGCTACGCACCGGCGTACGAAGATCTCTTCCGCGAAGTCCGCGTGGGCACCGCGGCACCTGACCCGAGCGGCTGGTCGTTGCCGGCGCTCTTCGAGACGCCGGGCGGCGCGTGGCTCCTCATCACCGAAGCTGATCTCGACGCGACGTACGCGGCATCACACCTCGCGCCCGACGCGCCACACAACACGTATCGGCTCGCGTTTCCGATGCCGGGCGACGGCATGGGCACGGGCGAAGTCGATCCGCTCTCCACGCTCCCCTGGGCGACGCCCTGGCGCGTCGTCATGATCGGACGCACGGCCGCGGACCTCCTCGCGTCGGATCTCGTGCACGACCTGTCGTCGCCGTCGCGCGTGAAGGATCCGAGCTGGATCAAGCCGGGCCGCGCGGCGTGGAGCTGGTGGTCGGCCAGCGACAGCCCGAAGCACGCCGAGGCGCTCAATGCGTTCACGGATCTGGCGGCCGAAATGGGCTGGGAGTACGCGCTCGTCGACGCGAACTGGAACGCGATGCTCTCGGGCCGGATCGAAGACGTCGTCGCGCACGCGCGATCGAAGGACGTCGGCCTGCTGCTCTGGTACAACTCCGGCGGTCCGCACAACGACGTGACCGAGGCGCCGCGCGATCGAATGGACGAACGGCCCGTGCGCCGCGAGGAGATGGAACAGCTCCGCAACTGGGGCGTCAAGGGCATCAAGGTCGACTTCTGGCAGAGCGACAAGCCCGACCGCATCCGCCAGTACCGTGACCTGCTCGATGATGCGGCCGAGTTCCACCTGCTCGTCGACTTCCACGGCTGCACGCTGCCGCGCGGCTGGTCGCGCGAGTTCCCGCACTTGATGTCGATGGAGGCGGTCGCCGGCGCGGAGCAGTACAAGTTCCGCGCGGACTATCCGATGCGCGCGCCCGCGCACAACACGATCCTCGCCTTCACGCGAAACGTCGTCGGACCGATGGACTACACGCCGGTGACGTTCAGCGACGCGCAATTCCCCCATCGCACGACCAACGCGCACGAGCTCGCGTTGGCGATCGTTTTCGAATCAGGTCTGCTCCACCTCGCCGACAGCGTGGACTCGTATCGCGCGCAGCCGGAAGCCGTGCGAACGTTTCTCCGGCAGGTGCCGACGGCGTGGGACGACACGCGCGGACTCTGGGGACGGCCGGGTGAGTCGGTGGCGATCGCCCGACGCCACGATCGGACGTGGTACGTCGGTGCGCTGAACTCAGGGCCGGCCAAAACCGAGCACTTGGATCTGTCGTTCCTCGGCACCGGCTCGTGGACGCTGACACTCATCCGCGACGGCGCCGACGACCGCGCGTTCGCCGACGAAACGCGCACGGTCACCGCCGCGACGCGCGTCGCGATCAACGTTCGGGCGCGCGGAGGATTCGTCGCGCGCGTGACGCCCGGCGGATCAAGTTAGAAGTGTGAAGCCAGAAGCCAGAAGCCAGAAGTAAGGAAAGATGATACCGCGAGGCCCCGAACGTAGTGAGGGTGCCGAAGCGCGTAGGCGCGGGGGTGGGGCCCCGCGCCACTGCAAAGAAGATGACTGCGCGCTACGCCTGCGCCGCTGGCCGCGGTCGGCGGCCGGTGTCTTCGCGCCCGTTGCGCTCGACCGCTTCGAGGCCGTTCGCGGCTTCCGCATGGCGGCCGAAGATCATCCGGCCGGCCGTCGTCTGCAGCACGCTCGTGACGACGATGTCGAGGTTGCGGCCGATGCGCGTCCGCGCGTTGTCGACGACGACCATCGTGCCATCGTCGAGGTAGGCGACGCCCTGGTTGTATTCCTTGCCTTCCTTGATGATGAACACGTTCATCACTTCGCCGGGCAGGACGACGGGCTTGAGGGAGTTGGCCAGCTCGTTGATGTTCAGCACTTCGACGCCGCGGAGCTGCGCGACCTTGTTGAGGTTGAAGTCGTTCGTCACGATGCGGCCGAGCATCGTACGCGCGAGCTCGATGAGCTTCATGTCGACTTCCTTCACCTGCGGGAAGTCGAGATCCGAGATGAGCACCTCGACACCCGCCATCTTCTGGATGCGGTGCAGGATGTCGAGGCCGCGGCGACCACGGTTGCGTTTCAACGCATCGGACGAGTCGGCGACGAACTGCAGCTCCTTCAGCACGAACTGCGGCACGACGAGCGTCCCGTCGAGGAAGCCCGCTTCGACGATCTCGGCGACGCGGCCATCGATGATGACACTCGTGTCGAGGATCCGATAGCGCTTCTGCGGGCGGGCATCGCGAAAGAGCGACAGGAACTTCGCCGGCTCGAGCCACTCGCCCTTGCGCGCGCCGAGCACGGCGCCGAGATACGGCAGCACGACGATGATGAGACCGTGCAGGAAGCGGACTTTCGCGTTGGCCGTATCCGCCCAGAACAGCGCCGTGCCGATCGTCTTGGCGATCGTCAGTCCGACCGCGAAGCCGAGCAGCCCGCCGAGCAGGTTCGTCACCGCCGCATCGCGCAGCCGCGCTTCGGCCGCGACGATGCCGAGGGCGACCGCGAGTCCGAGCGCTGCGCTGAACACGAACGGGCCGTCGATGGGACGGATGAGCGCCGCGGTGTAGACGACGACGATCACGAAAACGGCGCGGACGAGGAGGAAGCCACGCATGCGCACATCTTAGCAGGCGCGCCGCACGGCCCGGCGGCTCTCCTGGACCCGAAGGCCCAGGGGAACCATCCAATCAGAACAGCGCGTCGAGCGCCTCGCCCACCGTGCGGACGCCGGCGATCGTCAGGCCGCCGGGAGCGTCAGGCAGACGGTTGCCGTCTGGCACGATGGCGCGCGTGAAGCCGAGCTGCTCGGCCTCGCGGATCCGGAGCGCGGCTTGCGTGGCGGCGCGCACTTCACCCGCCAGTCCGACCTCGCCGAAGACGACCGCGTCGGCCGCGAGCGCGCGATTGCGGATGCTCGAAGCCACGGCCGCCAGGACGGCGAGATCCGCGGCGGGCTCGGTGACGCTCATCCCGCCGGCGACGTTCACGAACACGTCGTCGGTTGCGACGCTCAAGCCGGCGCGCTTCTCGAGCACGGCCAGGAGCAGCGCGAGGCGGTTGGGATCGAAGCCGTTGGCCGTGCGGCGCGCGTTGCCGAACGATGACGCGCTGACGAGCGCCTGCACCTCGACGAGAATCGGGCGCGATCCCTCGATCGCGCACGTGACCGCCGACCCCGGCACGCCCGCTGGCCGTTCAGCGAGAAACAACTGTGACGCGTTCGGCACCGGCACGAGCCCTTCGGCCGTCATCTCGAACACGCCGAGCTCGCTCACCGCGCCGAAGCGGTTCTTCACGGCACGCACGACGCGATGCGCGTGGTGATGTCCGCCCTCGAAATACAGCACGGTGTCGACGACGTGCTCGAGGACCTTCGGTCCGGCCAGGCTGCCGTCCTTGGTGACGTGACCGACGAGGATGATCGGCACGTTTCGGCCTTTCGCGGCGAAGAGCAAATCGGTCGCCGCCTGCCGCACCTGCCCCACGCTGCCCGGCGCGGACGGCATCTTCAGGGAAAACACGGTCTGGATCGAGTCGACGATGACGAGCGCCGGCGACACGCGATCGATCTCTTCGATCAGCCGCTCGACGCACGTCTCGGCGAAGAGATATAACGGCGCGCCGGCAACCTGCAGCCGCTCGCCTCGCATCTTGATCTGGTGCTCGGATTCTTCACCCGATCCGTAGAGGACCGGACCGACCGATGCCGCAATTCGTGCCGCGGCCTGCAGCAGCAGCGTCGACTTGCCGACGCCCGGCTCGCCGCCGAGCAGCACGAGCGATCCCGGCACGAGCCCGCCGCCGAGCACGCGATCGAGCTCGCCGATGCCCGTCGTGATGCGCTCGGAGACGACGGTATCGACGTCCGCATACAACTGCGGACGTCCGCCACCGGGCGTCCGCCCATTCACCGCCGCACGCCGATCAGCCGGCGCCTGGATTTCCTCGACGTAGCTGTTCCACTCGCCACAATCCGGACACCGCCCCAGCCACTTCTGAGCCTGCGCGCCGCAGTGTTGACAGACGAAGAGGACTTTGGAGGACTTCATCGGTCAACTTCGAACTTTGAACTTCGAACTTCGAAACTAATGCGCGTCGGCTTCCCCATCGGTCCGATCCTTGCCTGCCAGAGATGCGCAGGCCATGCCAATCCCTCTCGAAACCTTTGATGCACGAGCGTTCAGGTTCGCCTGTGCGATCGTCCGGCTCTATCTCGCTATCTACCGATTGCCTCGCGTCCCCTTACATATATCGCGGCAAATTCTCGCGTCAGGGACGTCAATTGGCGCCAATCTCGAAGAAGCGAAGGCATCACAAAGCCGCAGGGACATTACGGCCAAGTTCTCGATCGCCCTCAAAGAAGCGCGGGAGACGACGTACTGGCTGCGCCTGCTCGTCGCGACCGATCTGGTCGACGACGCTGCGGTGGCGTCGCTCCTGCGCGAAGCCAACGAACTCGTCTCCATTCTGACTGTCGCCCGGCGACGCCTTGCCGTGCCGGCCGCGGGTAGTGGCGACCCGCGCAAGGTCGCGACCGAGTAGACACTGCCCCATGAAGACGCGCCGCAGGCGCCTCATCCGTTCGAAGTTCGAAGTTCGAAGTTCGAAGTTGTCTCGTACTTTCTCTCGATTCTGCTCCCAAGCCGACAGAGCACTTCCCACGGAATCGCGCCGATCGCGGCGGCCATTTCTCTCGCGGTGATGGTCTCGGCCCCCTGCCGGCCGATGAGGACGACCGGATCGCCCGGGGAGACGTCGAGGCCGGTGACGTCGATCATCATCATGTCCATGCACACCGATCCGACGATCGGCAGACGACGGCCGCCGACGAGGACCGAGCCGCGGCCGGCGAGTCGCGTGTCGAGGCCGTCGGCGTAGCCGGCCGGCACGATCGCAATCGTGCGCGGACCGTCGGCGCGCCATCGCAGGCCGTATCCCGTGCCCTCGCCCGGCCGCACGCCCTTGACGGCCACGATACGACTGGTCAGTGACAGGGCAGGTCCCAGGTCGAGATCCGCGGCAAGCGGCGGCGGCACGACGCCATAAAGGAGAAGCCCCGGCCGCACGCGGTCGTACCAGGTCCGCGCGTCGCGCAGGAGCGCCGCGGAGTTGGCCGCGTGCCGTTCGACGCGCCCGAGACCGAGCGCACCCAGTGCAGCGAGCGCGCGCTCGAAGCGCGTCCGCTGCTCGTCGAGGAACGGTGACTCCGGTTCGTCCGCGGTGGCGAAGTGCGTGTACACGGCGTCGAACGTGAGATGCGGACTCGCCAACACCTCGGGCATCGTCCTGCGAAGATTGTCGTGGCGAAAGCCGAGGCGGTTCATGCCGGTGTCGATCTTGAGATGACATCGCAACGTGACACCGCGCGCGGCCGCCGTCCGCTCGAGCGCGCGCGCGGCCGCGGGCGTCGACACGGTTGGTGTCAACGCGTAGTCGATCACGCCGTCGACGTCGCTGACACTGAGCGCGCCGAAGACGAGGATGGGCAGCGTCAGTCCCGAGCGCCGCAGCACGACGCCTTCCTCGATGTCCGCGCAGGCGAGCATCGACGCGCCGGCCGCTTCGAGCGCGCGCCCCACTTCGACCGCGCCGTGCCCGTACGCGTTGGCCTTGACGACGGCGATGATGCCGGGCGGAGGCGGGGCCCCCGCGAGGGCGGCCGCCTCACGCGTAAGGAGCGCGCGGATGGCGGCGAAGTTCGACTGGATGACGCCGAGATCGATCGTGGCGACCGTGGGTCGCGTCACGATCCGCCCGCGGCGCCGCCGTACGGAGTAGCGGCGAGATTCTCGAAGCGCGTGTACTGCTTGAGGAACGCCAACCGCACGTCGCCAATCGGGCCGTTGCGCTGCTTGCCGATGATGATCTCGGCGACGCCCTCGCTCTCGGGATTCGGCTCGCCCTCGTTCGTGTACATCTCTTCGCGATAGATGAAGAGCACGACGTCGGCGTCCTGCTCGAGCGCGCCGGACTCGCGCAGGTCGGAGAGCTGCGGGCGATGGTTGCTGCGCGACTCGGACGCGCGGCTGAGCTGGCTCAGCGCGACGATCGGCACCTCGAGCTCCTTGGCGAGAATCTTCAGCGACCGCGAGATCGCCGCGAGCTCCTGCTGCCGGTTGTCGAAGCGGCCGCGCCCCTGCATGAGCTGCAGGTAGTCGATGACGATCAGGTCGAGGCCG
>DASZOV010000037.1:0-6712 GCA_035550595.1 Vicinamibacterales bacterium
AGGCCGCACTGATGCAGCTTCAGCTCGGGGCCGACGACGATGACGGAACGGCCCGAGTAGTCGACGCGCTTGCCGAGCAGGTTCTGGCGGAACCGGCCCTGCTTGCCCTTGAGCATGTCGGACAGCGACTTGAGCGGACGCTTGTTGGCGCCGGTGATGACGCGGCCGCGGCGGCCGTTGTCGAAGAGCGCATCGACCGCTTCCTGCAGCATGCGCTTTTCGTTTCTGATGATGACGTCCGGCGCCTTGAGCTCCATCAGCTTCTTCAACCGGTTGTTGCGGTTGATGACGCGGCGATAGAGGTCGTTGAGGTCGGACGTCGCGAACCGGCCGCCGTCGAGCGGCACGAGCGGACGCAGCTCCGGCGGGATGACCGGGATGACGTCGAGGATCATCCACTCCGGGCGGTTGCTCGACTTGCGGAACGAATCGACCACCTTGAGGCGCTTGGCGAACTTCAGCTTCTTCTGCGCCGAGGTCTCCGTCTTCATCCGCTCGCGGAGCTCCACGGCGAGCCGCTCGACGTTGACGCGCTTGAGCAGCTCCTTGATCGCCTCGGCGCCCATCTGCGCCTTGAACCGGTGCTGATGCTCTTCACGCGCCTTGCGGTACGCCTCTTCGTTCAGCAGCTGGTTCTGCTTCAGCTCGGTCTCGCCCGGATCGACGACGACGTACGCCTCGAAGTAGAGGACGCGTTCGAGATCGCGCAGCGAGATGTCGAGCAGGTGGCCGATGCGGCTCGGCAGCCCCTTGAAGAACCACACGTGGCTCACGGGCGTCGCGAGCGTGATGTGGCCGAGGCGCTCGCGGCGCACCTTCGCCTGCGTGACCTCGACGCCGCACTTGTCGCAGATGACGCCGCGGTGCTTCATCCGCTTGTACTTGCCGCAGAGGCACTCCCAGTCGGTGATCGGCCCGAAGATCTTCGCGCAGAACAGGCCGTCGCGCTCCGGCTTGAAGGTCCGGTAGTTGATCGTCTCGGGCTTGGTGACTTCGCCGTGCGACCAGGACTGAATCTTCTCGGGCGAGGCCAGAGAAATCCGGATCGCGTCGAAGTCGCTCGTCAGCGCCGAACGTTCATGGAATGAGGGTCGCATCTATTTACACCTCCTCCAGCACGGGTTGAGGAGTCGCTTCCAGGGGTTTCTTCTTCGTCTTGATCAGCTCGACGTCGAGACAGAGCGACTGCAGCTCGCGAATGAGCACGTTGAACGACTCGGGCAGGCCGGCCGTGAACGACGCGTCGCCCTTCACGATGGCCTCGTAGATCTTCGCGCGCCCGGTCACGTCGTCTGACTTCGCCGTGAGCAGCTCCTGGAGGATGTGCGCCGAGCCGTAGGCTTCGAGCGCCCAGACCTCCATTTCGCCGAACCGCTGTCCGCCGAACTGCGCCTTGCCGCCGAGCGGCTGCTGCGTGATGAGCGAGTACGGCCCGATCGACCGCGCGTGAATCTTGTCGTCCACCAGGTGCGACAGCTTCAGCATGTAGATGTAGCCGACGGTGACGTCCTGCTCGAACGTGTCGCCCGTCATGCCGTCGAAGAGCCGCGTCTTGCCGCCCTTCGGCAGGCCCGCGCGGTCGAGCCAGTTCTTGATCTCGTTCTCGGTCGCGCCGTCGAACACCGGCGTCGCGAAGTAGAGACCGAGCGCGTGCGCGGCCCAGCCGAGGTGGGTCTCGAGAATCTGGCCGACGTTCATACGCGACGGCACGCCGAGCGGGTTCAGCACGATCTCCACCGGCGATCCGTCCGGCAGATGCGGCATGTCCTCCTCGGGCAGGATGCGCGCGATGACGCCCTTGTTGCCGTGGCGGCCGGCCATCTTGTCGCCGACCGACAGCTTGCGCTTCATCGCGACGTACACCTTGACCAGTTTGATCACGCCCGGAGGCAGCTCGTCGCCGCGGCGAATCTTTTCCTTCTTCTCTTCGAAAAGATTCTTGATGACCTCGACCTGCCGCTCGGTGCGGTGCTCGAGCTCGCTCAGCTCGTCCTCGAGCCGCGCGTCGTCGGTCTGGATCTTCAGGCGGATCATCGTCTCGTAGGGCATCTCCTGCAGGACCTCCTGCGTCAGAGCGGTGCCCTTCTTGTGCAGGCGCTCGCGGCCGTACTCGTCGTAGAGATCGGCGCGGAGCTCGGTGCCCTTGAGCATCATGATCACGCGCTTCTTCACTTCGTCGTGGAGAATGCGGATCTCGTCCTGCAGGTTCTTCTCCATCATGTCGAGCTCTTCCTGCTCGATCGCCTTCGCACGGTCATCCTTCTCGATGCCCTTGCGGGAGAAGATCTTCACGCCGACGATGATGCCCTCGATGCCCGGCGGGCAGATGAGCGACGCGTCGCGGACGTCGCCCGCCTTCTCGCCGAAGATCGCGCGGAGGAGCTTCTCTTCCGGCGTCAGCTGCGTCTCGCCCTTCGGCGTGACCTTGCCGACGAGGATGTCGCCCGGCTTGACGTAGGCGCCGATGCGGATGATGCCGCTGTCGTCGAGGTCCTTCAGGAACCCTTCCGACACGTTCGGGATGTCGCGCGTGATTTCCTCGGGCCCCAGCTTCGTGTCGCGCGCCTCGATCTCGAACTCCTCGATGTGGATCGACGTGTAGTAGTCGTCCTTCACGAGCCGCTCGGAGACGAGGATCGCGTCCTCGAAGTTGTAGCCGCGCCACGGCATGAACGCGACGAGCACGTTGCGCCCGAGCGCGAGCTCGCCGAGCTCGGTGCACGGCCCGTCGGCCAGCACCTGCCCCTTGGTCACGCGCTGCCCCACGCGGACGATCGGCCGCTGGTTGATGCACGTGTTCTGGTTCGAGCGCTTGAACTTCGTCATCGAGTAGATGTCGGCGCCCATCTCGCGCGACAACCCCTCGGACTCGGTCCCCTCGACGCGCACGACGATGCGCTTGCTGTCGACGAAGTCGACCGTGCCGGACCGGCGCGCCACCACGACCGCGCCCGAATCGCGCGCCGTGATGTACTCCATGCCGGTGCCGACGAACGGCGCCCGCGCCTGCAGCAGCGGCACCGCCTGCCGCTGCATGTTCGATCCCATCAGCGCGCGGTTCGCGTCGTCGTTCTCGAGGAACGGGATGAGCGAGGCGGCCACCGAGACCAGCTGCTTCGGCGAGACGTCGATGTAGTCGATCTTCTCGCGCGGCGCCAGGATGAAGTCGCCTTCCTGCCGGGCGTTCACGCGCTCCTGCGTCAGCCGGCCCTTCTCGTCCAGCTCGACGTTGGCCTGCGCGACGACGTACTGATCCTCCTCCCACGCGGAGAGATAGAAGCAGTACGGCTCGAACTCCACGCCCTTCTTCTTCGATCGCCCGTCGGCGCCGACCAGATCGTCGGCCTCGACGACGTCGCCCACCTTGTACTTCGGGTTCCCGCCCGCGTTGGTGACGATGACGTAGTCGACGACGGCGCCGTCCTTCACCTTGCGGTACGGCGACTCGATGAAGCCGAAGTCGTTGATGCGCGCATAGGACGACAACGACGAGATGAGGCCGATGTTCGGCCCTTCAGGCGTCTCAATCGGGCAGATGCGCCCGTAGTGCGTCGGATGGACGTCGCGCACCTCGAAGCCCGCGCGCTCGCGCGAGAGCCCGCCGGGTCCGAGCGCCGAGAGCCGCCGCTTGTGCGTGACCTCGGAGAGCGGATTCGTCTGGTCCATGAACTGCGAGAGCTGCGACGACCCGAAGAACTCGCGAATGGCCGCCATGACCGGCTTCGCGTTGATCAGGTCGTGCGGCATCGCGGTCGCCATCTCCTGGTAGACCGACATCTTCTCCTTGATGGCGCGCTCCATCCGGACCAGCCCGATGCGGAACTGGTTCTCGAGGAGCTCGCCCACCGACCGCACGCGGCGGTTGCCGAGGTGGTCGATGTCGTCGGCGAAGGTCGGGTTCTTCCGGAGCTTCAGGAGGTACTTGATGACCTCGTAGAAGTCGGCCGGGTGCAGCACCTTCTCGTCGAGCGGCGTCGTGAGCTTGAGCTTCGTGTTCAGCTTCAACCGGCCGACGCGCGAGAAGTCGTACTTCTGCGCGTTGAAGAACATGTTCTCGAAGAGGTTGCGCGAACTGTCGAGCGTCGGCGGATCGCCCGGCCGCAGGCGCCGGTAGATCTCGATGAGCGCCTCTTCGTGCTTCTGAATCGGATCCTTCTTGAGCGTCTGCGAGAGAACCGGGCCGATCTCGTCCTTCTCGGGGAAGAACACTTCGATCGTCTCGACGCCCTTCTCCTGCGCCATCGCGATGACGCGCTCGGACAGCTCCTCGTTCGCTTCGAGGATCACCTCGCCCGTCGACGGGTCGACGACGTCGCCCGCCGCCCACGCGCCTTCGCGCTCGGCGTCGACGAGCTCGACCGCCTCGACGCCCGCCTTCTTCAGCGCCTCGACCTGGTCCTTGCGGATCTTCTTGCCGGCGTGCAGCGCCAGATCGGATCCGGGGATCGGCCGCTCGGCGGCCGAGCGGCGGCCGATGATCGAGTCGGACACCTTCCACTGCACCTTCGACGCGTCGAGCCGCAGCTCGTCGACCGTGTAGAACGTCCGCAGGATCTCGGACGCGCTGCGCAGCCCGAGCGCGCGCAGGAACACCGTCGCGAGGAACTTGCGCTTGCGGTCGATGCGCACGTACAGCAGGTTCTTCGCGTCGTACTCGAACTCGACCCACGAGCCGCGGTACGGGATGATCTGCGCGACGTACAGCGTCTTGTCTTCGGTGTGGAAGAACGCACCCGGCGACCGGTGCAACTGGCTGACGATGACGCGCTCGGTGCCGTTGATGATGAACGTCCCGTGATCGCCCATGAGCGGGATGTCACCGAAGTAGACCTCCTGCTCCTTGATGTCGCGGATCGTCTTCACGCCCGTCTCGAGGTCCTTGTTCCAGACCACGAGCCGGATCGTCACCTTGAGCGGCACGGCGAAGGTCATGCCACGTTCCTGGCATTCCTCCACGTCGTACTTCAGCTTCATGGCGACCGTCGTGCCGCAGAGGTCGCAGACGTCGCCGCGCGCCTCGTTGGCACGGCCGCACGTCGGGCAGATCACGGCGCCCTCGCCGTACGGATCGGCGACGAGCACGGTCCCGCAGCCCTCGCAGGCCTTGCGCAGGTGCTCGAGGCCGGTCAGCCGGCCGCACTTGCACTCCCAGTTGCCGATCGAATACTCGATGAACTCGAGCGATGAGTTCTCGCGGAAGTCGCTGATCGGAAACACCGACTTGAAGACCGACTGGAGGCCCACGTCCTCGCGCTCGGCCGGCAGGCGGTTCATCTGCAGGAACCGCTCGTACGACTTCTTCTGGATCTCGATCAGGTTCGGGATCGGAACGGTCGTCTTGATCTTCGAGAAATCAATGCGTTCGCGGTAGACGTTCTTGGGCAGGCTGTACATTCAGTGAACCTTCCTTCGACGGCCGGCAGCGTCAGCCGCCTGGCCAAGCCAGCCAAATGACTCAGACCGCCGCCTGGCCGGCGGCGGTCTGCACGACATCCCCGGCGCCGCCCGAGGCGGCCCTCCGGGGCCCGGTCTCCCGACGCGCTACTTGATCTCGACCTTGGCCCCGGCCTCTTCGAACTTCTTCTTGATGGCCGCCGCCTCGTCCTTCGTCACGCCTTCCTTCACGGGCTTGGGCGCCGACTCGACCAGGTCCTTCGCTTCCTTCAGCCCGAGGCTCGTCACCTCGCGCACGACCTTGATCGTGTTGATCTTGTTGCCGCCGATATCGGTCAGGACGACCGTGAACTCGGTCTTCTCTTCGGCGGGCGCCGCCGCGCCACCGCCGCCGGCCGCCATCGGCATGGCCATCGGCACGGCCGCAGCCGCCGAGACGCCGAGCTCGGCCTCGAGCGTCTTGACCAGCTCGGACAGCTCGAGCACGGAAATTCCCTTGATGTAGTCGACCACCTGCTGCTGCGTCACTTCGGCCATGTCCATTGCTCCTCGAAGACGAATCCGATCCGTTACGAATCCCTACGCCGGACCGCCGCGCCCGCAGGCGACGGCCGGGCCCGGCCCATCCCGTTACTTCTCGCCGCCGGCCTTCTCGCGCTCGGCCGCGGCCAGCACGTTCACCAAGCTGCGCGGCACGGCCGACAGCACGGTGACGAGCTGCTGCATCGGCGCCTGCAACACGTAGAGCAGCCGCGCGGAGAGTTCCGCGCGACCCGGCAGGTTGGCCAGTTCATCGACCATCGCCGGCGCCACGCCGCGCCCCTGCACGACGGCCGCCTTGACGCTGATCGTCGGCGTCGCCTTGGCGAACGTCGTGAGCGCCTTGGCGAGCGCAACCGGATCGCGCTCGGTGTAGACGACCGCGGTCGTGCCCTTGAACTCGGCGGCCACGGCCTCGAGCGGCGTCCCCGCCACGGCCCGCCGCGCGAGCGTGTTCTTCACCACGCGATAGCTGCCGCCGGCTGCGCGAATCTGCCGGCGCAGCTCGGTCACCTGCGGCACCGTGATGCCGCGGTAGTCGACGAGCACGGCCGTCTCGGCCGTGCGAAACGCCGCGGTGAGCGTTCCCAGTTCGGTCTCTTTGTCGGCTCTGCTGACTGCCATTGAACGCTCCGCTCCTTACGACTTGACGAGCTCGTCGACGTGCGACGTCTCGATGACCACGCCCGGGCCCATCGTCGACGAGAGCGTCACGCTGCGCAGGTACTTGCCCTTCGCGGCCGACGGCTTCGCCTTGACGATCGTGTCCATGAGCGCG
>DASZOV010000038.1:0-7010 GCA_035550595.1 Vicinamibacterales bacterium
CTTCTTCTTCGCCCGTGCCGCGGCGGATGGCCCGCTTGATGTTGTCGGCGGGCATGTTGACCTGTTTGGCGTCGGCGATGACGGTGCGCAGGCGCGGATTGCTGTCCGGATCGCCTCCGCCGTTGCGCGCGGCGACGGTCAGTTCCTTGATGATGCGCGTGAAGACCTTGCCGCGCTTGGCGTCAGCGGCGCCCTTCTTGTGCTTGATCGTGTGCCACTTGGAATGGCCGGACATTACTCACTCTCTTTCGAGGCTCATCCAGTCGGGAGCCTCACGTTCGTCATCGAAGTGGAGGAAAAATCTTAACACGCGGCCCGGCGCTTTCCGGCCAGGACGAGCCACACGGTCGACCCGACGTCGAGCGGCGCGCCATCGTAGCTGCCGGCCATCGACAGGACACGGAAACCGGCGCGATCCAGCCGATCGACCAGCGCGGGGAGAGGGACCGTGCGGAAGGCCAGCGAGAACCGCCGCGTGCGCGTCCGGCCCGCGCGGCGCTCGACGAACTCCTCGTCGAACATCGTCAATCCGCGCCGCCGATCCTGGCGCGCGGTCTCGACGAGCGTGACCGTGCCGCCGCCGGCCATCGGCCCGCGGAGCCGTACCTGACGATGATATTCCGACCAGGCCGGGAGATCTGGGACGAGATCGATCGCGATCAGACCGCCGCGGCGGAGCACGCGATTGGCTTCGGCGAGCGCGGCATCGAGGTCCGCGTCCGAGAGGAGCGACTGCAGCATGCCGTAGGTCGCGAGGACGACGTCGAAGGACGCGCGGCGGAAGGGCAGATGGCGGATGTCGCCGCGGAGGATCGACGGGCGGCTCGCGGCGGGCAGACGGCGCAGGCGCGTACGGGCGCGGGCGAGCATGGGCGCCGAGAGATCGATGCCGGTGACGTCGGCGCCGGCGCGCGCGAGCGGCGCGAGCAGACGTCCGGTGCCGCAGCCGAGCTCGAGCGCACGGCCGGGATGATCGGCGACGAGGCGTCGCCAGAACGGCACGTCCTGCCGGCCGAGCGTGCGGGCGTTTTCCCAGTCGTAGAAGTCGGCGTACGCGTCCCAGCCGGAGGGCGCGGGCACGCGGCGACGGGTCAGTCGGACACCGCCAGTTCGCCGGGCAGAATCGGACGCGTGCGCGGCAGGCGGCCTCGCCGCGCGAGATGGCCGAACGCGCCGAGCAGGCCCCAGAAGACGACGAGCTTGAACATGTCGGAGCCGCGGCTGATGGGGAGCACCTTCCAGAGCAGCCACAGGATCGGCTGCGCCACGCACACCGCCCACGCGGCGCCGTAGAAGTAGCGCCGCTCGTGGCCTTCGCCTTGCGTCGACCGTCTCACGCGCGGCAGCAGTCCCAATGCGCCGAGCAGCCAGCAGGTGCCGGCAATCGGGAAATACCAGGCGTGATAGATCGCGGCCGTCCGCCAGACGCCGTGCAGCACCGCGTCGACGAGCGCCGCGGAGTTGAGAACGGCGTAGGCGATGATCTCGCTCCAGGCCAGCGTGTAGCAGACACGGCGATAGAGGGGATTCGGGCGATCCTCGCTGAAGCGCAGGATGTAAGGCGCCGGCTCGACGCCCGGAAGCTGGCCGGCAAGGCCCGCGAGGCCCGTGCCGACGAGCACGGCCGCGAGCCACAGCAGCATGCCGCGCGAGGGCCCGTGCGCGAAGAGCTGAAAGGTGATCGGGCCGGGCGCGATGAAGAAGACGAAGATCCAGATCGGCCAGTGCGACAGCCGATACGTCGGCTTGTTGCGCGCGCGGAAGATGCGATCGCTCGCAAGCTCGACGCGGACGGCGTGGCCGTGGCGCTGCTCGTAGGACGGCGGCAGAATCGATCGCACAGCCCCGTATTCTACGCGGTCCGTGTCATCTTCTTTGCAATGCGCTGGGGCCCCACCCCCAGCGCTACGGCGCTTCGCCGCCCTCGCTCCGCTCGGGGGCTCGCGGTGTCATCTTTCTTAGTTCTGTCCTCTGTCCCCTGATCCCTTTCGCGTACCATCTTTCCCATGCCCTTCCTCGCCCATCTCCCGGGCGCCCTTGTCATGGCGCCGATGACGAAAGGGTCGAATCTGCCCTATCGGCGGCTGTGCGTCGAGCTCGGAGCACGGGTGCTCGTGAGCGAGATGGTCGTGGCGCGGCGGTTGAAGCAGCGGCGGAAGAGTGAGTTCGCGCTCATCCGGCGTGCGCCGGACGAGCCGTGCTTCGGCGTCCAGCTCGCCGGCAATCAGCCGGATGAGATGGCGTGGGCGGCGGCGCTCGTCGAGAGTCGCGGGGCGGAGTTCATCGATCTGAACCTTGGCTGCCCCATCGATCACTTCACGCGCATGGGGCTCGGCGCGGCGCTCGCGCGGCAGCCGAAACGGGTCGCGCGCACGGTTGAAGCGATGCGGCTCGCGGTCGGCGTGCCGGTCACGGTGAAGATCCGGCTCGGGTGGAACGCGACGAGCCGCAACTATCTCGATCTCGCGCGGGCGATCGTCGACGCCGGCGCGGCGGCCTTGACGGTGCATGGGCGCACACGCGAAGCGCGGTATCGGCATCCGGCCGACTGGGACGCGATTGCCGAAGTCGCGGCGGCGCTCCCCGTGCCGGTCATCGGCAACGGTGACCTGTTATTTCCGCATGAAATTGCAGATCGACTCGCCTCATCCGGCTGCGTGGCCGTGATGAGCGCGCGCGGCGTCCTCATCAAGCCGTGGCTCTTCCGCGAAGTGACGACGGGCTACGAGGACATCTCGGCCGAGGCGCGGCTCGCGATCTATCGGCGCTACGTCGACCTCGCGCTCGCGCATTGGGGCGACGACGAACATGGACGGACGCGGGCGCGGGAGTTCCTGCGCTGGCATCTCGGCTTCTGGGTGCGCTACGCGCGCCGGCGCGAGGACGGCACGTGGCCGGGCATGCAGGAGCGCGAACCGGACTTCGCGCCGCGGTCGCCGCTCGAGGCGCTGCTCGCACGCACCGACGATGCGGCACTGGACTACATGACGGATCGGCTGCTCGCGCGGGACGCGCTCGACGATCCGCCGGTCGCGGACGGTGGGTCCAGCGCGGCAGAAATCGCCGCCGCGGGATAGCGTCGCGTCAGCAGGCTGTCAACTTCGAAGTTCGAACTTCGAAGTTCGAAATTTGGTTCCGGGTTCTCGCCGCTCCCCTTCAGCGGCGCAGCCCGTCCATCTCTGCTCCACATCGCCCCATGCGCCGAGCGCATCGGAGCATTGCTCCGCGCGCGTTTCCCGGATATCGTTTTCCCGTTGTGCCCGCAACAACGTCTTCGCTTCCCGCTCAACGCCGGTTTGGCGAGACGACCCGTCGCGACGCCTGGTGGCTCCAGCCGCTCGTCGTCTTCCTGGGCCTGTCCGCCTTCATCGTCTACTCCACCTGGGCCGGATACTCCAACGCGTACTACGAGTACGGGCCGTATCTGTCCCCGATGTACTCGCCGCTGCTCTTCGGCCCCTCGCCGCATTCGTGGTTCGGCGGACCGGCGCAGCCGGGGTGGTGGCCGCCGTTCCTGCACTACTCGGCCGCGGCACTGATCCTGTGGGGCCCGGCCGGCTTCCGGTTGACGTGCTACTACTACCGCGGCGCCTACTACAAGGCGTTCTGGGCCGACCCGGCGAACTGCGCGGTCGGTGAGCCGCGCAAGAGCTATCTCGGCGAGCGGTGGTTCCCGCTCGTCATGCAGAACATCCACCGCTACTTCCTCTACGTCGCGGTCATCATCATCGGCATCCTGACCTACGACGCGTGGAAGGCGATGTGGTTCCCGGCCGACGGTTCGATGGTGCTCGAAGTCGGCACGCCGACGACGTTCGGCATCGGCGTCGGGACGATCGTCATGGCGCTCAACGCCGTGTTCCTCGGCTGCTATACCTTCGGCTGCCACTCGCTGCGGCACCTCGTCGGCGGCGTGCTCGACGTGATGTCGGGCAAGCCCATTCGCAAGAACGCCTACGCGTGCGTGAGCTGCCTGAACCGCTGGCACATGAAGTGGGCGTGGACGAGCCTCATCTGGGTCGGCTTCACGGATTTCTACATCCGCATGTGCGCCATGGGAATTTGGCACGATTTCAGGCTGTTTTAGAGGGCACGCGCTAAAGAAGTTGATACCGCGAGGCCCCGAGCGGAGCGAGGGCGGCGAAGCGCCGTAGGCGCGGGGGTGGGGCCCCGCGCCACTGGAAAGAAGTTGACAGTCGAGCGCCGCGAGGGCGCTGATTGGGGATGGCCCCCCGGCGCATTGCAAAGAAGATGACCCCGAGCTGACGGCATGAACTATCCCATCATCGAACACGACGTGTTGGTCATCGGCGCGGGCGGCGCGGGGTTGCGCGCGGCCATCGAGGCGTCGGCGCAGGGCGCGTCGGTCGGCGTCATCACGAAGTCGCTGCTCGGCAAGGCGCACACGGTCATGGCCGAAGGCGGCATGGCTGCGGCGATGGGCAACGTCGACGACCGCGACAACTGGCGCGTGCACTTCGCCGACACGATGCGCGGCGGCTACTACCTGAACAACTGGCGCATGGTCGAGCACCACGCCAAGGAAGCGCCCGAGCGCGTCCACGAGCTCGAGGCGTGGGGCGCGGTCTTCGATCGCACGAAGGACGGCCGCATCCTCCAGCGCAACTTCGGCGGCCATCGCTATCCGCGGCTCGCGCACGTCGGCGACCGCACGGGACTCGAGCTCATCCGCACGCTCCAGGATCACGGCGTCCATCGCGGCATGGACGTCCACATGGAGCACACGGTCGTCACGCTGCTCATGGACAGCGGACGCGTGGCGGGCGCGGTCGCCTACGATCGCGAGCGCGGCCGTTTCAAAGTCTTCCACGCCAAGGCCGTCGTCATCGCGACCGGCGGACTGGGACGCGCGTTCAAGATCACGAGCAACAGTTGGGAGTACACGGGCGACGGCTACGCGCTCGCCTATCAGGCCGGCGCGGCGCTCCAGGACATGGAGTTCATCCAGTTCCATCCGACCGGGATGGTCTGGCCGCCGAGCGTGAAAGGCATCCTCGTCACCGAGGGCGTGCGCGGCGAAGGCGGCATCCTCCTGAACAAGGAGGGACGCCGTTTCATGTTCGACGACATCCCGGAGAACTACCGGAACCAGACGGCGACCGACGCCGAAGAAGGCTGGCGCTACACGCAGGGCGACAAGTCGGCGAGGCGGCCACCCGAGTTGCTGACGCGCGATCACGTCGCGCGCTGCATCATGCGCGAGGTGAAGGCGGGACGCGGCAGTCCACACGGCGGCGTGTTCCTGAACATCGCGTGGATCAAGGAAAAGCTGCCGAACGCGGCCGATCACATCAAGCGCAAGCTGCCGAGCATGTACCATCAGTTCAAGCAGCTCGCGAACCTCGACATCACCGAGGTCCCGATGGAAGTCGGCCCGACGACGCATTACACGATGGGCGGGATCCGGGTGGACGGCGACTCGCAGATGTCGACGGTACCGGGGCTGTTCGCTGCGGGCGAAGCCGCGGCCGGCCTGCACGGCGCGAACCGGCTCGGCGGCAACTCGCTCTCGGACCTCGTCGTCTTCGGCAAGCGCGCCGGCGAATACGCCGCGGGCTTCGCGAAGGAACACGGTGCAACGACGATCGACGAGGCGGCGGTGGATGCGGCGGTCACGGCCGCGCTGGCGCCGTTCGAGCGTGGCGCATCGGGTGAAAATCCTTACGCGGTGCAGCACGATCTCCAGGACTTGATGCAGAGTCACGTCGGCATCGTGCGTCAGGAAGGCGAGATGCGCGAGGCGCTCGATCGGCTCGGCGACCTGCGCGCGCGCGCGGCGAAGGCGGGCATCGGCGGCAACCGCGAGTACAACAACGGCTGGCACACGGCCCTCGACCTGCACAATCTGCTGACGGTGTCGCAGGCGATTGCGACCGCCGCCGTCGAGCGCAAGGAAAGCCGCGGTGCGCACTTCCGCGAGGACTACCCGTTGAAGTCCGACGAGTTCTCGACGTTCAACTTCGTCATCCAGAAGGGCGCCAACGGCGAGATGACGCTGACGCGCGTGCCGATCCCGGCGCTGCCGACTGAGCTCTCGGCTGTCATTGAGGAGAACAAGTAACGATGACACCGCGAGCCCCCGAGCGTAGCGAGGGCGGCGAAGCGCGTAGCGTTGGGGGTGGGGCCCCAACGCATTGCAAAGAAGATGACACGCGAGCAAGGCGAGGGCACCAGACCGCGTAGGCGCGGGGCCCCAGCGCATCAATAAAAAGACCGCGAAACCTCGAGCGTAGCGAGAGCGTTGAGCGGCGGCGCGGGGGTGGGGCCCCGCGCCCATTGAAGAGAAGAGGACAAGAATGGCCACACGCACTTTTCGACTGTGGCGCGGGCAGGACGGGCAGGGCGCGTTCCAGGACTACGAGACCGAAGCCAGCGAAGGCATGGTCGTGCTCGACGCGGTCCACGCGATCCAGGCCGAGCAGGCGCCGGATCTCGCGTGCCGGTGGAACTGCAAGGCGGGCAAGTGCGGCTCGTGCTCGGCGGAAATCAACGGCAGTCCGCGCCTCATGTGCATGACGCGCCTCGATCAGCTTCCGGCCGAAGGCCCGATCACGGTCGAGCCGATGCGGACGTTCCCGCACCTCAAGGACCTCGTGACCGACGTCTCGTGGAACTTCGAGGTGAAGAAGCGCATCGCGCCGTTCAAGCCGCGCAAGCCGGACGCGCCCGACGGCACGTGGCGGATGCAGCAGGCGGACGTCGACCGCGTGCAGGAATTCCGCAAGTGCATCGAGTGCTTCCTGTGCCAGGACGTGTGCCACGTGCTGCGCGATCACCACAAGCACGAGGAGTTCATCGGCCCGCGGTTCCTCGTCTACTCGGCCGCGCTCGAGATGCACCCGCTCGACACGGCGGACCGCGTGGGCGAGCTGCGCGACGCGTTCGGCATCGGCTACTGCAACATCACGAAGTGCTGCACGAAGGTGTGCCCCGAGCACATCACGATCACCGACAACGCCATCATCCCCCTCAAGGAACGCGTCGTCGAT
>DASZOV010000039.1:0-7949 GCA_035550595.1 Vicinamibacterales bacterium
ATCGGGGGGCACGTGGCATTTGAGATCGGCGACAAGGTCATCTACCCGAACCATGGTCTGGGCATCATCGAGCGCATCGAGACCAAGACCATCATGGGCACCACCTGCGGCTTCTATCAACTTCGGATGGCAAACGAAACGACGGTGTTCGTACCCGTCGACAACGTCGACGGCGTCGGCCTCCGGCGCGCGGTGACGGACAGCGAGGTCGACCGGCTGTTCCAACTGCTCGGCGACGGGAAGATCGACAGCCATCAGAACTGGAAGGGGCGGTTCAAGGACAACTCGGACCGCATGCGCACCGGGTCGATCTACGACGTCGTCGAAGTGCTGAAGAGCCTGACGTTCCTCGCCAAGGGCAAGAGCCTGTCGTTCCGCGAGAAGCGGATGCTCGATCGGGCCAAGTTCCTGGTGGTCTCGGAGATCACCGAAGTGCTAGGCGAGAAGACGCCGGAGGTCGAGGTGAAGGTGGAGCAGGCGCTCGAGCGCTGTTTCGCCGTCAAGGCCCGTAACGCCGCCCGGGCGAAGGCCGCCGGCGCCGCGCGCGCCAAGGCGCCAGCCGCGGCTCGTGCCACGGCGTCGCCGCGTCGCGCCGCCCGCGCCTCCTAGCCGCGTCAGGTCGTTCCCGCACCTTGTTCGGAGACCAGTCGTGATCGCCGCCGCCCTGCGTACGGTGGCGGCGTGCGGACTGGTCTCGGCCTACGTCCTCCTCGCCGGCCCGCCGATTCTTCTCTGGACGTGGCTGTCCGGGCGTCCGGACCTCCTCTATCGCGCGGCCGCCCTCGGCGTGCGCGTGGGCTTCGCACTCGCCGGCATTCGTCTTCGCGTCGTCGGGGCGGATCGCATCGGACCGCAACCTGCCGTCTACGCCTGCAACCATACGAGCAACATCGATTCGCCGGCCGTGTTCCTCGGGCTTCGGCGACTGTTCCCCCGTCTCGCGGTCCTCTACAAGGCGGAACTGCGCAAGCTGCCGGTCCTCGTCTGGGCCTTCGATCTCGCCGGCTTCGTGCCGATCCAGCGCGCCAACCGCGATCAGAGCTGGCCGGCCATCGAACGGGCAGCCCAGGCGCTCAAAGACGGGCAGTCGTTCTTCATTTTTCCCGAGGGCACACGCAGTCGGACGGGCGAACTGCTGCCGTTCAAGAAGGGCGGCTTCGTCATGGCCATCCAGGCGCAGGTACCCATCGTGCCCGTGGCCGTCTCGGGTGGAGAACGCGCGATGCGGAAGGGCAGCGCGCTCATCTGGCCGGCGACCGTGACGCTGCGCGTCCTCGACGCCGTGCCGACCGCCGGGCGTACGTTCGAGGATCGCGACGCCATCATCCGCGAGGTGCGTGCGCAGCTCGAGAGCGCACGACGTGAGGCGTATGCGGCCGAAGCGCCACAGCCTTTGGGCGACACGGCCGGTGCGCGGCCGGGCTCGTCGTGAATCGCGCTAAAATTCTGCGCTTGTGACCGAACGGAACAAGACCCGCCCGGTCGGGGAACAGGTTTCGGAGCTGACGGCCGGCCGGCTGTCGGTGTACCTCCGCTGCCTGAACACGCTCGACGCGGCCGGCGTCAAGACGATCTCCTCCAAGGCGCTCGCCGAGCAGTTCCAGCTCAACGCGGCGCAGATTCGCAAGGACCTCGCGTACTTCGGCGAGTTCGGCGTGCGCGGCGTCGGGTACTACGTCAAGGAGCTCAAGCGCCACCTGCGCATGATCCTTGGTCTCGACCGTACCGTGCGCGTCGCGATCCTGGGCGCTGGCAACCTCGGGCTCGCGCTCGCCGATTATCCTGGGTTCCGCCAGGAAGGCTTCGCCATCGTCGCGCTCTTCGACACCGAGCGCGGAAAGATCGGGCGGCGATCGCGCGGCGGCGTGCGCATCTACGCGATTGGCGAGTTCCGTAAAGTCGTCAAACGCGAGCGCATCGACATCGCCGTCATCTCCGTGCCCGCCGACTCGGCGCAGGCGGTCGTCAACACGGCCGTGCAGGCCGGCGTCCGCGCGGTGCTGAACTTCTCGCCCGGGTCGCTCAAGGTGCCGCCCGGCGTCAAGCTCAAGAACGTCGATCTGACCGTGTCGCTCGAAAGCCTGTCGTTCTTCCTCGCGCGCGGAGAAGCCGAGGCGCCGGGTGCCTAGACGCGCGCGTCCGGCGTTGTCGCACGTCGACGCGGCCGGCCGCGTGCGCATGGTCGACGTGTCGGACAAGCCCGAGACGCGGCGCGAGGCCGTCGCCGAGGGCGACGTCCACATGAGCGCCGCCGCGACGCGCGCGATCCGGGAGCGTGCTGTCGCCAAGGGCGATCCGTTGCAGACCGCGCGGCTCGCCGGCATTCAGGCCGCCAAGCGCACGGCCGACATCATTCCGCTCTGCCATCCGCTGCCGCTCACGTCGATTGACGTCGACCTCGTGCCGCGGCGCGGCGGCTATCGCATCGTGGCACGCGTCGCGACCGTCGGACGCACGGGCGTCGAGATGGAAGCGCTCGTCGCCGTGTCGGCCGCGGCGCTCGCGCTCTACGACATGCTGAAGGCCGTCGACCGCGGCATCGTCATCGGCCCGATCCAGCTTCGCGAGAAGCGCGGTGGCCGCAGCGGAGACTACCGACGGTCATGAGCGCGCGTCCCGTCATCGATCGGCCGGTCGACCCTGACATCCAGACCGCGGCGCGGACGATTGCCGATCTGCCGACGTTCGCGGCTGGCCGGTATTCGACGGCGAACCTCGTCGGCCGCTGTTCGGCGTCGGGCATCACGGCGATGACCGGCCGCGAGTTGGCGGACCGCATCCGCGACGTCAGCCTCGGCCTGTCAGCGCTCGGCATCGCGAAGGGCGATCGTGTCGCGCTCGTCTCGGAGAGCCGGCCGGAATGGCTCGTCGCGGACTTCGCCATCCTCGGCGCCGGCGCGGCGACGACGCCCATCTATCCGACGCTGCCGGTCGACCAGACTTCGTACATCCTGCGCGACAGCGGGGCACGACTTGCCATCGTCTCGTCAGCGGAAATTGCGGCGAAGATCGTCGCCGCGTCGGCCGACGCGCCTGAACTGCGGACGATCGTCATCATCGATGCGCCGCCCGACGGTCTGCCCGCCGCCGGGCTGGACGTCGTGACGCTCGACGAAGTCGCCACGCGGGGGCACCGTCGCATCCTGGACGCGTGGGGCGTCGCGCGCGAGTTCCGCGATCAGGTGGCCGCCATCGGGCCGGACGATCTCGCAACGATCGTCTACACGTCGGGCACGAGCGGTCCGCCCAAGGGCGTGATGCTCACGCACGGCAATCTCACGTCGAACCTCGCCGGCATCAGCGAAGCGCTCGACTTGCGGGATGACGACGTGGGGTTGTCGTTCTTGCCGCTGAGCCACGCGCTCGAGCGCATCGTCGCCTACATCTATCTGACGACGGGCGTGTCGATGGTCTTCGCCGAGTCGTTCGACACGATCGCGCGTGATTTGCGGACTGCGCGTCCGACGGTGATGGCGAGCGTGCCGCGCGTGTTCGAGAAGCTCTACGCGCGCATTCAGGAGCGTGCGGGCGAGGGCAGTCGCGCGAAACAGGCGTTCGTGCGATGGGCATTGTCGGTGGCCGCGCGTCGCGGCGCGGCGCTCGAAGCCGGACGACCGGTGACCGGATCACTGGCACTGGCGTCGCGTCTGGCCGAACGGACGGTTTTCTCGGAGATTCGAGCGGGCCTCGGCGGTCGGTTGCGGCTCACCGTCTCGGGAAGCGCGCCACTCGATCCGGCGCTCGGTCGTTTCTTTCTTGGACTCGGCCTACCGATCCTCGAAGGCTACGGCCTCACGGAAGCCGCGCCGGTCGTCTCGGTCACCCGGCTTGGCGCGCCGCGGTTCGGTACGGTCGGGCCGCCGCTGCCGAACGTCGAGGTGAAGCTTGCCGCCGACGGCGAGATTCTCGTGCGCGGCGGGAACGTCATGCGCGGCTACTATCAGCGTCCGGCGGACACCGCTGCGGCGATCGTCGACGGCTGGCTGCACACGGGCGACATCGGCGCGCTCGAGGACGGTTACCTGCGCATCACGGATCGGAAGAAGGAACTGCTCGTGACATCGGGCGGCAAGAAGGTCGCGCCGCAGCCGATCGAAGAGCGGCTCCGCGCGCATCCCCTCGTCCGCGAAGCCGTCGTCGTCGGCGACGGCCGGCACTTTCCGTCCGCGCTGCTCGTCCCCGACTTCGCGGCGCTCGATGCCCGGCTGGGCGCGAACACGGCGGACCTCGTCACCCGCTGCGAGGCCGCGGATGTCCGTGCGTTGTTCCAGGCCGCGGTGGATGCCGCCAATGCACCGCTCGCCTCGTTCGAGCGCATCAAGAAATTCGCGCTCCTGCCCACCGAGTTCACGCAGCAGACCGGCGAGCTCACCCCGACCCTCAAAGTCCGCCGGCGCGTGATCGAAGAACGCTATCGGCACGTCATTGACGCGATGTACGAATGATGGGCGCTGTCGTTGGACAAGTTTGAAGTGTGAAGCCAGAAGCCAGAAGTCAAAGATGACACCGCTGCCACTGTAGGGGCGGGCCCCTGTGCCCGCCTGCAGGGCACGGCGCCCCTCTATTCGAAGTTCGAACTTCGAAGTTCGCAGTTTTGAAACAGGCTCTTAGCCGCCAGCATTGGCGTATGCTCTCCGGCATTGCACATCCGACAGATAGTGGCGTCGGCGAAGCGCGCGGCGGACGGCCGGCTGCTCGCTGAGCTGCGGCAGACGATCCGCCGGCTGACGCGGAGCCTCGGCTTCAGTGTGGCGACGATCGGCGTCCTCGCGCTCGGACTGGGCGTCGGGACGGCGGCGTTCAACGTGATCAACGGCTTCCGGCAGGCAACGGGTGCGGGCGTGCCGGACGCGACGTTCGTGCGCCTCTCGCCCACCAGTGGGCAGACACTTACGTCCGACGAGGCGCGGCCGATCGTCGCCGCCCATTTCGAGAGTCTGTCCAACGTCTTCGCGGCCGAAGGCGCGATGGTCATTCCCGTCGCGCGCGGCGACGTGCTCGATCGCCTTCGCGTGCAACGCGTCATGGGCGCCTATTTCGAGGCGGTTGAGGCCAGACCGTTGCTCGGCCGCCTGATCGGTCCATTCGACACCGTGCCGGGCGCACCGCGTGTCGCCGTGCTCAGCGAGCGCGCCTGGCGCGAGCACTTCGGCGCCGATCCAGACGTCATCGCGTCGACGCTGCGCGTGGGAGGCGAGGCCTTCGAGGTCGTCGGCGTCGGCGCGGTCGGCGGCTCGCGCATGGGCGTTGGCCCGGTGCCGCTGGCGACCGACGTCTGGCTGTCGAGCGGCAACGGGCAGTCATTCGTGGGCGTCTTCGCCCGCCTGTCGGATGGCCATACAGTGGCCGCCGCTGATGCCGAGGTGCGAGGTCGCTTTCGGCGAGACATTGCAGGGACGTCGTCGCGCGCCTTGAAGGTGGACGCCAATCTGTACGGTCGCACGCCGTGGGGCCTGTACGTCGTGGCCGCGCTCGCGCTCTTCGTCGGGGCCGTCGTGCTGGCGGTGAGCGGCGGCAGCGTCGCGCTGCTGTTGCTGGCACGTCTCCGACGCGCGTCGGGCGACCATGCCGTCCGGATGATGCTTGGCGCCGGCGTCTGGGACATTCTGCGTCTGCAGATCCTCGAGCTCGGGCTCCTCGGCGTTGTCGCGCTCGTCATCGGCGTGCCGGTGGCCGCGGTCGTGGCAAGAGTTGCGGTCGTCGAGTTCCAGACCGCCGCGAACGTGGGCACGTTCGTCGTCGACGTCACGCCTGATTGGCGCGTCTGGCTGTATGCCGCGTCCGCAGAGGCGGTCCTCGGTTTTGCCATTGTCGCGTCGAGCGCGCTGTGGCGATCGCGCCGGACGGCTCTCGCCGCGGTCGTCGCGACCTCGGGAGTTGGCGCTGGCACGTGGGCGGGATATGCGTCACGCCGCCGGCTCATCACGTTGCAGGTGGCCGGATGTGCGTGCCTGCTGATGGTGGCGGGTGTGCTGGTGCACGCCGTCCGCGGCGAGGCCGCGGTTGATCGTGGCTATCAGGCAGCCGGCGTCGCCGTCGCTCGAATGGCACCGGTCGCCGACGATCGGCCGGGCGGACAACAGGCCGTCGATCTCGCGCTCCTCGAAGACGTCGCGACCGTTCCCGGTGTCGTGGCGGCGGCCGTTGCCGACGCGTTGCCCGGCACACAGCAGGCGGCGACACACGTGGAGTCGGACGCATCGGTGCGTGCCTGGGCGTCGCTCGTCGGGGTGACCAGCCGCTTCTTCGACGTCACTGGCCTGGCGCTGCGGGACGGCACGGTCCCGACGGCCGAGCAGGTGGCGAGCCGCGAACCGGTCGCCGTCGTCACCGCTGCGGCCGCAGCGACCTACTGGCCTGAGGGACGAGCGGTCGGGCGACGACTCCGTGTCGGCATGGCGCCTGGTCGGTATCTCGACGTGCAAGTGATCGGCGTCGTCTCGGACGTTCGAGCCAACCGGACCGACCCTCCAGACCGCATCGTCTTCGTGCCGCTCGGCCTGAACTCCCGCTATACCCCGTGGCGTGGCCTGCTGGTCAAAGGCCGTGGACCGGCCGTTCGGATCGCCTCCGCCGTGCAGCGGGCGGTGCAAGAGCGTGGGCACGGCGAGATCATCTATCCGCCCCAGCCGCTCTCTCAGGTCCTCGCAGCGCGGAACGACGCGCCGCAGTTCGTCGCGCGGGGCCTCGGCGTCCTCGGAGCCGTTGGATTTCTGCTCTGTCTCGTCGGGCTGTACGGCGACACCGCATGCGTCGCGGACCAGCGGCGCCGCGAACTGGCGATTCGAGTTGCGCTGGGCGCGACGCCGATGCGGCTTTATGGCGGGTTGTGTCGCGAAGCCGTCAGGCTGCTCATCGGCGGACTCGCGATGGGCTGCGTTTTCGCGGCCGTGAGTCTGCTAGTCTTCTACGGCCGCTTCCAGTTTCTGACGATCCCTGATTACGCCGCGATCCTCGAGGCCGCCGCCATCCTGCTCATCCCGATCAGCGCGACGATTGTTCTGCCGTATGCGCGGATCCTCCGGGCGGGGTTGCTGCGGGCGCTGCGGGCGGAGTGAGCTGGAGAACGCGGTATCAACTTTGAACTGCGAACTTGGAACTTCGAACGGATGAGGCGCCTTCGGCGCGTCTGCGTCGTAGAGAACGCGGAACCCAAGTTCAAAGTTCAAAGTTCGAACTTCGAAGTTTCCCCCTCAGTGCCACCCGTCGAAAATCCGCGCGTGGTCGAGCGGCCACCAGCGGAGTTGGACTTTGCCCAGGATGTATTTCTTCGGCACCCAGCTCCAACTGCGGCTGTCCGAGCTGTTGTTGCGGTGATCGCCCATGACGAAGTACATCGCGGGCGGGACGATCTCCGGGCCCCAGGTGTCGTGGTCCTGGTACTGCTTCGGGATGAAGTCGTCGGGCAGGAGCACGCCGTTGCGGTAGACGTGGCCGTCCGTGCTGCGGATCGAATCGCCCGGCTCGGCGACGACGCGCTTGACGAACGACTGGTCGGGATTCTCCGGGTAGAGCAGCATCACGATGTCGCCGACCTGCGGGTCGTGCAGCCGGTAGGCGAGCTTGTTGACGATGAGCCGGTCCTCGTTTTCGAGCGTGGGGGCCATACTCTGGCCCTCGACGCGCGCAACTTGGAAACCGAACGTGACGATGAGCGTCGCGTAGACGGCTGCCGAGACGAGCGTCTTGAACCACGCCACGAGCTCCTCGCCGATGCGCGCGAGCGTGTGCCGCGAGGGCATCCAGCCGCGCGTGCGTGATTCGGGCTGGAGCGGCTCGGGCGACGGCGATGGCGACCCTAGAGCTGCAGGTAATCCCGCAACCGCCGCGTCTGCGAACGGCTGACCGGAATTTCCGTCGCCTTCGGGTCTTTCATCTTCAACAGGTAGTTGCGGCTGAACCAGGGGACGATCTCCTTGATTTTGGTGATGTTCACCAGGTGCGACCGG
>DASZOV010000040.1:0-17448 GCA_035550595.1 Vicinamibacterales bacterium
ATGGCGACGATCGCGTGGTTGGTGACTCGTCGCTCTCGCGGACAATAGTCGTCCACGATGTCGCCAAGACGCAGCGGGCGCTGCTCCATTCAATTCTCCCGACGGTTATCCATTTCCGGTTCTCGGGCGCGACCTCGGCCCGGCTTCTCGGCCGTGGCCTGTCATCGCTCGGTCGCGCTCATCTTCGAGGTCGGACGGGACCTCGACACGGAAGGACGTTCGATCGTGCAGGTCATCGCAGCATAACAACAAATCCGGACCGCCGTCAAAGCGCAGCCCGGTCGATCCAGGCCAGGGCCGCGGCGAGCACCGGATCCCGTCCCTGCCGCAAGTCCTCGGGCGTCACTGGCACGACTTCGTCCGGTTGCACGCCCGCGCCTTCGAGCCGCCGGCCTCCCGCCGTGACGAAATCGCCGACGGCATATTCCAAGACCTCGCCGTCGGGCAGCGTCCGCGTGGCTGCCGGCAGCGCCTGGCCCATGGTGCGCACGCCGAAGACGCGTGCGCGCCCCAGTCCCTGAAGGCCGCCGGTGAAACACTCCGAAGCGCTCGCCGTCAACTCGTCGACGAGGATGGCCAGTGGACCGGCGAACGGCTCGATGCGCTGTCCGTCGGCCGTGGACCGGCGAGGGTTCGCGCGCATCTCGAGATCCGCGCCTGCCACGTGCATACGCCCGAGGAGCGCCGGTTGTGACAGGAAATATCCGGCCACGCCACGAATCATGTCCGCCAGGCCGCCGGGATTGCCGCGAAGGTCGATCACCATGCCCGCCGCGTCCCGATGAGCCTCCATGGCGCGCGCGAGCGGCGCGTCGATGGCGGGGAGCCAGACGCTGAACGCGAAGACGCCCACGCGACGTCCGGACGGCGTGTGCGCGTCGACGGTCCGCGTCCGCACGTGGAGCGCGGGCAGGTTGCCAATCGTCACGGCCTCGCCTGCTTCATCGGCTCGCGGTACGACGACGTGCCGTTCGACGCCGTCTGCACCTCGGACGACGACCGCAGCGCTCGAACCGGCGGCACCACGCAGCGCGACCGTCGCCTCGCGCCAGGCGCGCAGTCGCGCGGTCCGCGCGTCATCGCTGTCGTCACCGGGCAGCGTCGCGGGTAGCGTCTCGGCGTCGACGCGTACGATTTGATCGCCCGGCCGCACGCCCGCGGCCTCCGCCGTCGACCCGGCTGGCACGTCGGTGACGATGATGCCTTGCGCCATCGCGCGCACGGACACGGGCACGACGTCCGGCCCTCGATCGCGAGCCGTCGTGAGGATCGAGAAGTGCGACCGGTGCAGCCGCTCGAGCATGTCCGTGATGACTTGACGCGCGGCGTCGGGCGTCTCGGCCGCAAGGATCTTCGGTCGCAGCTCGGCGCGGACCGCGTCCCAGTCCACCGTGTCGGGTACGGACGCCGCGTCGCGAACGGTCTGCCACGCGTCATCGAAGGCCGCGACGATCGGCGCGCGCCAGTCCTGCGCCGCACAGAGCGACGCCGCAGTCATCACGAAGACGAACGCGACCGCGGCGAGCCGTGCGCCAATCGACAGAGGACGATCAGGGTTTGAGAAGCGCACGGATCTCGGCCGGCGGCTCGAAGGCGGTATCGGGCACGGTGTTGTACTCGCAGGACGTGATCGTCACGACCTGCTCGAAGCCCAGCGCGCGCTGAATGATCGTCGTCGGCTGGAGGACCGCACCGAAGGGCCGGTAGTCGCGCAGGACGTTCACCGTCGCGACCTCGCCCTGCGGCGTCGCGTGCAGACCTTCGGATCCAATCTCCAGGCCGGTTCCGACGTCGAAGTACTCCGTCTCCCGATGTCCGGACGCAAGGACGACGACGACCTTGTAGGCGTCGTGGCCATCGAACGCCGCGCGGCCAACCGTCGCGAGGTCGCGCACGTGCGGCGGCTCGTGCAGCGTCGCGTCGAACCACGCGTCATCAGCGGCATCGGCGAGCTGTTGGCCCGAGAGCACCTCGGGCCCGGCGATCGGGCTGACCGTCCATCCGACCGATCCGTTGTAGCCGCTCTCGATCCGGCCGATGCCGGCGATCGTCACGCGATACAGGAGCTTGTTCGGCCGCGCGGACAGGAGTTCCAGATCGCCGGCGATGCCTTGCGCGGCAATCTCGAAGCGCCCGTGAGCGCGCATGGACGTGAGCGCGCGATAAGCGGCCTCGCCGCCAATGGCTGCGACGTGGCGCGCGATGACGTCGCGCGCGGCGGGCAACGACGCCTGATTCGACGACGCGGACCGTTGCGGCGGCGCAGTCTGCGGCGCGGCTGCGAGTGCGACGACGCTCGCGACGGCCGCGACGCCGGTCACCACCCACATCGGCAAGCACCGCGCGTGTGTCGTCATCAATCGTCCGGGCCATTGTACGTCGCGGCCGACTGAGGGTAAGCTACGACCGGTCGAGCGCCATGCTCAAAGGCACACGCCGCGGCGTCATCCACCGCCTCCAGCCCGTCTCCATCCACGGACAGGTGTCGCTCGACGTTTTCTGGATCGATCCCGATGACCCGGAAGGCGAAATTCGCCACGCCCGCATCGGCTCCGAGGATGCGCCGCGCCATCTCGAACCGGGCGATCACGTGACGATGCACTATCTAATGGGATCGGTCACACGCGTCACGCGCGAGTAGCGACGTTCACTAGCGATCGTCTTCGGCGGGCAAACGACAGAAACGATCGACCGTACAAAAAAAAGGCCCGCGTGAACGGGCCTTTGCGGGCGACCTGGCTCCCCAGCTCTTTGCGGCACTTGCCGCAAATTCAGGTTGCCCGCTGGCGGTTCATTACGCAAGGGCCATGCCGTTCCAAATTTTCACGGGATCGCACGTTCTGCGTCGACGGAACGGCCAGAGTATGCACGGTAATGCCGCGATTGTGGTTGAAGTTACAAAGTCGATGGGACGTTCTGACGTCTGTCGGATTGATGACATGGTGTCACGCATCCGTGCGCGCAACGTTCCTCTCAGACCATCGCGCCTTCGGGATACTGCAGCGCGAGACGCAGCTCTTTGCTGAGTTGCTCGACCGTCGCACCCGATCGCTTCCACGCGCCATCCGTCTCGAAGCGCAGGTCACCGATGCGGCGCCCCCATGGGGCAATGACCCGACCGATGGCGCGGAAGTCGGCGCGGTCGGCGTGCTGCTGATCGAGATGACGGACGATGTCGGGCGCGACGCGGATGAAGGCGCGCAGCGCGGGCGCGGTCTTGATGCTGTACTTGCGTCCGTTCCACGCGGCGCCGAAGACCATCGCGACCTGACGGAAATAGTTGATGAAGAAGCGCTTCGCTTCCTCGCGGAACTCCTCGCCGCGGCGACCCGGGCCGAATGCCTCGGTCGCGAAGAGCTTCTTCAGTTCCTGCGCGAGCGGCGCCTGCGCCACGCGACCGCGGCCCACGCCGAGCAGCTTGATCTCGCCGTGCAGCGGCGAGTCCTCGCGCTCGCTGAGCGCGCGGACGACGTCGTGCGCGGCCGCGAGGTTTTCGTCGCGATAGAGCTGCCGTCCCGAGAGCGACACCAGATGCGACGCGTTCAGTCGCGTGTGCTTCGCGTTGATCGTGACGAACATCTGCACGACGTGATCTTCCGGCAGCCGATCGAAGATGACGGCCGGCACGGTGAATGTCTCGTTCTCGAACTGGCTCATGCCGGCGTGCAGCGCGAGCAGGCGATGCTGGCCGTCGATGGCGCGCAGGATGCCCTCGCGTTCGGGCACTTTCAGCGTGCCGAGCGTCGAGTCGGGCGCGATGGGCTCGAACTTGAGCGGCTCGTCGCACGAGATGATCACGGCACCCGGGATCGACGGCAGGTCGTGCGCCTGGCGGCACTGCTCGTAGTAGGCGACGAGCTCGTCGATCTTCCGGCGGATGATCTGGCGCTGATAGGCCTTCTCGTTCGACGCGATGCGCCGCTCGAGCAGATCCCATCGGACTTTGGATTCGCGCGCGTTGCCTCGTACGCCGCGCGTCCCGTGTCCGCTCCCCTGATCGCCGTAGTTGAGGACTTCGAACCGGACGAGCTTGTCGATGTCCTTGGCCGTCAGGGATGCCTGATAGAACTGGACGCCAAACTGCTGCATGCGGAGCGCGGCGACACTGATCATAGGCAAGCCGGGGTCCCTCACCCCGCGAGAACGCCCACGGCAAAGCGGCGTGTCGCCCGCGATTCTATGTGTGCGCGGGCGTCCAACTCAAGCCTATCGCCCGGGAATCGCGCGGGCACGCGGCGTCGGGCTCGATGCCGTGTTTCGGCTGTAACTTACCAATAACAATCCATTTATCGCGTCGACTGAGCGGTTCGATGCCGCGTTGCGTTCCAGACTCCTTGGGACGCGTGGCGAACATTTGGCGAACAATCTGGGCCTCGCTCTCAGCCCGCTGCGGCGGCCATGTGCGTTGGCACGACCGGCTGCCCGGGTGACAGGCGCACGCGCATCCAGACGACGGCCACCGCCAGCATCGCGCCGGTCAGAAGCGCGAACGCGGCCACGGCCCAAGGCAGCGGCAGCGCGTGATGAAGCGGGTAACTGAAGATGCCGTACGCGAGCTCGACGTGGACCCAGTAGACGAAGAGCGACGTCCGGCCAAAGACGACGAGCGGACTCCAGCGGTCCGCGGGCCGGCGGTGGACGAGCAGCCACGACGCGCTCAAGGCGATCGTCATCATGCCGATCCGCCAGCCGAACGCCTCGATGCCGGCAGCCACCGCGCCGCCGTAAGGCTCGATCGCCCGCGCCAGTCCACCAACGGCGAGCGCGGCCAATCCGGCAGCCGCGAGCCGCGCGTGGAACCGCGCCGTGTCAGGTCCGTTCGCGCCGATCCACTGGCCCACCGCCGCGCCCGCGAATACGTACGCCACGGCTGGAAACAAGCTGAAGACGCCGTAGTTCCCAACAGGCCGGATGTAGGCCTCGAAGCGCGGATAGAGAAGCGACGGCCAGGTCCACACCTGCGCCCACGGCGTGACGATCACGACGATGGCGATGGCCGGCACGATGAGCCAGCGCAGTCGGCCGCGGAACGTCTCGCTTCTACCCCAGCACCAGGCGGTTGCGACAAGGCCGAGGCCGAGCACGTTGAGAATGTCCGGCTTGAGGATCGCGTTCCACGCGGCGCCCGGATTGAGCAGAAAGGATTGGAAACGGAAGACGTGCGCGAGCACGAAGATCTGCCAGCCGCGCCGTTCGAGCGTCCGCGCCGCGGCTCGGCGATCGAGTCCGCGCGCCATCCGTGCCTCGCCGGCGAGCGGCAACGACACGCCCGCCAGAAAAAGAAAGAGTGGCGCGGCCCATCCGCCGATGAACCCGACGATGCTGAACGCTGCGCTGTCGCGGCCGGAGGTGACCGACCAGGCATCGATCGAGTGCCACTCGATCATGCAGAGGACCGCGACGCCACGCAGCCAGTCGATGTACGGACGCCTCGTCGACCGCGACTTCGGCATCCGGCCATCGTATCCGAATGCCGGTCGGCCGCCCGGCGTGGAAAACGGTCAGGACGCGGAGAAGCGCACGCGGTGTTCGGCCACGGCGGTGTACGGCAGCACGCGCAAGAGTTCTTCGAGCGTCGTGCGACCCGCCATCAGCCGATCGTTCGCGTCCTGCGCCATGCTGAACGTGGTCCGCTCGGCGCTCCGGCGGATTTCGTCGAAGGGCGCCTCGCGCGTGATGAGCATGGCGTCCTCTTCATCGGGCACCCAGAGGTCGGCGACGATCATGCGCCCGCGATAACCGGAGCCACCGCACGCCTCGCAGCCGCGGCCATGCACGAAATGCACGTTGTCGGGGACGCGGGTGAAGAACTCGCGGACCTGATCGGCCGGCGGCGTGAACGGCTCGACGCAATCGGGACAGATCTTCCGCACGAGCCGCTGCGACATGACGCCGACGAGCGACGAGGCGATGAGCGACGACTCGATGTCGAGGTCGAGCAGGCGTGGCAGCGCGGCCACGGCGCTGTTGGTATGCAGCGTGCTGAGCAGGAAGTGGCCCGTCTGCGCGGCGCGGAACGCCATCTCCGCGGTTTCCTCGTCGCGGATCTCGCCCACCATGATCACTTCCGGGTCGTGCCGCAGGAACGCGCGCAGGAACGTCGCGAATGTATTGCCGATCGCGTCGTTCACCTCGGACTGGCTGAGCTCTTCGTACACGTACTCGACCGGATCTTCGGCCGTGAGAATGCGAATCTCAGGCCGGTGCAATCGCAATAGACACGAGTAGAGCGTCGTGGACTTGCCCGATCCGGTCGGTCCCGTCACCAGGAAGATGCCCGTCGTCCGCTTCAAAAGGTTCTGAAGACGCTCGGTTACGACCGGCGACAGATCCAGATCGTCGAGCGAACGCGGCGCGCGCGACCGATCGAGGATGCGGATGACGACGCTCTCGCCCGAGTAGCTGGGCACGCACGAGACGCGCAGATCGACGGTGATGCCGCGGCCGTTGCGTTCGACGACGGCCTGGAAGCTGCCGTCTTGGGGCCGTCGGCGCTCGGCGATGTCGAGCTTGCTGAGGATCTTCACGCGCGAGATCACCTCGCGCGCCGACTTGTCGAGGTGGCGCTGCAGCGGACCGAGGTTCGGGCGCCGCAACACGCCATCGATCCGATAACGGATGTGCAGCCCGGACGGCAGCATCTCGAGGTGGATGTCGCTCGTCTGATGCGCGATTGCCTCGCGCAGCACGGCGTAGAACAGCTCGTCGGCACGGCCGCTCGCGGCTTCGTCCGGCAGAATCGTCGTGGTCGTCGGCCGCGCGATGGGCGTCGCCGGCTTCGGCGTGGGCGGCGTGGCGACGGCCGGCCCGGGACCAGCGGATCCCGACTCCGCGCCCGTGCCGTACAGTCGCGCGAACGTTCGCTGGATGGCCTTGGTCGACGCGGTCACGACCGTGATGGCGCTTCCGGTCAACATCGTCAGCTCGTGCACGACGGACTGCGCGGTGGGATCGTCCATCGCGACCGTCAACGACCGGCCGACGCGCGCAATCGGCACGACCGAATGCCGGCGCGCGTAGCTTCGCGTGATGATGCGCGCGAGACTCGTGTCGATCGCGATCTTGTCCAGATCGATGTACGGGATGTTGAGCTGCGTGCTGAGCGCCTGGCGGATCTGATCGTCGGTGACGTAGTTCAGCCGGATGAGCACCTTGCCGAGCGCCAGCTTGAGGTGCGGCTGCTCGGCGAGCGCGTGCTGGAGCTGCTCTTCGGTGATGGCGCCGCCGCCGACGAGAATCTCGCCGAGGCGCGTGCGGCGCGGCGCGGTCGTGGGCGGTGAGGCCAGCGCGGATGCAGTGCTCATGTCGTCCTGTGAATCGACAGCGGACGGCCGGCGCTCCAATCCGGATCGCCGTCGCCGATCTATCGTGTGCGCGCGCGCCCGGCATTAGCGGACGCGTGTGCTACGCTGACCGTCACGGCCGCTTCGGCGACTGTTCCCAGGGAAGTTTCGGGTTCTGCATGGAACGGCGACGACATCCGCGGGTGGCGCAGCCCCTCGACGGGACCTGGCAAGGAGGCTCCGGCGCGGGCCGGTGTCGCATCGCGGACCTCAGCCTGAGCGGATGCTTCGTTCACAGCCTCTCGACACCCGCGGCCGGCGACGTGACGCTCGTCACGATTGCCCACGGCGACACGCGGCTGACGCTCCGCGGACGCGTCGTCTATGTCGAACGCACGATCGGGTTCGGCGTGCAGTTCCAGGAAATGACAACCGACGACGAGGCGACGCTCGGCGCGCTGTTGCAGAGTCTCCAGGCCGGCACGCGGACCTAGTGCGCCTGTGTGAACGCGATGCGACTGCGCGTCGCGACCGTTCAGCCTCGAACCGCGGGTGAAGAAGACGACGCCGTCGATCGCGACGCGGCGGCGGCCGGCGTCGAGCGAACGGACGCGGGTGCTGGATGCGCATGACTGGCCGCGCATTTCGCACATGTCGGCGTGAGCGACGCACCAACGCCGTTCGATGTGCGTCGACGGCCGGGCAGATACGGACGCACGATCATCGCGAGCGCGACGATCGCGGCCAGCGTCACGACGACGAGTTGCAGCGTGTCGCTCATGGCAGGCCTCCCATTCTCTTCCCTACGACACGCCCATCATCCGTAGTCCCTGGAACGCCACGAACGCGAACGAGTAGGCGACGACCGACATGTACCCGAGCTGAAGCGCCGACCATTTGAGATGCCCGGTCTCGCGGCGCGTCATGACCAACGTCGGCAGGCATTGCATCGCGAGAACGAAGAAGACGAGCACGCTCGTCGCCGTCGCCGTCGTGAAGACGAGCGACCCGTCGTCGCGCCGCGCGGACCGGATTTTCGCGATGACGCCCGCGTCCTCGACGTCGTCGTTCGCGTCGCCGATGAGCACCGACATCGTCGAGACGAAGACCTCACGCGCGAGGAAGCTCGTGAGCACGCCAACGGTCAACTGCCAGTCGTAGCCGAGCGGCGCGAAGACCGGCTGCAGCGTGCGGCCGAGACGCCCGGCAAAGCTGCCCGCCTGCGTCGCGCGCTCGGTCAGCAGATCGGCTTGCGCGTTGAGCTCGGCGGCCGTGTCGGCGTTGGCCGTCATCGCGGCCTGGCTGCGTAGCGCCTCCGCCTCGGCCGGTGGCGGCACGCGCGGAAACGCGTTGAGCCACCACATCACGACGCAGATCGCCATGATCGCCGTGCCCGCTGTCTTGAGAAATGCGAGACCCTGATCTTTCGCCGCGATGAGCGCGTTGGCGAACGACGGCATCTTGTAGGACGGCAGCTCGAGGATCATCGGCCGCGCGCGCCCACGCAGGAGCGTCCGGCGGAACAGCATCGCGCTCACGAGCGCGGCGGCGGCGCCGAGCACGTAACACGACGCGAAGGCGACGCCGCCCAGGAGCGGACGATCGACGAACAGCAGCGAGGTGAGCAGCACGTATACCGGCAGTCTCGCCGAGCAGCTCATGAACGGCGCGACGAGGATCGTCGCGAGCCGGTCACGCCGATCGGGAATGAGCCGTGCCGACATGATGCCCGGCAGCGCACACGCGTGCGAGGTGAGCAGCGGCACGAACGCGTGGCCGGGCAGCCCGAAGCGGCAGAGCACGCGATCCATGACGAACGCCGCGCGCGCGAGATACCCCGTGTCCTCGAGCAGGCTGATCAGGAAGAACAGGAGGCAGATCTGCGGCAGGAAGACGACCGTGCCCGCGATGCCGCCGATGATGCCCTGTGACACGAGATCGTGCACGAGCCCCGGCGGCAGAACACGACCGGCAAGATCGCCCAGCTCGGCGAACGTGGCCTCGATGAGGTCCATCGGGACCGCGGCGAGCGCGAAGAGCGTCCAGAACAGCCCCATCATCACGACGGCGAAGACGAGGAGACCGACGACCGGGTGCGTGAACGCCTTGTCGAGCCGCTCGGTCAACGTGTCGGTCGCCGATCCGACGGCGGCCGCACCGCCGACGCTCTCGGTCACCGCCCGCTCAGCCCACGCAGTGATGTCGCCGCCCACGTCGGCCACGCGCACTGCCGTGACCGGCGCCTGCGTGTGCGCCGGCGCGAGCACGGCACGCAACGCGGTTCGCACCTGGTCGATCCCCGCGCCGCGGCGCGCGACGATCGGTACGACAGCACAGCCGAGATACGCGCCGAGCCGCGCGGGATCGAGCGTCAAGCCGCGCCGCTGCGCGAGGTCCACCATGTTCAGCGCGACGACGACGGGCAGTCCGTAGGCGAGCAATTCGCCGACGAGCACGAGATTGCGCGTCAGGTTGCACGCGTCGACGACGACGAGCAGCGCGTCAGGCTGGTGATACAGCCCGGCTCCTTCGAGCACGCCGCGCACGACCTTGGCTTCGGGCGCGTCGAGCGAGACCTGATACAGACCGGGCAGATCGACGACGTCGACCGTCTGGTCGCCGTCGATCGACGTCCGCCCGACGCGCGCGCCGGTCGTCGTGCCTGGAAAGTTCGACGTCTTCGCCCGCGTCCCGCACAGGCGATTGAAGAGCGTCGTCTTGCCCGTGTTGGGATTGCCGATGAGCGCGACGCGCGGCGCGCGCCGAGGTGCGGCACCGCCCGCCGGCGCTTCAACGGGCGCCGGTTCGCAATGCACACTCGTCAGAGCCATTACCCCTGACTTTCGGGAACGACGAGGATGCCGTCAGCGACCGTACGGGACAACCCGATGCGGGTGGCGTGGACCTGCACGATGCACGGCTCACCGACTTTGCAGATGCGCATGAGGCAACGATCGGTCAGGCCCAGCGCGCGGATGAGCGCACAATCCTGCGGCGTGAGCGTTGCCGCGTGCATCCGCGCGGTCCGGCCGGCCGCCAGATCGGACAGGCGGACGGGACGAGCCGTAGCCACTCGAGAGGACGTGGAGGGGACGAGCTGGACGGACACGGCAAATCCTCGAAAAACGGCGGCCGAACCGTCGTGCTGAGACGGATCTCGCGAGCCAGTCTGAGCATATGGCAGCAAATCCGACCGGTCAAGTCGGCATTAGAGTCAGCCATCTTCTTTGCAAGGCGTTGGGGCCGTCTTTTCTTGCCTGCTCGCGGGGCCCCACCCCCGCTCGCCCGCTCAGCGCCGCTCCTCCGTCGCGGGCTTCGCGGACTTCTTTTGATCGCTTCGCCGCCCTCGCTACGCTCGGGGCCTCGCGGTGTCAACTTTCTTGGGCCTGTCCCCCGCCCCTGCCAAGAACTCGTCCACTCGTCGCCCCACGTCCACCGGCGTTTCGGCGATCCGTTCCCTGCCGGTGAGCGGCAGCGGACCGTTCGTCCGGCCATAGCCGTACAAGGCGACGCACATCGCGGTGCCGGCGCGTGAGGCGGTTTCCATGTCCACCGCCGAATCACCCACCATGAGCGTCGTCTCGGGCGACGCGCCAGCGAGAGACATCAAGTGCCGGAGCGAGGTCGGGTCCGGCTTGCGCGGGAAGGATGAGTCGCTGCCAATGACCCAGCGGAACGGTGCGAGTAACCCGAACGCGTCGAGCAGACGACGCGACGCGTCCTCGGTCTTATTCGTCAGCACGGCCAGCGGCGCGCGGGTCGCCGCGCGAGTGATGATCGCGGGCAGACCCTCGTAGGGCGCCGTGTGCTCGATCAGCCGGCGGTCGTAGATCGCGAGGAACCGGCCCAACGCTTCGGGGAGTGGCGCCGAGATACCGGCCGCTGCGAGCGCGCGCTCGACGAGCGTCCCGGCGCCATTGCCGACCATGGCCGTCACCGCGTCGAGATCGAGCGGCCCCGCGCCGTAGCCGGCCAACATTTCATTGGCGCTGTCGGCCATGTCGCGCTGCGAATCCATGATGGTGCCGTCGAGATCGAACACGATGAGATGAACGGGTGAGGCCACCGAAACATTGTAGAGGCCGTCCTTCGCCAAGGCTCCGGCCGGCACGCCCGCCGCGTTCACCTCGCGGCGTGCGCTGCGTAATGGCTGGCAGAGGAGTCATGATGGCCCACCTGCCGCGTCTGTTCCGTTCGTTCGCCGCCCTCGGCATTGCCGCCCTGCTTGGAGTCGCTGCCGTCGGCGTGTCGCCCGCGTTCGCGCGCCAGAACGACCCTGCGGTGCGAGCCGCGAAAGAGCTTCGGGCCATTGGAGACATCCGCGCCGCCGCAGCCGCACAGGCCGCCGGTCAGGCCAACGCGGGCGTTCCCGCCGATCTCGACGGCGCGCGCGCCGAGGAAGTGCGCTCCGAGCTCCAGCGGCTGCTCGAACGCTATCCGCCCGCGCTCGGCCGCATCTTCAAGCTCGACCCGACGCTCATGTCCGACCAGAAGTACCTGGCGTCGTACCCGGATCTGGTCGTCTTCTTTCAGCGCCACCCCGAAGTGCCGCGGTATTCCAGCTACTTCCTGAGCTTCATCAGCGACTCGAACTGGCAGGAGCCGCGCGATCCGGACACGCAAGTGCGGATGCGCGCGATTGACATGTGGCGCGATACCCTGACCGGATTCGTGGTGTTCACGGGCCTGATGTCGGCGCTCTACGCGCTCACGTGGCTCGTGCGGTACACGATCTCGCACCGCCGCTGGATCCGTGCGACGAAGCTGCAAGCCGACATGCAGAATCGACTGCTCGAGCGGTTCACGTCGAGCAGCGAACTGCTCGCCTACGTGCAGTCGCCGGCAGGCCAGAACATTCTCGCGACCATGCCACCGCTCGGACTCGACGCGTCCACCGCGCCCATCGCTGCGCCGTTCAGCCGCATTCTGTGGTCGCTCCAGGCCGGCTTCGTCATCGTCTCGGCGGGCGTCGGGCTGCTCATCGTCCGGCACTACGTCATCGAGGAGGTGTCCGAGATGATGCTCGTGCTGGGCACGCTCGCGGTGTCGCTGGGTATCGGGTTCGCGCTGGCGTCCGCGGCGTCCTATATGCTGTCCCATCGCCTTGGCCTGTTCGACGCGACGGTCCGCCGGCCGCGCGAATCGAATGAAGGATAGGCGGGAGACGCCATCCACCGTGTCCTCACGAGAGCTGACGTTCACCGAGGTCCAGGCGGCCGCCGACGCGGCCGCCGACGCCGTGACGCTGCAGATGGACGAGGAGGCGTTCCGCGGGTTCTACGATCGGACCGCGCGCATGCTCTGGGCGTATCTGCACCGGCTGACGGGCGATCGACAGCAAGCCGACGATCTGCTGCAGGAGGCCTACTATCGCCTGCTCAGCGCCGACGCCGTGCTCGACACGGAGTCACACCAGCGGCACTACCTGTTTCGCATCGCCACGAATCTCGCGCACGACCGCTTCCGCCGCGGACGCACCCGTCCGCCGCACGTGAGCTATGACGAAGCGGTGGACGCGCAGCCGGCGCCGTCAGGTGCCGGACTCGACGCGCGACTCGATCTGGACGCGGCCATGGCGCGCCTGGCCGCGCGCGAACGCGCGATGCTCTGGCTCGCCTACGGCCAAGGCGCGACGCACGCGGAGATCGCGCGCGTCGTCGGCGTGAAGACCACGAGCGTCAAAGCGCTGCTCTTCCGCGCGCGGCGGCGGCTGGCGCGAATGCTCGGCGCGCGGGGAGAGACGTCATGATGCGCGCGCGCGAATGTCCGCATGAATCGGACGTGCTCGATCTCGCCGCGATGGGCCAGTGGCCCGATCGCGCTGACGCGGCGCTCCGCGATCACGTCGCCGGCTGCGCGGTGTGCGGGGATATCGCGGCGGTGGCCTCCGCGCTGGCGGCCGGTCATGCCGAGTCGCTCGACCAGGCGCACGTGCCTGACGCGTCGCTGGTCTGGTACCGGGCGGCATGGCGGGCGCGAGAAGCGTCGACGCGGCGCGCCCTGCGGCCGCTGACGGTCGTCCATGTCGCGGCGCTGACCTGCATTGTCGCCGGCGTCATCATGGGCGCGAGCGCGGGACTGGCGTGGCTGGCGGCGTCGTGGCACGCGACGCGCGACCTCGTCGCCGGCTCGCTGTCGTCGGTTTCGACCCTCGGACAGCAAACCCTGGGATCGGCGGGCGTGTGGCTGGCGGCGATGGCCATCGCCTGGGTCGTCCTGATTCCCCTGGCGTTCTCGCTGGCCCGGCTGGCGGATCGAAACCCGGACGCACGGACTGAGTAGAGACCGAGCAGGCGCGGCTGCGGGCCGTAGCTCTCTTCGGGGCAGCGGGGTCTGAGCGGTAGGGCCAGTCATCTTCTTTGCAGTGCGTTGGGGCCCCACCCCCAACGCTACGGCGCTTCGGCGCCCTCACTACGTTCGGGGCCTCGCGGTGTCAGCTTTTTTACTTCTGGCGTCTGGCTTCTAACTTCTCGCTTTGTCTTTGTCTTGCCTGTCCCTTGCCCCCTTCGCGATCTTCGCGGCTTCGCGTGAGGCCCCTCTGCTCCGTCCCTGTCCTCTGTCACGTGTTTGTCTTCTCGTCGTAGTCTAAAGAGTGATCCCGCGCCGCCCGGGTCGCTTATGAGACTTGTCCCTTCCCTTGCGCTCGCTTCCCTCGTGGCCGCCGGCCTGGTCCTGACCGGCGGGCCGCTCGCGGCTCAGACGCCGACGTTCCGCAGCTCGTCGCAGACGGTCGCCATCTACGCCACGGTGACCGACCAGGACGGCCGGCTCGTGCCCGACCTGCAGCAGGAACACTTCGAGGTCTTCGACAACCTGAAACCGGCGCCGATCACGCTCTTCAAGAGCGATGTCCAGCCGATCACCGTGGTCGTCATGCTCGACACGAGCGGGAGCATGACGATGAACCTCGACTTGTTGAAGCAGGCGGCCGAGCGCTTCGTCACGCGCCTCTTGCCCGCCGATCAGGCACGCATCGGCAGCTTCTCGGAGAAGATCATCATCAGCCCGACGTTCACGCACGATCGGGACGAGCTCATCCGCATCCTCCACAACGACATCCAGTTCGGCAATCCGACGTTCCTGTGGGACGCGATCGACGAGAGCATGACGGCGCTCTCGCGCGAGACCGGACGCCGCGTCGTCCTCGTCTTCACCGACGGAGAGGACGACCGCAGTCAGCGGCGCAGCTTCAAGGACGTGCTCACGCGGGCGCAGAACGAGGACTTCATGATCTACGCCGTCGGGCTCGAGAGCCACTTCCTCGGCCAGACCACGCGTCCCGATCGCCACCTGCGACAGCTCGCCGAGTCGACCGGCGGCGGCTACTTCGAGCTGACACGAACCGCCGATCTCAACGCGACGTTCACGCGCGTGGCCGACGAGCTGCACCGCCAGTACGTGCTCGGCATCGACGCGGAACTGGACGGCACGGTCCACGCGCTCGACGTGCGCGTGAAGGTACCGGGCATGACGGTCCGCGCACGCAAGAGCTATCTCGCCATGGCGGGCGCGACCGGGCTGACGGGTCCGGACGAGGCGCCGCCATCGCACTGATCGCCGCGTCATGGCGCGCGTCCGGCTTCCGCTCGTCGTCGCAGTCGCCCTGGCGGCGGCAGGCACGCTCGGCGTGCGCGGCGCGCAGTCGGACGATGCGCAGCAACCGCCGGTCTTCCGCGGCGGCACGGAGACGGTCGGCATCTTCGCCACGGTCCTGGATCGCGACGGCGAGCTCGTGCTGAACCTGCACCGCGACGACTTCAAGGTCGAAGACGACGGCCGGCCGCAGACGATCACGACGTTCGGCAACGGCATCCAGCCCATCACGGCCGCGCTCCTCGTCGACACGAGCGCGAGCATGACGTTGAACCTCGAGCTCGCGCAGATGGCCGCCGAACAGTTCGTCATCCGCATGCTGCCGACCGACCGCGCGCGCGTCGGCAGCTTCAGCGATCGCATCGACCTCAGTCCGACGTTCACGAGCGATCGCGACGCACTGCTCCAGTCGCTCCGCACGGGCCTGCACATCGGCAACCCGACGAAGCTCTGGGACGCGGTCGCCGAGACGATGACCGCACTCGAGCCGCTCGGCGGCCGCCGGATCATCCTGCTCTTCACCGACGGCATGGACACGATCAGCACGGCGCGCGAGGCGGACATCCTGACGCGGGCGCGCGCCGAAGACGTGATGATCTACGTCGTGCAGTTCCGATCGACGGCGCTCGCCAACCTGGCTGAAGTGCCGCTCGCGCCGAGTGCGAGCGAGGTCTTCCGGGGCGATCCCCGGTTCCGCAACCCTCCGCCGACCGAGGCCCTGCGCCAGCTCGCGCGCCAGACGGGCGGCGGCCATTTCCTGCTCAGCGAGCACGACGACGTGAACGCGACGTTCACGGCCGTGATGAACGAGCTGCACCATCAGTACGCGCTCGGATTCGTGCCCGAGCGGTTCGACAACAAGCTGCACGTGCTCGACGTGACGGTCGACCGGCCCGGTGTGACGGTCCGGGCACGGCGCAGCTATCTGGCGCGGCACGCCGACGCGACGCCCTGATGCATTTGTCACGACCCGCCGATCCCGGATAGTGTGTTTTTTCGTGATGCGTCAGCCGCTCCGCGCCAGAGCCGCCGGGATCCTCGTCCTCGCGGCCGCCCTCGCCATCCTGCCCGCGTGTTCCATCAAGACGATGGCCGTCAAGACCGTCGCCAACACGCTGGCTGGAAGCGGCGACGTCTTCTCGCGCGACAACGATCCGGAGCTCGTACGCGACGCCCTCCCGTTCGCGTTGAAGCTGTACGAGTCGCTGCTCGAGTCGGTGCCCAAGCACGGCCCGCTGCTCGTCGCCACGTGCAGCGCGTTCACGGAGTACGCCTTCGCGTTCGTCGAGACCGACGCCGACGTGCTCGGTGAGGCGCACCACGACGAGTCCAAGGCGCTGCGCGACCGCGCCCTCCGTCTGTACGTCCGCGGCCGCGACTACTGCCTGCGGGCGATGGACGTCCGCTTCCACGGCATCCACGACAAACTCCTGGCCGATCCAGTGGCCGCGCTGGCGAAGGCACAGAAGAAGGACGTGCCGATGCTCTATTGGACCGCCGCCTCCTGGGGCGCGGCCATCTCGCTCGGCATCGACCAGCCGGATCTCGTCGTCGATCTGCCGACGGTCCGCGCGCTGGCCGACCGCGCGCTCGCGCTCGACGAGTCGTGGAACAATGGCGCGATCCACGAGTTGCTCATCACGCTCGACAGTTTGCCCGAGGCGCTCGGCGGCAATCCAGCGCAGGCGCGCGAGCACTTCGCCCGCGCCGTCGCGCTGCAGCACGGCGACTCGCCCGCGCCGTACGTCGCGCTCGCGACCGGCGTCGACGTGCCCGCGCAGAACCGCGCGGAGTTCGAATCGCTGCTCAACCAGGCGCTCGCCGTCGACCCCGAGAAAGATCCGTCGAACCGGCTCGTCACGCTCATCACGCAGCGCCGCGCGCGCGCGCTGCTCGATCAGATCGACACGCGCTTCGCCAACTGACGCGCGTCACGACAATTGGAGGACTTGGGATGTCAGGCTCGATCCGCTCGCTCGCTCTGTGTCTCGCGCTCGTGGCCGCGCTCGCCGTGCCCGGGCTCGCCCGAGCGCCGCTCACCATCAAGCTCGCCACGCAGGCGCCGGTCAACTCGACCTGGCACAAGGCGCTGCTCGACATGGGCGCCGCCTGGACCACCGGCACGAGCGGCCGCGTCAAGCTCATCGTCTATCCGGGCGGCACGCAGGGTGACGAGCCCTCGACGATCCGGATGATGCGGCCCGGCGTCGATCAGCTCCAGGCCAACCTGCTGATGGTCGCCGGGCTCTCGCAGATCGACGACGCCTTCAACGTCTTCGGCATGCCGTTCTTCTTCCAGAACGACGCCGAAGCCACCGACGTCCAGCAGAAGCTCACGCCGATCCTCGAACAGCGGCTCGAGGCCAAAGGCTTCCATCTGCTGGCCTGGGGAAGCGGCGGCTGGGTGCAGCTCTTCTCGAAGAAGCCGCTCCGCACGCTCGACGACGTCAAGCAGGCCAAGCTCTACACGAGCCAGGGCGACGACCGCATGGTGGAGTGGTACAAGAACAACGGCTTCCATCCCGTCGCGCTCTCGGCCAATGACATCCCGGCGCAGCTCAAGCTCACGACC
>DASZOV010000041.1:0-49121 GCA_035550595.1 Vicinamibacterales bacterium
GATACGATCGCGCGCGGACGGTCACCTGGACAGGCGTCATCGAGACGCTCATCGGCGCATGAAGCTCGTCATCCAGATTCCCTGCCTCAACGAGGCGCAGACGCTGCCCGGCACGCTCGCCGATCTGCCGACGGCGATCCCCGGCATCGATTGCATCGAGACGCTCGTCGTCGACGACGGGTCGATCGACGGGACGTCGGAGGTGGCGCGCGCGCACGGTGTGCATCACGTCGTGCGGCTGCGGCGCCAGAAGGGACTGGCGGCCGCGTTCATGGCCGGCATCGATGCCAGCCTGCAGGCGGGCGCCGATCTCATCGTCAACACGGACGCCGACAATCAGTACGCGGGCGCCGACATCGCGCGGCTCGTCGAGCCACTCCTCGCCGGTACGGCGGACATCGTCATCGGCGATCGCAACATCCGCGATCAGCGGCAGATGTCGTGGTCGAAACGGTGGCTGCAGCGGCTCGGGAGCTGGACGGTGCGGCAGGTGTCGAACACGACCGTCCCGGACACGACGAGCGGATTCCGCGCCTACACGCGCGATGCCGCGCTCCGCATGACGATCGTCTCGGAGTTCTCGTACACGCTCGAGTCGATCATCCAGGCCGGCAAGAAGCGGATGGCCATCGCGCACGTGCCGGTCTCGACCAACCCGCGCACGCGGCCGTCGCGGCTGTTTCACAGCATCTGGTCGTACCTGAAGCGATCGGGCGCGACGATCGTGCGGATCTACGCGGTGTACGAGCCGCTCAAGGTCTTCACCTACATCGGCGCCGTCATCTTCGCGCTGGGCTTGCTCGTCTCGCTCCGGTTCCTCTACTACTATTTCTTCTCCTACGAGCCCGGCAAGATCCAATCGCTCATCTTCTCGGCCGTGTTGATGATCGTCGGCTTCCAGATCGTGTTGATCGGCCTGGTGGCTGACATCCTCTCGGGCACGCGAAAACTCCTCGAGGACGTGCTCTATCGAGTTCGCGGCATGGAGCTCGACCGGCGCGCCGCGGAGCGTGAGGAGTCGCACCGCTGATGGCGGCGCCCGGCGACGTATCGGTGCTCATTCCGGCCATGAACGAGGCGGCGGCCATCGGCGGCGTCGTACGCGATCTGTTGGCGGCGGCGCCCTGGCGCGAAGTCCTGGTCATCGACGACGGGTCGACCGATGCCACCGGTGCGGAAGCGGAAGCCGCCGGCGCGCGCGTCATCCGGCATCCGTACAACAAGGGCAACGGCGCGGCGGTCAAAAGCGGCATCCGCGCGGCCACCGGCGACTACATCCTGATCGTGGACGGCGACGGCCAGCACAAGCCGTCGGACGCGGTTCGCCTGACGAGCCTTCTCGGCGAGTACGATCTCGTCGTCGGCGCGCGCTCGAGCGCGACGCAGGCGGGTTTCGTGCGACGACTGGGCAACGGCGCATTGAACGGCCTCGCGTCGTTTCTCACCGAGCGCCCGGTGCCCGATCTCACATCCGGCTTCCGCGCGGCGCGACGTGCGTGTCTCCTCGAGTTCATCGGCCTGCTGCCCAACGGCTTCTCGACGCCCACGACGACGACGATGTGTTTCATCAAGGCGGGATACAACGTCGCGTTCGAGCCGGTCGAGGCGCGCGCGCGCGTGGGGACGTCGAAGATCCGGCTCTCGCGTGACGGGCCCAAATTCCTGCTCATCATGCTGCGCGTGATGACGATCTTCAGTCCGCTCCGCGTGTTCCTGCCCATTGCCGCGGCTTCGTTCCTGCTCGGCGCGGGCTACGCGGTGTGGACCGTCGTCACCCAGCGGCACGTCACCAACTCGTCGGTGCTGCTCGTCATGTCGTCGATCGTGATCCTGCTCGTCGGCCTCGTGTCCGAGCAGGTCTCGGCGCTGCGGTTCGATGGGCGCCGATGATCGTTCGCTCGCCGCGTCCGGATCCGACTCGCCTGTGGCCGTGCCCGGCCTGCGAGCGATGCGCCGCTGGCTCACGGTCGCCGTCGTCATCGGTCTTGCGCTGCGGCTCGCCTTCTCGCTCGTTTATTGGGTCGGCCAGCCGCTGACGCGCGACGAGCGCGAGTACCTCTCGCTCGCGCGCAGCCTCGCCGCCGGCCGAGGCTTCGTCTACGACGCCGTCGTCCTCGACAGCCCCGTGCAGCCGTTCGGCCGATCGCCGGGCTATCCGGCGTTCCTGGCGATCGTCGGCGGTGGTCACGGCGTCACGACGTCCATGCCCGCGGCCGTCAAGATTGCGCAGAGCGTCGTCGGCGCGATCGGCGTTTTGCTCATCGGGATCATCGCCGGGCGCGTCGCAGGTGCGCGCGCGGGCGTCGCGGCCGCGTTCGTGGCCGCGGTCTATCCGCCGCTGGTCTGGCTGCCGAGCTACGCCTTCAGCGAGGCGCTCTTCTGGCCGGTCGGACTTGTCGTCATCCTGTTGATCGATCGTCTCGCCCGTCGACCGTCGATCGCGCACGCGCTGATCGCGGGCCTCGTCATCGGCGCGGGCATCCTCATTCGCGGCGCGTTGATGCTCGTCGTGCCGCTCGTCATGCTGTGGCTGGTCGTGACGGGTGCAATAGGCGCAGTGTCCGGACACGCACGGGCGCCAGTGTCCGGGCGGCCACGGGGGGCCGCTGACCTCGTGTCCGGGCGGGCACTGGGGCCCGCCCCTACGTCGTTTGTTGGTGCGCTCGTCGCGGCGATCGTGCTGGCGGTTGGCGTGGCGTTCGTGCTCGTGCCGTGGGGCCTGCGCAACTACGTGCGCGACGGGCGATTCGTGCTCGTCGCGTCGGAGGGCGGCGTCACGTTCTGGACCGGCAACAACGCCCTCGCGCGTGGCGAAGGCGACATGGCGGCCAATACCGACATCAAGCGCGCCAGCCAGACGTTGCACGCGGCGCACCCGACGCTGACCGAAGATCAGATGGAGCCGATCTACTATCAGGAAGCGTTCGCCTGGATCAGGACGCACCCGGCTGACTGGCTTCGGCTCGAGGCGCGGAAACTCTTTTATCTCGTGGTGCCCATCGGACCGTCTTACACGCTGCACTCGTCGCGGTACCGCGTCCCATCGGTCGTTTCGTACGGGCTGCTGTTGCCGCTTGCCATCGCAGGACTCGTCATCGGCGGCCGGCGCTGGTCCGCGATGCCTGGCACGTGGCTGATGCTCGCGGCGGCGATCGCGATGTGTCTCGTGTTCTTTCCGCAGGAACGCTTCCGGCTGCCCGTGATCGATCCGGTCCTCATCCTCTTCGCGGGCGCGGCGGTCGGACGCCTGGGAGCGCGCTCGTGAACGCGCTCGTCGTCCTGCCGACCTACAACGAGCGGCCGAATCTCGAGCGTGTGGCCGAGGGGATCCTCGCGCACGACTTCGCGTCGCTGCTCGTCGTCGACGACCAGTCGCCGGACGGAACCGGTGCCATTGCCGACGCGTTGGCGGAACAGACGAACGGCCGCGTGCAGGTGTTGCACCGCACCGGTGCGCGCGGACTGGGGCTGGCGTACGTCGACGGCCTGACGCACGCGATCGCGTCTGGAGCCGACGCCATCATCCAGATGGACGCCGACCTGTCGCACGATCCCAAGTACCTGCCGGATCTCGTCGGCGCGCTCGACCAACACGATCTCGTCATCGGATCGCGCTACCTCCACGGCGTGAGCGTCGTGAACTGGCCGCTGCACCGCATCGCGCTGAGCGCGTTCGCCAATCGCTACATCCGCACGGTGACCGGCCTCTCGACGCGCGACTGCACGAGCGGCTTCCGCGCGTGGCGCCGCGAGGCGCTGGCCCGCCAGCCGCTCCACGCCGTGCGCGCCGGCGGCTACGCGTTCCTCACTGAGATGCTGTACGGCGCCGCGAAGACGGGCTGCCGCATCGGCGAAGTGCCGATCGTCTTCGTCGAGCGCCAGGAAGGCTATTCGAAGGTCTCGTCGCGCGTGCTTGGCGAGTCGCTCGTCACGCCGTGGCGTCTCGTGCTCTCGCGCGGCCGAGTGACGCCTCCGCGCGGCTGACGATGCGCCACGTCGTCGTCATGATCGCGAGCTCGTACCCGCGCTTTCCCGGCGACGGCATCGGCAGCTTCATGGAGCCGATCGCGAAAGGCGTTGCCGCGCGTGGCCACGAAGTACACGTGGTCGCGCCGTGGCACCCGGCCATCACGCGCGGACGCGTCGAGGACGGCGTCTTCTTCCATTTCTACAAGTACGCGCCGGTTGCCGCGCTGAACGTGTTCGGCTACGCGTCGGGTCTGCGCGCGGACACCGCGCTCAAGGCGCGGACTTGGATGGCGGCGCCGGCCGCGCTGGCCGCGGGGTGGTACAAGGCCTGGCGCGTCGCGTCGAAGCGCGGCGCCACGGTCGTCCACGGTCACTGGGTCGTGCCCGGCGGCGTCACCGCGGTGACGTCTGCCGGGCGCCGGCCAGTCGTCATCAGCCTGCACGGGTCGGACGTGTACGTCGCCGAGAAGAACCGAACCGCCGGCCGCGCCGCGCGCTTCGCGTTCGATCGCGCGGGATGGGTGACGGCCTGCAGCGACGATCTGCGGCAGCGCGCCCTCGCCCTCGGCGCGCGCGAGGATCGCAGCGAGACGCTGCCGTACGGCGTCGACAGCGTACGCTTCGCGCCGAACGCGGCCGCGCGCGAGGCCGTGCGTCGAGAGCTCGGCATCGATCGCGGCCCGCTCGTCGTCACCGCCGGACGGCTCGTCCGCAAGAAAGGCTTCGAGTACCTCATCGACGCGGCGCGCCTGCTCGCCGCGGACTTCCCGGGCCTTCGCGTCGTCATCGCCGGTGAAGGCGATCTCCGGAATGAACTCGCCGCGCGCGCCTCCGGGCTTCCTGCCATCGCGCTCGTCGGCAATCGCTCGCAGGACGACATCGCACGCCTCGCCGCGGCCGCCGACGTCATCGCCGTGCCGTCCGTTCACGACGAAGCCGGCAACGTCGACGGCCTCCCGAACTTCGCGCTCGAAGCCGTCGCGAGCGGAACACCAGTGGTCGCGACGATGGCGGGCGGATTGCCGCAGCTCATCGAGGACGGCGTGACGGGCCGACTGGTGCCCGAACGCGACGCCGCGGCGCTCGCCGGCGCCATTCGCGATCTCGCGTCGCATCCTGACGCCGCGCATGCCATTGGCGCCGCCGGACGGGCGCGCGTCATTCGCGATTTCGGATGGCCGCGCGTCGCCGAGCGACTCGACGCCATCTATACGAGCCTGGTCGAGCGAGACCGCCGGCGGTAACCTCGTCCGCCTCGATGTCTGCGCGCGCGTCGTCCTGCCATACGTGCGGATGCGACGCCTGTCCGCGGCCTTGTCCGAAGCTGCCGGGGAGTGTTAGCGTGAGCCGCCTGCCATGGCCAGCGATCCGCACCAATCGCCTCCCGGATTGACGGTCTTCTTTCCCGCGTACAACGACAGCGGGACGATCGCCAGCCTGGTCATCACCGCGCACCGCGCGGCGGCCACGCTCACATCCGACTTCGAGATCCTCGTCATCAACGACGGCAGCGCGGACGGCACGGGCGAGATCGCCGACGAACTCGCGCGGACGTATCCCGAGGTGCGCGTCATCCATCACGGCCGCAACCGCGGTTACGGTGGCGCGCTGCGCACGGGCTTTGCCGAGGCGCGCAAGGACGTCATCTTCTACACGGACGGCGACGCGCAGTACGATCCGTCGGAGATGACGCTCCTCTGGCCGCACCTCACGGCCGACGTGGATCTCGTCAACGGCTACAAGATCAGCCGATCCGATCCGCTGCACCGCATCATCATCGGGCGCTTGTATCATCACACCGTGAAGCTGCTCTTCGGCTTTCCCGTACGCGACGTGGACTGCGACTTCCGGCTGATGCGGCGGTCGATCTTCGACCGCGTCCGGCTCGAGCGCAACAGCGGCGTCATCTGCCTCGAGATGATGAAGAAGATCCACGACGCCGGCTTCCGCATCGCCGAAGTGCCGGTGCATCATTACCACCGCGCCTTCGGACGATCGCAGTTCTTCAACGTCCGGCGGCTCGTGCGGACGGCGATCGACGTGTCGAAGCTGTGGGTCGAGCTCGTCGTGTTGCGGCGGCACCGGCGTGCCGCGGCCGCCGTCGCCGGATCCGAGCCGGGCCACGAACCGTCATGACCGCCGACTACCGCGACTTCTACCGCGGCCGTCGTGTGCTCATCACCGGCGGCCTCGGCTTCATCGGCTCGAATCTCGCGCACGCGCTCGTCGATCTTGGCGCCGACGTGCTCATCGTCGATTCGCTCCTGCAGGACTACGGCGGCAACCTGTTCAACGTCGCGGACGTCGAGAACCGTCTGCGCGTGAACATCGCGGACATCCGGCAGGGCACGACCATGCACTACCTGGTCGGCGGACGCGAGGTGATCTTCAACCTCGCCGGGCAGGTCAGCCATCTCGACAGCATGCGCGACCCGCACACCGACCTCGAGATCAACTGCCGCAGCCAGCTCACCCTGCTCGAAGCGTGCCGCCAGTACAACCCGACGACCAAAGTCGTCTTCGCCGGCACGCGGCAAGTCTACGGACGACCCGATCGACTGCCCGTCGACGAGACGCACCTCGTGCGGCCGACCGACATCAACGGCATCAACAAGGCCGCGGGCGAGAACTATCACCTCGTCTACAACAACGTCTACGGCGTGCGCGCCTGCTCGCTGCGGCTGACGAACGTCTACGGTCCCCGGCAGCTCATTCGTCACAACCGTCAGGGCTTCATCGGCTGGTTCGTCCGCCTCGCGCTCGAGGGCCGCGAGATCCAGATCTACGGTGACGGATCGCAAGTGCGTGATTTCGTCTACGTCGACGACGCGGCCGACGCCTTCCTGCGGGCGGGCGCGAGCGACGCGTGCAACGGCGAGGTGTTCAACGTTGGCGGCGACGAGCCCATCGCGCATCGCGATCTCGTCAGGCTGCTCATCGAGGAAGCTGGCCGCGGATCGATGCGCTTCATCCCGTGGCCCGACGACCAGCGGCGCATCGACATCGGATCCTTCTATTCGGATTCGTCCAAGTTCTCGGCCGCGACGGGCTGGCAGCCGAAGGTCAACTTGCGCGAAGGCTTCCGCCGCACGTTCGCCTACTATCGTCAGCATTTCGATCGGTACGTCGACGATCCGGCCCACGCTCCGCAGCCGGCATGACGCCGTCGATCCCGTTCATGTCGCTCGTGCCGTCCGACGAGGCGGCCGTCCGGCGCGCGATCGATCGCGTGCTCGCGCGCGGCTGGTTCATTCTCGGACCTGAGCTCGACGCCTTCGAGCGCGCGTTCGCGACCGCCTCGGGCGCTGCGCATGCGGTTGGCGTCGGCACTGGCACCGACGCGATCGTGCTCGCGCTGCGCGCGCTCGGTATCGGCCAGGGCGACGAAGTGATCACGACGCCGCTCTCGGCCGCCTTCTCCGCGCTCGCCATCGTCATGGCCGGTGCCACGCCGGTCTTCGCCGATATCGATCCGGAGCGGCTGACGATTGATCCTGCGGCAATTGAAGCGGCGATCACGCCGCGAACGGCCGCCATCCTGCCGGTGCACCTGTACGGACAGGCGGCGGACATGTCGCGCATCATGGCCATCGCGGCGCGACACGGACTGGCCGTCGTCGAGGACGCGTGCCAGGCGCATCTCGCGACGTGCGAAGGCCGCCCCGTCGGCACGTTCGGCGCGGCCGCGGCGTTCAGCTTCTATCCGACGAAGAATCTCGGTGCGCTCGGCGACGCCGGCGCGGTCGTGACGAACGATGCGGCCCTCGCCGAACGCGTGCGTCGGCTGCGCAATGGCGGACAGGCGAATCGCTACGAGCACGTCGAGATGGGCGTCAACAGCCGGCTCGACGAGATCCAGGCGGCGATCCTCACCGCGCGGCTGAGAGAACTCCCGGCGTGGACGGCCGAGCGGCGCGCGCTGGCGCGACGATACCGCGAGCGTCTCACCGGCGCGCCTGTCACGGTGCCGCGCGAAGCCGACGCCGGACACGTCTATCATCTGTTCGTGGTTCGCAGCGCCCGGCGGGCCGAGCTCATGGCGCACCTCGACGCGCACGGCATCGGCACGCTCATCCACTATCCCATCTCGATTCCGCGGCAGGCGGCGTTCCAGGCGTTTGCGGGTGCCGAGTGCCCGGCGGCCGATCGCGCGGCGGCCGAGGTCTGTTCGTTGCCGCTCCATCCGCGGCTGACGCAGGCCGAAGTCGACGTCATCGCCGAGACCATCGCGACGTGGCGTCCGACGACGCCGGCGGGATCGTCGGGCTGATGACCGCGACCTGGCTCGCGGCGCCCGTGATCGCGTATCTGCCGGGCGCGGTCGCCTTCCGCCTGCCGTGGTTCGCTCGCCCGCGCCGCGCCGCGCTCGCCGCCGACGAGCGCGCCTTCTGGGCCATCATCCTCAGCGTCGCCTGGTCGCTCGTCGTCGTCCTCGCGCTCGCGGGCGTTGGCCGCTATACGTTCGATCGCCTCGTCGGCATCGACGTCGGCGTCTCGATCGTCGGCGTCCTCGGCTGGCGCGGCCGCCTCCACTACACGCCCGACGAGCACGCGCCGCGACCCTCCTGGTCCGTTGCCGTGCCGCTCGCGCTCATCGCGCTCGGCTGCTGGTTGTACTTCCCTGCGTCGGAGTACGTGCTCGGCGGCAAGGATCCCGGGACGTACCTCAACGAAGGGATTCAGATCGCGCAGCGCGGATCGCTCACGATCGACGAGCCGGTCATCGCCACCGTGCCCGAGCCCTATCGCGCGTTGTTCTTCCCGCCGACGCGCCGGCAGGAGGAGTACTACGGCCTGCGCTTCATGGGGTTCTTCATCCAGGATCCGGCGATCGGCCGCACGATCGGTCAGTTCCCGCATCTGTTCCCCGCGTCGATCGCAATCGGCTACGGACTCCATGGCCTCACGGGCGCGCGCGACGCGACGGGCGTCTGGGCGATCCTCGGTCTTCTCGCCGTGTACTTCACGGTGACGCGTCTCTTCGGCCGCGCGGCTGGCGCGGCAACGGCCGCGCTCACGGGCCTCAACATCATCGAGCTGTGGTTCGGCCGCTATCCGAACAGCGAAGTCGTCATGCAGGCGCTGCTGTTCGCGGCGATGCTCGCGTTCGCGCGGGCCGTCGAGGGCAGCCGCGTGTTCTTCGGCGTCGTCGCCGCGGGCCTGCTCGGGCTGATGATCTTCCTGCGCTACGAGATCGTGCTCGCATTTCTCGCGTTCGCGGCCGCCGCCACGATCGTGCGCGCGACGCGCGACCGGATCGGGCCGGCGTTCTGGATCGCGCTCGCCGCCGGAGGCGCCATCGGGCTCTCGTACCTCAAAGGGCCGATGCGTGCGTACTCGGCCTATCCGCTCGGATTCACGCGTGCGGCCGGTGGATGGTGGCTGGCCGCCGCGCTCGTCGTCGTCGCCTGGGGCGTACGACGCCTGCTCCGGCGCGAGGCCGTGGCGAACGTCGTCCGGCGGTTGGTGCCGCCCGCGCTTGCCGTCAGTCTCGCCGCCCTCGCGATCTACGCGTATTTCTTTCGCGAACCCGGCGGACGACTGGCGCTCGGCGACGCGATGGCCTTTCGCACGTTCGGCTGGTATCTCTCGCCCGCCGTGCTCGGTGTCGCCAGCGCCGCGGGCACGATCGTGATCGCGCTCTGCTTCTGGCGCGATCCGGTCTTCTTCCTCACGTTCACGGTCTTCAGCGTCTTCTTCTTCTACAAGACGCGCATCGTGCCTGAGCACTTCTGGACTGCGCGCCGCTTCCTGGCGGTCGCGCTGCCAGGCACGCTGATGTTCATCGCGGTGGCCGGTGCGTGGATCGCCAACAGAATCACGGGCGCCACGCCACTCGGCGGCCGTGCGCGCGCGACCATCGGTGCCGTCATCTTGACCACACTCGTCGCGCCGGTCGCCGTCATCTTCTGGCGCGCGGACGCGCCCGTGCGTCATCACGTCGAGTACGCGGGCCTCATCGGCCATCTCGAGTCGCTCGCCGCACGCATCGGGCCGCGCGATCTGCTCCTCGTCGAATCGCGCAACGCAGGATCCGATTTGCATACGATCGCCGTTCCGCTGGCCTACATCTACGCACGACAGGTGCTCGTGCTCGATTCGGCGACGCCGGCCAAGCAGATGCTCGACGGCTTCGTGTCCTGGGCGGAAACGCACTACGACCGCGTGCTGTTCCTCGGAGGCGGCGGCACGGATCTGCTCAGCCGCCGATTGCTCGCCTCACCTCTCGCAAGCGGCGCGTTCCACGTGCCGGAGTACGACTCGCCGATGAACGCCTATCCCTCCGGCGTGCGCCGCAAGGACTTCGAGTACGGCCTCTATCGATTGACGACCGGCGAACGTCCGGCGGCAGCAATGGTCGACCAGCGCGTCGGCGTGCTCGACGACCTCAACGTGGTCCGCTTCTACGCGAAAGAACGGCGGCCCGACACGGGCGAACCGTTCCGGTGGAGCGGACGGCAGTCGTTCGTCCTGCTCGTCGGCATCAACGCCGATGCGCGCCGCGTGACCGTGTGGATGAGCAACGGCGGCCGTCCGGCCACGGCTCCGCCCGCAACCGTCGAGGTGGCGCTCGACGATCGCGTCATCGGAACGGCCACGCCGCGCGACGCGATCGAGCCGTTCACGTTCACGCTGCCGGCCGATCTCGCCGCCGAAGCCGCCGCGCGGCCGACGCCCGCGCGCCTGCGCCTGCGCGTGCCGACGTGGAATCCCAAGGCACTCCTCGGCGTGGAGGACACGCGCGATCTCGGCGTGATCGTCACGCGCGTGGTCGTCGAATGACCGCGGTCGTCCCCGGATCGACGTCATCGAGACCGTCTGACGCGCGCGTCATTCGACGTCTGGCGATTCGGATTGGATGCGCGGTCTGGCCGGTCTACCTCGTCACCGCGAGCGGCACGCTCGGTACGGGCGATGCGGTCGCGATGTTCGACGAAGCCACATCGATCATCGCCACGCACTCGATGAACGTGCCCGCGACGCAGTCGCTCGAGGCCTGGCGCGGCGTCGACGGCCGCTACTACACGCCGTTCGGGATCGGTCAGGCGGTCTACGACATTCCCGTCATCCTCGCGGCGCGCGCGTTCGTTGCCGTCACGGGCCTGCACGTGGGCGCAGCCGACACGGTGCCCAAAGCGGCCGTGGCGCTGGCCACGACCGTGCCGGCCGCCGTTGCCGTCGCCGTCGGCTTCCTGCTCGCATGGCGGCTGTCGGACGACGTCGGGGCGAGCGTCGGCGTGGCGCTCGTTCTCGCGTTTGGCACGCTCATCTGGCCCTACGCGCGCTTCGGCTTCAACGCCGCGCTCACGACGGCGGCGCTGACTGGCGGCGTCTACGGCATCGGCGCCGGCGCGCTGGACGGTCGCGCGCGGTTGCTCGTCGCCGGTGGCGCGCTTCTGGGTTTCGCGCTGCTGACGCGCCACGAGATGATCCTGGCCGCGACGGTTGCCCTCGTCTGGCTGGCCGTTGCCGTCAGGAACCGGCCTCGACGCTGGCGACTCATGGCCGCGGCGAGTATCGGACCGCTCGCCGCCGTCGTCGTGTGGCTCGTCATCAACGCCGCGAGGTTCGGCGATCCCCTTGCGACCGGTCATCGTCCGGCCTTCGGCGGTGCGGGTCTCGTCGCGTTTCTCATCTCGCCGTCGGGATCGATCGTGCTGTTTTCGCCGGCGGTCCTTCTCGCGTTTGGCTTCCTCACGCGACGCTGCCGACGCAGCGGCCTCTCGATCCTCCTGCTCGGCGTCGTGACGACGATGTTCGTGTTTTACGGGACGCTGGCCGACTGGCTGGGCACGCGCTCGTACGGGCCGCGGTATCTCGTGCCGCTCGTGCCCCTGCTCGTGGCGCCGGGCGCCGCCTGGTGGGCGCAGTCGCGTCGTCGAACCACGCGCACGGCGCTCGCCGTGCTCTGCGCGGTGAGCGTCCTCGTGCAGATCCCTGCGGTCGCCATCAACTTCGCGCGCGCCGGCATTGCCGCAGGTCAGCCGCCGCAATCGGCGCGACGTGACGTCTGGCAATGGTCGCCGCTCGTGCTGAATACGCGTGCCGCGGTCGAAGACGTACCCGACAACGTCCGGCTGCTGGCCACAGGGACACAGCCGACCGTCGTCGAAGACGGCGGCGCGACACTCGACGACCGCGTACCGTTCAGCCTCGATTTCTGGTGGCTGTATCTCTATTACCTCGGCGTCATCTCGCGCGCTGGAGCGCTCGTACTGGCCGGTACGCCGCTCGTCCTCGCGGCCTGGCTCCTTCGCGACGTCGTGGCCGAGACGTGGCGATTGGCGAACGGGCGCGAGGTGACGGCATGACGGCCGTGCGCCTTGGCCGCGCGGCGCGGCTCGCAGTCGATCGCTTCGAACGCCTGATCGTCGTCATCGGCGCCGTGATGCTCGTCGTCTACCTGGCCGCGGTGCTGCTCTTTCCGAAAGCCGACGGCCGCATCATCTTCGGCGACGCGACGCACCACTTCGTCCAGCTCCGCTCGCTCGTCTTCGACCACGACCTGAACTTCCGCAACGACTACGTGCGCATCTATCACCTGCGCGGCGGCGAGCGCGGACTCGAGTGGGTCTTCACTGATCTCACCGCGACCGGGCACGTGCGCAACTACATGCCCATCGGCCCGGCGCTGCTCTGGGCGCCGCTTTATTTGCTCGTCGCGGCCGTGGAAACGGTACGCGCGTGGATGGGACTCGGGATACCGCCCGACGGCTTCGGCCGCGCGTTCCAGCTCGTCCCTGGCGTGACCGGCATTCTCGCCGCGACAGCCGCCGCGTGGATCGCCTTCCGTCTCGCGGCGCGCTTCACCGATCGCGCGTCGGCTGCGACAGCAACCGCCGGCATCTGGCTCGGCTCGCACGCGCTCTACTACTCGCTCGTCTCGCCGTCGTACTCGCACGCCGCGTCGATGTTCACGGGCGCCCTGTTCTTCGCTGCCTGGCTGGCAACGCGCGATCGGCCCGGCGTCTGGCGCGCCGCGCTGTGGGGTGCGCTCGCGGGCGCGTCGGCGCTCATGCGCTGGCAGGACGCCGTGTTCGTCGTCGTCCCGCTCGTCGAGATCGCGCGCTGGCCGACCGGCTGGCGCACGAAGCTCGCGGGCGCGGCCGCCATGAGCGCGGCGTGGCTCGTCGTCTTCTCGCCGCAGATGGTCGTCTGGGACGTGCTCTACGGCCAGCCGTTCGCGCTGCCGCAGGGCCCGTCGTTCATGCGATGGACCGCGCCGCACCTCGCGGCCGTGCTCGTCTCCGACAACCACGGGCTCTTCACCTGGACGCCGATCATCGTCCTCGCCGTCGCCGGTCTCGTGACGTTCGCACGGCGCCTTCCGGCCGCGGCGCTGCCGCTCGCCGCCGTGCTGCTCGTCTCGTGGTACGTGAACGCCGCCGTCGCCGATTGGTGGGCAGGTGAAGCCTTCGGCGCGCGGCGATTCCTTTCGCTTTTTCCGCTGTTCGTGCTGGGCTTGGCGGTCTGGCTGCAGCCGCGGCAGTCGGACGCGCCAATACGTCCCTGGCGCCTGGCGGTCGTCGCTGGCCTCGTGGTCGCCAACGGGTTGCTGCTCGTACAATACGAGGCCTTCATGAAGGGACTCACCACGCTGGCGCCCTACCCGCGCGAGTGGTTCGACATGTGGCTGGCGCGCTTCATCGTGCCATTCCGCCTGCTCGCGTCATGGCGCCCGTAGCGCCGGCGTCCGACCGGCGGATCCGCGCGGTGGGCTGGTGGCTCTTCGCGCTCGCGCTCGGCGTCTATCTCGTCACCGCGGGCGGCAGTCTGACCTCGACCGACGCCGTCGTCACCTTCGACGTCACCGAGAACCTGATCGATCACGGATCGGTCGCCATGTCGGGCAACCTGCTCGGCATGGACGCGCACCGCGGGCGCGATGGCCGCTACTACTCGCCGTTCGGCATCGTGCAGTCGCTCTACAACGTCCCGTTCGATCTGGCGGGACGCGCGGTCGTCGCGGCAACGGGCCTGCGTGCCGGCAAGTCGACGACGATCCGGAAGGCAGCCGTCGCGCTCGGCCAGACGCTCGTCGTCGCGGTGATCATCTGGCAGATCTTCCGGCTGAGTCTTTTCGTCACGGGCGATCTCACGGCCGCTACGCTGGCGAGCGTGACGATGGCGTTCGGCAGTCTCTTGTGGCCGTACGCGCGCTTCGGCTTCAACCAGCCGCTCGCCACGCTCACATTGCTCGCGGCGGTCATCGATGCCCTGACAGCGGTGCGACAACGCCTGCCGTGGCGGGCCGCACGCGCAGGCCTGTGGCTCAGTCTGTCGCTCCTGACGCGACACGAAATGGGATTGGCCGCGGTGCCGCTCACGCTCTGGCTCGCGTTCGGAGACGACGGCGCGCTCAGCACACGCCGGCGTGAGCTTCTGGGATTCGTCGGCGTGTTCTGCGCCGGCATCGCCGTGTGGCTGATCTACAACGCCGTGCGATTCGGCAATCCGCTCGACTCGGGTTTCCTGCGCGATCGCGTCCCCGGATTCGGAAGTCCCATCCTGCAGGGATTGATGGGCCTGCTCTTCAGCCCGGCCGCGTCGATTTTCCTGTACTCGCCGGTCGTGATCTTCGGCCTCGCCGGTCTCGTGATGCTGATGAAGCGCGACCGTTCGGTCGCCGTGCTCCTGGCGTCGCTGCCGGTTCTGTTCCTTCTTCTCTACGCGACGCTCGGCAACTGGATCGGCGGCCGCTCGTACGGCGGACGATATCTCGTCGTCGTGCTGCCATATCTCGGCGTGGGATGGGCCGCGCTCCTCGCCGCGCAAACGAGTCGCACGCGACGCCGCCTCGCCACGGCGCTCATCGTCGTCGGCATCGTCGTGCAGATCCCGGGCGTGTTCGTCGACTACGCGAAAGTCAGTCAGGCGGCGACGGCCGCCGAGCCTGGCACGTCGGCGCAGCAAGAACGTTGGAGCTGGGACTCGGCGCCGATCGTCCGCAACGCACGCGCGCTCACCGGCATGCTGCCTGAGAACATGGACTACGTCCTCGACCGCGCGCCGAGCCCGGACGTTCCCACGCTGGCGCTCGACGACGACCGGGGATTCTCGCAGCGGTTTTCGTTCAGCCTCGACTTCTGGTGGATGTATCTCTTCTACCTGCGGGTCGTGCCGCGCGCCGTGCTGTTCGTCGTGATTCCGATATTCGCCCTCTGGACGATCACGACGGCCCGGAAGCTCGCGACTTCCCTTCGCCGCGCGAACGCCGGATGATGGAGCCTGCCGGCCACGCGCCGCGCGCCTGATGCCGCACGCTCTGCAGATTCCCAACGCGCGCGAACGATGGATGGTCCGCCTGGCGGACCTCGCCACCGCGCCGCTCGCCTGGCGCCGCCCGCGCCAGGCGAGCGGCGCCGTCGCTCGCGTCCTGCTCCTCCGCCTCGAGCGCATCGGCGATCTCGTCATGACGCGTGACGCGATCGCCGATGCCCGCGAGGCGTGGCCCGGCGCAGAGATCGACGTGGCGGTGGGCGCGTGGAACGCGCCCATCGCCGCGCTGCTCGCCGGCGTCACGCGCGTCGAGATCCTCACCGTGCCCTGGCTCGCCCGCGACGGCCAGGCCGACGCGTGGCCGTCGCTCGTCGCCAAGGCGCGCGCCTGGCGCGTGCGCCGCTACGACGTCGTCGTCAACTTCGAGCCGGACGTCCGCAGCAACTTTCTCGCGTGGCTCTCGGGCGCGCCGCGCCGCGTCGGCTACGGCACGGGCGGCGGCGGTGCATTCCTCACCGACGCGGCTGACTACACACCAACTGATCACGTGTCGGTGAACGCGTGTCGACTGGTCGCCCGCGCCGCGGGCCGGCCCGCCGGGCCGGCCCCGGCGGCGCGGACGACGACGCTGATGCTGCCGGCTGACGCCGTCCGGCGAGCGCGCGCGCTCGTCGGCGGCGCCAGCCGGCCGCTCGTCGGCATCCACGCGAGCGGCGGACGGCCGTCGAAGCAGTGGCACCTGGACCGGTTCGCGGCCGCCGCGCGCGCGATCGTGCGCGCGCGCGGCGGCACGGTCGTCCTCACCGGCACGGACGCCGACCGGCCGCTGGTCGACGAAGTCCGTGCTGGCCTCGTCGACGTGCCGGTGATAGACGCGGCCGGCGCGCTCGATCTCCCATCGCTCGCCGCGCTCCTCGCGGAGCTCGACGTGCTCGTCACCGGCGACACCGGTCCCATGCACCTTGCCGCCGCCGTCGACACGCCCGTCGTCGCGCTCTTCGGTCCGTCCGATCCGGCGCGCTACGGCCCGCGCGCGCGCGATGAGCGCATCCTCCGCGTCGATCTTCCGTGCAGTCCGTGCGGTCTCGTGCGCCTGCCGCCCGAACGTTGCCGCGGCCACGTGCCCGAATGTCTCGATCGCATCGGCGTCGACGACGTTGCCGCTGCCGCCATCGCGCTTCTCGACGAGGCTCGTCAGGAGTCACGCTCCTAGATGCGCGGCGCGGTCACGTGCATCAGCGCGGGCAATTACGAGCGTCGGACGTCGTTCGATGCCTTGCTCACCGCCGATCGCCGCGAGGCCGTTCGTCAGGCGGCCGGCGACTGGATCAAGCGCCTGCGCCTCGTGCGCTACGGCGACGAGACGATGCGCGAGCGGTTCCGCTATCGCGGCGACTCGCTGTGGTGGTTCACCGAGATCTATCTGCACAAGATGCGGCGGCTCGAAACGGCCATCGCCACCATTGCGGCACTCGATGCCGCGATCACCGCGGACGCACCGGCTCGACTCCTCGTTCACGCGACCGATCCCGTTGTGCGCGAAGCGACGACGGCGTTCGGCGCGGCGCGGCGGCTGTCGGTCGACTTCGACGGTGCTGCAGACCGTGCGCCGAGCCGATGGTGGACGAGCCGGCTCGTCAAGTGGAGCGCCTCCCTCTCGCGCGTCCGTTCGCGTCCCAGGCCGGCAATGCCTCAGGGCGCACGCGTCGCCGCCTTCGTCCACACGGCCTTCTGGCGCGCCGGCCGCGACGATGAAGCGGCGGAGCGATATGTGGGACCGATCCTCGATGCACTGCGCGCGCGCATTGGCGACGCGATCACTTATGTAGGCGTCGGGCCGCGGCGCAATTTCCGCGCGCGGCGTTGGTGGGATCCCGTCGTCGCCGCCGGAGGCGACCGCCCGCGCGTGGTGCCCGTCGAACAGCTCGCCTCCCGCGCGGCGCTCCACGACGCGTTCGCGCTCTGGGAGCATCGCGACGCGCTCGCGCGCGAGATCACGGCGGGCCCGTCGATTCGCGAAGCTGCCGTCGTCGACGGCTGCGATCTGTGGCCGGTCCTCTCGCGCGAGCTCGAAGATGCCGCCCGCGTGCAGTGGACCTGGTCGGCGCGCGCCATGGACGAAGCCGGTGCCGCGATGGACGTGCTCGCGCCGGACGTCGTCCTCACGTACGCCGAAGCCGGCGGATGGGGCCGCGCGATCGTGCTCGAAGCGCGGCGGCGCGGCGTGCCGTCGGCCGGCGCGCAGCACGGCTTCATCTATCGCCACTGGCTGAACTACCGGCACGAACCCGACGAGATCGCGCCCCGCGCGGACGGCGACGCCGGATTTCCGCATCCGACGAAGACGCTCGTCTTCGATCGCTATGCGGCCGCCGATCTCGAACGGCGCGGACACTTTCCCGCGGCGTCGATCGAGGTGACGGGCAGTCCGACGCTCGACGCGCTCGCCGCCCGCGTGCGCGCGCAGTCGAACGACGACCGCGCGGAGCTGCGCCGGACGCTCGGCGTGCCGGCTGAGGGCGCGCTGGCCGTCCTCGCGGCGAAGTTCACCGAGATCAAGGACGAGCTGCCGTCGGTCTTCGCGGCCGTGGCCGCTCGCCCGTCGCTTCGGCTCGTCGTCAAAACGCACCCGGCCGAGACGCCGGACGGCTATCGCACGCTCGCCGCCGGCATCTCGAACATCTCCGTGGCGGGAGCCGACGCGGACCTCGCTCAACTCATCGGTGCGACCGACGCGATCGTCACGATGAACTCGACGGTGGCCATCGACGGCCTCGTGCTCGGCGTCCCGGCGCTCGTCGTCGGCCTCCCGAACAACCTGACGCCATTCGTCGACGCCGGCGCCGTGCGCGGGGCGGACCGCGACTCGGTCGGCGATGCGCTCGACGCGCTCCTGTATGATCGGCAGGCGCGGGCGGATCAATTGGCTGCGGCCGCTCGATTCGTCTCGCAGTTCGCGATGCGGGCCGATGGAGGCGCCGCCGGCCGGGCGGCCGAGGCCATCCTCGCGCTCATGCCGGCCGATGCCGCGCCGGCTCGTTCCGAGATCTCATGACGCACCTGTCTCGTCCCGATCCCGCGTTCGCGCGGCGCCGTTCATGAACGTCCTCCTGACTGGCGGCGCCGGATTCGTCGGATCCCATCTGGCCGAAGCGCTGCTCGCGCGCGGCCATCGCGTCACGGCCATCGACGACCTGTCCACTGGATCGACGGCGAACGTCGCGCATCTCGCCGGTCGGCCCGACTTCACGCTGGTCGTCGATACGGTCACGAACGAGGCCGTGATGGCTGATCTCGTCGACCAGGCGGATGTCGTTTTTCACCTGGCCGCGGCGGTCGGCGTGAAGCTCATCGTCGAGGCGCCGGTACGCACGATCGAGACGAACGTGCACGGCACCGAGACCGTGCTGCGGCAGGCGAGCCGCAAGGGCGTGCTGACGGTCATCTTCTCGACGTCGGAGGTCTACGGCAAGAGCACGGCCGTGCCGTTCGTCGAGGGCGCGGATCTCGTGATGGGCCCGACGGTCAAGCATCGCTGGGCGTACGCGTGCAGCAAGGCCATCGACGAGTTCCTCGCGCTCGCCTACCACCGCGAGCGGCGGCTGCCGGTCATCGTCGTCCGCCTCTTCAACACCGTCGGACCGCGGCAGACGGGCCGTTACGGCATGGTCATCCCGACGTTCGTCCGCCAGGCGCTCGCCGGCGAGCCGATCACCGTGTTCGGCGACGGGCGACAGCAGCGGTCGTTCACCTACGTCGGCGACGTCGTCGACGGGCTCCTGCGGCTCATGGCCGAGCCGCGCGCCGTCGGCGAGGTCTTCAACATCGGCAACCCCGAAGAGATTTCCATCGGCGATCTCGCCGAGCGCGTACGCACGCTCACCGGCAGCTCGTCGAAGATCGTCCTCATCCCGTACGACCAGGCGTATGAAGCCGGATTCGAGGACATGCCGCGGCGCGTGCCGAGCCTCGAGAAGATCCACGCGCTCGTCGGCTACCGGCCGACCGTGCGCCTCGACGAGATCCTGCAGCGGGTCATCGCCCACGAGCGGGCGGCCGTGCCGGTGGCGCATCGGCCATAATCGAAGTTCGTGGCCGTGACCCGACACGTTCGACGCGCCGCCGAGCACCTGCTCGCGGCCAACGCACGCCCCGTCCGGCGGCTGCTCGCCGCCACGGGCCGTGACCGCGCCCCACGCCTGCCGGACATCGTCCAGATCGAGAGCACGAACCTCTGCAACGCCAAGTGCGTGTTCTGCCCGCGCGACGAGATGCACCGCCGGCAGGGCGTGATGGACTTCGACCTGTTCCGCAAGATCGTCGACGAGTGCGCGGCGCTCGGCATCACGCACGTGCGCATGCACAACTACGGCGAGGCGTTCCTCGACCGGCAGCTCGTCGAGAAGGTGCGCTACGCGAAGTCGCGCGGCATCGCCGAAGTCGGCATGATCAGCAACGGCTCGCTCATCACCGAAGACATCGCGCGCGCGATGATCGAAGCCGGGCTCGACGCCATCAACATCAGCGTGGACGCGGCCGGCAAGGAAGTGTTCGAGCGCACGCGCGTCCACCTCGACTACGACACCGTCATCGGCAACATCCGGACGCTCGCGCGGCTGCGGCAGGAGATGGGACGCAAGCGTCCGCGGCTCATCCTGTCGTTCGTGCGCCAGCACGACTCGGCCGACGAACGCGCGTTCATCGAGGAGTGGAGCCGCGTCGCCGACAAGGTCCACATCACGGACCTGCACAACTGGGCCGGCACGCTCAACGCCACGTCCGACGTGAACTATCCGTGCTACCGGCTCTGGCTCACGTTCACCGTGCTGTGGGACGGCCGCGTCTCGCTCTGCTGCGCGGACTTCGACGGCCGGAACGTGCTCGGCGATCTGCGCACGCAGACGATCGCGCAGATCTGGAACTCGCCCGCCTATCGCGCCGTGCGCCGTCAGCATCTGCAGTCGGGCGGGCCCGAAATCTGCCGGTCGTGCGATCTGCCGAAGAAGGACTCACCGCTCTGGGTCGGCAAACTGGTCTGAGGCCGCCGACGTCGAACTCGATATACTCGGGCAGCGGATCCCATTTGATGTTCTCCCGCACGATTCGCACGGCACTCGCGGTCCTGACGACGCTCGGCGTCGGTCTCGGCACGGCCGCGGCTCAGTCGGCCGGCGCGCGCGAGCTGCAGTTGTCGTTCGCGGCCGACGGCACGGTCACACTGCACGCGGCGCACGTCTCGCCGAGCGACATCCTCCGCGAGTGGGCGCGCCAGTGCGGCTGCTTCGTCGTCAACGCCGACAAGCTCACGACGCCGCTCCCCGTGCCCGTGGCCTTCGACCATCAGCCGCAGGTTCGCGTGCTCGAGTCGCTCCTCCGCGGCGCGGCCGGATACGTGTTCACGCCGAAGCGCGCGGGCAGCACGAGCGTCTCGAACTACGAAACGATCTACGTCCTCGCCACGAGCGCGCCGACGGCGGGCGGATCGTTCGACACCTACACGCCACCGGCCTATGCACCGGCGAACGTGATGCCTCCCTCACAGGGATCGCCCGACGACGAGATTCCGCCCGTCGTGCCCGCGGCGCCGCCGCCACCGGCGCGCGCGCCCAACGGCTCGCCTCCGCCGCCCGAGACGCAGCCGGCCCAGCAACAGCCGGCCTCCGGTGTGCCACAGAATCTGCCGGGCCTGCCGTCGGGCATCCAGCCGGTCCCGATCATCCCGGTGACGCCGACCCAACCCGCGCCCGGGCGCGGAACGCCGTAGTACAATCCCCGCGCGTCACCGCTCCCGTCCGCCGCGCGGGTGGGAACGCGCCGCGTCGATCCGCGCGTCGCGAGGTCCGCACGTCCGTCATCGCCCGTGCGACATCGCCTCAAAGACCTCATCTCCGGCGTCGCGATCTACGGCGCGGGCGGCGTGGCAATCTCCGTCGTCCGCCTCCTGCTCCTGCCGGTCTACATCAAGGGCAACTACCTCACGGCCGCCGACTACGGCGCGCTCGCCATCGTCGGGGGCATCGAGATGTTCCTGAAGGTGGTGTTCCGCTGGGGCCTCGACGGCTCGTTCATGCGGTTCTACTACGACCGGCAACCCGGCCGTGAGCTGCAGCGACTCGCGAGCACGATCTTCTTCTTCATGCTGGGCGTCAACGCCGTGGTGTTGGCGTTGTGTCTCGCGCTGTCAGGGCCATTCGCCCGCCACGTCTTCGACGATCCGCGGCAGGTGCTGTCGCTGCGGCTGATGCTCGTGAACACGTTCTGCATCAGCTTCACGTTCCTGCCGTTCCACGTCATGCGCATGCGCAAGCGGGCGATGACGTTCAGCGCGTTCGAGTTCGCGCGGTCGTCGGGCACGCTCGTGATGACGATCATCTACGTCATCGGCCTGCACATGGGCATCCCGGGCATGTATCTGGCCGACGTCACGGTCACGGCCGTTCTGCTGCCGTGCCTCTGGCGCTGGTTCGCGGATCTCGTCCGGCCGACGTTCTCGGTCGAGGAGATGCGCGCCGCGCTGCGGTTCGGCCTGCCGCGCCTGCCGCACGGCGTGGCGGTCCAGACGCTCGACGGTGGCAACCGTCTGCTCTTCGCGCGCTACGTCTCGGACGTCGAGCTCGGCATCTACAACATCGGCGTCACGCTCGGCCAGGGCATCAAGTTCTTCCTCAGCTCCTTCGAGACGGCCTGGGCGCCGTTCTACTACGAAGCCGCGCGCGAGCCGAACGCGAAGGAAATCCTGCGGAAGATGACGACGTACTGCGTCGCTGTGCTCGCGCTGCTCGTCGCGGGCACCACGGCCGTGGCGCACGATGCGATTCTGCTGATGGCGACGCCGGCGTTCCTCGACGGCGCGCGTGTCATGCCGCTGATCGCGCTCGGGCTCGCCTTCCAGGGCCTCTACCTGCTGACGTCAATCGGGCTGAACCTGACGAATCGCACGGCGTTCTATCCGGTCTCGACCGGAGCCGCCGCCGTCGTCGGCCTCGGATCGGGCGTGCCGCTGATGGCGCACTACGGCGCGATCGGCGCGGCGACGGCGTTTCTCTTGTCCTACATGACACAGGCGAGCGTCGCCTTCGTGTTCGCGCAGCGGTTCTATCCCATGCGCTATGAAGTCGGACGGATCGCACGCATCGTCATTGCGGGCGTCGTGGCCTCCGTCGTCGCCGTCTGGGTCATTCCACCATTGCCGGCGCTACCGGGTTTCTTCGCACGAGGCACGACCACGGTCGTCGTGTACGCGTGTTTGCTCGCGGCCTCCGGGTTCCTACGGATCACCGAGCGCCGTTTCCTGAGCGAAGCGCTGGCGCGCCTGCGGCGCCGCGGACCGCGCCGGGCACTGGGCAATGCGGAGTGACACGATGCGCGTGGCCGGCCTCGTCGCCGGCATCGCCGTGCTGGCGTTCTTCCTGCGCGTCGTCGGCCTCGGCTATGGCCTGCCGGCGGTCTACAACCCGGACGAAGTCGCCATCCTCAACCGTGCGCTCGCGTTTTCCAGCGGCGATCTGAACCCGCACAACTTCGTCTATCCGACGCTGTACTTCTACGTGCTCTTCGCGTGGGAGGGCCTGTGGTTTCTGGCGGGACACCTCGCCGGCGTGTACGTGTCGCTCGCCGCGTTCGAGCGCAGCTTCTTCGTCGATCCCACGCTCATCTATCTCGCTGGTCGTGTCTTGACGGTCGTGTGTGGCGTGCTCACCGTCGCCGCGGTCCATCGCCTCGGCGCGCGGCTATTCGATCGCGTCACCGGGCTTGGCGCGGCGTTGATGCTCGCCGTCGCGCCGCTCGCCGTTCGCGACGCGCACTACATCAAGCACGACGTCCCGGTCACGCTGCTCATCGTCGTCACGCACGTCGTACTCGCCGGCCTCGTCTTCGACCCGGCGCGTGACCGGCCACGCGGCTGGATCCTCGCCGGCGTGGTCGCTGGACTGGCGATGTCGGTGCATTACTACGCCATCGTCCTCGTGGCGCCCATGATCGCGGCGGCGGTCCTCGCGCCGGTCAGTGGCGGATCCCGCATCGCGACGATCGTCCGTCGTCTGGTGACGGCCGGCCTCGCGTGCGCCGCGGCCGTTGTCCTGACGTCGCCGTTCCTCTTCGTCGATCTCGGACGCGCGCTGCAGGACGTCACGAGCAATCACGACATCGTCATGGGCCGCGTCACGACGTGGTTCGGCGCAGCGCCGTTCTACCTCGCCTGGCTCGCGCGCGATGCGGTTGGCGTCGTGGTGTTCGTGCTCGCCATTGCGGGGCTCGTCATCGCGGCAGCCGGTGACAGGCGACGGGCGGTGCTCGCGGTGACGTTTCCGGCCGCATTTCTGCTCTTCATCGCGAACACGTTTCCAGCGAGCCGCTATCTCAACGCCGTAGTCCCGTTCGTCGCGCTCTTCGCCGGCCGTGCGATTGCGCAACTCGCCACTGCGAGACCAGCGATGCGCCTTGTCGCCGGGGTCGTGCTGGCCTTGGCCGCCGTACCCGCCGGCCTCACGAGCCTGCACATCGATCGCTTCTTCCGGCAGACCGACACGCGCACGCTGGCCTTGCAATGGATCGAGCGCGAACTGCCGCCGGGCACGTCCGTGCTCGTGCAGCCATACAGCGTGCCGCTGCGGCCGTCGCGCGAAGCGCTCGTCGAAGCGCTCACCGCGCACCTGGGGAGCCCGGAGCGCGCTTCTGTGAAGTTCCGGCGCGAGCTTGCGCTCGACCCGTATCCGGAGCCGGCCTATCGAACGATCTATTTGGGAGCTGGCGGGTTGGACACGGACAAGATCTACGTCGATCCGGCGGCCTTCGATGCCGGCGACGGCCTGGCGCCGCTGCGGGCGCTTGCCGTGACACACGTTGTACTCAAACGGTACAATGTGCCCGACCCGTCGCTCGTGTCATTGAGAGCCGATCTCGCGCGTGAGGGCCGGATGCTGGCGTCGTTTTCGCCGTACCGGCCTGGTGTCGGCCCCGAGCGGCAGGCGGCCGTCGCGCCGTTCCTGCACAACGCCGACACGCGCATCGACGATGCGCTCGAGCGGCCGGGACCGATCGTCGAGATCTGGGCTGTCGACTGAATCACCTATGCTGGGTGCCCGCACGCTTCTGGTCAATCCGCCGCTCGTTGGCGGCATCGCGTTCACGCGGCAGGGCCGCTGTCAGGAGCGGGAGGAAGTGCTCGGCACGACCAAGCCGCCCTACACGCTCGCGCTCGCCGCGGCACTGCTTCGCCAGCAAGGCGCTGACGTGCGCCTCGTCGATCTCACGGCCAGCCGGCAGTCGGTCGCGGATCTCATCGCGCGGCTCGACGACGAGCACTTCACGCCGACGCTCATCGTCTTTCCGAGCACGACGCCGACGTTCGATGCCGACGTCGTGGCCATGTCCACGCTCGCGGCGCGGTATGGCGCGCCGCTCTTCAGCTTCGGCCCGCATGCATCCTGCACGCCGCGCGACGCGATGGAACGCGCGCCGGGCGTGACCGGGCTGTTCGTCGGCGAGCCGGAGGACGGCCTGCTGGCGCTGGCCGCGCTCGACTCGATCGACCGGCTCGAAGAGGTTCCGAATCTCACCTTCCGCCGCAACGGCGAAATCGTCCCCCACCGCGCGCACGGCACGTTCACGGGCCTGCTCCAGGCCCCGTACCCGGCGTGGGACCTGCTCGACGTCTCGCAGTACCGGCTGCCGCTCGTCGACCAGCCGTACGTGCTCGTCGAGACGTCGCGCGGCTGCCCGTACTCGTGCGACTTCTGCGTCGCGCCGATCCACCAGGGCCACAAGTTCCGCGAGAAGAGCGCCAAGACGCTCGTCGACGAGATCGAGCACGCGCACCGGCAGTTCGGCCTGACGTTCTTCTATCTGTGGGCGGACACCGTCACGTTGAACGTGAAGACGTTCAGCGCGTTCTGCGACGAGCTCATCGCGCGCAAGCTGCCGGTGCGCTGGTTCGGCAACGCGCGCGCGGACAACCTGACCGACCCGGCGTTCGTGCAGCGGCTGCGCGACGCGGGCTGCTGGATGCTCGCGCTCGGCATCGAGACCGAGTCCGAGGAAACCCGCAAGGACATGATGAAGCGGCTCGACGGACAGAAGATCCGGACGGCCATCGCCAACATGCGCCGCGCGGGCATCCGCTCGTTCGGGTTCTTCATCCTCGGCTATCCCGGCGATACAGCCGAGTCGCTCGATCGGACGATCGAGTACGCGGTCGAGCTGGATCCCGACTTCGCCAACTTCTACCCGGCCGTGCCGTATCCCGGCACCGAGCTCTACGCCAAGGCCAAACGCGAAGGCTGGCTGCACGCGGAAGACTGGTCGCGGATGGAATATTCCTACTACCTGCTGGAGGGCGGCGGGATGAGCGAGTCGACGGTGATGGCCGCGATCAACCGCGCGCGCCGCCGCTTCTACCTGCGCCCCGGCTATCTCACGCGGCACGCGGGTGACGTCGCGCGCATGGCCTTCAGCAAGTGGGGCGTCGCCTGGCACGTCGCCTCCCGCATGCTCTTCGGCCGCAAGATCACCGACGCGTCACCTGCTGCAGCGCCGAGACTCGAAGCGCACGCGCCGCAGCACTGAGCGAGCGCGCTCTACGGACCAAAACCGCGGTTCATGTCCCAGAGCGGATAGTGCGGCAGCGTGCCGGACGGGTCGCTCACGAAATGCTTGGACTGCACGACCAGATCGCGCGCCCGCTTTCGCGCCGCCGCGCCTACGTCGAATCGGCCCAGCGCTGGTGCGACGTCGCCGGACCGGATGGTGCCGCGGGGCGGCACGAGTCCTTCGGACAGGAGCGGATGGTCGCCACGCTCCGCACCGAGGATGCCTTCCAACGCGCCCCGCAAGTTCGAGACCGTAGCAGCGCCGAGTGCCTCACGCCACCGCGTTTCGATCGCGGCCGTCAGCCGGTCATAGCGGCGCCGTGCGTCCAGACCGAGCGGCGAAAGCCGCACCAGCTTGCCTCGCGCCTTGGCCGGATCCCGTCCGACGACGATGTAGGGTTTGAGTTGCCAGCCGATGCCGCTCGTCTCCGGTGAACTGCCGGTGAGACGGGGGATGTCACCTTCCGGAATCCCGGCATCGCCCATCACGCGGATGGCGTTCGCACAGAGCGCCAGGGGCGCGGGCGACTCGCACTCGAAGTCGAGCGCGAAGGCGAGCAGGACCTGCGACAGCAGCACGGGCAGCCGCAGATCGCGGGGCGGCGGTCCCTGCCGCTGAGGAAACGGCCGGGCGCGCTCGCGCACGTCGACGAATCCGTGCGGCAGCTCGACCGTCGACCGATCGACGGACGCCTGCAGGCTGCGCCGCAGGTCCTCGATCTCGTCCGCACCAAAGCGCGCGCACCAGCGCTCTTCGATGAGTGTCGGCAGCGGCGGCCAGATCCTCTTCGCCGTCGCGCCTCTCGCCAGCGTCGCGCGGACGATCGACGTCGACGTGATGCCGCGTCCGCTCCCGAATCCGTCGCGCATGAAGCGGGCGCTCTTGGCTCGACTGATCGGCGCGCCGGTATCTTCACCGGAAGTGCCGGGCTGCAAGGTGACGAAGCCCCACCGCTCCAAGCAGCCGAGCATCAGCTTGATCTGAGTGGACTCCAGCAGCGACTCGGTGACCAGGCCGCCGACCGAGCGCCCCTCGTCGGGCACGAAGCGCAGCAGGTTCAGCCACACCATCAACGACAGCCGCGCGCCCGGATGTCCGGCCGCGGCGATCTGCCGCTCGAACTCGTTGTCGAGCTCGACCGTGAAGGCCACGAGCACCTGCGACAACAACGCCGACAGGGGTCGCGGCATCGTCGCGGTCCCGGCACTGTCGGCTGTCGAGCCGCTGCTGCGCACGGCCGGCATTATGGCGTAGGGCGGGGCCACAGATGGTGAATCCTGCTTTCCGGGCGATCGGAGCCGCTCACGGGCGCGCGCGTCTCGCTTTCCTGAAGATCGAAGTCCCTCCTCGCCAGATGCGTCTCGGTTTCCTGACGACCGAGCTCACTCCACGGCGAGCGGACGGACCGACAGGAGAGCCTCATCCGCGTGCGGCGGCTCAACGGCGATGTGACGCGTTCGGCGCTTCGAGCGGCTCGCGCCGGCGCGGAACGTCCGATGCCTGCGCCTCCGAACCACGAAACGCCCGCAGCCGTCGGTACGCCGCACGCCGCGCGGAGGCAGAGAAATCACGTCGGGCCGTCTCGGAGCCCGTCGTGGCGCCTGACGTCGCTTTACCCGTTGAACGCCCGCTCATCGCGGACGCGTAGTTTGCCACGATCGTCGGCCCCCGGCCACTTCCAGCGCGACGTACGGCCATGATCGCGTCCCGAAAATACCGCTAGAATGAGCCCACAGGAGTACGCCATATGGCCGAAGACCTCATCGTCGCCGACCCGCAGATTCTCGACGGCAAACCGTGCGTACGCGGCACGCGACTGAGCGTCGAGTTCCTGCTCGAACTGGCCGCGAGCGGGGCGACGCCTGCCCAGATCGTGACGCAGTATCCCCAGCTCACGTCCGAAGGTCTCGCCGCGGCGTTTCGGTACGCGGCAAATACGCTTCGAGGCGAACGCACGTGGGATCTGCGGATCACGGCGTGAAGCCGCTCGATTTCCCACTTTTCGCCGACGAGAACATCACGCCCGACGTCGCCCGAGGCCTCGTCGAGCGCGGCCACGACGTGCGCGGGGTTCGGGACGACGGGCTCGTAGGACGCCCGGATGTCGAAGTCCTGGAAACCGCCACGCGGCAAGGTCGTGTCGTCGTCACCCACGATCTGGCGTTCGGCCGATCGGCGATCCGCGCCGGAGCTTCATTCGTCGGGATTGTCTACATCCGACCCGGCCACATTTCGGCGGCGTTCGTGCTGGACATCGTGGACGCACTCGGCGCGTCCACACTGGACGTGCAATCTCCGTTCATCGCTGTCGCCGAGCGCCAACAGAACACTGTGCGGGTCCGCGTGCGAATCAGGCCTCCGTGGTAATTGGACGTATCGGTCGGAAATTCTCAGCTCCACGAAAAAAGGCGGCCGCGCGTGAACGCGGCCGCCCGAAGAAACTGCGCCGATGAACGGTCTGGTCTACGGTGCCTTGCAGACGCCGTTGGCGGCGAGCGGATGGTCGGGCGGGACCCAGCCGTCGCCGACCCGGATCCAACCATGGCCTGGAGCCGTGCCGTAGCTCGCGGGGCAGGTTGGCATTGCGGGAATCGCATTCGGATTGTCGGGCGGCAGCCAGTTGCCCTGAGCCGTGCACACCCAACCGGTGCCGGGCGGCGCCGTGACGCACGGAGCATAGGGGTTGGACGGCGGCGGCGTGCTGCCCTGGCTCCCCTGACTTCCCTGGCTCGCCAGATACGCAATCGCGAGCGGGTGATCGGGCGGCAGCCAGCCGCCGTTCACGCAGATCCACGAGGACACGGGCTTGGACGTCGTGCACGACGTCGTGGGTGGCGGCGTGGACTGGCTCTGCTGCGGCGGCGGATTCGTCGGCGGCGGCGTGCTGCCACCATTCAGGAACTTGAGCGTGCGCGGGTTGTCGGGTGGCAGCCAGCCCGTCCCCGTGCTGTCGGTGACGCAGACCCAACTCGACACCGGCCGCGACGCTCCAGCGCACGTCGGCCCCGAAGGTGGCGGGCTCGAGGGTGGAGGTGTGCTCGTTCCGCCGCTGCCTGAGCTGCTGCCCGCGCTGTAGGCTGCGAACGCCGCGCTGCCACCGCCGCCCGTCGTCGACGTTGCCGCCTCCTGCGTCAACACCGATCCGAAGTTGCGGTTGAAGACGGTTGCCCACTGCGCGCCGTCCAAGTTCGGCGTCGCCCGCGTGTAGCGCGCCGGCTCGGCCGGACTGAGAGGACTCTTGCTGAGCATGACGCCGGTGTCCGACGACGACGTCCGCACGCCGTGCCCATTCAGCTCGGCGCCGCCCACATCGTCACCGCTGCCCATCAAGCCCACGAGCAGAAACGTCCCCGAGTTCGGATTGAGTGCGGCCGAGAGCGCATCGTAGGAGTTGCGCCCCACGACGGTCGATGCCGTGCCCATCGTGAGCACGGTCCCCGACGCGCTGATCTCGGACACCATCGCGTGCTGCGGCTCCTGCCACACCATCACATAGTTGCCGGTCGACGGGTTGTACTCGACGCTCGTCGCCGCCGTCCGTCCGCTCGCCGACTGATTGAACAGCGTCGCCGCGAACGCCGCCGCATTGGACGCGGGCACGCGCACGAACCCGGAAAAGAAATGATTCAAGTGATCGACGTCTTCCTGGTGTTGATCTTCCCCGCTGTAGCTCACGCCGAAGACGTCGCCGTTCGAGTTCCACGTGATCGACGGGAAATCGCCGAAGGTATTGGAAATCTGGACCGAACCGCCGACCTTGTTGCCGTTGATGTCGAAGAGCTGTGCGCGGAGGCGGTTTGGCGGCGACGTCTTGTAGACGACGAGAAAGCGCTGGCTCGTGGGCGAGTAACCAATGGCAATGCCGCCGACGGTCAGATACGCCGTGGAATCGGTGATGACGTTCTCGGTTCCGAGCGTGCCGGGATATTTCACCGTGCGGACGTGAATCTGGTCGGTGCCGCTCGTCTCCTCCACCGCCCACGCCACCAGAAACCCACCCAGTTGCGGGCTGTACTTGACGTGCGGCATGGCGCCGAACGGCTTACTGCCGGCGGCCTGAGGCTTGATCGCGATCGGAGCGGAGAGAGGGACGCCGCTCGGACTCACGAACACGCCGGTCACGTGATTCCGCGCGCCGACGACCAAGTAAACGTTATTGACCGAATCGTATGCGGCATCGACGCCATCGACGAGATTGACGAACGCCGTCGGCGCCGCACTGACGCCGTTGAGCAGCGTCAACTGCGCCGAAGCGGGCTCGACGTGAATGGCGACGGCACAGGCCAGCGTGGCGATCGCAGTGACAACGAACTGGCGGGAGAAACGGCTCCGGGCGAGCAACGACCACATCATTCGGGAGCTCCGTACGTCGTTCTGAATTTCCGTTCACCTCGAGAGCCGGCCTGCGGACTCACGACTGCACGTGCCGTCACGTTTCGGCACCGCCGGCGTCTGAGGAGCAACCCGTGGCCGTTATCGGCCGCTGGGTCGATCGCCTGCAGTCCACCGAGCGCGCCAGATTGTAGCCCGGCGTGCGTCAATTCTGTAAGCGAAATTCGCGGGAAGCCGCCCGGATCGGCTAGTTCGTCAGCTCGAGAATCCGGCCGGCCGCGTTGACCCGGACCATGCGGTTGCCGCTCCGCAGCCAGATCCGAAGGGCCGTCAGGTCGCCGGGCAGATCCTGGATCAGGGCGAGCATGGCCTGGTCGCGAACCGCCGGGTTCGTGTCCTGGGCGAGTCGTTGCAGCACGGGGCGCGCCGAATCCGGGTCCTGCTTGGCCAGCAGCGTGGCCGCGTCCAGCCGGATGTCCGGATCCGGGTTCGAGATGAGCCCGCGCACCAGCGTCATCCATGCCCCGTCCGGCTGGGCCGCCAGCGCCTTCGCCGCAAAGACCCGGTCCTTGGCCGCCGGCGCCCGCGCCAGATCCTGCAGGAGGCTGATGCCGCTCGCGTCGCCGAGCCGATAGAGCGCGCTCGCGGCGTGCAGCCGTACATAGCCGCTCGGATCGTGGAACGCCGCCTGGAGCGACGGCACGGCCGACGGATCGCCGATCTCGCCGAGTGCATCGATGGCCGCCGTCCGCGTCTCGACCGTCGGGTCGTGCAGCAGATTCTCGAGCGGCGCGACGGCCGCCGGCTCCTTCGTCGCGGCAATCGCCTCGATGACGCCGAGCTTGTTGCCCGGAATCGAAAGCTGCGCGATGAGCATCTGCAGCGCCGGCTTGTCGCCGCCAGCCGCGAGCGCCTGCGTCTCGGTCGCGCTGCCGGCGTAGGCCTTCTTCCGCAGCTCGGCGTCGAGCATCGCCGTCTCGCCCGCGCGCGCGAGCGCGTCGAGCGCGGCACTGCGCGCCGTCGGATTGCGCTCGTCACCCGCCGCCTCGATGAGCAACGCGCGCGCGATGGCCCGAAGGATGGCCGGCTCCTCGGTCGTGCGTGATCCGAGCCACTGCTCGTACTGCCCGAGTCCCGCCGACGACCCGCCGCCCGCCAGCGACGCGTCGACGGCCAGCGACAGCGCCGACACGCTTCGCGGCGATCGCGACAGCACGTCGTCCGCCCGCCGCCCCGCGTCGGCAACGTCGCCCTTGGCGAGCATCGCCCACCCTTCGGCGAGCACGGCCGCATCGTCGGGCGAGACGGAACTTCGCGGCACCTCAGGCACCGCTTGCGCAGCCTGCGCCTGCGCACGAACCTGCGATCCAGCAACGAACGGCCACGGGAGGACGGCCATCAGGGCGACGACGAACGCGCGCGTGATGGAACGGTGTGACATCGCTTCGGTTAGGACGGACTGTCGGCGGCGCTGGCCGGCCCGTTCTTTTTTTTGGCGGCGGGCTGAGCGCTGGCAATGCGCCGGTATTCCCGTCGCGGCCGCTTCTTGCTGTTGAAGCGCACGCGATAGAGATCCCACAACTGCGCGAGGTAGCCGAGCGCCTCGCGCTGGCTCATCTTGCTCTCGCCTTCTTCGCGATCGTCGAAGCGGTACGGCAGCTCGAGGAGCCGAACGGGCCAGGCGCGCACGAGCAGCTCGAGGCAGATCTTGAAGCCGCCCGCCTTGATCGTCACCGCGCGCGCGATGTCCTTGCGGATGAGGAAGAACCCCGACGCGGCGTCGCGAATCGGCGTGAGCGGACGCGCGAGCAGGCACGCCGTGCGCGACATGATCCGGCGGCCGATCGGCCATTCGGGCGTCGATCCGCCGGGAATGTAGCGGCTCGCGACGAGCGCATCGGCGCGGCCCTCCTGAAACGCCCTGAACATCTCGGGCACGAGCGCGGGTGGATGGCTGAAGTCCGCGTCCATCACGCCGACGACGGCGGCCGAGGCAACGGCGAAGCCGGCGACGACCGCGGTCCCGAGTCCGAGCTTGCCGCCGCGGTGCACGACCTTCATCCGCCGCGTGGCCGCGAGCTCGTCGGCGAGCGCGCCGGTACCGTCGGGCGAATGGTCGTCGACGATGACGAGCTCGAGATCGACGCCGGCGTTCGCGCAGGCGCCGAACACCGCCTCCACGAGCTCGGCCAACCGGTCGCGCTCGTTGTAGGTCGGCACGATCATCGACAGATCGGGCGGCCGGAGGACGGACACCGGGCTACTATAATTCACGGCTCTGACCCACGTGTCGCGCGCTGCTGCCGCTGTCCTGCTCGTGATCCTCGTCGCGGGCGCCGCCGCGCGGACGGCCTGGTTACGGTCCGATCCGGCGATCGCCGGCGGCGTCGGCGTCGTGTGGCACGACGAAGGCGCGTGGGCGCACAACGCGCGCAATCGCGCGCTCTGGGGCGCCTGGCGGACCGACGACTGGAATCCCGTCTACGTCGCGCCGGTGTTCACGGCGCTCGAGTACGCGTCGTTCCGCACGTTCGGCGTCGGCACGTGGCAGGCGCGCGCGGTGTCAGTGGCCGCAGGCCTGCTCGCCATCCTCGCGGTGTTCATCGGTCTCGACGCGCTGGCCACCCGTCGAGCGGCGCTCGTCGGCGCCGCGCTTCTCGCGACGAACTACGTGTTCGTGATGTGGAACCGGGCCGCGCTCATGGAATCCACGGTCGCCGCGGCGATGGTCGTGAGCTGGGCCGCGCTCGCCGTGTCCGATCGTCGTCCCTTGTTCGGACTCGCCGCCGGCGGCGCTGCCGCGGTCGCATGGTTCACGAAAGCCTCGGCCGCCGCGTTCGTCGCGGCGCTCGTGCTGACGGCCGCGCTTTCGATCTGGAATGCGCGCGGCACGTCGCTTCACGCGGCGATTGACGTTCGCCTATTCGAAGCGCGCCGGCGACGGAGCGTCGCACTCTGGACGCTCGCCGGCCTCGTCGTCGTCTTCGGCGTGATCGGCCTGTGGTTCGTCCTACCTCACTGGACGGACTATCGCTTCTACAACTGGCAGATGAGCGTCGAGCGGAAGCCGTCCTACACGCTGCACGCGCTCGTCGACCGCGCGTCGTGGCTGCCGGTCGTGCAGCGGCTCTTCAGCAAGATGGGGATCGAGGTCCTCTTCGGTGCCGCCGGGCTCGTCGCGATTGCCGCGCGCTGGCGGACGTCGCGTCCGGCGGATCGACTGCTCCTCTTGTGGCTTGTCATCGGCATGGCCGAGCTCGTCGTCCATGACTCGGGCAACGAGCGGCGCTACGTGATGTTCGTGCCGATCTTCGTCATCGCCGCCGCGCGAGCGTTGACGTCGGCGTCCACGCTCGTCCCCGCATCAATCGCCGCGGCGCCCTGGCGGACGCGACTCTTGGCCGTGCCGCTCGTCGCGCTCCTCGCCTATCTCGTGTTCGGAACGGCGCTGCGTCCACTTTTCGCGGCCGACATCCTCGCCGGCCACCTGTCGGGCATCACTCGTCTCTCCGCCGCGCTCGCACTCGCCGCAACCCTCCTCGTCATCGTCTCGTGGCGCAGGACGATGGCGACCGTCGGACAGCGGCGGATGCCGGGGCGCGTCGCGGCCGTGCTCATCGCACTCTGCCTCGTGAGCGACGCGTGGCAATTCGCGGCCTGGGCGCGCGTGCGGGCGCATCACAACTACGACGCGTCGGTCGCGATCGGCCAACTCCTGCCGGCGGGCACGCTCGTCCAGGGCAAGCTCGCGAACGGCCTGTCGCTCGACAATCGCATTCAGCCAATGTTCGTCGGCAACGGGTTCGGCAACTACGCGAACCGGTTCGACGCGGGCCAGGGCCGCTATATACTCACCTACGATTTGCCTCGCATCGGCTACGAAAGCTCCGACGGATCGGGCCTGATTCAGGGCATCCTGGATCATTTCCCGCGGCACCGGACGATCGCGACCTTCGAGGTGGACGAGACGGCCGGCGCCGACGAGGCCGCGCTCATCGACAAGTTTCCCGACACCCCGCCGCCGCATGCGCGAGATTAGCGACGAGCGCATCAAGGCGCACGCCGACCTGCGGTTTCGATCCGAGTACGACTACGCGCTCTTCGAGTACTACCGCAGCGCGAAGGTGATCGCGTTCCTCGAGCGCGCCGGCGTCGCGATCGACGGCCGTGTGCTCGACGCGGGCTGTGGCGGCGGCGGCATGCCGCTCTCGCTCGCCGAGCACGCGCGCTTCGTCGTCGGCATCGACCCAATCGATCGCTTCGGCGACGCGGGCGTCCGGCTCGCGCGCGAGCGCGGGCTCACGAACCTGCGGTTCGCGCGCGCTGATGGCCTGGCGCTGCCCTTCACGGCGGCCTGCTTCGATCTGGTCCTGTCGCACGCGGTCATCGAGCACGTGCCCAACGCGACGCAATATCTCCGCGAGTGCCGACGCGTGCTCGCGGCTGGCGGGCGTTGCTATCTATCGACCGCGCCGTACCTGTCATTCGCGGGCGCGCACCTGCCGCGGCTCCGCGTGCCGGTGCCGCTGCACCTGGTCGTCGGCCGCCGCGCCGCGTTCCGCACGTTTCAGATCCTCGCGCGCCGCGCGCCGTGGACGCTGCGCGAGCCCGCGCACGAGAACTCGTTCATCCGTGACGCGCGCCGGGGTATCGTCAAGCATGACGACCTGTTGGAGAAAGTTCGCGTGACGCGACTGCGCCGGCAGATTGCCGATGCGGGTCTGCGCATCATTCGTGAAGAACTGCACGTAACCGGGACCGTCCGCCGGCTGCCGGGGCCCATCGGACGATGGCTGCGCGACAGCGCGCTGACGCAGGACGCGCTCATCAGTAATATCGAATACGTGCTGGCCGCCGCCTGACGCCGCGGGCCCGCACGGCAACCGACAACCACGCGCTCACCATGGCCGAAATCGACCGCTACCGCTCGGAGGACCGCCGCCAGGTCGACGCGCTGTACCGCCGCGTGTTCGGTCCCGATGCCGCCGAGGCGAACCGGCTCCGGTGGGAGTGGCAGTATCGCCTCAACCCGCACATGCCGAGCGACGGCCCGCTCATCTGGCTCGCGCGCGAAGGCACGACCATCGTCGGCCAGTACGCGACGATGCCCGTGCGGCTGTCGCTCGCGGGCCGTGAGATCGACGCGTCGTGGGGCATGGACGTCATGGTCGCGCCCGAGCGCCAGCGGCAGGGGCTCGGCGACAAGCTCTTCCGCACGTGGGATCGCCACACGGGCGCGTCGCTCGGCCTCGGTCTGTCGGACGCGTCCTATCGGCTGTTCCAGAAGATGGGCTGGCCGAACGTTGGTCCCGTGCCGTGTTTCGTCAAGCCGCTCAGCCGCCGCGCGCTGCGGCGGCCCACGTGGCCGGTCGGCCTGAACCGTTTCGTCTCGTACATCACGCTGCCCTGGGTGCGACTCGTCGCACGCCCGCGTCCGTTGCAGGGCGAAGTTCGGCCGATCCATTCCTTCGACGACAGCTTCACGCGGCTGTGGGAACGGCTGAGCGGCCGGTTCGCGTTCGCCGTGCGCCGCGACGCACCGTATTTGAACTGGAAGTACACGCAGGCGCCGCACGTCCGTTACTCGGTTGCCGCGCTCGTGCGCGACGATGGCGAAGCCGCAGGCTACGTTGTGTACCGTCACATCCAGGAACCGCGAGGGCGCGTGACGCTGCTCGTGGATTTCCTCGCCGACCCGGACGACACGGCGGGCATCGTCACGCTCCTGCGCTGGGTCGATCGCGAGGCGCGCGCGGCCGACACGGACAAGATCCGCACGTTCGCCACGCACGACGCGTTCAAACGGCTGCTGCGCAAGTCCGGCTACTACTCGGTGAAGTCGACGATGGAGCTCGTCGCCAAGGTGAATGGGGCTGACGTCCCGTCCGCGTTCTACGAGACGCCGGCCGACTGGCACGTGACGCTCGGCGATTCCGATCAGGATCGATGACTGACGGCCGTGTGCCCGCGCTCCTCGTCGCCATCGACACCGAGGGCGACAACCAGTGGGACGCCGAGGCGCGCCGCCATCAGACGTTCGAGAACATCTACGCACTCGATCGCCTGCACGACTTCTTCGCCCGCCACGACGTCCACCCCACGTACGTCGTCACCCATCCCGTCGCGACCGATCCGCGATCGGCCGACGTGCTCGGGCGGCTCCTCGCGCGCGGCGATTGTGAGATCGGCGCGCACCATCACGCGTGGGAGACGCCGCCATGCGAGCCCGCGGACGTCGACCGCCATCCGTACGCACTGTCGCTGCCGATCGAGCAGTTCGAGGCGCAGCTCGCCTCGCTGACCGACGCGATTACGGCGGCCGTCGGCAAGAAGCCCGTCTCGTATCGATCGGGCCGGTTCGGCTTCTCGGCGGCACACGTCTCGCCGCTCGAGGCGCAGGGCTATCTCGTCGACTCGAGCGTGGCGCCGCTCTTCTACGAAGCGCACAAGCAGGGCCCGGACTTCGTCGGCGCGCCGCTCACGCCGTACTTTCTGGCCTATGACGACGCGACGCGGCCGGGGTCGAGCAACGTGCTGGAGCTGCCCATCTCGGCCGCGCTCAATCGGCGCGTGCCGGCGTGGATCGAGCGCGCGTACGGCCGCGCGCCGTGGCCGTACACGACCAAGCGCGTGCTGCGCCTGTCGCGCGTCGCACAGGTGCGATGGCTGCGGCCGTCCTACAGCTCGGCGGAGGACATGATCGCGCTCGTCGATCAGCTCCTGCGCCGCGACGCGCCCATCCTCAACCTGCTCTTCCATTCGAGCGAAGCCATCGTCGGCGGCAGCCCGTACAACCGGACCGACGCCGAGCTCGACGCGTTCTTCGATCGGCTGTCGCGCGTCCTGCGGCACGCGCGCGAGCGCGGCGCCCAGCCGATGACGTTCGAGGCGTTCCATCGCCGCATGATCAGCGCGCCCTATCCACGGCCAGCGCGCGCGCTCGCCTGATCGACGGATCGCGATGCGCATCTGTCACGTGTCGCCGCACCTGCCGCCCGACCAGGCGGCGAACGCGATCCTGCCCGCGCAGCTCGGCGCATGGGCGCGCGCGCGGGGAGACGACGTCACGTTCGTCGCGATGGCGCCGTCACAGGGCCGCGAAGGCGATGACAACGCGCTGGCCGGACCGGTCGCGCGCGTGACGGCGCGGCGATCGGAGTCGACGGCCGTGCGGCTGCTGCGCATCGACACGTGGACGCGGACGCGCGCCGTGACGGACGCGCTCGCGCGCATGGCTGGCGACGCCGACATCCTGCACCTGCACAGCAACGGCCTCATCATCGAAGTCGCGGCGGCATGGGCGGCGCGGCGCGGCGTGCCGTACGTGCTCACGCTCTACGGGACCGAGATCTGGCACTATCGCCGGCGTCGGCCGATCGATCCGTTTCGTCGCGCGTACTTCGGCGCGGCCGAAGTCACCTTCTATAGCCAGGGATTGCTCGACCGCGCGCGCGAGCTCGGTCTCGATCGTGCCGATCTCGAGACCATCTATCCGGCCGTGAATCCGGCCTTCGCGCCCGCCGATTCAGCCGCGCGCGCGAAGGCCCGCGCCTCGCTCGGCATCGGCGAGCCGCTCGTCGTTCTCAACGTCAAACGGCTGCACGAGCTCGCCGGCCAGCGGTTCCTCATCGAGGCCTTTGCCCGCATTGCACGGCGCCGGAGCGACGTGCGGCTCGTCATCTGCGGCACCGGTCCGTTGAAAGACGCACTCATTGATCAGGCGCATCGCGAGGGCGTCGCTGACCGCGTGACGTTCACGGGTCTCGTCGGCAACGATCGCGTCGCTGCGTACGCGGCCGTGGCCGACGTCTTCGCGCTCCCGTCGCTGCTCGAAGCGCTCCCGACCGTCGCGGTTGAGGCGCTCGCAGCCGGCACGCCGGTCGTCTCGGCCGACCATCCCGGCGGCGTCGAACTGCACGGGCTTTTCGGCGACGACGTCCGCGTGGTGCCGCGGGAGGATGTGGGCGCGCTCGAACGCGAGATCGATGCGGCGCTGGCTTCCCCGAGGCGTGTTGCACCGGCGACGCGGCGTCTCGTCGACGAACGATTCAGCCCGGCCGCCATCGAGGCGGCCTACAATGCCGTGTACGCGCGCATCGGGCGCGACCGCGTCCATCCGCGCCATTCGTAGGGATTGCCCATGCCCACCCTGTTCGATCAAGTCACCCACGACATCGCCGATGCGATGCGCCAGAAGGACCAGGCGACGCTCGCGCCGCTGCGCATGCTGAAGGCCGCGCTGATGAACCGCGAGGTCGAGAAGGGCCGCGCGCTCGACGAGGCCGAGTCGATCCAGGTCGTCAACTCGCTCGTCAAGCAGCGTCGCGACTCGGTCGAGCAATTCCGCGCCGGCGGGCGGACCGATTTGGCGGACCGCGAGCAGGCGGAACTGGAATTCCTCCAGCGCTACCTGCCGCCAGCCGCTGACGAGGCGGCGATCGCGCAGGCCATCGAGGCCGCGATTGCCGAAACCGGGGCCGCCAGTCCGAAAGACATGGGCAAAGTGATGAAGGCCGTGACGGCCAAACTGGCGGGCCAGACGGTCGACGGCCGGGCGCTCAGCGAGGCCGTGAAGAAAAAACTGGCGGGCTAGCGGCCGCCAAACTTTTTCCAGAAGGCCTCGTCTAACCCCATTGAAAGGCGCGAGCCTCTCATCCATCCTCCGGGCGGGGGCCTCAATCGCAGGGGTTGAGGCCCCCTTTTAACTTTCGCGCCAGCTTTTTGGCGAGCCCGTTCGCAGCGCTGCGGCGCTTGCTAGGTTGCTGTCATCTTCTTTTGCAATGCGTTGGGGCCCCACCCCCAACGCTACGCGCTTCGCCGCCCTCGCTTCGCTCGGGGGCTCGCGGTGTCATCTTTTTTTGTTCTGTCCGCTGTCCCCTGTCCTGTCATCTTCTTTGCAGTGGCGCGGGGCCCCACCCCCGCGCTACGCGCTTCGGCACCCTCGCTTCGCTCGGGGCCTCGCGGTGTCATCTTTTTTTGTTCTGTCCGCTGTCCCCTGTCTTCTGTCTTCCGTCCAGTACAATCGCCGGCTGATGTCGCCGATGCGTTCGCCCGGACAGGGCACGGCGGGCCGACGCCTGTCGATTTCCGCCCTGCTCGTCGCGGCGGGCATGTTTCTCAGCCGCATCGCGGGTTACGCGCGGACGGTGTTGTTCTCGGCGATCTTCGGCGTCGAGTCGTCGGCGGCCGACGCCTTCAACCAGGCCTTCAAGATCCCGAACTTCCTCCAGAACCTGCTGGGCGAAGGCGCGCTGTCGGCCTCGCTCATCCCGGTCTACTCGGGCCTGTTGCAGGAAGAAAACCAGGCGCGCGCGGATCGCGTGGCGCGCGCGGTGCTGAGCGTCCTCGCGCTCGTCACGGCGGTCATCGTGCTGGCCGGCCTCGTGTGGACGGGACCGCTCGTCAGCGTTCTCGCACCCGGTTTCGAAGGCGCGAAACGCGAGCTCACGATCGAGCTCGTCCGCATCCTCTTCCCCGGTATCGGCCTGCTGGTGCTGTCGGCCTGGTGCCTGGCCGTTCTCAACAGTCATCACCGCTTTTTCCTATCCTACGTCGCGCCCGTCCTCTGGAACGCGGCCATCATCGTCGCGCTCGTCATCTATCGACACGCGCCGCAGGACGTGGTCGCGGTCCGCATCGCGTGGGCGGCGACGCTCGGCGCGGCGCTGCAACTCGGCGTGCAGATCGGACCGGTCTGGCGGCTCATGGCCGCGCACCGCACACGGACGGGCGAGGACGTCCGCGACACGGTGCGACAGGTGCTGCTCACGTCGCTGCCGGTCATCTTCACGCGCGGCGTCGTGCAGGTGAGCGCGTTCGTCGACAGCCAGATCGCGAGTCTCCTGCCGACCGGCGCGGTGACGGCGCTGGCCAATGCGACGCAGCTCTATCAGCTTCCGGTCAGCCTGTTTGGAAGCGCCGTGTCCTCGGCCGCATTGCCGAGCCTTTCGGCCGCGAGAGCGCGCGACGGCGCGAGCTCGCTGCGCGCGCAGCTCGTCACGAGCCAGCGGATGATCACGGTCTTCGTCGTGCCGTCGATGATCGCCTTCATCGCGTTCGGCGACGTGATGATCGGCATGCTCCTCCAGCGCGGACACTTCACGCGCGGCGACACGCTGTACGTCTGGGGCGTGCTCGCCGGTTCGTCGGTCGGGCTCGTGGCGACGACGGTGGGACGGCTGTACACGAATGCGTTCTATGCGCTCGGGGACACACGGACGCCGACGATCTTCGCAGCGACGCGCGTCGCGCTCGCGGCCGGGCTCGGCTATCTCGCCGCGATCCATCTGCCGCCGGCCGTGGGCGTGACGTCACGCTGGGGCGCGGCCGGTCTCACGGCGTCGGCCGGCCTGGCCGGCTGGGTCGAGTTCACGCTCCTGCGACGCACGATTCAGCAGCGCATCGGCGAACTGCCGTCGGCGTTCGCGTTCCTCGCGCGCACGTGGATCGTCGCCGTCGCCGCGGCCGCCGCGGCGAGTGCGCTACGGCTGGTGTTCTCACTCGATCACCTGATCCTGCGCGGCGTCGTCATGCTCGGCGCGTACGGCGCTCTCTATCTGCTCCTCGCGCACGCCGCGGGGCTGCTGGTGCTGAAGGATTTTCTGCGGCGCGTGTTCCGACGGTAAGGGCGCTCGGCAACTTCGAACTTCGAACTTTGAACTTCGAATGAAGGAGGCGCCTTCGGCGCGTCTTGTTGGAAGTGCGCGCCCGTGACTGGCATCACTTTTCGAAGTTCAAAGTTCGAAGTTCGAAGTTGCCAAAAGTCCCATGAGGTACCATTCCCTCGTGCGCCGCTATCCCTCGAACGTCGTGACGACCTTCGGGCCTGGACCGATCACGCCGGCGGTGCGCGCGATCATCATCGTGAACGTCGCGGTCTATCTCGCGACGCTCATCGCGCCCGGGGCGATCGTCACGTTCTTCGGGCTCTCGCCGGCCGAGGTCATCGGGCACGGCGCCGTCTGGCAGCTCGCGACCTATCTCTTCGTCCACTCGCCGTCGAGCGTGATGCACATCCTGTTCAACATGCTCGCGGTGTGGATGTTCGGCGTGGACCTCGAGCGGCGCTGGGGCACGCGCTTCTTCACGAAGTACTACTTCGTCACCGGCGTCGGCGCGGGTGTGTTGACGGTGCTCGTGAGTCTTCTGCCGTTCGATTGGGCACGCGCCGCCTATCCGACGGTGACGATCGGCGCGTCGGGCGCGGTTTACGGCCTGCTCATCGCCTGGGGCCTGATCTTTCCGGACCGGCAGATCTACTTCATCATCTTCCCGATGTCCGCCCGCATGTTCGTCGTCCTCGCGGGCGTCGTCGCGTTCGTCTCGGCCGTCGGCGCGAGCGGCGGGCCGGTGGCCAACGTCGCGCACCTCGGCGGGCTGCTCGTCGGCTATCTGTACTTGAAGCCGCCGCGTGACATCCGGCTGTCGCTGCAGTACCACCTCACGCGCTGGCGCATGGAACGCATGCGCCGCCGGTTCGACGTCCACCGCGGTGGACGGGACCGCGACTGGCGCGATCGCATCCACTGATGCGCCGGCGCGCGTGGCTGGCCGCGGCGCTCGTCGCGGGCGCGGTCGTCCGCGCCGTCCTGCTGCCGTCGCCGGGATCGCCCGACGTCCCCGACTGGAAAATCTGGTCGTTCGCCGCGTCGACCGACGCGACGTCGCTCTACGGCGTGGGCGGCCGTCCACCCGAGCGCCGCCTGATGCACTGGCAGGGCGAGACGGCGACGACCGACTATCCGCCGCTCGCCTTGTACGAGCTCGCCATCGTCGGACGCGCGTACGCCGCGATCGATCCGACGTTCGAGCCGTCGACGCGACTGACGGTCTTCGTCAAACTGCCCGGCCTCGTCGCGGAGATCGCGTTCGTCATTTTTCTCCTGACGTGGGGACGCCGGCGATTCGGCGAGACGGCGGCGGCGTGGGGCGCCGTCGCGTTCTGGCTCAGCCCGGCGGTGATCGTCGACGGCGCGGCGCTTGGCTATCTCGACGCGCAGATGGCGGTGCCAGCGGCGATGGCCGTCATGCTCGCGGCCGCGGGCGAAGCCATGCCGGCGGGCGCGCTCATTGCCGTGGCGATTCTCACCAAGGCGCAGGCGATCTTCGCGGCGCCCGCCGTGTTCGTCGCGCTGCTCGCGGCGCGCGGCGCACTGTTCGGGCGGCCACGGCGAGCGGGGGTCGGGCGGCCACGGGGGGCCGCCCCTACGGAAGGCGTGGGGGGATTGGCGAAGGGCCTGGCGGGAAAGACCGGCGTGGCGGCGGATGTGGTGCGCTTCGCCGTGGGCGGCCTCGCGGTGACGGCCGCGTCGGTCGTGCCGATCGTCCTGCGAGGCGCGTGGGCGAACATGGTCCAGGCGCTGGGACGGCTCGGCACGCACGACATGGTGTCGGGCCAGGCGCTGAACGTGTGGTGGATCGTCACCTGGATCGCGCGATCGATCGACTCGCTCGACATGGGCTGGCGGCGCGCGTTCACCGAGCCGGTGCGGATTCTCGCGATCTCGCGCTTCGTTGAAGTCGGCTATCCCAACCCGCGTCCCATCGGCATCGTGCTCGTCGCGGCGGCGATCGTGTGGGCGTCCTGGCGCATGCGACGCGCGCGATCGGTCGCGGCCTGGACGCTCACCGCCGGTTGGTGCGCCTACGCGTACGCGATGCTCGGCGCGCAGGTGCACGAGAATCACTTCTATCTCGCCGTGCCGCTGCTCATCCCAGCGGCTGCCATCGACGCGCGCCTGCGCGTGGTCACGACGGCCATCAGCCTGATGGTCGCCTTCAACCTGTACGTCTTCTACGGCTTCGGGACGAGCTGGTCGCCCGCGATCGATCGCGCGTGGACGGGCGTGGACGTCACCGTGATCGCGGCCGCGATCAACGTGGCGCTGTTCGGGTGGCTGACGCGGTGTCTGGTGCGTACGCCATCGCGTTGAGCGCGGCGATGCGGCGCGCCATCGGCGGATGCGTCGCCCAGAGATCCGCCCAGAAGCCCTGGCGGCCGTTCAGGGATCGGCCGAGCGGATCGGCGATGCAGAGGTGCGCGGTGCCGCGTTTGATCGACGGCGTCGGCTCGACGGCGTCCTCAATCTTCTCGAGCGCGTGCGCCAGGCCCAGCGGGTTGCGCGTGAGCTCGGCGCCGGTCGCATCGGCCTGATACTCTCGCCGCCGCGACACGGCCATCGCCAGCAGTTGCGCGATGATCGGCGCCAGGATCATCGCGACGATCCAGATCGCGAAGAACGCGAGTCCGGCCACGCCGTTGCCGTTCCCATCACGCCTCGACCGTCCGCGTCCGCCGCCGAAGCGCATCGCACGCCCCGACCAGTCCGCGAGCAGCACGACCGCGCCGACGAGCGCGGCGACGACGGTCATCAACCGGATGTCGAGGTTGCGGATGTGCCCCATCTCGTGCGCGACGACGCCCTGCAGTTCCTCGCGGTTGAGCGATCGCAACAGGCCGCGTGTCACGGCGAGCGACGCGTGCGCCGGGTCGCGTCCGGTCGCGAACGCGTTCGGGTCGTCATCGGGAATGACATACGTCGCGGGCACCGGAATGCCCGCGGCGATCGCCATCTCCTCGACGACGTTCTGCAGTTGCCGATAACGCAGCCGGTCGTCGTCGGTGGTCGCGGCCGCGAGCTCGGTCGTGAGCGGCACGGCGGACGCCGAGGCGAGCACGGATCGATCGCCGTTCTGGAGACTCCACCACGCCTGGCCGCCGCCGATCGCGAGCGCGGCAATCGACGCGACGGGCACGAACGTGACGCCATTGCCGATGATGAACAGGTCCACGCCGGCGCCGATGAGCAGCAGGAAGCCGGTGAAGACGATCATCACCAGCCACGTCTTGCGCCGGTTCGCGGCCTGTTGCTCGAGAAGGTTCATGGACAACCGACGGGCCGTCCCGCGCTCGTGTTACGACGCGCTGCCCGATCCGGGCCCTGCCGGTCCCGTGCCAGGGGCCGGCGGTGTGCTGGGAGTGACCGCGCTCGGAGCCGCCGCGCCCGCGCCGCCGCCCGACGATGGACGGTTCATCGACAGGTCAACCGTCGGAACGGCGCGCTCGGTGTTGTCAGTGATCTCGAAGAGCTCGGCCGGCGCGAAGTTGAACGATCCCGCGATGAGATTCGACGGGAACGTCTCGCGCGCGATGTTGTACTTCGTCGCGATGTCGTTGTAGAACTGCCGCGCGAAGCCGATCTTGTTCTCGGTGCCGGCCAGCTCTTCCTGCAGCATCTTCACGTTCTCGTTCGCACGGAGCTGCGGGTAGTTCTCCGCGACGGCGAAGAGCCGTCCGATCGCCTGCGTCAGCTCGCCTTCCTTCTGGCTCGCATCGGCCGGCGTGGTGGCGGCCATGGCGCGCGCGCGGGCGTCCATGACGGCCGTCAGCGTGTCGCGCTCGTACTCCATCGCGCCGTGCACGGTGTTGACGAGATTCGGGATCAAATCGTGCCGCCGCTTGAGCTGCACGTCGATCTGCTTCCAGCCGTTGTCCTTCTGATTCTTCAGACCGACGAGGCGGTTGTACATTCCCATCACCCACAGGGCGATGAGGACGACGATGACGATGAGCACGATGAACGCCATGGAGCCTCCTCAGGCAAACGTGAGCACGAACGTGTCGTCGAGGCTTTCGGCCTGATGGATCGCGCCGGCCTCGACGGCGAGCACGCCGCCCTCGCGGACGGTCAGCTCGGCGCCGTCCACTTCCGTGCGGAGGGCGCCCTGCAGCACATAGATCACGACGTCGCGCGGATGCGCGTGGCGCGGCACGATCGCGCCCTTCTTCAGATAGGTCTGCGTGAGCGTCGCGCCCGGCGCGGCGACGGCTTTGCGCGCCACCATGTCGGTGACTTTTTCGAGGGGCAGCTCGTCCCAGCGAGCGAGGCGGGCGCGGGGGTTCATGGCTGAGTTCTCAGGAGTATAATCGAGCGGTTGCGCAGGCGCCGGATCACGTCAAACGGGGTTCTCCCTGATGAAGATGAGCACGCTGTCGAACGGACGAGCCGCGAATCCGACCTCCTCCCCGCACCGTTCGGTCGCCGGCACGAGTGCTCGTGACAGCCTGACGCGCGACGATCTCATCCGGATCTATCGCACGATGCTGCTCTCGCGGCGCATCGACGACAAAGAAATCCAGCTCAAGCACCAGAGCGCGCTGTACTTCCAGATCAGCGGGGCGGGCCACGAAGCCATCCTCACGGCGGCGGGCTTGGCCATGCGCGCCGGTTATGACTGGTTCTATCCGTATTATCGCGACCGCGCTTTGTGCTTGACGCTCGGCATGACGCCGCTCGAGATGTTCCTCGCCGGCGTGGGCGCGCAGGACGACAAGACGAGCGGCGGACGGCAGATGCCCTCGCACTGGGGCGACGCCGCGAGGCACATCGTCTCCGAGTCGAGCGCGACCGGCACGCAGTGCCTGCACGCGGTCGGTTGCGCCGAAGCGGCCGTCCTCTACGCGGCGCTGCCCGACATTCCCGATCGGCCGTTCGCGGGCGACGAAGTGACCTACTGCTCGGTTGGCGACGGCGCGACGAGCGAAGGCGAGTTCTGGGAGTCGCTGAACGCCGCCTGTCTCAAGCAGTTGCCGATCGTCTTCGTCGTCGAGGACAACGGCTACGCGATCTCGGTGCCGGTCGAAGTGCAGACGCCGGGCGGCAGCATCTCGCGGCTCGTCGAGTCGTTCCCGCACCTCAAAGTGATCCGCTGCGACGGCACGGACGTGCTCGAGAGCTATCACGCGATGCTCGACGCGGTCGACTGGTGCCGCGACCGCCGCGGGCCCGCGCTCGTCCACGCCACGGTCATCCGTCCGTACTCGCACTCGCACTCCGACGACGAGCGCGCGTACAAGACGACCGAGGAGCGCGCGGCCGAAGCGCGACGCGATCCGATTCCGAAGTTCGCGGCGTTCCTCAAGGAGAACGGCGTTCTCGACGACAGCGGCTTGGCGGACATCGCGCGCGACGTCGACCGCGAAGTGAACGAGGCGGCCGAAGCCGCGCTCGACGCCGTGCGTCCCGCGCCAGAGACGGCCACGCGCTACGTCTACTCGCCGGATTGCGATCCCACGTCGGCCGAGTTCGACACCCCGGCCCGCACCGACGGCGCGCCCGATACGATGGTCGCCGCCATCAACCGCACGCTGCACGACGAGATGCGGACCAACCCGCGCATCATCGTGTATGGCGAAGACGTCGCCGACTGCAGCCGCGAGGAACACCTGCACGACGTGTCGGGCAAGGGCGGCGTCTTCAAGGCGACGCTCGGCCTGCAGAAGGCGTTCGGATCGACGCGCGTCTTCAACTCGCCCATCGCCGAAGCCGCCATCGTCGGCCGAGCGTGCGGGCTCGGCACGCGCGGGTTGAAACCGGTCGTCGAGATCCAGTTCTTCGACTACATCTGGCCCGCGATGATGCAGCTCCGCGACGAGATCGCGATGCTGCGCTACCGGTCGAACAACATGTTCGCGTGCCCGATGGTGGTGCGCGTCCCGATCGGCGGCTATCTGCGCGGCGGGTCGCTGTACCACAGCCAGTCGGGCGAGAGCATCTTCGCCCACTGCCCCGGCCTCCGCATCGCGTTCCCGTCAACGGCGGCCGACGCCGCAGGCCTGCTGCGCACCGCCATTCGCTCCGAGGATCCCGTCCTGTTCCTCGAGCACAAGCATCTCTACCGGCAGACGTACAACAAGAGCCCGTATCCCGGCCCCGACCACATGGTGCCGTTCGGCAAATCCGCCGTCCGCCGCGAAGGGACGGACGTGGTCGTCATCACCTGGGGCGCGCTCGTGCAGCGGTCGATCGTCGCCGCCCAGCAGGCGGAAAAGCAGGGCGTGAGCGCCGCGGTCATCGACCTGCGGACGATTGCCCCGTACGACTGGGACGGCATCGCCGCTGCCGTCCGCCAGACGAACCGCGTCGTCATCGCGCACGAAGACCAGCTCACGTGCGGCTTCGGCGCCGAAATCGCCGCCCGCATCGCCGGCGAACTCTTCGACTACCTGGACGCCCCCGTCGCCCGCGTCGCCGCCCTGGATACACCGGTGGCCTATCACCCCGACCTCGAAGAGGTGATCCTGCCGAGCACGGAGCGGGTGTTGGAAGCGATTGTGAAGAGCGCGCGATACTGACGGAAAGCGCGGGATCAACTTCGAACTTTGAACTTCGAACTGGGTTCGAACCCACGCGCGAAGCGCGGAAGAACTCGGAACCACAGAACCCGGAACCCGAAGCACCCGGAACCTGGAACCGCAAGCAACCCGGAACCCGTGAACCCGGAACCAACGAACCTGGCCCCCGGAACCCGAACCCCGGAACCTTGAATCCAGGCACCCGGAACCCTCGTCGTGCGAACGTGGCGGAACTGGCAGACGCGCCGGACTTAGGATCCGGTGGCCGAAAGGCCGTGAGGGTTCGAATCCCCCCGTTCGCACCAAGTCTCCTCTTCGATACACCCGTCGGCCGGCCTTTGCGCGCGCCGTGGTCGATCCCCCCGTCCGCAGGACATAATGGTCCCCGATGAAGACCGAGTTCACCGACGTCTCCGAGACCCGCAAGCACCTCTCGTTCGAGATTCCCCCCGACATCGTGGACGCCGAGATCGATCGCGTGGCCAAGGGCTACACGCGGTCCGCGAAAGTCCCCGGCTTCCGGCCCGGACGCGTGCCGGCGACCGTTGTCCGCCAGCGCTACAAGGACCAGATTCTGTACGACGTGGCGCACGACCTCATTCCGCGGCTCGTCGGCGACGCGCTGCGTGAGCGCGGGCTCGAGCCGGTCGCCGCGCCCGACATCAAGGACGTCGTCCTGCACGAGGGCCAGCCGCTGACGTTCGTGGCGGACTTCGAGACCATGCCGCCCATCGACCCGGGCGACTACGTCGGCATCACCGTGCGCAAGCCGCCCGCCGTGCTCGAAGTCGGCGCCGTGGACCGGGCCATCGAGCAGCTCCAGCAGCAACACGCGCGCTGGCATCCGGTCGAGGATCGTCCGGCCGAGGCCGGCGACACGATCGTGGCCGACGTCACGCGCACGCGCCGGCCGCGGCTCGTCTCGCTACCCGGCGACACGGCACCCCAGGAGCCGCACCCGGACGACGACAAGCCGGAGCACCTGGAGAACGCGACGATCGAGATCGGCGCATCGGCCAATCCGCCGGAGTTCGACGAGAAGCTGACGGGCGTGTCGGCCGGCGAGACGCGCGAGTTCACGGTCGACTTCCCCGCGACCTACGAGATTGCGGATCTCGCCTCGGCACGTGTGGACTACACGGTCGCCGTCAAAGGCATCCGCCGGCGCGAGCTGCTCCCGCTCGACGACGACTTCGCGAAGGAAGTGAGCGACGTCGAGACGATGGACGCGCTCAAGACGCGCGTGCGCGAAGAACTACAGAAGGGCGCCGAGCACGACGCCGACCACGAGATGCGGCACGCGCTGCTCCAGGAGCTCGCCCGTCGCGTGCGGACGGTGCCCGACGTGCTCGTCGATCAGGAAGTCGACCGGCGGCTCGAGGAGTTCGTCCGGCGGCTGATGGAACAGGGCGTCGATCCGATGAAGGCCGAAGTCGACTGGCGCGCGTTCCGCGAGCGCCAGCGCGAGGCGTCGGCCGAAACGGTGCGCAGCACGCTCGTCATCGACGAGGTCGCGCGGCGCGAGTCGATCGAGGCGACCGACGACGACGTGGCGGCCGAGATCGACCGGTTCGCCGAGCGGGCAGGACGGACGTCAGCGGCCGTCCGCGCGCAGCTCGAAAAAGATGGGGCGCTCGACCGCATCCGCGCCGGGATCCGCCGTGAGAAGACCATGGCCTGGCTCATCGAGCGGGCGCACGTCGTCAACTGACGCGGCGCGCAAAAACGACCCACACGACCATCAACGAAATCGTCCAACGGCCGATACAATCCACATCATCATGTCCGAACCCCGAGCCCAGTTGATCCCGATGGTCGTCGAGCAGACGAACCGCGGCGAGCGCGCGTACGACATCTTCTCCCGGCTGCTCAAGGA
>DASZOV010000042.1:0-62174 GCA_035550595.1 Vicinamibacterales bacterium
GACGAGTCGCGGCGCGCGCACGTGGCGTCCGGGCGATCCCTGGACGATCTCGGACGCGTCGGAGCACTACGAGATCGAACGCTGGGGCAAGGGCTACTTCTCGATCGCGCCGAACGGTCACGTGCGCGTGCACGGGACGAAAAATCCCGAGCAGTCGATCGATCTGAAGCAGCTCGTCGATCATCTGCAGCTTCGCGGCATCGGGCTGCCGATCCTCATCCGCTTCCGCGACATCCTGCGCCAGCGGCTCGCCGACATCCACGCGGCGTTCCAGGGCGCGATCGCGCAGCACCAGTACGACGGTCAGTACTTCTGCGTCTATCCCATCAAGGTCAACCAGCAGCGGCAGGTCGTCGAGGAAGTGCTCGACTTCGGCCGGCCGTACGACTTCGGGCTCGAGGCCGGGTCGAAGCCGGAACTGCTGGCCGTGATGGCGATGGCGACCAACGACACGCCCATCATCTGCAACGGCTTCAAGGACGCCGAGTTCATCGAGACGGCGATGCTCGCCCACAAGATGGGCCGCCGCATCATTCCAGTCGTCGAGAAGTACACCGAGCTCGGGCTCATCCTCGAGTACGCGCGCAAGGTCGGCGTGCGGCCGCAAATCGGGATGCGCGTGAAGCTGGCCGCGCGCGGCGGCGGGCGGTGGCAGTCCTCGGGCGGGTATCGATCGAAGTTCGGCCTGACGGTCGCGGAAGTCCGGCAGGGACTCGACGAGCTGAAGTCCTTCGGCATGCAGGACTGCTTCAAGCTCCTGCACTTCCATCTCGGCAGCCAGATCCCCAGCATCCGCATCGTCAAGGGCGCGTTGAACGAGGCGGCGCGCGTGTACGCGGAGCTGGTGAAGGAAGGCGCCGGGCTCGAATACCTCGACGTCGGCGGCGGACTCGGCGTCGACTACGACGGATCGCAGACGAACTTCGAGTCGAGCGTGAACTACACGCTTGAGGAATACGCGAACGACGTCGTCTACCACATCCAGAGCGTGTGCGACGAAGCCGGCGTGAAGCATCCGACCATCGTGTCGGAGAGCGGGCGCGCGATTGTGGCGTATCACAGCGTGCTCGTCTTCAACGTGCTCGGCGTCGCCGGTTTCGCCGAAGCGGACGTCGCGCCGAACGGGAACGGCGAAGATCTCGAACAGCCGCTCGTCGATCTGAAAGAGACCTATCAGAATCTGAACGCGCGCAACGCGCTCGAGAGTTACCACGACGCGCAGCAGGCGCTCGACATGGCGCTGAACCTGTTCAACGGCGGGTACCTGCCGCTCGGGCAGCGCTGCCAGGCCGAGACGCTGTACTGGTCGATCTGCGCGAAGCTCCGCAAGCTCGTCCAGCAGATGGACGACGTGCCGGAAGATCTGCAGGGGCTCGACGACACGCTCGCGGACACGTACTTCTGCAACTTCTCGCTCTTCCAGTCCATCCCGGATTCGTGGGCGATCAAGCAGCTCTTTCCCGTGATGCCGATTCACCGGCTGAGCGAGGCGCCGACGCGACAGGCCGTGCTCGGCGACATCACGTGCGACTCGGACGGCAAGCTGGATCAGTTCATCGACCGGCGCGACGTCAAGCGCACGCTGTCGCTGCACCCGTTCACCGGCGAGCCGTACTACCTGGGTGTGTTCCTCGTCGGCGCGTACCAGGAAATCCTCGGCGACCTGCACAATCTCTTCGGCGACACGCACGCGGTGCACGTGAGCCTCGACGCGTCGGGCAACGTGATGCTCGAGTCGGTCATCAAGGGCGACACGGTGCGCGAGGTGCTCGACTATGTCGAGTTCGACGCGGACATCCTCATCCGCAAGGTCCGCGAAGCCGCTGAAGTCGCCGTGCGCGAGAACCGGATGGACTTCGAGGAGTCCGGCCGCCTCCTGCGCTTCTACGAAGACGGCCTGCACGGCTACACCTACCTGGAAGATCCCAACGAGCGATAGATACAAGTTAGAAGGTCGAAGCCAGAAGCCAGAGATGGGTTCGGGTTCGTCCTGTAGGGGCCGGCCCCTGTGCCGGCCCGAACTGCTGTCGAGTCAGCAGTTCGACGCCAGAAGTGCGTTCTGGCGGTCGGGCCAGACGTCGACGCTCGACGGCAGAGGTTGGACGTGTGCGTCCCGCGTTCAGTGCGGCTTCTCAGTTCTTCTGCGCCCTCATAGAATCGATCCGATGACGCGCGGTTCGCGGAGATCGCTGCGGAGCGTGCGCGCCTGAGGCAAGGAGATCACGATGGCCAGAGAAGAATCGAAAGGGCCGCTGGGGGCCATGAATCGGCGCGAGATGCTGGGCGCGACGACGGCGCTCGTCGGCGGCGCCGTGGCCGGCATGACCGGCACGGCGTTCGCGCAGGAAGCCAAGACACCGCCGGCGGGCGCCAAAGCGGCGACCGGGCCGAACCTGCATCCACCCGTTGTCTCGATCAAGAGCGGCCAGCTCAGGGGACTCCGCGAAGGCAAGACGTTCTCCTTCCTCGGCATTCCGTACGCGGAAGCCGATCGCTTCGAGTTGCCGAAGCCGGTGCAGCCGTGGACGGGCGTCAAGAGCGCCCAGGTGTGGGGCGCGGTCTGTCCGGCGCCGGACCAGACGAGCGTGGGCTCGGACGAGCTCGTGTTTCCGCACCGCTACTGGATTGCGAACGAGCACTGCCAGTATCTGAACGTTTGGACGCAGAACCCGAATCCCACGGTGAAGAAGCCAGTCATGGTCTGGATGCACGGCGGCGGCTTCACGAACGGATCGTCGATGGAGGGCTACGCCTACGACGGACGCAGTCTCAGCGAGTTCGGCGACGTCGTCGTGGTCAGCGTGAATCATCGGCTGAACATCATCGGCACGCTGGACTTGTCGGCCTACGGTCCCGAGTACGCGAACTCGCGTTACACGGGGACCGCCGATTTGGTCGCGGCGCTGGAATGGGTGCGCGACAACATCGCGAGCTTCGGCGGCGATCCGGGCAACGTGATGATCTTCGGGCAGTCGGGCGGCGGTGGGAAGGTCGTCCGCATGATGCACATGCCCGCGGCCAAGGGGCTGTTTCACAAGGTCTCGGCGCAGAGCGGCAGCGCGTCGTATCGCGGCACCGATCCAGCGACGAGCATCAAGCAGCAACAGGCGATCGCCGCGCATACGCTCAAGCACTTGAACTTGACCGGCGATCAGATCGACAAGCTGAAGGCCGTGCCCTATCACGACCTGATCCTGGCCGGGACCGCGGCGCTGCAGTCGGCCGCGCAGGAGCTCGGGGGCGTGCGCCTCGGCTGGAATCCGATTGCCGACGACAAGTACGTGATGCGCGAGTTCTGCGACTGGGCGGCGGACATTCCGCTCATCGCGGGCACCGTGTTCAGCGAGATGCAGGGCACGCTGACGCGCGGCAATGGCCGGAAGAACGAGTGGACCCAGAAAGAGATCGACGACCATCTGACCGAGGCGTTCGGCGACAAGTCGGACGCGATCGTCGCGGAATTCAAGAAGGCGTTTCCGCACAAGAAGGTGCAGGACGTCCTGTACTACGCGGGCGCCTCCCGGTCCGGTCCGAAGAACGTGCTCGCGGAGAAACTCGAGCACGGCAAGACGCCGGTCTACAACTACGTGTTCGCGTGGGAGTATCCGATCGACGGCGGCATCACGGCGTTCCACTGCTCCGAGCTCGCGTTCTGCTTCCACGCCGGCACCGTGCCGCAGATCCACAACGCGACGGGCGGCGGTCCGGTGGCGATGGCGCTGCAGGACAAGGTCGCGCAAGCCTGGGTGAACTTCGCGCGGCACGGCAATCCCAGCCAGCCCGGCCTCGAGTGGAAGCCGTACACGCCGGCCGATCCGCAGGCGATGGTGTTCGACACGGTCAGCGAGTCGGTCGCGCTGCGTGACGACAAGCTCGTGTCGATGATGCCGTCCGGCTTCGGCCGAGGCGGAGCGCCGGCCGCGGGTCGCGGTCGCGCGGGCGGACGCGGGTAGCGGATCGCGGCCATCGCGACGTTTTCATACACGAACGGGCACGCTTCGGCGTGCCCGTTTTTTTCAGTTCCCTGGGCCTGAAGGCCCAGGGCTATCGCAACTCGTACAGCACCGCCGGCGCGCCCTGCCATTGCAAGCGCACGACGCGATGGAAATGCGGCGACGATTCGACCGCGCCGAGGATCTCGTCGCAGTCGGCCTGACGGCGATAGAGCGCGCACGTGAAGGTGACGTGCGTGACGCCCGCCCGCTTCAACGCCGCGATGGCCGCCGGAGACGGCACGTTCTCGATCTCGTCGACGAAGGCATCGTAGTCCTTCGGAAAGAACCCGCTGTAGCCGTTGACCATGTTCTTCCAGTGCCAGATCGAGAAGTACATGAACGGCACGCCCTCGGTCGGCGCAGCGCTGTCGACGAGGATCGGGAATTCGGCCAGCACGACGTTCGGTGACGACGGCAGAAATGCGTACGTCGCTGGCGGCGCCGGCCACACTGGCCGCAGACCGAGCTGCGGCCAGACGTCGACGACGATGAGTGCCGAGAGACCGAAGAGCAGAAGGTGTCGCTGTCGTGACGACCGACAGCATGCGAGTAGACGCCGTGTGCCAAAGCCGGCGAACAGCGCCAGCGTCAGGCCGACGAGGATGCTGAACCTGGCTGCCACGCGCATGCCGCGCACGGGCGGGAGCCAGTCGTAGAGGCGCGGATAGATCGACCCGTGCATGCCCAGCGACGCGTCCCAGGCGAAGGCCAGGCCGGCGCCGTAGACGAGCGACAGCGGACCGAGTGGCGGTGCGAGTCCCGCCGCGGCCAATCCAAGCGTCATCACGCCCGGAAAGAGCGCGCGCTCCGGATGATGGCTGAGCAGGATGTCGCCGTAGAGCGCGCTGCGCTCGTGCGCGTGGAAGTAGTCGGCCGGCGTCGCACTGTAGATCTCGACTTCCGCCGGACCGCGATTGCCTTTCGCCGCCTGCGCGGCGTCGTAGGCGTGCGCCAGCGGGAACGCACACGCCGCGGCGAGCGCGCCCGCCACGAGCGCGCCGGGCATGAGCCGCCAGACGCGCGTCTTCCGCACGACGAGCAACACGGCCGCGACGGGCACGAGGTACAAGAGAAAGAACACGGCGTAGTACATCGACGAGTAGAGCTGCGCGACGACGGCGGCCGCGGTTGCGAGGGCGTCGCGTACCTGCGTGGTCTCGACGAAGCGGTCCAGCGCCAGGAGCGCGAGCGGCATCCACATCGCCATCTGCAGTTCGAGGTGGCTGTAGTGCTCGAAGCGATAGGGATAGACCGCGAAGATCAGCGCCGGCACGAACGCCGCGGCCGGCGACCGCGTGAGCCGCGCGGCGAGCAGATACATCGCGAGACCGGACAGCACGAAGGCCGCCATGAACAGCAGGTTGTAGACGACGACGGGCGCGAGGCCGAGGGCGAGGAGCGGCGCCGCCGCAACCGCCGGCAGCAGCATCGAATCCGAGTAGGTGAACGTCAGCGGATGCGGATAGAAGATGTTCGCGTCGAAGAGCGGACGCGGGTCGCCGTGCATCTGGTGGAACACCCAGCCGATGCGCCACATCGAGAACAGCGGATCGCCGAGGTCCGGTACCGAGTGCATGTGCGCGAGCTGCTCGTGTAGGATGAGCCCGCAGGCCACGGTCAGACCGCACGCGGCCCACAGCACGTGGCGCGGGCGCGTCGGCGAACCATCCGTGAGCGCCGGCCACGCCGTCGTGCGGTACACGCGCTGCCAGAGCGCACGCCATCGTTGCGCGGGCACGCCGAACAGAGGAGCTCGTGCTGCGACGAACAGGCGGATGACCGCGAGAACGAGCGTGGCCGCGAGCACGCGGCCGGGGCCGTGCGCGGAGATCCGGAGGCCCGCGACCGAGAACGTCACGCCGCCGTGGAACCCGATGACGGTCGCGGCGATCGCGAGCGCAGCGATCGTCAGGTCGAGCGCCAAGGAGAGCCGATGAGGCCGAGAGTCAGACTCGATACGACGGCGCACGCGACATCTTACCCGTCGGCGGCGTGTCGAGACCCTGAGGGAGTCTGCAGGACATGTCCTCCGGCCGGGTGCCAATTACCTGGTCGACGGCCGGTGAGCCGCGCGTTGCTCGCGTCCCTCCGCCGCGCGCGTTCTGAGTCGCATTCATAGCGCATGATGTCGACGACAGACAGTCGCGCCCGTCGCCTCGTCCGGCGCACTGCCGCCGTCTTGTCGCTGGCGGCCATCGTCACGAGTATGGTCGTCGGCGCAACCGGCGGCTTCCGTTTCACTGTGGTCGGTCATCTCGTGCGTTCGACCGATCCCGTCCGGCCGTTGGTCTTTGCCGTGGTCGCGTTGGCGATTTTCCGCTGGGCCGGCGGGAGCCTACGTGACGTGGCGTCGTGGGGCCGGCGGCTCGTCACGATCGATCATCGCGCGCTCGCCGGCGTGCTGGCCGCCAGCGTGCTGGTGGTCGGCGTGAGCTACAGCCCAACGGCAGTGGGTGGCGCCGATGCCTACGGCTATGTGAGCGAAGCCGATCTCTGGATGCACGGCTGGCCCGAGATCGATCAACCGTGGATCCGCGCGGTACCCTGGCCGCGCGGCGACTGGACGTTCAGTCCGCTCGGCTATCGGCCCCGCGACCTCGATGGCGGAGGCACCCTCCTCGTGCCCGTCTACGCGCCGGGGCTCTCGCTGCTCATGGCGGCGGGTAAGTGGATTGGCGGACAGGAAGGCGTGTTCTGGATCGTCCCGATCGGTGGCGCCCTCCTGGTGCTCGCGACCTACGGCCTCGGCCGGCGGCTGTCGTCGAGCGCGGCCGGACTCGCGGGTGCATGGCTCGTGGCGACGAGCCCCGTCGTGATCTTCATGCTGATGACATCGATGAACGACGTGCCGGTCGCCGCGGCGTGGGCGTGGGCGTTCTACTTCCTGCTGGGGGAAGGCGCCGCAAGTGCCACGGCGGCCGGACTCGGCGCGGGGCTGGCCATCCTCATCCGGCCCAACCTCGTCCCTCTCGCGGCGATCATGGGGCTGTGGTATCTCGTGCGGCTCTGGCGCGACGGGGCGGGCGCGCGGGTGCGCGCGATCAGCCGCGGCGCGCTGTTCTCGGCGGGCGTCGCCGCCGGCGCGGGCGCGATTGCCGTCATCAACCAGCACCTGTACGGGTCGCCGTTCATCTCCGGTTACGCCAACGTCGGCGGCATGTTCGCGGCCGATCACTTCTGGCCGAACGCGAGAAATTACGCCACCTGGTTCATACGCTGGCAGACGCCGGTCGCGCTGCTCGGCTGGGCCGCGCTCTTCGTACCTCTGCGACCGCTCTGGCCAGCCGCGCGCGACCGCACCGTGTTCATCATCATCGGCCTGTTCGTCGTCGCGCTCTGGCTCACGTATCTGTTCTATCTCGTCTTCGATCAGTGGTGGTATCTGCGATTCGTGCTGGCGAGTTGGCCGTTCCTGCTCGTCGGCGTCGGCGCCGCCGCTGCGTGGGCGTACCGCGCCGCCGCTCCGCCCGCGCGCGTGGTCATCGTCGCCGGGCTCGTTGTTCTCGGCGTGATCGGCGTGGTTGCCGTGAAGCGGTTTGGCGTGTTCGACGTGTGGCGCGGCGAGCGCCGCTACCCGTCGGCCGCGCGCCAGGTCCGCGCGCGTACACCGCCGAACAGCCTCTTTCTGTCGATGTCACACAGCGGCAGCATGCGCTACTACGGTGGGCGCATGACGATGCGTTACGACACGTTGCCGGAGTACTGGCTCGACCGCGCGACGGCGTGGCTCACCGATCACGGCGTGCATCCGTACCTGCTCATCGATCAAACCGAACTGTCAGCGGTGCGTAAACGCTTCGCCGGGGAACGAACCGCCGCCGTGCTCGATCGCGCGCCGGCGTTCATCTATCAGGGACAGCAGCCCGTGCTCTTGTACGATCTGGCGTCTGGCGGTGCCGCGACGCCGTCGCGCGTCACGACCGTGTATCGGGAAACGTCCGCGCATCTCCGCAGTGTGCCGCCCGGTCCGGCGCCGACCATCGTGTTTGCGCCTACGGCTCAGCCGGCCGCGTCGGTCGTCTCGCCCGGCCGCCCGAGCCCGAAGGATCCCAGCCGATGAAGCTGTCGATCGTCATGCCCGCGTTCAACGAGAGGGCCACCATCCGCCAGATCGTCTCGGCGGTGACGGCCGTGTCGTTGCCCGGCCTCGACAAGGAGCTCGTCATCGTCGACGACGGGTCGACGGATGGGACGCGGGAGATCCTGGCCGAGATCGATGGCCGCGACGGCGTGCGCGTCTGCCTGCAGCCCAAGAACGCAGGAAAAGGTGCGGCCGTGGCGCGCGGGTTCCGCGAGGCGACGGGTGACATCCTGCTGATTCAGGATGCGGACTTGGAGTACGACCCGAACGAGTATCCGGTACTGCTGCGGCCGATTCTCGAGGGACGGGCGGACGTCGTGTACGGGTCGCGGTTTCTCGGCAGTCCGAGCGGCCATCGCGTGCTGTACTTTTGGCACTCGATCGGCAACCGGCTGCTGACGCTGCTCTCGAACGCGTTCACCGACCTGAATCTGACCGACATGGAGACGTGCTACAAGGCGATGACGCGCGACGTGGCGCGTCGGCTCGACCTGCAATCCGAGCGATTCGGCATCGAGCCCGAGATCACGTGCAAGGTCAGCCGTCTGGGCGTGCGCATCTACGAGGTGCCCATCTCGTACAACGGCCGCACGTATACGGAAGGAAAGAAGATCGGCATGAAAGACGCGTTCCAGGCGGTCTGGACGATCCTCCGCTACGCCGGCTGGAAGCCGGTCGATCGATGACGCGCGCACGCGAGGCTGCGACCGGGCCGCTCGCGCCCGAGGACGAAGTCGGCGCGCTGACGCTCGAGCGGATGGCCGGGCTCGAGGCCTACAACCGCTGGCTGCACGATCGCTTCGACGCGTATCTCGGCCGGCGCATTCTCGAGGTGGGATCGGGCATCGGCAACCAGACGCGTTACTTCGCGGATCGGGAGCGCGTCATCGCGTCCGACATCGATCCGTACTACGTGCGGACGCTGACCGAGCGCTTCCGCGACAAGCCCGGCGTGCGCGTCGCGTCGTTCCGGTTTCCGCTGGACGACGCCCAGCGTGCGGATCTCGTGGCCGAGCGCATCGACACGATCGTGTGCCTCAACGTGCTCGAGCACATCGAGGACGACCGGTCCACGCTTCAGGACTTCGCGGCCGTATTGCCCGCTGGCGGGCATCTCGCGCTGCTCGTGCCGTCGATGCCGTCGCTGTACGGCACGCTCGATGTCAACCTGCAGCACTTTCGCCGTTACGATCGCGCGCCGCTGGCCGCGCTGCTCGATGCGTGCGGCTTCGACGTCGAGACGCTGCGGTACGTGAACCGGATCGCGGTATTCGGGTGGTGGCTCAGTTCGCGCGTGTTGAAACGACGCGTGCTGCCGCGCGAGCAGTTGTCCGTGTTCAAGCTCATCATGCCGCTCCTGCGATTCGAGGAGAAGCACCCGCCGTCGTTCGGCCTGTCGCTGCTCGCACTCGCCCGACGACGGTGAAGGGAAGTTAGAAGTTCGAAGACAGAAGCCAGAAGTTCATGACCGAATCCGCTTCGTCCTCGTCGACGTCAGATCTCGCCGCGCAGGTGGCGGCGCTTCGCTGGTATCACTCGATCGATCTCGGTGACGGCGTCGTGACGCCTGGCGTCGACGAGACGCCGTATCGGCTCGCACGGCTGGATCTGCCGGCCTCGCTCGCCGGGAAGAGCGTGCTCGACATCGGCGCGTGGGACGGGTTCTTCTCGTTCGAAGCCGAGCGTCGCGGCGCTGCGCGCGTCGTCGCCGCGGATTATTTCTCGTGGCACGGCGACGGCTGGGGCCGCAAAGCCGGCTTCGAACTGGCGCGACGCACGCTCGGATCGCGCGTCGAGGACGTCGACATCGACGTCATGGACCTTTCGCCCGAGCGCCTCGGCACGTTCGACGTCGTCTTCTTCCTCGGCGTGCTCTATCACCTGCGGCACCCCCTCCTCGCGCTCGAACGCGTCGCGTCCGTGACGCGCGGAACCCTCATCCTCGAGACCGTCGTCGACATGGTCGGCATCAACCGGCCGGCGGCTGCGTTTTATCCTGGCCGCGAGCTCAATGGCGATCCGACCAACTGGTGGGGACCGAACGTTCCGGCGATCGAGGGGATGCTGAAGGACGTCGGCTTCGCCGACGTGCGGACGGTCACGCCGCTGCCCTCCTGGCCCCACCGCGCCGCCCGTGCCGTGTCACACGCGCTGCGCGGGAAGAATCGGATCGGTCGGGCATTCCGGCAGGATCGGGTTGTGATGCACGCGAGAAGGTAGTCGTTCGGCGCAAGTGCCGATTGGCGCGGTTGGCTTGAAGGGTCTCCAGAATCGTGTCGTGTGTGGGAGAGTGGCATGTTCGAGTCGCGCGCGAAAAGTCACGACATGAGCCGGAGCGGCCGGCTTGCGTCCGTCGTTCAGGACGTCCGTCAGGCGGCGCGAAGCGTATGGGCGTCCCCGCGAATCTCGGCTGCGGCCGTGTTGACGCTCGCGATTGGCATCGGCGCGACGACGGCGATTTTCACTCTGGTGCAGCAGGTCGTGCTGCAGTCGCTGCCGGTTCCGCGGCCCGAGCAGCTCTGGCGTGTCGGTGACACGGTTCGGTGCTGCCATGCGACGGGATACGCGCAGCGCGACTGGAGTCTGTTTTCGTGGGAGGCGTACACACGCTTTCGGGCCGATACCCACGACTTCGAGGATCTCGCGGCTTTTCAGATCGGCAACGCGGAGCTGAGCGTCCGCGACCCGGAGGGCCCGATTACCGCGCGCAACGGCGAGTACGTATCCGGCAACTTCTTCAGGACCTTCGGTATCTCCGCGTGGCGCGGGCGGCTGTTGACCGACGCGGACGACTCGCAAGGCGCGCCGCTCGTCGCGGTGATGAGCTTTCACACGTGGCAGCGGCAGTACGCATCCGCTTCGTCGGTCGTCGGCGGCACCTTCGACATCAATGGCCGTCCCTTCACGGTGATCGGCGTCGCTCCGCCCGACTTCGTCGGCGCCAAGATCGCGGCATCCGCGATGCCGGACTTCTGGCTGCCGTTGACGACGGAGCCGCTGATGAATGGAGCGACCTCGCGTCTGGAAAACCCCGGCGCGGCGTGGCTCGATCTCATCGGACGCGTCCGTCCCGGCACGAATCCGGACGCGTTGGAGGCGCAGCTTCGAGTCGAGCTGCGCGAGTGGCTCGCGACACACGTGGCGGACATGACGCCGGATGAACGGGCGGCGCGGGACGACCAGACGCTGTTCGTGACACCGGGCAGCGCTGGCGTGCCGCTCATGCGCAAGGACTACGAGGACGCGCTGCGGCTGCTGTTGTTCGCTGCCACGTGCGTCCTGCTCTTGGCCGGCGCGAACTTCGCGAACCTGATGCTCGTGCGCGGGCTCCGGGATCGGCCGCGGACGGCCCTTCGCGCCGCCCTCGGCGCCGAGCCCTCGAGGCTCATTCGCCAGGCGCTGGTCGAATGCATCATCCTCGGCGTCGCCGGCGCGATGGCGGGTGTCGTCGTGGCGTATGCGGCGACGAAGCTCACGCTGCACCTGGCGTTCCTTGGACGATCCACGTGGGTGCCGGTGACGGCCTCGCCGTCGCTTCCCGTCCTTCTCTTCGCGCTGGTCGTTGCGCTCGCCACGGGAATCCTCTTCGGTCTCGTGCCGGCGTGGACGACGTCACGGGCCGATCCCATCGAAGTGCGTCGAGGGGCGTCTCGAACGACGGCCGGGCATCGCCAACGATCGCACGATGTGCTGGTGGTTGCGCAGGCCGCGTTGGCGCTGGTTGTCGTCAGTGCGGCGGCCATGCTGGGCCTGAGCCGCCACCATCTGATGCATCAACGCTTCGGGTTCGATCCGACCGACCGCTATCTGATCTCGATCAACACGATGCTGTCGCATTACGAACCGGCGCAGCTCGGCGGCGTCGTGCGCGACCTGGAGAATCGGCTGCGCGCGGTGCCCGGTGTGCGCATGGCGAGTGCCGCCCTCTACGCGCCGATGAACGGCCTCGATTGGAGCCACGACGTCACCATCGACCGCGCCTCATCGGCCACGCTCGGGACCGATGTTCGCTCGCACTGGACCCGTGTGACGCCGGGATTCTTCGCCACGTTGGGCGATCCGATCGTCAGAGGCCGGTCGATCACGGACGCCGACAACGCGAACGGCCGTCGCGTCGCGGTGGTCAACGAAACGTTCGCCAAGAGGTTCTTCGCGGGCGAGAATCCCATCGGCCGGCGTTTCGGCCCTGCGCCTGGGGCCAATGCCAACACCTACGAGATCGTCGGTGTGGCCGCGGACATGCGCTACTTCCCGAGCGACGTGGATGCCGTCAGCCCGATGTATTTCGTTCCGGAAGCACAGGGCGCGCGATTCGATGACGCCACGCTCGAGAGCCGCGAGGTCTGGTCACACTATCCGTACGCGATCGTCATCTGGGCGCCGGGTCATCCGCCTGATGTGGCCGCGCGCGTCACCGGCGTGCTCGCTGACTTCGACGTGCCGATGTACAGCATTCGATCGTACGCCGACGTCATTTCCGCCAGCTTCGGCCGTGAGCGGTTCGTCGCCGGTGTGACGGGCCTGTTCGCCGCCGTGGGACTCGTGCTCGCCGGGCTCGGCCTGTACGGCGTGACGGCTTACCGCGTCGGACAACGGACGGGCGAGATCGGCGTGCGGATGGCGCTCGGTGCCAGCCGAATCTCGGTCGTACGACTCGTGCTTGGAGGCGCGTCTCGACAGGTCGGGATTGGTCTGGGACTGGGTATTCCGGCGGCGATTGCCGTTGGCCATGTGATCAGCAGCCAACTCGTCGGCGTTCGGCCGTGGGATGCCGCCGTGTTGACTGCAGCGACGCTGGTGCTTCTCCTGGCGGCGGTGACAGCGGCGGCCGTTCCCGCGTATCGGGCTTCCCGCGTTGATCCGCTGCAGGCGCTCAAGACGGAATGACGAGCAGGCACGACATACCGTCCGGTGCGATGTGTTCGGCCGCCGGCCATCGTCTTGACCACGTGTGACGTCATCTCTACAGTAGGGCTCTTTTCAAGGAGGCAGTGATTGCGCCTGGCCATTTCGGCTCTCGCTCTGGTGCTCGGTGTGTGTGTGACCTCGGCATCGGCTCAGGATCGGACGGACTATCGGGTCCTCGCCACGAACAAGACGTCGACCATGCAGAAGGAGATGAACGAGGCGGCCGACGCGGGGTTCCGGTTCGCTGCCGTCATGGGCGGCGACACGAGTTTCGGCGGCTCGGAAGTCGTCGCCATCATGTCGCGGACGGCTGACGCCCGCGCGCGCTACGACTATCGACTCCTCGCGACCAATAAGACCTCCACCATGCAGAAGGAAATGCAGGAGGCCGGAAACGCGGGCTACGAGTACAAGGGTCAGACCGTCTTCAAGAGCGCGTTCGGCGGCAAGGAAGTGGTCGTCATCCTCGAGCGCGACAAGAAGGCCGTCGCGCATGGCAGGTTCGAATATCGTCTGCTCGCGACGAAGAAGACGAGCACGCTCCAAAAGGAGTTGTCGGAAGCCGGAGCCGCAGGCTATCAGTTCGTCGGTATGACGGTCGCGGACACGCTGGTCGGCGGCGACGAAGTCGTCGCGATTCTGCGGCGGACGCTGCCGTGACCGACGATCCATTTGACGGGCTGTCAATTGGGTCATAGACTGATGCCTCATAAAATGAGGCATTAGCCGATGCGCAACCGGACGTCGCTCAGCTCCGAAATCCTCCCCGGCACGCTCGACGTGCTCGTCCTCAAGGTCATCGCGCGCGAGCCGGCGCACGGCTACGCCATTGCGCGGCACCTCGAACGCGTGTCGGGTGACGCGCTGCGCGTGGGCGAAAGCGCCTTGTATCCGGCGCTGCAGCGGCTGCTCGTCAATGGCTGGGTCACGGCCGAGTGGGGCGAGTCGGACCTCGGCCGGCGCGCGCGCATTTATCGCATCACGCGGTCCGGCCGGAAGCGGCTCGCGCAGGAGGCAGCGGAGTTCGAGCGGCTGTCCGGCGTCATCAACGCGATCCTGAGGGAGGCGTGAGATGTGGACACGCCTCTGGAACAAACTGCGCGCGTTCGGCGCCGGAGGGAAGCGCGACCGCGAATTGGCCGACGAGCTCGACTTCCACCGCGCGATGCTCGAGCGCGACCGCACGCGCGCAGGCCTCGCGCCCGATGCCGCGTCACGCGACGCACGACGACGCATCGGCAACGTCGCTATGGCGCACGAGGACGCCCGCCGCGCGTGGACGTTCACGTGGCTCGAGACCTGGGCGCGTGACGTCCGCGTCGCGCTACGTGGCTATCGACGCGCGCCGGGCTTCACGCTCGCGGCCGTCGTCACCCTCGCGCTCGGCCTCGGCGCGAGCACGGCCATCTTCAGCGTCGTCCGCCACGTGCTGCTGGCGCCGCTGCCGTATCGGGATCCGGCCCGACTCGCACTCGTCTGGAACAAGTGGGTCGGGTTCGACAAGACGTGGCTGTCGGACGCCGAAGTCATCGACTATCAGACCCGCATCGCCGCGTTCCAAAGCGTCGCCGCGTGGAACACGCTGACCGCCAATGTGACGGGTGACGGCGATCCCGTTCGTGTCGGCGCGGCTCTGGTGACGGCCAACATCTTCGACGTACTTGGCGCGGCGCCGCTCATGGGCCGCGGGTTCACCGAGGCCGAGGCCGCCGCTGACGTGCCGGTCGTCGTCGTGATCAGCTACGGCCTCTGGCAGCAGCGATACGGTAGCGCGCCGGACATCATCGGCCGGGTCATCCCGATCGACGGCGTCGGCCGGACGATCGTCGGCGTGATGCCGCCCGGCTTCCAATTGCCGACCGACTACGTCATCAGCGCCGAAGAGCCGACGATGGTGTGGGCGCCGTTCAAGCTCAACAGCCGCAACCGCGGGAGTCACTCGCTCTACGCCGTGGCGCGCTTCGCTCCGAGCGCGACGTTGGCCGAAGCCAGCGCGCAGGTGACGTCGCTCGCCGCCGTCCACACGCGCGAGGGCCTCTACGACGCGCGCATGCGGTTCAGCCCGTTCGTGGTGCGCGTCTCCGACGAGATCTTCGCGACGATTGAGCCGGCGCTCTGGCTGGTGTTCGGCGCGGTCGGATGTCTGCTGCTGATCGCGTGCGCCAACGTCGCCAACCTTCAGCTCGTCCGTGCCGACGCGCGCGCACGGGAGATCAGCGTCCGCAGCGCGCTCGGTGCCGGCGGCGGCCGTCTCGTCCGGCAGCTCATCACCGAGGGCGTCGTCCTCGTGGTTGCGGCGCTCGCGCTCGGGCTGGGCGTGGCCGCGGTGATGATTCGCGCGTTCGCGTCGATGTCGCAAGCCATGCTGCCGCGCGCCGGCGCCATCTCGCTCGACGCCGGCGTCTTCGCGTTTTCCTGCGGCCTGGGTGTCGTGGCCGTGCTGTGCTTCGGTCTCGTGCCCGCCCGCCGTGCCGCGCGCGCCAACGTCGTCGACGCCTTGAAGGACGGCGCAGGTACCGTGTCCGCAGGGGTGTCCCGGCGCCGCCTGCGCGGCGCGCTGGTCGTGGCCGAGATGGCACTCGCTGTCGTGTTGTTGACTGGTGCCGGCCTCATGGCGCGCACGCTCTGGTCGCTCTACGCCATCCACCTCGGCATTCAGCCGAGCCACGTGCTGACGATGAGGCTCGCGTTGCCGGAGACGAAGTACGACACACCGGAGCGAACGCAGGTGTTCTGGGACGAGTTGGCCGCGCGCGTGCGCGCGCTGCCAGGCGTCGCGCACGCCGGCTATCTGCGGCTCGTGCCGCTCGCGTCGTCGATCGGCGACTGGGGCGTGCAGATCGAAGGCGTCACGCCGGAGGCCGGCTCGTATGCGAGTGCCGATTGGCAATACGCCAACGCGGGCGGTCCTGAAGCGCTGGGCGAACGGCTCGTGCGTGGCCGCTGGCTGAGCGATCAGGACACAATCCACGCGCCGGACGTGGCGCTCATCAATGACGCCATGGCACGCGCATACTGGCCCGCCACCGATCCGATCGGCCGGCGATTCCGCATGATCAGCGACGGGGCCGACCGCCCATGGATCACCGTCGTCGGCGTTGTCGGGGACGTGCGCCACAACGGGATCACGGGACCGATCAAGCCGAAGTTCTATCGGGCAATGGCGCAGTGGTCACGATCGGCCGGTGGTCCAGCGCGCGACGCGGCCCTCATCATCAAGACCACGACCGCGAATCCCTATGCCCTCATCGATCCCGTGCGGCGTGTGGTTCGACAACTCGATCCGAATCTGCCGATTGCGGCGATTCAATCGGGTGACGACATCGTTGCCCGGGCCGTGGCGACGCCGAGACTGACGGGCAGTCTGCTCGGCGTTTTCGCGGTGCTGGCGCTGCTGCTCGCCGCGGTCGGGATCTATGGCGTGCTGTCGTACGTCGTCAGTCAGCGCCGCCGCGAGATCGGCATCCGCATGGCAATCGGCGCTGGACGCGGCGAGGTGATTCGCCTCGTGCTGTCAGGTGGCCTCGCGTGGTCGGCGGCCGGTCTGGCGATCGGTCTCGCGGTCGCGCTCGCCGCGACGCGTGCCATGAGGACACTGCTGTATGGTGTGGCGCCGTTCGACGCGATGACGTTCGCGAGTGCCGGAGCGCTGTTGCTGTTCGTCGCCGCAGTCGCGTGTTTGCTACCCGCGATCCGCGCCACGCGCATCAATCCTGTTCGCGCGTTGCGCGCGGAGTAGGTCGCGACGCAGCCAGTCTGTCCGATTTCGGCGCCAGCGGCGTCCCGCCACGGCTATGGGGCAACCGGGGCGGGCGTGTGGCGACCGCAAGGAGCTCGGTCGTGCATGTCTCGGGCGGCCACGGGGGGCCGCCCCTACAGCGGGGGATTGACACGAGGATGCCAGAAATTAGCGAATGGAAACGATGTGCGGCGGCGGCCACCCCTACCAAGGGGGCCGAAGTGCCATTGTGATGACGATGGGCGCGGGCTTCAGAATCCTGTAGGGGCCGGCCCCCGTGCCGGCCCGGATCGTTCCCACCAGCGCCGCGGGTTCCCAGCGATGTAGCTGCGGATATGTTCGAAGGCGCGTTCGCTGCGAATCACGTGCTCGTAGTAACTCCGTTTCCACAGATGCGCCGGGAAGCGGGGCCAACCGCTCGTCTTCACACCGTCGATGTAGCGGGTTGTCGTCATCGTCTTGAATCGATGGACGACGTCCGTCAGCGACAGCGTTCGTTCACGAGAAGAATCCAGCGTGATGATGCCGTGCACGTGGTCAGGCATGAGAACGAAGGTATCGAGACCCACGCCGACGTAGTGGGACGGCATTGCACTCCACACGTCCGTGACCATCCGTCCCGCATCGTTCGGCTGCAGCTCGGCGTCAACGATCTCGCCGAACACGTTACCGCGGTCCCGAGTGATGATGGTCACGAAATAGAAGCCGGCACGTGAGTAGTCGTAGCTTTGCAGGCGGATCGATCGACGCGTGGGAAAAGGACGGGTGGACACGTTCCGCGGCGTTGCAAGCGATGTGCCCAAGGCGCTTCGGGTGAGTCCGTGCGCGTGTCTCGGGCGGCCACGGGGGGCCGCCCCTACAGCGGGGGATTGACGCGGGCCCCCGCCTCTACACGGGAAATGGAAATGATGTACGCGGGCCATCTGGAGGCCGCGACGGACACGTCAACTGCTGCCGCGGTTGTCAGGGCGACGTATTATTCGCCTGCTCTTGTCGACACGCGCACGCTGTAGCCGACCAAATGCCGGCGTACGTGTCCGTCCGCACTACCCGTGTAGGGGCCGGCCCCTGTGCCGGCCCAGTGCGGCGCTTACCTTCTCCCCGCCACGGCCACCATCGCCGGCCGCAGGACCTCGTCGCCGATGAGATACCCCGGCCGGATGACGCCGATGATCTGGCCTTCGGGGATGTCGGGAGTGCCGGGCGTGGTGGCGACGGCTTCGTGTCGCGACGGGTCGAAGGGCTGGCCGAGCGGATTGATGCGCGAGACGCCAAGGCTGTCGAGCACGCCGAGGAACTGCTGCTGGACCATCGAGACGCCCTGCACGAACGGGTCGTCCGCGCGGTCGCACGCCGAGGCGAGCGCGCGGTCGAGGTTGTCGAGCACCTCGAGGAACGACACGAGCGTCGTCCGCCGGCTGCGCTCGACGTCCTTGCTGATCTCCTTGCGCAGCCGCGCGCGCGCCTGGTCGAACTCGTCGGACGCCGCGCGGTACTTCGCGAGGACCTGCTGCAGCTCGGCATCCTTCGCCGCAAGGCGCGCTTCGAGTTCCTCGATGTACGTCGGCTTGAGGCTGGGCTCGGCCTCGGCCGAGGCGCCTTCCGCTTGTTCGCCGCGCGCCCACCAGCGGCGGTCGGTGACTTTGAGATCGGAGTCAGACATAGACGTTGATGGAAACTTTGAACTTCGAACTTTGAACTTTGAACTGGGTTCCGAGGTTCTGGCCTCGGGCGAGCGTTCGAACCAGGAACGTCATTTCGAAGTTCGAAGTTCCCAGTTCGAAGTTGACACGCGCGCTGCACTTCGCGAACCCACTTTTGGCTTCGAACTTCTAATTTGATCCCCGCGCGTCGTTCGCGTAAGCGAACGCGAGCGCGTCCCCCGACAGGCCGATTGTCACCGTCCCTCCGTGTTCGAGCTGCCCGAACAGGATCTCGTCGGTCAGCGGGTCGCGGACCTCGCGCTGGATCGTGCGCGCGAGGGGGCGGGCGCCGTAGACCGGATCGTAGCCCTTGGCCGCGAGCCAGGCGCGCGCTTCGGGCGTGAGCGTGATCGCTACGTGCCGCTCGGCGAGCTGTGCCTCGAGCTGCAGGATGAACTTCTCGACGATGGTCTCCATCACCGCGGGGGTGAGATTGCCGAACGTGACGATCGCGTCGAGCCGATTGCGGAACTCGGGCGTGAACAGCCGCTCGATGGCCGCCTTCGACTTGCCGGTCGCCTCCCGTTTCATCGCGTCCTCGCCGCCGCCGGCCGCGTCGCCGAAGCCGATCGACTTCGTGCTCATCTCGCGCGATCCAGCGTTGGACGTCAGGATCAGCACGACGTGCCGGAAATCCGCCTTGCGTCCGCTGTTGTCGGTGAGCGTCGCGTGATCCATCACCTGCAGCAGGATGTTGAAGATGTCCGGGTGCGCCTTCTCGATCTCGTCGAGCAGCACGACCGCGTACGGATGCGTGCGCACGGCGTCGACGAGCTGTCCGCCCTGCTCGAAGCCGACGTAGCCGGGCGGCGCGCCGATGAGCCGTGCCACGGCGTGCTTCTCCATGTACTCGCTCATGTCGAAGCGCAGGAACTCGTTGCCGAGAAGCAGCGCGAGCTGCTTGGCCAACTCCGTCTTGCCGACGCCCGTCGGTCCGGTGAACAGGAAGCAGCCCGCGGGGCGATCGGGCAGGCCGAGCCCGGCGCGCGATCGCTTGATCGACTGCGCGACCAGGTGCACGGCTTCCTTCTGGCCGAAGACGACGCGGTCGAGTGACTCCTCGAGCGTGCGGAGGCGCTCGCGATCGGACGCGGACGCCTGACGTGCCGGAATCCGAGCCATGCGCGCGACGACCGTCTCGATGTCCGCAGCCGTGACGATGGGCATCGCGGCGCTCGCAGCGGCCTCTGCCGTGCCCGGCGCAGCAACGGCCGTGGCCGAACCTGAATGGGCCGTTTCGTTCGCGAGCGACGTCACGACCGACGCATCGGCGCGCGAAGTCGCGTCAGTACCCGCACTCGCATTCGCCGATGCTCCGGCGGCTGCCGCCGCGGCCTGCAATCGCGCCACCGCGCCCGCCTCGTCGATGACGTCGATCGCGCTGTCCGGCAGCTTGTAGTCGCGCAGATGCCGCGCCGCCAATTTCGCCGCCGCTTCCAGCGCGTCGTCGGCGTACTTGATCTTGTGATGCTCCTCGTAGCGCGCGCGCAAGCCGGTGAGGATGCGCACGGTCTCTTCGATCGACGGCTCGTCGATCGTGATGCGCTGCAGCCGTCGCGCGAGCGCGCGGTCCTTCTCGATCTGCTTGAACTCCTCGAACGTCGTCGATCCGATGACGCGCAGATCGCCCGTCGTGAGGATGGGCTTGATCATCGTCGCCAGATCCATCGTGCCGCCCGTCGTCGCGCCGGCACCGACCGTCGCGTGGATCTCGTCGATGAACAGGATGGCACGCGGCCGCGCGGCGAGCGCGCGGATGACGGCCTTGAAGCGCTCCTCGAAATCGCCGCGGAACCGCGTGCCCGCGAGCAGAGCGCCCGTGTCGAGCGAGAACACCTCCGCGCCGTCCAGCACCTCCGGGACGTCGTCGGCCAGGAGCCGCGCGGCGAGCCCTTCAGCCATCGCCGTCTTGCCGACACCCGCGTCGCCCACGAAGACCGGATTGTTCTTCCGCCGGCGGCAGAGCACTTCGATCGTGCGTTGCAGTTCGGCGGTGCGGCCAATGAGCGGATCGAGCAGGCCCTGACGGGCGCGCGCGGTGAGATCGACACAGTAGGCGGCGAGCGGATCGCGCGAACTGGCGGACCCTTCGTCGCCGCTCGCCGCCGGCGCATCGCCGGACGGCGTGGTTGGCACTTCCTCGATGGGCGACTTGCTGACGCCGTGCGAGATGAACTCGAGGATGTCGAGCCGCGTGACACCCTGCGCGGCGAGCAGTCGCGCGGCCTGCGCCTTGGGCTGTTGCAGGATCGCGGCGAGGATGTCGCCCGCGTTGACTTCCGGCCGCTGCGCGCTCTGCACGTGCAGCACGGCGGTTTGCAGCACGCGCCGGAACGCGGCCGTCTGTTCGGGCTCGCGCTCCTGCCCACGGCGGACCTGCTCGACCGAGTCGTCGAGGTACTCGTTCAGATCGCGACGGAGACGCGCGAGATCGACGCCGCACCCTTTCAGGATGCGCTCGCCTTCGGTGTCGTGCGCGAGCGCGTAGAGCAGGTGCTCGAGCGTGAGGTAGGCATGGCGTCGCGACACCGCTTCGCGGTACGCGATGGTCAGGACGATTTCCAGAGAAACAGAGAACACGCGATGGCCTCGACCCTTCCTCGATTATAGGACGGCCGTCGCCGCCGCCGCATCGCTCGCCGTCGGCAGCTCAGAGCTGAAACAACGCGCCGAAGGCGCCTCATCTGTTCGATCGAAGTTCGAAGTTCGTAGTTCGAAGTTGTCACAACGGCTCGGTGACGGCCTTCAGCGGAAATCCGGCCTCGCGCGCCTGGTCGACGACCGATGCCGCCTTGGTCTCGGCGACTTCCCAGGGATAGACACCGGCCACGCCGCGGCCGTTCACGTGGACCTGCATCATGATCCGATACGCCTCGGCCGGCGACTTCTGGAAGATCGACTCGAGCACGTGGATGACGAACTCCATCGTCGTGTAGTCGTCGTTCAGCAGCACGACCTGGTACATCTCCGGGTCGCGCTTTTCCGTCTTCGGACGCTCTTTGACGGCGCCGCTCGTCTGGTCCATGGTGATGTCGCGCGACGCTACGGCTTGGTGCGCGCGGCGTCCATGCGTTCGAGGACGTCGCCGAGCGCTTTCATCTCGTCGCCGTACTCGGCCCAGTCGCCGTCACGCTGCGCCTTCTGCGCGTTGTCGTAATGCGTCTTGGCTTCCGCCGCCAGCGCGTTCAGCGTCTCGTTGGCGTCCTCGGAGGGCAGCGGCTCCGGCTCGGGCAGCGGTCCGACGTCGGGACTCGTCTCGACGACCGACGTGGCGCTGGCCTCGAGCTGATCGGGTGCGAGGGCCGAAGCGACGCCGCGGCCGAAAATCTGCACGAGCGCGCGCGTCAGCGTCTCGGCCATCACGATCCGGTTCTGATAGGCGACGACGACGCGTTTGAGCTCGGGGATGCGGCCCTCGGGCGAGCGCAGGTAGAGCGGCCGGACGTAGATGAGCGATTCCTTGATCGGGATGACGAGCAACGTGCCCCAGATGACCTCGGATCCCTGCTGACTCCAGAGCGTCACCTGCGGCGAGATCACCTGATCCTGGTTGATGCGGCCGATGATCTGCCGCGGACCGTACACGATCTTCTGCTTCGGGAACTGGAAGACGACGAGCTGGCCGTAGTGCGCGGCGTCGCTGCGCGCGACCATCCACGCCGCCAGGTTGTCCTTCGCGCGCGGCGTGAACGGCAGCATCTGGATGAACTCGGTCTGCTGTTCGCCCGGCAGCCGCATGATCGTGTAGTAGGGCTGCATCGGCTCGGAGTTCTGGCCCTGCTCGAGCACGGGGATCTGCCACTGATCTTCCTTGTTGTAGAAGACCAGCGGATTGGTCATGTGGTAGGTCTGGTAGACCATCAACTGGATGTGGAACAGATCCTCCGGATAGCGGATGTGCTGGCGGAGGTCGGGCGTCATCTCGCTCATCGGCCGCAGCAAGCCCGGGAAGATGCGCGCGAGCGTGAGCGCGATCGGATCGTGCGTGTCCGCCAGATAGAAGCGCGTCGTGCCGTTGTACGCGTCGATGACGATCTTCACCGAGTTGCGGATGTAGTTGATCTCGGGCGATGGACGCGGCGTCGAGTACGGATAGTGATCGGACGTCGTGTACGCGTCCTGAATCCAGAACAGCCGGCCGCCGCTCACGACGGGATACGGATCCGCGTCGTAGGTGAGGAACGGCGCGAGGAGCCGCACGCGCTCGCCGATCCGCCGGTGGAACAGAATCCGGCTCTCGCGCGTGATCTGCTTCGTGAACAGGATGTCCGTGCTGCCGAAGCGGATGGCGAAGAGCAGCCGCCGCCAGAACGATCCGACCGGCACGCCCCCGCTGCCGTCGTAGAACGTCGTCTCATTGTTGTCGCCGCGCGGATAGTGGAACTCCGGCTGCCGCGTCTTGACGAGCACGTACGAGCTCGAGAGCTCGCCGTAGTAGATGCTCGGCTGATCCAGCTTCAGATCGACCGTCGACACGGGCGGCAGATCGCGGATGAACAGGACCGGCAGCCCTTCGGTCGTGACCTGGTTGACCGGCCCGAGCGTGATGCCGTAGCCGTGCGTGAAGGTGAGCCGCTCGTTGACCCACGAGCGGTTCGGCATGCTCTCGGTGTTCAACTCGCGCGCCGAGAGCATCACTTGCCGGTAGCGCCCGTCGATCGTGTAGCGATCGTTGTCGACCGACAGGAAGTCGTAGTACGTCCGCATCTCCTGGATCTGCGCGAACGTCTGCAGGAGCTGCTGGTGATCCCAGAGCCGCACGTTCTCGACCGTGCCGGCGTTGTCGATGATGTCGGCTGGCGTCAGCTCGGCATCGCCCGAGAGCTCGCGCTCCTGCACCTTGTCGAGCGCGTAGGCGCGGCGCGTGCCGTCGATGTTGTTGGCGATGAACGGCTGCTCTTTGTCCTGCTCGTTCGGCGTGACGACGAAGCGCTGGACGAAGCCGGCGTAGAGGCCGCCGAACGCCGACACGCCGATGTAGAGCGCGATGGCGAGCGGCAGCCGCCAGCCGCGGCGCGCGAAGCCGTGCCACGCGGAGAGGATCGCGCCGATGACGAGCGTCACGATCGTGATCCACAGGAACGGGATCGTGCCGTACACGTCCGCGTACGACGCGCCGAACGGCACGCTCGTCGTCGCCGGCGTCAGGAGCGTCGTCGGGATCTCGAGCCAGGCGCCCCAGGCGAGGAGCGCGAGGATGAGCGCCGTGAGCAGCGAGAGATGCCGTCGCGCAGCGGGGACGAGTCGCACGCGCGGCCAGGTCGACACGGCCGGCCGGGCCTCGAGCACGAAGCTGCCGGAGAACACGTAGTAGACGCCGCACCCGATGAGCGCGACGACCGACGTGAGGAGCGCCAGTTCGCGGATCGCCTGATAGGCCGGCAGGCTGAAGACGTAGAACGCGATCTCTCGATGCAGCAGCGGATCGCGCAGGCCGAACGGCTGCTGGTCGAAGAAGCTCAGCCACGTCAGCCAGTTGGACGCGCTCATCGTGCCGGCGAGGAGCGCGACGACGAGCGAGATCGGCATGGCCAGGCTCGACAACTGCCGGCTGTCGACCGCGAGCGGCCGGCCATCGGGCGACGTGCCGAACACGACGTGTGGCCGATCCAGCGTCCGGCGCCGCGCGAAACGCAGGTTGAAGTACAGAAAGAGGTAGACGAGCGCGAACGTGATGCCGAAGACGATCGCCTGCGCGTTGATCGTCCGCACGAAGACGTGCTGGTAGCCGAGCTCGCGGAACCACAGCCAGTCCGTGTAGAACCCGGCGGCCGACGGGATCACGAACAGCAGGATGACAACGAGGATGACGAGGCTGGGCAGACTCCAAAGCCTCATGGCGAAGGCCTCACCGTAGGGCCACACCTTATCACGCAGAGCAGATCGTTCAATTACGCGCCTGCGGCGCTTCCGTTTACCGCGGCGCCGCGCCGGGATTTTTGCGCGTCGGCCCTTGCCCGGCGGTATACACTGACCGCTCTGGCACGGCCGCTCCTCCTTCGACGAATCCCCGCATCCGATCGGCAGAGCGGCTCACGCAGGTACCGCCATGACGCACGGTAAGTTTTCGATACGTACGCTCTTGTCCATTCTCACTGGCGCGGCGCTCGTGACCGCCGCGGGTCTTTCTGTCTTCGCGCAGGGACCGGCACCCGCGCCTGCTCAGCCGCCGGCGGCTGGCCGCGGCGCCGGCCCGACACCGGGCGGCATGGCCGGCCGCGAGTCGCCTGCGGGCCAAACGGCCGACTTCTCGCCGCGAACGCCGTACGTGCCCCGCACGCCGGCCGATGAAGCCAAGGGCTTCATCCTGCCGACGGGTTACCGCATGGAACTCGTCGCGTCCGATCCCGACGTCATCAGCCCCGGCGTCATCGTCTTCGACGGCGACGGACGGATGTACGTGTCCGAGCTCGTCGGCTACATGCAGGACGTCGATGCCACCAACGAGCACGGGCCCATCAGCCGCATCAGCCGCTGGGAGAGCACCAAGCACGACGGTCACTTCGACAAGCACACGGTGTTCGTCGATCACCTCGTCGCGCCGCGCATGATCCTGCCGATGCTCGACGGATCGATCCTCACGAGCGAAACCGACTCGGACGACATCGTCCAGTGGACCGACACGAACGGCGACGGCGTCGCCGACCAGCGCAAGGTCGTCTTCACCGGGATCGGCCAGAGCGGCGACGCGAACATCGAGCACCAGAAGGCCGGGCTCGTGTGGAACATGGACAACTGGATCTACACGACCTACAACGCGTTCCGCATCCGCTGGACACCGACCGGATTCCTGCGTGAGCCGACCGGCCCGAACGGCGGGCAGTGGGGCCTGGCGACCGATGACGACGGCAAGCCGTGGTTCGTCGATGCAGGCGGCGAACGCGGGCCGATGAACTTCCAGTATCCGATCGAGTACGGCGCCTTCACGCCGTGCCCGGCTGCCGGACGCGGCCGCGGCTTCGGCGCGCGCGGTGCCGAGGCGGCTCAGCCCGAAGCGCCGGATCCGAACTGCCCGCCCGGCATGGAGAACGGCTTCGAGAAAGACTTCGCCGTGGTCTGGCCAGCGCCCGGCATCGGCGACATGCAGGGTGGCTTGAACCGCACGCGCATGCCCGCGCGGAACCTGAATCACTTCACGGCCGCCACCGGCCCTGCGATCGTCCGCGGCGACCGGTTGCCGGACGATCTGAAGGGCGACCTGCTCTTCACCGAGCCGGTCGGCCGACTGATCCGTCGCGCGAAGATCGTGAACATCGAGGGTCTGACCGAGCTGCAGAACGCGTATCCCGGATCAGAATTCCTGACGAGCGAGGATCAGCTCTTCCGTCCGGTGAACATCGCCAACGCGCCGGATGGCACGGTGTACGTGGCGGACATGTACCACGGCATCATCCAGGAGCGCGAGTGGTCGGGGCCAGGCACGTACCTGCGCGCGAAGATCGAGCAGTATCAGCTCGACAAGGTCGCGCACTACGGCCGTATCTGGCGGCTGCGCTACGACGGCCGTCCGGCGGTGGCCGAGACGCCGACCAACCCCGGTCAGCCGGCGATTCCCGCGATCGATCTCGACCTGACGCCCGCGCGGATGTACGAGGAGACGCCGGCGCAGCTCGTCGCGCACCTCACGCATCCGAACGGCTGGTGGCGTGACACGGCGCAGCGCATCCTGATCCTCAAGCAGGACAAGTCCGTCGTCCCCGCGCTCCAGCAGATGGCGCGTTCGTCGGACAACCTGGTCGCGCGCTTCCATGCGCTGTGGACGCTCGAAGGTCTGGGCGCGCTCGACGCCGGGCTCGTCCGCCAGGAGATGAAGGATCCGAATCCGCGCATGCGCATCCAGGCGATCCGCGCGAGCGAGACGCTCTACAAGGCGGGCGACAAGTCGTTCGCCGACGACTATCGCGCGATGACGAAGGATGCGGACACGGACGTCGACATCCAGGCGATGCTCACGGCGAACCTGTTCAAGCTGTCGGACGCCGACGACCTGATCAAGGCCACGATGGCGGCCAATCATGCGAAGGGCGTCCAGCTCATCGGCGCGCACCTGCTCGAGCCGCCCGTGAACAACGCGTTCGGCGGCGGCCGTGGCGCGACGCTCTCGGCCGAGGACCGGCAGCTCCTCGAGCAGGGCAGCCAGGTGTTCAACGCTGTGTGCTCCTCCTGCCACGCGCCCGACGGCCGCGGCCAGCCGCTCGCCGGCGCCGCGCCAGGCACGACGATGGCGCCGCCGCTCGCCGGATCGCCGCGCGTGCAGGGCCACAAGGACTACGTGATCCACGTGCTCCTCGACGGCCTCACCGGTCCGGTCAACGACAAGACGTACGCGGAAGTCATGGTGCCCATGGGCGCCAACACCGACCAGTGGGTGGCGGGCATCGCGTCGTACATCCGCAACAACCTCGGCAATTCGGCCGGCATGGTGACGCCCGCTGACGTCGCGCGCGTCCGCGCGGCCGATGCGTCGCGCAAGACGCCGTGGACCGTCGCCGAGATCGAGTCGCGGCTGCCGCGTCCGCTCTCGCCCGACGGCTGGAAGCTCTCGGCGAGCGCCGGACAGGACAGCGTCGACGGCGCGCTCAACCTGCGCGGCTGGAATTCCGGCGCGCCGCAGGCGCCGGGCATGTGGTTCCAGATCGAGCTGCCGCAGGCGGCGACCGTGACCGAAGTGCAGTTCGACTCGCCAGCCGCGCGCGTGCGCGGTCAGGCACCGGGTGGCGCTCGCGGCGGAGCGGCTGCGGCCGCAGGTGGTCGTGGCGCGGCTCGTGGCGGTGCGCGTGGCCGAGCCGGCGGCTTCCAGGTCACAACGATCCCGCAGTACCCGCGCGGCTACCGCATCGAGACGTCGATGGACGGCAAGACGTGGAGCAAGCCGGTGGCCGAAGGCAAGGGCGACGACACGCGGACGGACGTCTCGTTCGCGCCCGCACACGCGAAGTACATCCGCGTCACGCAGACCGGCACCGCCGATGACTCGGCGAACTGGACGATCAGCAACCTGCGGATCTACGAGGCGCCGGCGACGAAGTAACGCGCCGCCAGCCGTACGACACGAACCCGGACGATGGGCGCTTCAGCGCCTGTCGTCCGGGTTTTTTGTTTTGTGGGCCGGCACAGGGGCCGGCCCTTACAAGTGTTGGGGGCGCGGGCCGCACAATAGTCTGGCCCCTACGCGAATTGCAGCCGCCCATGTAGGGGCGGCCGCCAGTGGCCGCCCAGACACTTGACTGTCTACGCTTTGTGCGCGTCGAGCAGGCGCGCCATGACGACGCCCTTGAGGGACGCGATCTTCTTGAACACGTCAGGCGGCACCGGCACGTCGAGGTCGACGATCGTGTAGGCGAGATCACCGCGCGACGAGTTGACCATGTCGTGGATGTTGACGCCCGCCTGACCGAACGCCTCGGAGATCTGCCCGAGCATGTTCGGGACATTGGCGTTGGCGCACACGAGCCGATGCGCGGTCCGGCGCGGCGCCACGACCTCGGGGAAGTTCACCGAGTTGCGGATGTTGCCGTTCTCGAGGAAGTCGCGCACCTGCTCGGCCACCATGATCGCGCAGTTGTCCTCCGCCTCCATCGTCGAGGCGCCGAGGTGCGGGAGCGTGATGCAGCGGCGGTGGTTCTTCGTGAGGTTGGTGGGGAAGTCACTGACGTAGGCGTGGATGCGGCCCTCGTCGATCGCATCCACCACGGCTTGTTCGTCCACGATGCCTTCGCGCGCGAAGTTCACGATGACCGCGCCCTTGCGCATCGATGCGAGGCGCTCGCGGTTCACGAGCTTGCGCGTCGCGTCGTTGAGCGGCACGTGCACCGTCAGGAACTCCGAGGTCGCGAACACGTCGTCGAGCGACCGCGCCTTCTTGACGGCCGACGACAGTTGCCACGCACCTTCGACCGTCAGACCCGGGTCGAAGCCGACGACCTTCATGCCGAGCGCGACCGCCGAGTTGGCGACGAGCCGGCCAATCGCGCCGAGGCCGACGACGCCGAGCGTCCGGCCGGGCAGTTCGTAGCCGGCGAAGTTCTTCTTACCGGCCTCGACCGCCTTCGCGATCTCGTCATCGGAGCCTTCGAGATTGCGCGCGAAGTCCCAGCCTTCGCAGATCTGCCGGCACGCGAGCACGAGGCCTGCGAGGACGAGTTCCTTGACCGCATTCGAGTTCGCGCCGGGCGCGTTGAACACGGGGATGCCGCGGTCGCTCATCTTGGCGACGGGGATGTTGTTCACGCCGGCGCCCGCACGGCCGACGGCCTTCAAGCTGGACGCGATCTCGCCGCTGTGCATGTTGGCGGAGCGGACGAGAATGGCGTCGGGGTCTTTGACGTCGTTGCCGATCTGGTAGGCATCGGCCGGCAGGCGGGACAGGCCGACTTTCGCGATGTTGTTCAGGGTGAGGACTTTGAACACGAGAGGCTCTCCTGCGGTCCATGACGAATCCGGACCAGCACCCGATCATCCCTCGTTTGACACGCGATGGTCAAAGAGCGGTACGCGAAGGTCGCGAAGCGCGGAGAAAAGAGGCTCACGCGAAGACGCGAAGGGTAAGGACAGGACTTAAGAGAAAGATGACACCGCGAGCCCCCGAGGAAGCGAGGGCGGCGAAGCGCGTAGCGCGGGGGTGGGGCCCCGCGCCATTGCAAAGAAGATGACTTGCGACACGGGGCATTGCCTCACGCGAAGGCGCGAAGATCGCGAAGGGGAGGGACAGGGCTAATTAAAGATGACACCGCGAGCCCCCGAGCGAAGCGAGGGCGGCGAAGCGCCGTAGCGCTGGGGGTGGGGCCCCAGCGCACTGCAAAGAAGATGACTGGGACCCCACTCCCAGAAGACGCCGACGCCAGGACAATCAGTTGCTCGGCGGCACCACCGGGTTGACGAAGGGCATCATCTGGCGCAGTTCGGCGCCGACGCGTTCGACGAGCTGCGTCCGCTCCTTCGCGCGGACAGCGTTGAACCACGGGCGGCCGGCTTCGTGTTCGGCGACCCACTTGCGCGCGTACTCGCCGCTCTGGATCTCGGCGAGGATCGCCTTCATCGCCTTGCGCGTCTCGTCGGTCACGATGCGCGGGCCGGCCGTGTAGTCGCCGTGCTCGGCCGTGTCGCTGATCGAGTAGCGCATGTAGTTCAACCCGCCGCGATAGATGAGGTCCACGATGAGCTTCAGCTCGTGGACGCACTCGAAGTACGCGATCTCGGGCTGATAGCCCGCGTCGACGAGCGTCTGGAACGCCGACGTGATGAGCGCGCTCACGCCGCCGCAGAGCACGACCTGTTCGCCGAAGAGATCCGTCTCGGTCTCTTCCGCGAACGTCGTTTCGACCATGCCCGCGCGCGCGACGCCAATCGCCGCGCCATAGGAGAGCGCAATCGCCTTCGCCTGGCCGGTCGCATCCTGATGGACGGCGACGATGGCCGGCGTGCCGCCGCCTTCGACGTAGAGCTCACGCACGCGGTGGCCCGGCGACTTGGGCGCGATCATCGTGACGTCGACGTCGGGCGGCGGGACGATCGTGCCGAAGCGGATGTTGAAGCCGTGCGCGAACATCAGCATCTTGCCCTTGGTGAGCGCCGGCGCGATGTCGGTCTTGTAGAGCGCCGCGGCGGACGTATCGGGCACGAGCACCATGATGACGTCCGCCCATTTGGACGCCTCGGCCGGCGTCATCACCTGCAGGCCATCCTTTTCGGCGGTCGCGCGCGAGCGGCTGCCTTCGGGCAGCCCGACGCGCACGGTGACGGCGCTGTCGCGGAGGTTGAGCGCATGGGCGTGGCCCTGCGAGCCATAGCCGAGAACGGCCACCTTGCGGCCACGGATGAGGGAAAGGTCTGCGTCGCGTTCGTAATAGATCTTGGCCATGGACTCCTCGATGGCCGCCGGCAGCGCCGGCGGGCCGGGTGCGGGTACGGACGCCGCCGGCCGCGAGGCACGCCCGAGGGCGCGCGGCTCGCGAACGGCGGCAAACGGTGATTACACGGAAAACGAGACGGCCGCGTCAACCGGGTCGGCCGACGAGCCGCCTGGCGTGGCCGACGAGGCGGGACGGACCGACGCGCCGCGGACCATGGCCAGACATCCGGTCTTGGCCACCTCGAGCACGCCGAACGGCCGCAGGATCTCGAGCAGGCCGTCGATCTTCTCGTCGGCGCCCGTGATCTCGATGATGAGCGAGTCGGGCGCGACGTCGACCACGCGCGCGCGGAACACGTCGACGAGCTGCATGACCTGGCTGCGCGACTCGGCCGAGGCGGCGACCTTGATGAGCGCCAGGTGTCGGTACACCGTCGGCAGGTCGCTGACGTTGATGACGCGCTGGACGTGCACGAGCTTGTAGAGGTTCGCCTCGATGCGCGCCGCCGCGTCGGGATTCGCCTCCATGACGAGCGTGATGCGCGACACGCCGGGCGTGCCGGCATGGCCGACGGTCAGCGACTCGATGTTGTAGCCGCGCCGCCGCACGAGCGACGACACCCGGTTGAGCACGCCGGGCTTGTCGGCAACTTCGACCACGAACGTAATCGACATGACTCGAACTCCTTACGACCGATCCGCGCCGGTCTCGGCGAGCGGCGACGGACGACGAATCATCTTGTGCAGGTCCGCGCCGGCCGGGACCATCGGGTAGACGGAATCTTCCTGCTCGACGCGGAAGTCGAGCAGCGTGGCGCCGTTGTGCGCGCGCGCCGCCTCGACGGCCGGCACGACGTCACGCCGCGCGGTCACCCGCTGCGCCTGGATGCCGTAGGCGTCCGCCAGCTTGACGAAGTCCGGGCTGAGCAGCGGCGTCGCCGCGTAGCGGCGCTCGTAGAAGAACTCCTGCCACTGCCGCACCATGCCCAGGTAGCCGTTGTTGATGATGGCGATGTTGACCTTGAGCCGTTCCTGCTGGATGGTGGCCAGCTCGCAGAGCGTCATCTGGAAGCCGCCATCACCGGCAATCGCCCAGACCTCGGCGTCGGGCCGCGCCATTTTCGCGCCGATCGCCGCCGGCAGCGCGAAGCCCATCGTGCCGAGTCCGCCCGACGTGATGAGCGTGCGCGGCTGGTCGTGATGGTAGTACTGCGCTTCCCACATCTGGTGCTGGCCGACGTCGGTCACGACCACGGCCTGCCCGTTCGTCGCGCGCCAGAGGTCGTTGATCACGTGCGCCGCGTACAGGTGTCCATCGTCGGGCAGCTTCTGGATGTCGCGGACGGCCGAGTCGCCCTTGAGCGCGTCGATGCGGCCGAGCCAGTCGCCCAGATCGAGCCGCTCGATCGCCGGCAGCCAGGCTTCGATCGCCTCGCGGAGATCGGCCGTGATGCCGACGTCGACCGGCACGTTCTTGCCGATCTCGGCGGGATCGATGTCCACGTGGATCTTGCGCGCGTTCGGCGCGTAGTTCTTGAGGTTGCCCGTGACGCGGTCGTCGAAGCGCATGCCGAGCGCGATGAGCAGGTCGGCTTCCTGGATGGCCGTGTTCACCCACGCCTCGCCGTGCATGCCCATCATGCCGAGGTTGAGCGGGTGCGACGCCGGCAGACAGCCGATGCCGAGCAAGGTGACGGCCACCGGCACGCCGGTCGCGTCGACGAAGTTGCGCAGCGCTTCGGTCGCGTTGGCGAGCATCAGGCCGTGGCCGGCGAGCACGAGCGGCCGCCGCGCGGAGCGGATGAGCTCGATCGCCTGCCGCATGTCGGCCTCGCGCGGGTGCGGATGCCGGCCGCCCGAAGCGGGCGACGGGGCCGCCGCGTCCCAGTCGAACTCGGCCGACGACTGCTGCGCGTCCTTCGTGATGTCGATGAGCACGGGGCCCGGACGCCCCGACTGCGCGACGAGGAACGCTTCACGCACGGTCTCGGCCACTTCATCGGCGCGCGTGACCAGGTAGTTGTGCTTGGTCACCGGCAGCGTGATGCCGGTGATGTCCGTCTCCTGGAACGCGTCCGACCCGATGAGCCGGCTGCCGACCTGTCCGGTGATGCAGACGATGGGCGACGAGTCCAGCATGGCCGTGGCTATGCCGGTGACCATGTTGGTCGCGCCCGGTCCGCTCGTCGCAACGGCCACGCCGACCTTGCCGCTCGCGCGCGCGTAGCCGTCGGCCATGTGCGTCGCGCCCTGTTCGTGGCGGACGAGGACGTGGCGGATCGGATACTTCAGCATCGCGTCATACGCGGGAAGAATCGCACCGCCCGGGTACCCGAAGACATCGGTCACGCCCTCGCGCACCAGGCAATTCCACAGAATTTCCGCACCCGTCAAGCGCATTGTCTCTACCTCATTGCCTGTCGAAACTTCGAACTTCGAAGTTCGAACTTCGAAATAGGTCCCGTGTTCCCTGTTCGACGCTCTCGTTTCGAAGTTCGAAGTTCAAAGTTCGAACTTGAAACAGTTCACTCCGTGACCGCTCCCACCGCCGCCGAGGAGACCAGGCGTGCGTATTTCGCGAGCACGCCGCGGGTCGCTTTCGGCGCTGGGGCCTTCCACGTACTCAGCCGCGCGGCGATGTCAGTCGCCGGTAGGTCCAAATCGATTCGGCCCGTCGTCTCGTCGATCGTGATCGGGTCGCCGTCGCGGACGATGGCGATCGGACCGCCGGCGGCGGCTTCGGGCGCCACGTGGCCGACCATCGTGCCCTGCGTCGCGCCCGAGAATCGACCGTCGGTCACGAGCGCCACCGAACTGCCGAGCCCGGCGCCGACGATGGCCGCGGTCACGGCGAGCATCTCGCGCATGCCCGGACCGCCCTTCGGTCCTTCATATCGGATGACGACCACGTCTCCAGGACGGATCGCGCCGGACTGGACCGCCTGGAACGTCGCCTCCTCACTATCGAAGACCCGCGCCGGGCCCCGATGGACGTGCTTGGCGTGTCCGGCGACCTTGACGACGGCGCCTTCGGGCGCCAGGCTGCCGCGCAGGATGACGAGGCCGCCCGTGGGAGAGAGCGGCGCATCCACCGGGCGGACGACCTGTTGTCCGGGCGTCTCGACCGCGTCAGCCGCTTCTTCCGCCAGCGTGCGGCCGGTCACCGTGGCGGCCTGACCGTGAACGAGACCCGCATCGGCGAGCCGCTTCGCGACGAGCCGCGTCCCGCCCGCGCGATACAAGTCCACGGCCACGAACCGGCCGGCGGGTTTGAGATCGGCGATGAGGGGCACGCGCGCGTTCACGCGCGTGAAGAGATCGAGGTCGAGCTGGACGCCGGCTTCGCGTGCGATGGCCAGGAGGTGCAGGACGGCGTTGGTCGACCCTCCCGTCGCGGCGACGGAGGCAATGGCGTTCTCGAAGGCGTCGTGCGTGAGGATTTGCCGTGGCTTGAGGCCGCGCCGCACGAGGTCGAGCACGAGCGTGCCGGCCGCGCGGGCCACGTCCGCCTTGGCGGGATCGGTTGCCGGTACCGCGTTGGCGCCGAGCGGCGACAGGCCGAGGAACTCGCACACGCCAGCCATCGTGTTCGCGGTGAACTGCCCGCCGCAGGCACCAGCGCCCGGACAGGCATGATCTTCGATGGCGCAGAAGGCGTCGTCTGACAGCCGCCCCGCGGCTTTTGCGCCGACGGCCTCGAACACGTCCTGAATCGTGAGGTCGCGGCCCTCGGCGTGCCCTGGCGCGATCGACCCGCCGTAGAGCACCACACCCGGCACGTCGATGCGCGCGAGCGCCATGGCTGCGCCCGGAATCGTCTTGTCGCAGCCGACGAGCGCGACGACGCCGTCGAGCTGGTTGCCGTCGACGACCATCTCGATCGAGTCGGCGATGAGCTCGCGGCTCGCGAGCGACATCCGCATGCCGGGCGTGCCCATCGTGATGCCGTCGGAAATCGAGACGGTGTTGAACTCGAGCGGCGTGCCGCCGGCCTCGCGGATGCCCGCGCGCACGTGGGTCGCGAGCTCACGCAGGTGGTAGTTGCAGGGACCGATCTCGATCCACGTGTTGGCGATGCCGATGAGCGGCCGGCGAAGGGCCTGGTCATCGAAGCCGACGGCCTTCAACATCGCGCGGGCCGGGGCGCGGCTCGGGCCGGCCACCAGGCTGGCGCTCCGGCGCGGAGACCCCGAGTCTTCTTGGGACGCGCTCATGCGGGAAGGCACCTTGGACCGGACGACATTCAACACTTATATCGGTCGATGGCGGTATTTGACAATCGCATAATGTTTGAATCTGAATCACTTATGTTTATGGCGAGGCCGATCCGGCCGGCAACCGGCGCACCGGCGCGGCCCGGACCGCCTTACCATGCACGTGTCGCGCGCGACCGAACCGTGCGACGCTGGGGACGCCATGGCGGATGAACAGCTCGAGGCACTGCGGCAGGAACTGGACCGGATTGACGCGGAATTCGTGGATCTGCTCGCGCGGCGGCGCGACGCCGTGACGCGCGTCGCCGACGTGAAATCGAAGACGACGACGCCCTTGAGGGACCTGGCGCGGGAGGCGCGGCAGATGGCCCGGCTGTCGGAGCTCGCCCGCGATCACGGCCTGGACGACCTCTTCGTCGCGCGCCTGTTCCGCGAGCTCGTCGACTACTCGCTCCGCACGCAGGAAGCGCGCCTCGGCGCTGACGGCCGTCCCCACGCCACGCGTCCCATCACGGTCGTCTTCCAGGGATCGGAAGGCGCGTTCAGCCACATTGCCGGGCGCCGCTTCTTCGAGGCGCGGCCGTGGCCGGTGACCTATCGCGGCGTGACCACGTTCCGGGGGCTGCTCGAGGAGGTGCGGGTCGGCGCGGCCGACTACGCGATGCTGCCGATCGAGAACACGACGTCCGGGTCCGTCCACGACGCCTACGACGCCCTCTCCCACACCGACCTCGCCATCGTCGGCGAGGAAGTGCTGCGCATCGAGCTGTGCCTCATCGGGATCGCGGACGTGCCGCTCGAGAGCCTGCGGCGCGTGTACTCGCACCCGCAGGCGCTGTCGCAGTCGACGGCGTTCCTGTCGTCCTTGCCCGACTGCACGGTCGAGTCGTTCACCGACACGGCGATGAGCGTCGAGAAGATCAAGCAGGCCGCCGACCCGACGCACGCGTGCATCGCGAGCGCCGAGGCGGCGCTCTTGCACGGGCTGCACGTGCTGCGGCGCGACATCGCGAATCACCGCGAGAACTACACGCGCTTCCTCGTCATCGCGCGCGAGACCGAGCCGTGGGATCGCCGCGTCGCGTGCAAGACGTCGGTGATGTTCGTCACCAAGCACGAGCGCGGCGCGCTGCTCGCGTGCCTCAATGCGCTGGCCGGTCACGGTTTGAATCTGACGAAACTCGAGTCCCGCCCGAGGCCCGGCCGCCCGTTCGAGTATCTGTTCTACGTGGATTTCGAGGGCAACGTCGCCGACCCGGACGTACAGCAGGCGATGGAAGAGCTGTCGAAGCTCACGCTGTCACTGAAGGTGTTCGGGTCGTACCCGGCGAGGAAGGTGGGGGGCTGACGGTCAACTTCGAACTTCGAATTTTGAACTTCGAAATTGGTTCCAGGTTCTGGCGCCAGGTCCGAATCGCTGCCGAGCGCGGGCCGTCCCATGGAACAGGCTGGACGGGCAGAAAGACGCGCCGAAGGCGCATCGTCCGTTCGAAGTTCCCAGTTCGAAGTTCGAAGTTGACCAGCGTCAGTACGCACTCAGGCTGGGATCGATCTTCGCGATCCAGTCGAGGATGCCGCCCTTGAGGTTCTTCACGCGCGTGTAGCCGTGTTCGCGCAGGAGGTTCACGGCCTTCGCGCTGCGCACGCCCGACTTGCAGTGGACGATGACGTCCTTGTCGGTCGGGACTTCGCTGAGCCGCTTCGGCAGCTCGCCGAGCGGAATGAGTGTCGACCCGGGGATGCGCGCGATCTCGAACTCGCGCGGCTCGCGCACGTCGAGCAGCCACACGTCGCCCTTGTCCAGGTGCGCCTTCAGATCTTCGACGTTCGTTTCGAATGCAGCGTCCACGTCTCCCTTATCGGCCGCGCGCGTCGCGGGCGTGATACCGCAGAACTGTTCGTAGTCGATGAGCTTGGTGACGGTCGGGTGCTCGCCGCAGACCGGGCACTCGCGGTCCTTCTGCAGCTTGAGCGTGCGGAACTTCATCTGCAGGGCGTCGAACAGCAGCAGCCGGCCGATGAGCGGCTCACCCGCGCCGAGGATCAGCTTGATCGCCTCGGTCGCCTGGATCGTCCCGACGACACCCGGCAGCACGCCGAGCACGCCGCCTTCGGCGCAGCTCGGGACGAGGCCGGGGGGCGGCGGCTCCGGGTAGAGGCAGCGGTAGCACGGGCCGTTCTTCGTGGCGAAGATCGAGATCTGGCCGTCGAAGCGGAAGATGCTGCCGTAGACGTTCGGCTTGCCGAGCAGCACGCAGGCGTCGTTGACGAGATAGCGCGTCGGGAAGTTGTCCGCGCCGTCGACGATGATGTCGTAGTCCTTGAAGATTTCCAGCGCGTTCGACGAGTTCAGCATCGTCTCGTGGCGGACGACGCGGATGTTGGGGTTGAGGCCCTGGAGACGGTCGCTCGCCGCCCGCAGCTTCGGCCGGCCGACGTCGTCGGTGCTGAAGAGGATCTGGCGCTGCAGGTTGCTGAAGTCGACCGTGTCGAAGTCGATGAGGCCGAGCGTGCCGACGCCCGCCGCGGCGAGATAGAGTGCCGCCGGCGAGCCGAGACCGCCGGCGCCGACGCACAGGACGCGCGCCGCCTTGAGCTTGCGCTGCCCCTCGACGCCGACCTCCGGCATGATGAGGTGCCGGCTGTAGCGCCGGACCTCGTCATTGGTGAGATCGGCCGCTGGCGATTCGACCGCCGGCGATCCCCCCGCCACTGACGGCACGATGCTGATCGTGTCCTTCTCGCCGACCGGCGTCTGTTCCTTGCTCAGATAGCGGATGTCCTCGTCGTTCACGTAGACGTTGACGAAGCTCCGGAGCTTGCCCTCGGTCGTGTAGAGGTGGTTGCGCAGATCGCCGTGCGCCGACACGAGGTTCTGCAGCACTTCGCCCACCGTCCCGCCGGCCACCTGAACGGTGGGCTGCTGGTCGGTGAAGGGACGGAGGGGCGTGGGGATGAAAACGGTCGTCGGCATGCTCTGATCCTCGTGACAAATGAAACGGGCCCGGAACAGCGAACCGTTCCGGGCCCGGAAAGCGCGGCGCTTCGGCGGTCAGCCGACGCGCGAAGACGGGTGCGCGATCCGCCGCTGGCCCATGGTGCAGGGACAACAGCCCATCGCCGGACGATCATCGATGACAGCCCGCATGTGTCGCCTCGACATAGCTTAGCAGAAGGGGACAGGGGGCAGGCGATAGGGTTCCAACCCCGTCTATCGGCCAGTCAAGAGGAACGTCACCAGGCTGTCGATTTGGTTGAGTGTCAGGGGCCCCATCAGACCCTCGGGCATCAGCGAGACGTCGGACGTCGCGCGGTCCTTGATGTTCGCGACCGGTACGGGCAGGGGCCGAATCAGATGATCCGCGTTGCGGATGTACACGTAGCGGTCGTCCTCGCGGAAGACGAGGCCGCTCTCGATCGAGCCGTCGGTCATTTCGAGGAGCGTGACGGCGTACTGGTCCGAAATCGTGTGCGACGGATAGAGGATCGAGTCGAGGACGTCGTGCTTCTTGAAACGCGCGCCGACCGTCGTGAGGTCGGGTCCGATGGCGTTGCCGACGTCGCCGAACGTATGGCAGCCGGAACAGATGGTCTCGAACTCCTGTCGGCCTTCGTCGACCGAGGGCGTCGTCCCCGGCGTGTCGGACGTGAGCTTCTCGAGAATGGCGGCGCGCGTCATGTTCGAGCCAGGGTAGGGTGTCTCGGCCGCCGTCGTCGCGGCCGCTCCCGCCGACTGGCCGGCGTCACCGGAAGCCGGCGTCTGGGCCGCGACGACACCACCAGCCAGGCTCACAGCGGCCGCAACCACCAGGACGTACTGTTTCGACTTCATCGTTCGCACGTGGGGCCTCCTTCGTCGGCGGCGCCCAGTCTCTGCACCCGCGTCGCGGCTGGCAAGCCCGGGACGCGAGTGGACGCGTGTTTCACGGTCCGAAACGGAGTGGTAGGTGACGTCCGATGCCTACCCCAGGAACAGCTCGTAGGCCGGATTGTCGCGTTCGCGTTCGTGGCGGTAGCCGAGGTCCACGAGGAACTGCTCGAACGCGGGCATCTCGGCCGGGGGAACTTCGAAGCCGGCCAGGACGCGGCCGAAGTCCGATCCGTGATTTCGGTAATGGAACAGGCTGATGTTCCAGCGGCCGCCGAGCTCGTCGAGGAACGTCATGAGCGCGCCAGGCCGTTCGGGGAACTCGAAGCGGCAGATCTGTTCGTGGGTGACGTCCGCGCTGCGGCCGCCGACCATGTGGCGCACGTGCAGCTTCGCGAGCTCGTTGCCGCTGAGGTCGACGACGGTGTAACCAGCCGCGGCCAGGTCGCGCGTGAGCGCGCCAGCGTCCTCGCGTGATGCCGTCGAGATGCCGACGAAGATGTGCGCGTCGGCGCGGCCGTGCAGCCGGTAGTTGAACTCGGTGACGACGCGGCGTCCGACGACCGCGCAGAAGTCGCGGAACGCGCCCGGCCGCTCGGGAATCGTGACGGCCAGGAGCACCTCGCGCGACTCGCCCAGCTCGGCGCGCTCGGCGACGAAGCGTAGCCGGTCGAAGTTCATGTTCGCGCCGCTCAGCACGGCCGCGAGCCGCTCGCCGGCCGTGTTCGTCTCGGTCACCCAGCGGCGCAGCCCGGCCACGGCCAGCGCGCCGGCCGGCTCGAGAATCGACCGCGTGTCGTCGAAGACGTCCTTGATCGCGGTGCAGATCTCGTCGTTCGACACGCGGACGATCGCATCGACCGTCTGCTGCGCGAGCGCGAACGTGAGCTCGCCGACCTCGCGCACCGCGACGCCGTCGGCGAACAGGCCGACGCGGTCGAGCGCGACGCGACGTCCGGCCTGAAGGGACTGATACATCGCGTCCGACTCGAACGGCTCGACGCCGATGATGCGCACCTCGGGACGGAGTGCTTTCAGGTACGCGCCAATGCCCGCGATGAGCCCGCCGCCGCCGACCGGGACGAAGATCGCCGACACCTCGCCCAACCGGTCACCGACGATCTCGGCTGCGACCGTGCCCTGGCCGGCGATGACGAGCAAGTCGTCGAACGGATGGACGAACACGCGGCCCGTCTCGACCGTGAGCGCATCGCAGCGCGCCTTCGCATCCGCGTAGCTGTCGCCGACGAGCACGACGTCCGCGCCGAGATCCTGCACCGCCCGCACCTTGATGTCGGGCGTCGTCTGCGGCATGACGATGAGCGCGCTGAGCGAGAGGTGGCGCGCCGCGAACGCGACGCCTTGCGCGTGGTTGCCCGCACTCGCCGTGATGACGCCCGCGCGCCGTTCGGCCTCGGTGAGCGCAGCGATGCGGTTGTAGGCGCCCCGCAGCTTGAAGCTGAAGACCGGCTGCAGGTCTTCGCGCTTGAAGACGATGTCGTTCCGCAGGCGCTGCGAGAGGCGCGGTGCCGGTTCGAGCGGCGTCTCGTGCGCGACGTCGTAGACGCGGCTCGTGAGGATCAGACGGACGAGCGCGTCGAGCGATGGCGTCATGGCCGATCGACTCGCAGCCCACGCGTCGCGTGCGGCCGGCTACTGCGCGAGCGAGTAGATGTCATTCAGGATGCCGGCGGCCGTCACGGCAGGGCCGGCGCCCGGGCCGCTGATGACGAGCGGCTCGGTACGATATCGGCGCGTAGTGAACGCGACGAGATTGCGCGTGCCCTGCAGCGCGCCGATCGGGCTGTCGGCCGCGACGGCGACGAGCCGCGCCGAGACGCGTCGCGCCGTGGCGGACACGACGTAGCGCAGCACGCGTCCGCGCGCGGCTTCGTGCGCGGTGCGCGCCGCCCATTCCGCGTCGACCTCGGGCAGCCGCGCCATGAACTCGGCGAGCGGCAGGCGGCGGAGCGCGCGCGGGACGAGATCGTCCGGCACCGGCGCCGGGCCGGTGTAGCCCATGAGGCGCGCCAGGATCAGCGCCTTGCGCGCCGCATCGGCGCCTGACAGGTCGTCGCGCGGATCGGGCTCGGCGAAGCCGCGCTCGACGGCTTCGCGCACGGCTTCCGAGAACGGCCGCCCCGATGAGACGGCCGACGCGATGTACATCAGCGTCCCGCTCACGACGCCATCGATCTGCAGGACCCGGTCGCCCGTCTCGACGAGCTTGTTGTACGTGTCGATGACCGGCAGGCCCGCGCCAACCGTGGCCTCGTAACGGATCGATCGCCCCGACGCGGCCGCAGTCTCCATCAGCCGCGCGTAGGCGTCGTTCGGGCCCGCGAGCGGCTTCTTGTTCGCCATGGCGATGTCGAAGCCGTGACCGAGCGCCGCGCGCAGCAAGTCGCCAGTCTCTTCGCTCGTGACGTCGACGACGACCGGGTGCGAGACCGCATGGCTGGCCATGAGCGCCAGCGCGTCTGCGGCCGACGCCTTGTGTCCGCCGAGCGACGTCAGCAGGCGACCGCGATCCTTCTCGTGCGCGAGTTCGAGCAGCCGCCGGCGCGACACGCCGCGCGGCTCGAAGACATAACCCGACCGGTCGAGCACGCCGATGACGCGCACGATGGGCCGACCGGGCGCGGGCGACGCGATTTGATCTGCGAGCGCGCGTCCCACGCGGCCGAAGCCGAGAAAGACGACGTCCGTGCGCGGAGCGGCGATCGGCCGGCCGCCGCCGATCTTCGACAACTGGAACGCGGCATGGATGCGGCGCGCCGCCTCGGGCGCGTCCGTATCGCGCACGACGAACGAGATGTTGCGCTCGGACGATCCCTGCGCGATCGCGACGACGTTGACGCTCGACGCCGAGAGCGCGGAGAACACGCGCGCGGCAATGCCTGGCGTACCGGCCATGCCGTCGCCGACCACCGCGACCACCGCCATCCCCGGACGCGCCGTGACGTCGTCGACGAGACCCGTCGCGATCTCGTGCTCGAACGCGCGCCGCACCGCTTCGACCGCGCGCGGCGCATCGTCTTCGGCGAGCGTGAAGCCGATCGAGCTTTCCGACGAGGCTTGGAAGATTGTCGAGACCGAGAGTCGCTCCGCGTCAACCGCTGCAAACGTGCGCGCAGCGATGCCGTGGACGCCCGCCATGCCGCGGCCAGCGACGGTGACAATCGCCTGTCGGCCGACGATGGCGATCGCCTTGACCGGGTGCGAACGCGAACTGCGGCGTGCGGAGACTTCGGTGCCCGGCCGCACGGGATCGAGGAATGAGCGCACGTGCAGCACGATGCGCGTGTCGCCGATCGGGATGAGCGCGCGCGGATGCAGGACCTTCGCACCGTAGTGCGCGACCTCGCCGGCCTCGCGGTGATGGAGGTGCGGGATGAGCCGCGCGTCGTGGACGAGGCGCGGGTCGGCGGTGAGGATGCCCGGCACGTCCTTCCACAGGACAACGGTCTTCGCGCCGAGCGCGCGGCCGAGGAGCGTCGCGGTTAGATCCGATCCGCCGCGGCCCATCGTCGTGACCGTGCCGTCGGGCGCCTGGCCGATATAGCCGGGAACGACGGCAATCGTCCGCGTCTTGAGAAGCGGCGCGATGCGTCGGCGCGCACGGCGTGTCGTCTCGGCCAGGTTCGGCGCGGCACCGCCGTGCCGGTCGTCGGTCGCGACGACTTCGATGGCGTCGACGAAGGTCGCCTTGCGCTTCGCGAGCACGAGCACGGTCGCGAGCATGCTGGCCGACAGTCGTTCGCCGCGCGAGACGAGCATGTCGCTCGCGCGAGGCGCGAGGTGACCGAGCACGCGGACCGCGGCGCAGAGATCACGATACTCACGCGCGGCCGTGTCGATGGCCGCGAGCACCTGGCGCCGGCGCGGGCCCGCGGGCACGAGATCGCGCGCGATGCGACGATGGCGCTGGAGGAACGCGGCCGCCACACGCGCGACGCCTTTCGGATCGTCGGCGACGGCTAGCCGCGCGCCTTCGATGAGCTGATCGGTGACACCGGCCAGCGCCGAGGCGACGACGACGAGCGGCCCCTGATGCGCGGCGATGAGCGCCGCGGCCCGGCGAATCGCCGGCGCGTCGGCCAGCGACGCCCCGCCAAATTTCCAGATTTCCAGTTCCGCTCGTCGCACCACGCTGCCACCGATCACGAAAGTTGGAGCACGTTTCAAAACTTCGAACTGCGAACTTCGAACGTCGAACGAATGGGGCGCCTTCGGCGCGTCTCTTCAGCGTTGAAACACACTATTAGAACTTCGAAGCCAGAAGTGGGTTTCGAACCCGTCGCGGCTCACGCGCGGACGGCTTGCTCGCCGCGCGTCACGTGGTCGAGCGCACGGCGGACGGCGTCGTAGTCGTTCGGCAGTTCGATCGGCGGGTTCGCGAACCGGCCGGCCTCGCGGCCCGTGGCCGAATGGTAGGCCACCTTGAATTCGGTGAACTTTAATCCCGTGGCCGTCGAGATGACGATGACGCGCTCGTTCGACGCGATGTCGCCGCGGCGGACGATCTTGTCGAGTGCCGCGAGTGCGACGCCGGTGTGCGGGCAGTTGAACAGCCCCGTGCGATCGGCGCGCGCAGCCGCGTCCTTCAACTCGTCCTCGGTCGCTTCTTCGACGATGCCGTTGTAGCGCTGCAGCGTCGCGATGGCTTTGTGGATCGACACCGGATTGCCGATGCGAATCGCCGAGGCGACCGTTGGCGCGGCCGTGATGGGCTCGAACTGCCATCCGTTCTTGTAGGCGCGATAGAGCGGGTTGGCGGCCTCGGCCTGCGCGACGATGATCCGCGGGCGCTTCGCGACGAGCCCGAGCTCGATCATCATGTCGAAGCCGGCACCGAGCGCGCTGACGTTCCCGAGATTGCCGCCCGGGATGATGACGACGTCGGGCACTTCCCAGTCGAACTGCTGGACGATCTCGATCGAGACGGTCTTCTGGCCCTCGATGCGCAGGCTGTTCATCGAGTTGGCGAGGTACACGCCTTCTTCTTCGGCGAGCCGCTGGACGATGCGCATGCAGCCGTCGAAGTCGGTGTCGAGTGCGAGCACGGTCGCGCCGTTCGCCAGCGGCTGCACGAGCTGCGCGGTCGTCACGAGTCCGCGCGGCAGGATCACGATGGCCGGGATACCCGCGGCCGCGGCATATGCGGCGAGCGCGGCGGACGTGTCACCGGTTGACGCACACGCGACGGCGCGGATGCCGGCGCCGTCGGCGATCATCTGTTTGACGACCGAGACGAGCACCGTCATGCCGAGGTCCTTGAAGGATCCGGTGTGCGAGTTGCCGCACATCTTCACCCACAAGTCGGCGAGGCCCATCTCGCGGCCGAGGCGATCGGCCCAGAACAGGTTCGTGCCGCCTTCGTCCATCGACACGACGTTCTCGTTGCGCAGCTCGGGGCAGACCCACTCCTTCTTGCCCCACACGCCCGAGCCGTACGGCCAGGCCGTGCGCTTGTAACGATCTTCGAACACGCGCATCCAGCCCGGCGCGGTGCGGCTGCGGAGCGAGTCCATGTCGTGCACGACCTGCAGCAGGCCGCCGCAGGTGGGACACCGATAGATCGGCCGCCAGATCGAGTGTTCACCTTCGCATCCGGCGGCGCAGCGGAAGACGGCGCGGTAGTGGCTCATACGACACCGTCCTTGGCGGCATCCATGACGTGCTGCTCGAACTCGGCCATCGATCGGCCGATGTGGATCGCCGGCGCGCCCTTGCCTTCGAGCACGTCAGCCGTCTTGAACCCGTTGCCCGTGACGCAGATGACGATCGACTCGTCGCGCGGAATGGCGCCCCGCTCGATGAGTTGACGCGTGGCGGCCACCGTGACGCCGCCAGCCGGCTCGGTGAAGATGCCTTCGGTTTCAGCGAGCAGTTGGATGCCGCCGATGATGTCGTCTTCCGACACCGCCGCGCCGGCGCCTCCGGTCGATCGCACGGCGCGCAGGACCTGGAAGCCGTCGGCCGAGTTGCCGATCGCAATCGACTTCGCGATCGTCTTGGGCTTGACCGGCTCGGGGAACTCGAGTCCTTCATCGAGCGCGTGAATGATCGGCGAGCAGCCTTCGGCCTGCGCTGCGTAGATCGACGGCAACTCGCCCTCGACCAGCCCCAGCCGGATGAACTCGTCGAAGCCTTTCAGGATGCGCGGCAGCAGCGTGCCACCGGCGACCGGGCAGACGACGTGGCGGGGCAGGCGCCAGCCGAGCTGCTCGGCGATCTCGAAGCCGTACGTCTTGGCGCCTTCCGCGTAGTAGGCGCGCAGGTTGATGTTGGCGAAGCCCCAGCCGTACTGATCCGCCACCTGCGTGCACAGCCGGTTCACGTCGTCGTAGTTGCCGCGCACGGCGATGAGACGAGGGTGGTAGACACTCGAGCCGATGACCTTGGCTGGTTCGAGATCGTCCGGGATGAAGACCGAGCAGGCGAGCCCGAGCCGCGCGGCATGCGACGCGACGCTGTTGGCAAGATTGCCCGTCGAAGCGCAGGCGAAGACTTCGAAGCCCAGCTCGACTGCGCGCGTCGCGGCGACCGAGACGACGCGATCTTTATAAGAGCAGGTCGGATGATTGACCGAGTCGTCCTTCACGTACAGCTCGGCGACGCCCAGCTTCTTCGCGAGCCGATCGGCGCGGACGAGCGGGGTGAAGCCCGACCAGAGACCCGTGCGCGGCTCGCCCGTGATCGGCAGGAGCTCGCGGTAACGCCAGATGCTCTTGGGGCCGGCGGCAATCGACTCGCGCGAGATGCGCGGGCGGATGGCGTCGTAGTCGAACGCCACTTCGAGCGGGCCCAGACAGCGGTCGCACACCCACAGCGGGCCGGCGGGAAAGACGGTCTGGCACAGGTGGCAACGTAGGCTGAAATTCATGAGCGACGTCCTGGAACAGGCGCGTAGGGCGGGTGCGCCGCGAGTCTCCTGATCGTATACGGGCGGTTCAATCTCTGGTAGATGGCCCCGAGTGCCGCCTCGGCCGCCTCGGCGCCGTCCTTGACGAGCGCCGCGATGGTCGGACCGGAGCCGCTCAGGCACACGCCGAGTATGGCCGGGTCGTCGAGCGCGAGCGATTCGGCGAGACCGGGCACGTAGGCCCGCCGCACCGGCTGGTGCCAGCGGTCGCGCAACGCCTCGCGGAGGAGGGCGTAGTCGCCCGACGCGAGCGCGTGGACGAGCCACAACGCGTGCTGCAGGTTGAACACGGCATCCGGCCGAGCGATGGCGGACGGCAGCACCTTCCGTGCGAACGCGGTCTCGAGCTCCGCGCCGGGCGTAGCCGTAACGAACGAGATGTCGGCCGGCCACGGCATGCTCCGCGCTTCGACGTGGCCGTCCTCGTACTGACAGCTCAGCGTGAGGCCGCCAAGGAGCGCGGCGGCCGCGTTGTCCGGATGGCCTTCGATCTCGGTCGCCAGCGCCAGCCAGTCGGCAGCGGGACGAGGCGAGGTGAGTCGCTCGTAAAGGCGGAGGCCGGCGACGGTGGCCGCGGCGCTGCTGCCGAGGCCGCCGCGCATCGGGATGTCACACCGCGTGTCGATCGCGATGCCACGCTTGGGTGCCCCGAAACGTTCGCACGCCAGGTTGAAGGCCGACTCGATGCGATTCTCGCCCGGAGGCTCGGCGTCGACGAAGTGCGTGATGAGACGCGGTTCGGCCGGCGCGTCCTCGCGCACGTGGACGTCGAGGTAGACGCTGACCGCGACCGACAGCGCGTCGAATCCGGGGCCGAGATTGCTGATCGAGCCGGGGACGCGAAAGTCTGAGGCGTCGTCCTGGGCAGGCGCCGCGGGCATAAGTCTTCAATGATAGCGAAACGGCCGCGCGAAGATCGCGAAGAGGTCTCGCGCGAAGGGAACGAAGGCCTCACGCGAAGACGCGAAGATCGCGAAGGGGGATAGGGAGATGGACTGAGACAAGGCGGGCCCGAAGTCTCCGTGAAAAAAGTTGACACCGCGAGTCCCCGAGCGCAGCGAGGGCGGCGAAGCGCGTAGGCGCGGGGGTGGGGCCCCGCGCCACTGCAAAGAAGATGACTTGCAAACGCAGTGAGGGAGCCGAAGCGCGTAGCGTTGGGGGTGGGGCCCCAACGCACTGCAAAAAAAGATGACACCAAACGCGGCCGAAGGCCTCACGCGAAGACGCGAAGATCGCGAAGGGGACAGGGAGACGGACCGAAACACAGGCGGCCCCGAAGTCTCCGTGAAAAAAGTTGACACCGCGAGCCCCCGAGCGCAGCGAGGGCGGCGAAGCGCGTAGGCGCGGGGGTGGGGCCCCGCGCCACTGCAAAAGAAGATGACTCACACGATCTTGTCGAGCGATCGTGGCGCGCAGACATCTTTGTTCTGAAGATTGCCGTGCCCTCTCTCGACGCCGGTCAACGTCTCGTCGGGACATGGGCTCGGGCTCGTCTCGTCTCGACAATTCGGTTGAAGGGTAGAGGGTGTTGGACATTATTGTCCGAGCGATCGCCGCGGCCGGAGGCCCGTTCGCGCTTGGGCCACGATCGACTAACCCACACGACGCTCAGCACTTGTCGCGCGCGCGCCATGGCGGCTCGCGCCGCTGGCGCGGCTGGCGTTCCGTTTGCTCTCTCTGTGCCGCGTGAGTTGCCGCGCGGACGTCCCTGCCTCTCCGTGGCCTTCATCCGGACCGCCGATCGCGTCACGCCAGTCGCCGCGCATGCGCGCGTCACGTCTCCTCCTCGCGTCGCCCGCCGTGGCCACTCATTTCCGCATTCGGGACCGGCGTCAGCCGGGACGCCGGTCCCCGAATGCCGTTTGGAACCCGGCGATCCCGTCCGCACCCGTGGCGCGACGTGGGCCGCCACCTGAATCCGCGGGCGAGCGATAGCCGGGGCGTTCGCGACCGCGGTGGCGTCGGGCCTGGAGCGCCCGGGATGGACGTTCCAGGCCCCGACGTCGTTGCTCGTCCAGGTCGTCCGGACACTGGGTTGTCGCGCTGGCCTGCGATGCGTGGATCGAGGATAGTGGGCGCGTGTTGGCCGACCCGAATGCGGGCACTGCGATCGAAACGGACGTTGGGGGCACCGGTGTGCCTCGCCCTGAGGGGCTCGAGCCCGGCGCCGGTTTCGTCCGCGTGGCGCACGTTGGCGGACGGAGCGTCGTCGTGCGCCGCGCAGCCGCGAGTCCGCTGCGATTACTCGTGCCGCGCGCGCATGGCGGCGCGGCGTGGATCTTCACGTCGACGTTCGGCGGCGGGTTGGTCGACGACGACGACATCGCGCTCGAGGCGATCGTCGACGCGGGCGCCCGCGCGCTCGTGTCGACACAGGCGTCCACGAAGGTGTATCGATCCGTCCGCGGCACGTCGTCGTCGCTCCACGCGAGTGTGGCGTCCGGCGCGACGATGGTCGTGCTGCCGGATCCGGTCGTCGCGTTCGCCGGCGCGCGCTATCGGCAAGTACAGACGTTCGCGCTCGACCCGGACGCGCGGCTCGTCGTGCTCGACTGGATCGTGGCCGGGCGTACGGCGCGTGGCGAGCGCTGGATGTTCGACGAATACATGGCGCGGCTCGACGTCCGCATCGGCGAACGCCTCGTCGTGCACGACGCGTTGCGGCTCGCGGCCACCGACGGCGACATCGGCGAGCGCATGAGCCGCTTCGACGTGCTCGCGGTCGTCGTCATCGCGGGACCGGACGTCGAACGCGACGTCGCCGCGTGTCAGTCGCTGGCCGACGCCGAGCGGCCGCGGCGCGACGCGGACCGGCTGCTGGCGGCGGCGCCGATCCCCGGCGGCGGCGTGTTCCGCGTGGCCGGCACGTCGGTCGAAGCCGTTGCGCGCATCGTGCGCCAGGCGCTCGCGTTCGTGCCCGAATGGCTCGGCGACGACCCCTGGCGCCGCAAGTGGTGACGTGAAGAAGGATGTTCGACGTGATGCACAGGCGAGACTGACATGCACCTCACTCCACGAGAGATCGACAAGCTCGTCGTCCACCAGGCGGGCGTGCTCGCGCAAAAGCGGCTCGCTCGCGGCGTGCGGCTCAATTATCCGGAGGCGGTCGCGCTCATCGCAACGCAGATCCTCGAGTTCATCCGTGACGGTCGATCGGTCGCCGAGCTCATGGACCTCGGCCGTCAGTTGCTCGGCCGTGAAGACGTCGCCGACGGCGTCGCGGAGATGATCGACGAGGTGCAGGTCGAGGGCACGTTTCCCGACGGCACCAAGCTCGTCACCATCCACCATCCCGTCGTCTCGGCGCACGGCAATCGTGCGCTCGCGCTTTACGGCAGTTTTCTGCCTGACACGGTGATCGGCGCGTCCACGTCACGCGCGCCCATCGGCGTCGATGACGCGCCGGGACGAGTCATGGCGGCGGACGGCGAGATCGTGATCAACGCCGAACGCGCGACGATCGAGCTGAGCGTCGCCAATCACGGCGATCGCCCGATTCAGGTCGGCAGCCACTATCCGTTCGCGGAGACGAACGGCGCGCTCGTCTTCGATCGCGACGCGGCGCGCGGCATGCGGCTCGACATTCCGGCCGGCACGGCCGTCCGCTTCGAGCCCGGCGACACGAAAACCGTGCGTCTCGTGCGCACCGCGGCATCCGAGTCGCCGGCGGGGCGGCAGTCATGAGGATCGAAGCGGGCGAGACCCTTCACGAGGATCGGACATGAGCCATCGGATCGCGCGCGCGCATTACGCCGACATCTACGGCCCGACGACCGGCGATCGGATCCGGCTCGGCGACACGGGGCTCGTCGCCGAAGTCGAGTCGGACGCGACCGTGTACGGCGACGAGTGCAAGTTCGGCGGCGGCAAGGTGCTGCGCGATGCGCAGGGACAAGCGGCCGGCGTGCCCGACGCGGACGCGCTCGACTGCGTCATCACGAACGCGCTCATCATCGACTGGACCGGCGTGCGCAAGGCGGACATCGGGATCAAAGGCGGCCGCATCGCCGGCATCGGCAAGGCGGGCAATCCGGCCGTCATGGCGGGCGTCACGCCGGGCCTCGTCGTCGGCGTCACGACCGAAGCCATCGCGGGCGAAGGGCTCATCGTTACCGCTGGCGGCATCGATGCGCACATTCATTACATCTGTCCGCAGCAGGTGTACGAGGCGCTCGCGAGCGGCGTGACGACGTTCATCGGCGGCGGGACCGGACCGGCGACCGGAACGAATGCGACGACGTGTACGCCGGGCGTCCGACACGTGGAGTTGATGCTGCAGGCGACCGATGCGCTGCCGATGAACTTCGGGTTCCTCGGCAAGGGCAACTCGTCGCGGCCCGAGGGCATGGCCGAGCAGATTCGCGCGGGCGCGATCGGTCTGAAGCTGCACGAGGATTGGGGATCGACACCGGCGGCGATCGATTGCTGTCTGTCGGTCGCGGACGCCTTCGACGTGCAGGTGGCGATTCATACCGACACGCTCAACGAGTCCGGCTACGTCGACGACACGATTGCCGCGTTCAAGGGACGGACGATTCACACCTACCACACCGAAGGCGCGGGCGGCGGGCACGCGCCGGACATCATCCGTGTGTGCGGCGAGTCGAACGTGCTGCCGAGCTCGACCAATCCCACGCGGCCGTACACGGTGAACACGCTCGACGAGCACCTCGACATGCTCATGGTGTGTCACCACCTCGATCGCAACATTCCGGAGGACGTCGCGTTCGCCGAGAGCCGCATCCGCGGCGAGACGATCGCGGCCGAGGACGTGCTGCACGATCTCGGCGCGATCAGCATGATGTCGAGCGACAGTCAGGCGATGGGGCGCGTCGGCGAAGTCGTCACGCGCACGTGGCAGACCGCGCACAAGATGCGGATCGAACGCGGGCCGCTCGACGGCGAGCGCGGCGCGAACGACAACCTGCGCATCCGGCGGTACATCGCGAAGTACACGATCAATCCGGCGATCACGCACGGCATCGCGCACGAGGTCGGGTCGGTCGAAGTGGGCAAGCTCGCCGATCTCGTCCTGTGGAAGCCGGCGTTCTTCGGCGCCAAGCCGGAGATCGTCGTCAAGGGCGGATTCATCGCCTGGGCGCAGATGGGCGACGCGAACGCGTCGATCCCGACGCCGCAGCCGCTCGTGATGCGCCCGATGTTCGGCGCCTACGGCCGCGCGACCGGCGCGACGTCGCTCGCCTTCGTCTCGCGCGCCGCGGCCGAAGCCGGCGTCGCCGATCGCTACGGCCTGACCAAACGTGCGGCGGTGGTCGGTCCGTGCCGATCGGTGACCAAGCGCGACATGAAGCTGAACGACGCGCTGCCGCGCATGGAGGTCGATGCCGAGACGTACACCGTCCGCGCCGACGGCGAGATCCTGCGCGCGAAGCCGGCTGACGTGCTGCCGCTGGCGCAGAGGTACTTTCTTTTTTGACAAGCGCGCGCCAACTTCGAACTGTGAACTTCGAACTTCGAACGGACGCGGCGCCTTCGGCGCAACTAAATTTTGATGACACCGCGAGCCGCCGAGCGCGTTGATAAAAAGTCCGCGAAGCCCGCGACGTAGGAGCGGCGCTGAGCGGGCGAGCGGGGGTGGGGCCCGCGAGCAAGTAAGAGAAGTTGACACCGCGAGCCCCCGAACGCAGTGAGGGTGGCGAGCGTCGTCGCGTTGGGGGTGGGGCCCCAGCGCACTGCAAAAAAAAGATGACTGATTGGTTGACGTGGCAGATCGTCGACTCCGCATTTCCCACGGGGGGCTTCTCGCATTCGTGGGGGCTGGAGTCGGCGTGGCAGCACGGCGAGGTGCGTGACGCGGCGGCGCTTCGGCGGTTCGTGCGGCAGACGATTGTGCAGACGGGCCGTGGCGTCATGCCTCTCGTCACGGCCGCGCACGAAGCTCCCGATCGCCTTGCGACGCTCGACGCGCTCGCCGATGCCTTTCTGACGAACGTCGTCGCCAACCGCGCGAGCCGCGTGCAGGGCCGCACGCTGGCCGCGACCGCGCGGCGAGTCTGGCCATCGGCCGCGACCGAAGCCATCGAGCGATGCGCGCTGGCCGGCTGCGCGCACGTGGCGCCGGTCACGGGCGCAGTCTTTGCCGTCGTCGATGTGCCGCTCAAGGCCGCGCAGCGTCTCGTGCTCTTCATCGCCGCGCGCGGCGTGCTGTCGTCGGCCGTCCGTCTCGGCCTCGTCGGCAGCTACGAAGCGCAGCGCCTCACCCACGACTGCGCTGCTGAAGCCGACGATGTGTGGCGCACGTGTCGCGACCTCGACGCCGACGACATCGCGCAGACTGCGCCGATCATCGATCTCTGGCAAGCCGCGCATGACCGACTGTATTCGAGATTATTTCAGTCGTGACAGGGACAGAGACAGGCCCGAAGCCGCGCGCAGGGCGCGCGCGCTGAGGGCGGAGCGATAGTCTGGCGCGGCGTTGGGGGTGGGGCCCCAACGCAACTTAAATAATAGGACCACCACCATGCACTTCATGCCCGGCCATCCACACGATCACGACCACGACGATCCTGCGTCGCCCGGTGCGTTCGACGAGCGGCCGTCGCCGCTTGCGCGCGACTACGGCCAGCGCGCGTTCACCGTCGGCATTGGCGGGCCCGTGGGCAGCGGCAAGACGGCGCTGCTCCTCGCGCTCTGCCGCGCCCTCCGCGACTCGCACAATCTCGGCGTCGTCACGAACGACATCTTCACGAGAGAGGATGCGGAGTTCCTCGTCCGGCACGAGGCGCTGCCGGCCGATCGCATCAGCGCGGTCGAGACCGGCGGCTGTCCGCACACCGCGGTGCGAGACGACGTGAGTCAGAATCTGGATGCGTTGCAGCAACTGATGGCGCGGTTCCGGCCGGAGCTGCTGTTCGTCGAGAGTGGCGGCGACAACCTCGCGGCGCAGTTCAGCCGCGAACTGGCCGATTACACGATCTACGTGATCGACGTATCGGGTGGGGACAAGATTCCGCGCAAGGGCGGACCGGGCATCACGCAGTCGGACCTGCTCGTCATCAACAAGACCGATCTGGCGCCGCTCATCGGCGCGGACCTCGACGTCATGGCGCGCGACGCGCGGCGCATGCGCGGCGACGGTCCGTTTCTCTTCGCGCAGGTCAAGAACGGCCTCGGCGTCGACGTCGTGGTCGAGGCCGTGCTGGCGGCACGCGCGGCAGCGCTGGAGTCGTAATCGCGGGGCCTTCGGGCCGGGCAGGGGACGGGCGACCTGATTGACAGGTCGTCCTGCCGCATGGTTTAAGTAGCTCCTCTTTCCGGTTGCCGCGCCGTCCGCCGGCGCGATCGAGGGACATCATGGATTACACCAGACGGGAAGTCGGCAAGCTGGCGCTGGCGGCCCTGGCGTTGCCGCGTGTGCTCGACATCAAGCTTCGGGCCGACTCGAAGTTCAGCGGCGTGCAGATCGGCGCCATCACCTACAGCTACCGCACGATCAGCGACGCGCACGAGATCATCAAGGCCATGCACGACATCGGCTTGTCCGAGGTGGAGCTGATGTCGGGCGACGCCGAGAAGCTCGCCGGCATTCCGCCGCTGCCCGACTTCGGCAGGGGCGGACGTCGCGCGGGCGCGCCCGGTGGCGCGAGGCCTGGCGGCGCCCCGGGTGCCGGCGCAGCGCCAGGCGCGGCGCGTGGCCGCGGCGGGCGTCGCGGTGGCTTCCAGCGGCCGCAGCTCACGCCCGAGCAGCAGGCTCAGATGAAGGACGCGCAGGACGCGCAGGAGAAGTGGCGCATGTCGGCCACTGAAGCGACGTTCACGCCCGTCATCAAGATGTGGACTGACGCCGGCATCGACCTGCGCCTGCTCACCTACAACATGAACGTCAAGACGACGACCGACGATCAGATCGAGTACGGCTTCATGATGGCGAGGGCGCTGAAGGTGAAGGCCATCACGACGTCGACGCAGGTCAGCATGGCCAAGCGGCTCGCGCCGTTCGCCGACAAGCACCAGATCCCGGTCGGCTTCCACGGCCACGACCAGACGCAGAACCCGGACGAGGTGTCGACCGAGGCGACGTTCGAGACGGTCATGTCCGCGTCGAAGTACATCTGGGCGAACCTCGACATCGGTCACTACACGGCGGCCAACGGTGATGCGGTCGCGTTCATCAACAAGCACCACGAGCGCATCACGAACCTGCACCTCAAGGATCGCAAGCGCGACCACGGCCCGAACATGCCGTTCGGCCAGGGCGACACGCCGATCAAGGAAGTGCTGCAGCTCTTGAAGCGCACCCAGTGGGACATCCCCGCGAACATCGAGTTCGAGTATCCCGGCGACCCGCTCGTCGAGATGCCGAAGTGCCTCGCGTACTGCAAGGACGCGCTCGCGTAAGGTATGCGTGACACCGCGAGCCCCCGAGCGTAGCGAGGGCGGCGATGCGATAAAAGAAGTCCGCGAAGCCCCGAGTGCAACGAGGGCGCTGAGCGGGCGAGCGGGGGTGGGGCCCCGCGAGCAGGCAAGAAAGATGGCCCCAACGAACACGGAGCCCCCGGGCCTTCAGGCCCGGGGGCTCTCCGCCTTCGTCACTCCCCGAGAATTTTCCCCGGATTCAGAATCCCCTTCGGATCGAGCGCGTGCTTGATCGCGCGGAAGAGCACGATCTCTTCCGCCGTGCGCGTGTGTCCGAGATACGGGCGCTTGAGCAGGCCGATGCCGTGTTCGGCCGAGATCGTCCCGCGCCACTCGCGCACGAGTCCGTAGACAATCGCGTCGAGCTCGGCCTGCGGCTGCGCGCCGTCCTGCACGACGAGGTTGAGGTGGAGGTTCGAGTCGCCGATGTGGCCGAAGAACGCCGTTCGCGCGGCCGGCCAGCGCTCACGCAGCGCGCAGCCGCAGGCCTCGACGAAGCGTCCGATGTCGCCAATCGGGATCCCGAGGTCGTAGCCGACGCTCGCGCCGAGCAGCCGCGGAAACTCGCCTGACAGATCGCGCACGCGCCAGAGGTCGCGTACTTCGGACGGCGACTGCGCCATCACGCCTTCGGTCACGAGGCCCGTGTCGAGCGCGTCCGCCAGCATGCGCTCGAAGGCCGCACGATCGGCCGCGGCGTCCGCGCCGAGCGCTTCGACGAGCGCATACATCCCCGCGCCGGCGGCAACCGGCGGCGCGACGCCCGATCCCGGCTGGGCGACGAGCGCGTAGAAGTCCGGCCATAGCACTTCGAACGCCGACAGCGTGCCTCCAAGCGATGCGCGCGCGTGCGCGAGCAGCGCCACGACCTGGTCGTAGCCCTCGAGCGCGCAGAGCGCGGCCGCCTGGCTGCGCGGCTGCGGGTGCAGCCGCAGCACGACGCGCGTGACGAGGCCGAGCGTACCTTCCGATCCGACGAAGAGTTGCCGCAGATCGGGCCCCGCGTTGTTCTTGATGAGCTTGTTGAGCGACGTGACGATCGTGCCGTCGGCGAGCACGACCTCGAGTCCCAGCACGAGGTCGCGCGTCATGCCGTAGCGGATGACGCGATTGCCGCCGGCGTTGGTCGCGATGTTGCCGCCGATTTGACACGATCCGCGCGCGCCGAGATCCAGCGGAAAGAACAGTCCGGCCGCCGCGGCCGCATCTTGAATGACCTGGAGCGGCGTGCCGGCCTGCGCCGTGAGCGTCGATGCCGCACGGTCGACCTCCTCGACGCCCGTCATCCGCTCGAACGACACGAGCACGCAGCCGTCGACCGGTGCGGCGCCGCCGACGAGGCCCGTCAGCCCGCCCTGCGCCACGACCGGCACGCCGTGTGCGTGACAGATGCGGACCGCTGCCGACACGTCCTCCGTCGTCCGCGGCCGCACGAGCGCCGCCACCGGCGTCGTCTCGGCGCGCACGACCCAGTCGCCGAGATATCGCGCCTCGATCGCTTCGCCCGCGACGACGATGTCGTCGCCGAGCGCCTGGTGGAGGGCGGTGAACACGGGCGCGGTCATCGCGGCCTCCGTCCGGCGGACGGCGCGGGAACACGGGCAGCGCAGGGCAGGAGGCCGGCGGGCGAAGCCGGCCAGGACAGGCGGATCGATCTCATGACGTCCTTCACGAGCCCGCCAGCGTCTTGCGACGAGCCCTTTATCCTCGCTCGAAGACCGGCGCCGGGTCCAGCCGCCGCGCGGCGGTGTCTGATGTGATGTACGTGAGGTCAGCCTCCGGCTCGATGCTGGACGGCAGTAACAACGCCGCGCGCGGCCACCTCGGCGCCCGTCGAGGCGCGGCCGACGCGGCTGGATTTTTGACACATGCGGGACTAAGCTACCGGCGTTGCAAGCGGCACGGCCCTGTCATTTTTCTCCATAGGTATTTCCATGCGTGAGTGGCGAGTGCGAATGGCTATTGGTGCGGTCGCGGCCGTCGCGATCGTGTACGGCGTGCGGCACGCCGCACGGGCCCAGGGCGCGGCATGGCCGCCGCCCGTGAGCCAGGCTCCCGAAGGCGGCGCGCCTCTGTCGCCCGCCGACGAAGCGAAGACGATGGTGCTGCCGCCCGGCTATCACGTGCAGCTCGTCGCGAGCGAACCGACCGTCATCGATCCGATCGCGATCGACTTCGACGCCGACGGCCGCCTGTGGGTGCTCGAGATGCCGGGCTTCGCGATGGACGCGCAGATGCGCGACTCGCACGACCCGATTTGCCGCGCCGTCGTGCTCGAGGACACCGACGGCGACGGCGTCATGGACAAGCGCACGGTCTTCGCCGACGGCCTGGTCCTGCCGCGCGCGATCAAAGTGCTCGAGCACGGCGTGCTCATAGGCGAGCCGCCGCACCTCTGGTTGATGCGCGACACGAACGGCGATCTCAAGGCCGACACGAAAGAGCTCGTGAGCGACGACTACGGCCGCGCCGAAGGCAACATCGAGCACAACGCCAACAGCCTGTACTGGGCGATGGACAACTGGATGTACACGTCCGAACACGACTGGTACCTTCGGTGGAAGGACGGCAAGTTCGAGATCAAGCCGACCTTGAGCCGCGGCCAGTGGGGCGTGTCGCAGGACGACGCGGGACGGATCTTCCGCAACGTGAACGACGAGCCGCTGTTCGTCGACATCCTCCCGGCCAGCTACTACATGCGCAATCCGAACATGGCGCGCACGCGCGGCCTCTACGAGTCGCTCGTCGAGCGCGAGGACGCGCCCGTGTGGCCCGCCCGGCCGACCCGCGGCGTGAACCGCGGTTATCGCGATCAGTTTTTCCGTCCCGACGACGGGTCGATCATCATCCAGGGGGCGGGCACGCCGACCGTCTATCGTGGCGACCAGCTCCCGAAGGAGCTCGAGGGCAACGCGTTCATCACCGATTCGCCCACCAACCTCGTCCATCGCCTCGTCGTCGTCGACGACGGCACCGGACGGCTCACGGCGAAGAACGGCTACGCGAAGGGCGAGATCCTCGCGTCGACCGATGAACGGTTCCGGCCAGTGAACCTCTCGAACGCCCCGGACGGCACGCTGTACGTCGTCGACATGTACCGCGGCGTCGTACAGGACGGCGCGTATCAGACCGACTTCTTGCGCGACTACATCAAGCAGCACGCGCTGCAGGAGCCGATCGGCCGCGGCCGGATCTGGCGCATCGTGCACGACACGACGAAGCCGGTGCCCAAGCCCGCGCTGCACGAGGCGAGCACGGCCGGGCTCGTGCCGTACCTGTCGAACCCGAACGGCTGGTGGCGCGACAAGGCGCAGCAGCTCCTCGTCGAGCGCGGCGACAAGTCGGTCGCGCCGGCGTTGAAGCAGTTGGCGGCGACCGCGCCTGATTGGCGGACGAAGCTGCACGCGCTCTGGACGCTCGACGGCCTCGACGCGATCGAGCCTGACTCGGTCGAGCACGCGCTGCACGACGCGTCGCCGTACGTGCGGGCATCGGCCATCCGGTTGTCGGAGCGCTGGCTCGGCGAGGCGAACTCGCCGCTCGCCGGCCAGATTCTGGCGTTGATGAACGATCCGAACTGGCAGGTGCGGCGTCAGCTCGCGGCGTCGATTGGCGCGCTACCCGAGGCGGCGCGGATCGATCCGGCCGTGCAGATGCTCACCAAGTACGGCAGCGATCCGATCACCGTGGACGCGACGATCAGCGGCCTCGCCGGTCTCGAGGAGCAGGTGCTCGATCGCGTCGCGCAGGCGCAGGCGGCCGCCGATGAGGCCGACGCGACGACGATGCTCGCCGCGGCCATTGCGAAGGGTGGCAACGTCGACGCGGTTGGCCGGTTGTTGACGATGGCCACGGCCGACGGCACGCCGGCCTGGAAGCAGACGGCGATTCTGAAGGGACTCGACACGGGACTGCCGGCGCCGGGTGGTGGACGCGGCCGCGGAGGCTTCGCGGCGCGCGGATTCGGCGCGGGCCGCGGCGGACGCGGCGGTGCGCCGCGCGGCGTGAATCTGGCGGCCGAGCCGTCAGCGTTGACGAAGCTCGCGGCCGGCACGGGTGACGTCGCAGATGCGGCCAAGGCCGTCGCCGCGAAGCTCGAGTGGCCGGGCAAGCCCGCGCCGGTGAACACCGCCCCGCCGCTCACGCCCGATCAGCAGAAGCTGTACGCGGCTGGCGCGGACGTCTACAAGAACATCTGCATCGGCTGCCATCAGGCGAACGGCCAGGGCCTGCCGAACGTCGCCGCCAACCTCGTCACGTCGCAGTTCGTGATGTCGCCCGACGCCGGCATGGCCGAGCGGATTCTGCTCGCGGGCAAGGAAGGCAACATCGGCCTGATGCCGCCGCTCGGCGCCACGCTGAGTGATGAGCAGATCGCGGCCGTGCTCACGTACATTCGGCGCGAGTGGGGCCACACGGCGTCGGCCGTCAGCCCCGCGGATGTGACCGAGACGCGCGGGTTGACGAGCATGCGCAAGACGCCGTGGACCGATCAGGAACTCCTGGCCGGCCGGCGCGGTGGCGGTGCGGGTCGCGCGGGCGGCGTGGCTGGTGCGGCTGGCGGTCGAGCCGCGGGTGCAGGCGCGGGCGGTCGCGGTCAATAACGCGAGAGTGACGGGCGGGCCAATCGCTCGCCCGTCAACTCCGAACTTCAAACTTCGAACTTCGAACTGGTGCCGGGTTCTGCCGGCGTGTGAGCGACTTCCGTCCGTGGAGCCCTGGGCCTTCAGGCCCAGGGAGGACCATCCAACCGTGGACGGCTGATGTCGTCTGAATAGCCGATGCGCTGGGCTCTCCTCGTCGTCGCGCTACTAGCGATCATCATCGTGCCGTTCGTCTTCTTCGAGGACGACCTGAATATTCTGGCCGCGCGACTCGCGCGCGGCGAAGGCGCGAGTTGGCTCAGCGCGGTCATCGTCTTTCTTCTGCTCGCGAGCGACGTCTTCCTGCCCATTCCGTCGACCATCGTTTCGGCCGCGGCCGGTGCGCTCCTCGGCTTCTGGATTGGCACGATCGTCGTCTGGGCCGGCATGTCAGCGGCGTGTGCGATTGGCTACGCCTTCGGCGCGCGTGCGTCCATGGCCGCGCGACGGTTCGTCGGGGCAGACGCGATCGCCCGTGCCGAACGGCTGGCTGGCCGTTACGGCGACTACGGCCTGGTGTTCTGCCGGCCCGTGCCCGTGTTGGCCGAAGCGAGCGTCATCCTCGCCGGCGTCGTCGGCGCACCGCGCCGACGTTTCCTCACGCTGACGAGCGCGTCGAATCTCGGCATCGCAATGGTCTACGCAGCCGTCGGCGCGTTCGCGATGGAGGTGCAGTCGTTTCTCCTGGCCTTCGCCGCCGCGCTCGTGCTGCCCGCGCTGACGATGCTCATCGCGCGCCGGTGGAATCAAGAAAAGTCCGCGAAGCCCGCGACGGAGGAGCGGCGCTGAGCGGGCGAGCGGGGGTGGGGCCCCAACGCATTGCAAAGAAGATGGCACCCGAGCGTAGCGAGGGCGCCGAACAGCGCTTGTCGATGTAGCTACATGTGGCTATATTGAGATCATCGTGGGAACGGGCATTCGTGAGCTGAAGAACAATCTCAGCCGCTACATTCGACGCGTCGACGCTGGCGAGCGCATTTCGGTCACCGCGCATGGGCGCGTCGTCGCCGAGCTGGTGCCGTCCGGCACCCATGCTCGTGCGACGACGAACCGGTGGGACGAGCTCGTGGCCGCCGGCGTGCTGCACCCCCCTGTCGAAACCGGCGATCCTTTCGAAGACTGGCCGGACATCCGGCTGCCGCGCGGCACGGCGGCCGACCTCATCGACCGCGATCGTGGCGACGCGTAACACCGGACGCCGGCGCGCTCCTCGCCGCACCGCCACGGGTCGCCGGACGTCAGCGCCGGCTCCTCCGACCGTTCGATACATTGAATCCAGCGCACTCGTGGCGGCCTTGCTGGAACACGACCGAGCCGCGATGGCAAGACCGGCTGCCGGCGCACGCGTGGTCACGTCCGCCCTGACTTTCGCGGAGACCATGCGCGCGGTCGTCCGCGCGCGCGTGGCGGGACGGCTGACGGCAGAGCAGGAACGGGCGGCCGTGCGGGCGCTTGGAACGTTCAGGCGCCGCTGCTTCGTGCTCGATGTCGACGATGCCGTCCTCCGTCGAGCGGGCCGACGGTTTCCGGTTGAGCCGATTCGCACGCTCGATGCCGTGCATCTCGCAACCGTCGAGCGTCTCGACGAACCTCCTCAGCTCGTGATCATCGTCACGCGGGACGAGCGCGTGCGCGACAACGCGGTGGCATTGGGGTACGGGGTCGCGTAGCGGCCGTCGCTGCGGCCCGGGCCGGCACGGGGCCGGCCCCTACCGGGTGCGGATAGGACGATCCCGTCCCGTCGACGTCTGTCGCAGCACCCAGTCGTACTCGCGCGCGATCGATTCGACCACGTCGAGCTTGAGCGCGCCGGGGAGGACGTCCCAGGTATAGGTCTCGATCTCGAGGTGGCGCGTGAAGCGTGACGCTTCGGCCGCGGCGATGACGCGTGCCACGTCGGACTGCGTCGACGCCAGGCCGTCGTAGTCGCGCGTGAAGAGCGGCACGTGAAAGTGGATGCGCCAGTCGCCCGCGGCCGGGTGCTCGAGTGCCGGCCCCAGATCCGGGAAGCGTTCGATACCGGCCGGACCGCGCCGCATCACCTGGTGCAGATACGTCGCGTCGTCGAATGGCCGGAGGCGCGCGACGGCGGCCGCCTGTCCGCGTGCGTCGTCCGGCACGTGCGCCGTGAGCGCGGAGCTGAGCTGCACGCGGCCGATGCCGATGCCGGCAGCGCGCAGCCGATCGATCGCCGCGATCGGATCTTCGTGCTCAACGGCGAAGTGACAGCAGTCGAAGCAGACGCGCACGTGATCGAGGAGATCGCGGCGCGCGTCGTCGAGCGTGCCGCCCGTCGACGCGGCGAGGAGCGGCGCGCCGAATGGCAGCAGCCAGCGCTCGAAGAAATCGATCGTTTCGTCTGTCGTCTCGAGCACGCAGTCCGGCTCGGGCTCGATGTCGAGATGGATGAGCGTGCCCTCGTCGCGCCGGATGGCCGCGAGCCGTTCGACCACGCGCACGACGTTGGCCGTCACCGTCTTCCAACTCGACTCGTCGTCGACGCTCATCCAGGCCTTGTAGGACAAGGGCGCCGTCGACACGCCGGCGTCGAGTCCCTCGGGCGCGAGCCGACGCAGGATCTCGACGAGATCGAGCGTGTAGGCCACGCGTGCGTCATCGCGCCAATCGGGCGCGTAGACCTCGGCCTTGACGACCGAGCGATGGAACGGGCCGTACGGAAAGCCGTTGATGAGCGCAACGTACAGGCCCTCGGCGTCGAGCCACGTGCGAAAGGCGCCGAGCGGTCCGCTCGCGAGCTCGCGCGCTTCGCGTGCGGAGAGTCGCAGTCCGAGGCCGAACGGCTTCGTCGGCGCCAGCTGCGCTTTGAGCGCTGGCGCGACGCGCGCGATCGTGTCGCGCACGGCCGGCCAGCCGTCCGCGGCGTGGATGTTGGTGCAGTAGGTGAGATGCAGGAAGTCGTCGGGCGGAAGCTGCACGAGGGTCGAGTCCGGCGCGGGCGACGCGCTACGAGCCGACGCGCGCCGGTTCCGGCGTGCCGACCGGCCGCTGGAACTTCGGCGACTGGCTGAGGAAGCGCACGGGGTTGTCGAACACGATCTCGTGAATCAACGCGTCCGAGTGCTTGCGCCGACGCATTTCCATGATGAACTTCGGCACGGCGACCGGCTCGCTCGGGCCCCAGTCGCACGCGCCGGCGACGAGGATGCGGTCCGAACCGAACCGTTCGATCATGTCGACGGCCCGTTGCGCTGAAACTTTCGTCTGCGGATAGAGCGTGAGGCCGGCCCAGAAGCCGTGGTCGAGGATCATCTCGATCGTGTGCTCCTCGGCGTGATCGACGAGCACGCGGCCGCGCGGCAGCGCCGGGTACCGCTCGAGCACGTCGATCGTCACGCGCGTGCCCTTGTGCTTGTCCTCGAGGTGCGGCGTGTGAATCAGCACGAGGTCACGGCGTTCGGCGGCGAGCGCGATCTGATCGGTGTAGGTCGCGATCTCGTTCCGCGTCACGCGGTTCATGCCGATCTCGCCCACGCCGAGCACGCCCGGGCCGTCGAGCAGCTTCGGCAGCCGCGCGAGCACCTGCTTCGAGAGCTCGCGATTGTCGGACTCCTTCGGGTTCATGCCGAGCCACGCGTAGTGGCGGATGCCGTACTGCGCCGCGCGCTTCGGCTCGAAATCGACGAGCTGGCGGAAGTAGTCCTCCATGCCCTCGACGGTGCTGCGATCCCAGCCCGCCCAGAACGCCGGCTCGGTGACGGCCACGCATCCGGTCAGCGCCATGTGCGCGTAGTCGTCGGTCGTGCGCGACACCATGTGCGCGTGATGGTCGATGTAGTTCATGATCGCGACTCCCTCAGCGACGGATCGTACGCGCCGACGGCGCCCTTGCGGTCGAGCGCCTCGAGCG
>DASZOV010000043.1:0-75637 GCA_035550595.1 Vicinamibacterales bacterium
TGGATGGTCCACGGGGTTAGCTCGCACGGCGCCGCGAGACGCGGTGCGCCCGCCCGAGAGGCGGATGAGAAGAGGACACATGAGTCAGAAGTTGTACGTCGGCAATCTCCCTTTTACGACCGATGAGCAGACGCTCGAAGGCCTGTTCGCACAGGCCGGACCGGTCGAGTCAGTGCGCGTGATGCGCGATCAGGCCACGGGTCGCGCCCGCGGCTTCGCCTTCGTCGAGATGGGCTCGGACGAGGCCGCTCGCGCGGCGATCGAACAGTTCCATGACAGCGAGCTCGGCGGACGGCGTCTGACCGTCAACGAGGCTCGGCCGCAGGTGCCGGGCGGTGGCGGTGGCCGGTCGCGCGGCGGCTTCGGCGGCGGCGACTTCGGTGGCGGCGGTGGTGGCGGCCGCCGGCGCGAGCCGCGCTGGTAGTTCGACACACGGGACGTCCGGACGATCGCCGTGGAGGCGGTCGTCCGGGCGCACCACCCAGTTCATGACGTCCACGTCGGGACGTCCACGAGGAGAGGTGCAGGGATGCGGCTGTTCACCAACGGCAATCGAGTGACTCAGGCTCAATATGGTCCCGGCACCATCGTGTCGACCGATGAACGCTACACGGTCATCGAGTTCGACGAACACGGCCAGCGCAAGTTCGTCACGACCATGGTGACGCTCGAAGCGACGAGCGCCCCCGCGCCGGCCAAAGCCGAAACCAAGAGCCGTCGTCGCAAGTCGACCACGGCGGCCGCCGCGGCGGCGAAGGCCTGACGGTCCGTTATCGGCGCGTCTCGGCGCCCACGCGAGCGGTTCGCGATCGCGGTGCGCGTCGGCTGGGCTGTCTCTCGATCAGCGCCCGCGCGCGTTTCAAATCACTCACGAGCTCTTCGTACGCACGACGGCGTTCGTCGTCTCCCGGTGCCCGCAGCACGGAGGACGGATGTCGCGTCGCCACGGCCGGCGTTCCCGACGCCAACGTCAGCGTTTCGCCACGATGTTGCATGAGGCGGAATCCTGGGCTCATGAGCGACTGGGCCGCTGTCGCGCCGAGCAGCACGACGACGCGCGGATGGACGGCGCGGATTTCGGCCTCGAGCCACGGCCGGCAGGCGGACGTCTCGGCGGTCGAGGGCCGCTTGTGAATCCGGCGGCGACCGCGCGGTTCCCATTTGAAGTGTTTGACGGCGTTGGTGACGTAGGCGCGATCGCGCAATAGCCCGGCGTCGGCGAGCGCGCGGTCCAGCAGTCGTCCGGCGGGTCCAACGAACGGATGACCGGCGACGTCCTCGGCATCGCCTGGCTGTTCGCCGACCAGCATGACGTCAGCGCCGGCCGGTCCTTCGCCGAAGACGGTCTGCGTGGCGCGGGCGAACAGCGGACAGCCGCGGCACCGCCGCGCGGCTCGCGCCAGGACGCCGAGGTCGTCGCTCTCGGGCACGTACGCGTCGGCCGAGAGCTGCTGCGTCTTCGGCATGAGGTCCGTGACGGACCGGCGTGCGGGCATGTGATGTCTCCCTGCACGCTTCGGACCGCCTGATGTCGGCCGCCTGCGTGGAATTTGCCTGCGACACGGACGGCATCGACGAGTCATAATGAGCGGATAGGAACCCTGCGCAGGGCACGATCGTTGCGGCGCGTGCCGCGGCCCTGCGCGGACCGATGATCCCAGCCAGCGGATGGGCGCCCGCCGGTCCCGTCCGTGTTCCACTCGACCTCTCGCCGGCCGGCACGTCGCCGGCGACACCCCCTGAAGGGAGCGCCCTGTGCAGAAGAGTCGACCAACGCAGTTGAAGCGACAGCGTGAACGCGCGCAGGCGGAGCGCCGCCAGGAAAAGGCACAGCGTCGCCTGCAGTCGCGCGCGCGCCGCGCGGACATGCCGCGCCGCGCCGATGGTGAAGATCCGGATATCGCCGGCATCACGCCCGGCCCGCAGGCCTCGCCGTACCACGACTTCGAGTTCCCCCACGAAGTGGCGGCTGACGCCGATGTCGACGCCGACACGACGCCCGACGAGTAAAATCCGCTGAGCGGACGGGCCGCGCCGCGCATGCGGCCCGCGCCCGTTCGTCACGTGCCGGGCCGTCGCCCGGCTTTCGGTTCCGGCGATGACGCGTGCCACGGTGGACCATGAGCGCTAAGGTGACGGTCCGCGATCTCCGCAAACGCTACGGCGGAGTCGAGGCCGCCGCCGGCGTCAGCTTCGACATTCACGACGGCGAAATCTTCGGCTTGCTCGGCCCGAACGGCGCCGGCAAGACGACCACGGTCGAGTGCGTGATCGGACTCCGCCTCCCCGACGCGGGCACGATCGAGATTTGCGGCCTCGACGCACGCCGTCAGCCACGCGCGGTCAAACAGAAAATCGGCGCCGCGCTGCAGACGACCGCGCTCCAGGACAAGATCACGCCGCGCGAAGCGTTGGCGCTGTTCGGTGCCTTCTATGCGCGCCGCGCCGAGCCCGACGCCCTGCTCGATCGGTTCTCGCTCCGCGACAAGGCGAATGCGCCGTTCGATACGCTCTCGGGCGGTCAGCGCCAGCGGCTCGCGCTCGCGCTCGCCTTCGTCAACGAACCGGAGCTCGTGTTCCTCGACGAGCCCACGACGGGCCTCGACCCCCAGTCGCGCCTCGAGCTGCACGCCGAGATCGCGCAGATGAAGCGGGACGGCCACACGGTCCTGCTGACCACGCACTACATCGACGAAGCCAACGCGCTCTGCGACCGCGTCGCCATCATCGATCACGGCCGGATCATCGCCGTGGGCGCGCCGCAGGATCTCATCGCCGCGTCCCAGGCCGCGCCGACCGTCTCGTTCACGACTTCGCGTCCGTTGCCCGCCGCGTCGCTCGCACCGCTCGTGCCCGCTGGCGGCCTCACACAAGACGGCTCGGCTGTCCGGTTCTCGACGACTGATGTCCGCCGCACGCTCGGCGATCTCCTCGCGCTCGTCGATCGCGAGGGCGTGGATCTCACCGACCTGCACGTCCAGAAGACGACGCTCGAGGGTGTCTTCATCGAGCTGACGGGCAGCGATCTCCGCGACTGACGCCATGAACGGTCTCCTGCAGGAATTCATCGTCAGTCTCCGCCTGCACTTCCGGAACCGGATGGCGCTGATCTACAGCTACATCTTTCCGACGATCTTCCTCGTCGCCTTCTGGGTGCTCTACCGGTACGACCGCGTCCCGCTCGTCCGCCACATGGGCGAACTGCTCACCGTGACGGCGCTCGGCGGCGCGTGCTTCGGGCTGCCGACGACAATGGTGAGCGAGCGCGAACGCGGCGTGTGGCGGCGGTTCCGGCTCGCGCCGGTATCGACCGTCAGCCTCGTCGCGAGCACGGTGATGGCGCGCTACGTTCTGCTGCTCATTGCCGGCCTGTTGCAAGTCGTGCTGGCGATGATCATCGGCATGCCGCGGCCGCCGCATCCCGTCGATCTGTGGATCGCGTTCACGTGCGTCGCGTTCGCGTTCATGGGCCTCGGGCTCGTCATCGCGATGCTCGCCGACAACGTGCCGGCGGTGCAGGCGCTCGGGCAGTGCATCTTCCTGCCGATGCTCATCATCGGCGGCGTCGCCGTGCCGTTGGCCAGCCTGCCCGCGTGGGCGCAACATCTCTCCGCGTTCTTTCCCGGCCGCTATGCGGTCGACGCGATCCAGCAGACGGTGACGGGACCGGGGCTTTCGGCGGCCGCGTTCAGCATTCTCGCGCTCGTGCTGATTGGCCTGGCCGGATGCATTGCCGGCGCGGGTCTCTTCCGTTGGGACGCGGCAGAACGATTCTCGGCGCGCGGCGGCAAGACGTGGGTGGCGGTGGCGCTGCTGGCCTGGGTCGCGGTTGGCGCGTTTGCGGAATGGCAGGGCCGCATCGCGGCACAGACGCCGGCCGAGCCGACACGCGCGGCTGTTCCTGCGCCGGCGCCGGTCGCGCCGCCCGCAGCTAGTCCCGCAACGCCCGCGCCGTCGACTGAGTCACAGAACGCATCGGAGCCGGCCGCCGCACCGACGGCTGCGAACCGATCGACGAGCAGCACGCCGGCGCGCGAGCAACCCGCGCGTAACAGCGCGTCAACCGCCAACCAATCAGCGGCAACGACTGCCCTATCCGACGCTGGCACGCATTCCGAAACGGCGTCTCATCCGCGGTCATCTTCGACGAGCGGACGCGCGACACCGCCCGCGACGACATCGTCACGCGGACGTGCGGTCGGCTCGTCGGCGGCGTCGACCGAGCGGCGCGAGGCCGTCGACACGGCGCCGACGCCGCCCGTCGCGCGGGACACGGACGCGGTCGGCTCGACGACGACCAACGAACCGGCATCAGCCGCGCCCACGCGGTGGCAGGACGTCACGCTCGCGGACATCAACGACACGCTGGTCTTCGATCGCCTGCCGCCCGACACGGGCGTGGTCACGCCGGTCGCGAAGCTGGATGAGTTGGCCGATCCCGACGACAACGATCAGCTCGAGGCCATGACGGCCGCGCTCGCCACGTGGGCGCCGGGTCAGGTCGCCGATCCCGTCCAACGCGTGCGCAACTATCTGTTCGTGCCGGCCGTCATCGACGTCTTCCAGATGCCGATCGAGCGGTTCGTGCCGCTCATCATCTTCAACCGGCTGAAGACGGACATGCCGAAGGATCAGTTGGAGAAGATCCTGTACTGGATTGCCATCCACCCTGACGAGGGCGATGACTCGGCCGTCGACAATCTGCGTCCGCTCGGTCTGCAGAACGGCCCGAGTGACATGGCTGAAGTGAGGAACCGCACGGGCGTCTACGCCGTGAAGCTGCTCGGCCGTCTGCTTGGGAAGATCGTGCAGGAGTAAAAAGCAACTTCGAACGGACGAGGCGCTTCCGGCGCGTCAACAGAATTTCGGAACCGCGTCAGTCGCGCCCGGCGGGTTCGACCGCCCATCCGCTCCATCGCCACACGGCGAGCGACGTCATCCACGCGAGGATGAACAGGCCGACGACGACGTAGCCGACCGTCTGGAAGTCGATGTCCTGGATCGCGCCCCAGATGCCGGTGTGGATGCCGAGCAGGCGCCCCGTCACGACCGAGGCGAGCTCGATGCTGCCAATCGCGAGCGCGATGAGCACCGACAGCCCCGTCACCGTCAGGTTGTAGAAGAGCTTGCGCAGCGGATGCGCGATGGCCCAGCCGTAGGCACCGCACATGATGAAGCCGTCGGCCGTGTCCATGAGCGTCATGCCCGCGGCGAAGACCACCGGCAGCACGAGCACGGCCGCGAGCGGCAACGCCTGCGACGCGGCGACACCAGCCGTCGTGAGCAACGCGACCTCTGTTGCCGTGTCGAAGCCGAGTCCGAAGAGCAGCCCGATCCAATACATGTGACGCGGCCGCGTGACGATTGTGAACACGCCGCCGAACCAGCGCGTCAGCCAGCCCGGTGCCGCGAGCTGCGCCTCGAGATCGCGCGGATCGACCTCGTGCCGCCGGAGTGCCATGAACACGCGGAAGACGTCGACGAGCATCGCCAGGTTCACGAGCCCGATGAGACACAGGAAGACGCCTGAGACGGTCGTGCCGATGAGCGACCCGACGTCTCGCAAATGTGGCAGCTCGGTCGTGACGAGGCGCGCGGCCAGCGCGACGGCGAGCGTGAGCGCGAAGACGACCGTCGAATGGCCGAGCGAGAAGAAGAAGCCAACGCCGAGCGGACGGCTGTTGGCCGACATCAACTTGCGCGTGGTGTTGTCGATCGCGGCGATGTGATCGGCGTCGAACGCATGGCGCAGGCCGAACGAGTACGCGAGCCCGGCGAAGCCGACCATGAACGGATAGCGTGGCGCGAGCAGCACGAGCGTCACGCCCCAGCCGACGACGTGCAACAGCAGAATCGCGGCGGCGAAGCCGAGCGCGTGCCGGCGTTCCGGACGAGTGAGCGGTGCGAAGAAACGCGACATCGGCCGAGTCGAGATGAACGCGTCAGCGCCAGCCGTCAGAAGGCGACGGCGTCGCGTACCTGTTCGAGCGCGGCCGTGTCGATGCCGGGAACCTTCTCGAGCGCGTCGAAGTCCGCGAACGGGCCGTGCTGCTGGCGATAGGTCACGATCGCCTTGGCTTGATCGTCCGGAATGGAGAGCACGAGCGATAGATCGTCCGCGACGTCGTGGTTGACGTTGACGCGGCCGTAATGGCGCTCGAGGTACTCGAGCACGAGGTCGAAGTCGTCGTCCGATCCCTTCGCGCCGTTCTGGATCATCTTGTCGATGACCTCGTTCCACTGATCGCGGTCGCGACGGCCGGAGATGATGCGGTCCGGCGTGTGGCAGTTGCTGCAGACGCGCTTGAACGCCTGCGTCGCCGGATCGTTCGCGTCGTCACCGCCGGACTGGCCGGCCGACGCGGACGTCGAGGCCGACACGAGACACGCGGCCGTCAGCGTCATCGCTGCCGCGCCCAGCGCCCAGCGGAATCCCCGTCGTTCGTTCGTCATCGCACACCCGCCGACGCCTGCCCCGACCGCCGGCGGACCTCCCTTCGACAGGATACCTCAGCGATTCATGACGAACGCCCAGAGCGTGTCGCCGGCGCCCGCGATGACGTACTGCCGCCCGTCGAGGTCGTAGGTGATCGGGCCGTTGCTGACCGACGCGTTGAGTCCCGCGTGCCACAGCGCATCGCCCGTCGTCGCGTTGAGCGCGACGATGTCGTTCGATGGCCCGCCGGCGAAGAGCACGTTGCCGGCCGTCGTGAGCAGACCCGAGCGCGCGCTGCCCTCCCAGACGTGGCTCCAGCGGACTTTGCCGGTCTTGTAGTCCATGGCCTGGATCATCGACTGCGAGTAGCCGCCGCGATCGGTGCCGCCCCAACCTTGCGGGTTGTCGCTGGGATCGTAGATGTACCAGATGCTCCACGCGCGCGCGGCGCTGACGTAGAACAGGCCCGTTGCCGGACTGAAGCTCGGGGGCGGCCAGTTGGCCGCGCCCGCCTGGTTCGGCGTCACGAGCGCGCCGTCGAGCTGTGGCATCTTCTTCGGATCGGGAATTGGCTGCCCTTTCGCGTCGAAGCCGAGCGACCAGTTCGTCTTGACGAACTCGGACGAGACGAGCGCTTTGCCCGTCGTGCGATCCAGGACGAAGAACTTGCCGTTGCGCGAGGCCTGCGCGAGGAGCTTTCGCGGCCGGCCGTCGACGACGTCGTCGATGAGGACCGGCGCCTGCGTCGCGTCCCAATCGTGCGTGTCGTGCGGCGACGACTGGAAGTACCACACCATCTTGCCCGTGTCGGGATTGAGCGCGACGATCGACGCGGTGAAGAGATTCGCGCCCTTGCGGTTGGCGTTCGCGACGACGGGCTGCGGGTTGCCGGTCGCGACGTAGATCAAGTTGAGATCGGGATCGTAGGTGACCGGCTGCCACGTCATGCCGCCGCCGTGACGCATGGCGTCGAGGCTCGGCCAGGTATCGGCACCCGGATCGCCGAGGTTCTGCGGCACGACGTACCATCGCCACTGGAGCGCGCCCGTCGTTGGATCGTGCGACTCGATGTAGCCGGGCACGTCGAGGTCGTCGCCGCTCACGCCGGTGATCACGTGGTTCTTCACGACGACCGGCGCGGCCGACGCGTAGTAGAAGAGATCGAGATCGCAGATCGTCTGCCGCCAGCGTTCCGACCCGTCCTTGATGTTGAGCGAGACGAGATGGCAGTCCGGCGTCTCGAAGTAGAGCCAGTCACCGAGGACCGCGACGCCGCGATTGCCGATGTGGATGCCGCCGGCTGATTTCCATTGCACGTGCCAGCGCTCGCGACCCGTACGCGCATCGACCGCATAGACGTTGTCGGGATTCGCGAAGTAGAGGACGCCGTCGATCTGCAGCGGCGTCGCCTTGATCGCGCCGCCACCCGACGTGCGGTACATCCAGGCGAGGCTGAGCGATCCGACGTTCTGGTCGGTCACCTGCGTGAGCGGGCTGAAGCGCCGGCCCGAATAGTCGCCGTTGTAGGTCGGCCACGAGGTCGTCGCCGGCTTCGCGAAGGCGTGCGGATCGAGGCTGCCCGGAGCGGACTGCGCGGCGAGCGCGACGCCCGCAAGGACAACCGTTCCGAACACGAGCGGAAGGCGGGTCATTTCAACGTCTCCAGGTAGGCGACCAGGTCGTGCATGTCCTGGTCCGTGATCCGATCGAGCAGATCGTGGTGCGCCTGCAAGGGGTCGGTCTTGACGACGCGCATGTCCGGCGTGCGACGGAAGGTTTGGATGTTGCCGGACGCGTCGCGAAGGGTGACGGTGAAGTCGTCCATCTGCACGAGCGCGCCCGACACGGTCGCGCCGCCCGGAGGCGTCACGGCGACGGTGACCACCTGTGTCGGAGCCGTCGTAGCCGGCGCTGCACCGCGCCCACGGCCTCGTCCCCGCCCGCGACCGCCGAGCGACGGAAAGATCATGCGCTGCTGGATGTCGACCGGCGACATGCGGCCGGCGATGCCCGCGAAGTCTCCGGTTGGCGAATGACAAGAGGCGCAGCCGCCCGCGCCGTTGAAGTACGCCGCGCCGCGCGTCGCGTCACCGGTGAGGATGTTCTGGACGACGAAGATGGGCGAGCCGCGAAGCGTGTCGTCGATCCGTTGCCGGAGGAAGTTCGCGAGGTCGACGACCTGGTCGTGCGTGAAGCTCGCGCTCGGCGTGCCGCTCTGCGTCTCGTGTCCCTTCTTCAGGAACGGCTCGAGCTCGCTGCCGTACCGATCGTGCAGCACGAGCACCGAGCGGACGAGATTCGGCCCCTTGTCGGTCCCGCGCGCCTGACTGCCATGGCAATCGATGCACTGCGCGACCCAGACGGTCCGCCCGCGATCGGCCGACGCCGCGTCGACCTTCGGCAGATCAGTCGGCCCCGCCTGCGCCGACAACGCGACGACGCCCGCGACTCCCAACGCCCCGGCGGTGATCCACCGCGCGACATATCTCCCCATCGTCATCCTCTAGATGTCACAAAGCGACACGGCTTCCCGCAGCGACGTCAGCGGATCGCGCACCGGGGTGAACTCGTGCGCCATGTAACCGTCGAATCCCGTCGCGACGATGGCGAGCGCGATCGCGCGCCAGTTGAGCTCCTGCGAGTCGTCGAGCTCGTGCCGCCCGGGCACACCGCCCGTGTGGAAGTGCGCGATGTACTGGATGTTCTTGCGGATCGTGTCGATGACGTTCCCCTCCATGATCTGCATGTGGTAGATGTCGTAGAGCAGCTTCACGCGAGGTGAGTCGACGGCCTTGACGACCTCGACGCCGAACGCCGTGTGGTCGCCCTGATAGCCCTTGTGGTTGACGAGGCTGTTGAGCAGCTCGACGCACACCGTGACGTTGTGATCCTCGGCGACCTTCTTGATGCGATTGAGGCCGGTCACGCAGTTCTGCATGGCGTCGGCGTCGCTCATGCCCGGCTGGTGATTGCCGAAGAACGTGATCACGTTCGGAATGCCGGCCGCCGCGGCCTTCGGGATGCCGGCCGAGAGATCCTGCACGAGCTTGTCGTGATTGGCCGGGTTGTTGAACGCGTCGGGAATCGACCCGCCGCCCGCGTACGCCATCGAACAGGTGAGGCCGTGCGCCTTGGCGACCGGCCACTCGTCGGGCTGCAGCAGGTCGATCGCCGTGAGCCCCATGCCGGCAATGGCGGCGCAGAGGTCTTCGAGCGGAATCTTCGCGTAGTTCCAGCGGCAGACGGACTGCTTCAGCCGGCCGCGCTTGACGACTTTCATCTCCGGCTGAGCGGCGCTGGCGGACCCGGCGGCCGAGCCCTGGGCGGCGATCGCGGGCGCGGCCCCCATGAACGCCGTTCCAAGCGCCGCGCCTCCACTCCACTGCAACGCCTTGCGTCGAGACATCTTCGCCATAGCTGACCTCCGTCGCTCGGAACGGGCGGCGGACGGCCGACGCCGTCGCCCGGTCCCGCGCATCTGATGGCTTGTCGCGCCATGAGCTTAGATCGATTCGGTCCCGCGCGGACTACGATCGCGCGGGAGCCGCCTCTATGACGACGCGTCACTGCCTCACGCTGGATCTCAAGAACGACCCGCAGCTCATCGCCGCCTACCGCGCGCACCACGAGCACATCTGGCCGGAGATCGCGCAGAGCATCCGCGATGCCGGCATCGTCTCGATGGAGATCTACCTGCGCGGCACGCGGCTCGTCATGGTCATGGAGGTGACGCCGGAATTTTCGTTCGAGGCGAAAGCCGCCTCCGATCGCGCGAATCCCGCCGTCCAAGCCTGGGAATCGCTCATGTGGACCTTCCAGCAGGCCCTGCCCGATGCGCCACCCGGGGAGAAGTGGCAGCCGATGGAGCGGATTTTCTCGCTCGCCGGCCGATGACTCAGGACTCGTCGGCGCTCGGTCCGTAAATCGACGGCACGGTCGATCCCATCGCCCGCAGGTACGTCGTGATCTGGCCGCGGTGATGGATGATGTCCAGGAAGAAGCCCCAGGCGTTCTCGTACCCCGGAGCGCTCATCACTTCCTGCCCTTGGAAGACGAACGGCACCGGCCGCTCCCAATGCGCCGGCTCGATCGCGTGCAGCCGCGCGTTCAGATTCGTCGACAGCGCGTCATGCACGTCGAGAATCTCCTTCATCGTCGCGGGCGCCGGACGATCCTCCCACTCGAGGCGGCCTTGTTCGAGCCCGTCGACGAGCACCTGCTGCTCGCGCACGATGAGCCATGCGATGTCGCGCGCCGGACGCGACTTCGGATCGGGCCGGTAGTCCGACCCTTCGGGAATCCGCGACAGCACCTTGCGCGTCGTCGGCGTTTCTTTCTCCCAGAGCTTCAGGAAAAGCGTCGTCTGATCCATGGTCGGGTCTCCTTCGGAGGGGAAATAGAGCCGAGGCAGCATAGCAAACAAATGGCGAAAGTCAAGATGATGCGCCTGACCAAGCGCGCGGTCACGGCTCACCGTAAGATGTTTCCGGTCTGTTCAAAGGAGTCATGGATGCGTATTCGCTCTCGCGCGATCACGGTGCCCCTGCTCTGGGCCGGCGTCACCGCCGCGACCCTCGCGCAGGCGCCACCGGCGCCGAAACTGAACGTCAAACTGGGACTGTGGGAGATGACGACTTCCGTGAACCTCGGCGGTGAGATGCCGGGGATGACGGGCATGGACATGAGCAAGATGACGCCTGAGCAACAGGCGCAGATGCAAGCCGCCATGAAGGCGATGATGGGCGCGCACACCTCGGTCAACAAGACGTGCATGACGAAGGAGAAGCTCGACAGCTCCACGTTCATGATGCCCGACGGTGCGAACGCGACCTGCAAGCCCACCATCGGCACGAACACCGCGACGACGCTCGACGCCGACGTCTCGTGCACGGGCGCCGAGACCACGAAGGCGCACGTCCACATCGTTGCGACGTCGCCGACCGCGATCACCGGCACCGCCTCGGCCACGACGAGCCAGGCGGGCAAGACGATGACGATGGACCTGAAGACGTCGGGCAAGTGGATTGCCGCCGCCTGCGGCGACGTCGACTGACCCGACTCGGCATCCGATCCCGATCCGGCCTCGGAGACCCTCCTCGCTCCGAGGCCGGACGGTGCCCGTCCGTGGCACGACGTTCCCGATTCGCGGCAGCGGCCGTGTGTCGTCCTCTGCCAACCCGCGCGCCGTGCGTCTGACGCGCCGGTCAATCCTCACGGCCGCCGAGGAACGGCTGTTGCAGCCGCTCTCGCATGGCCGCGCCCGTCCGGGCGCGCAAGGAGAGACCATGCACGTCAACGAAGTGATGAGCCGTTCGCCGCGCACGTGTCGCATCGACGATTCGGCCGACGCGGCGGTTCGCGTCATGTGGGAACAGGACTGCGGCGCCGTGCCCGTCCTCGATCACGAGGGCCGCGTCGCCGGGATTGTCACCGACCGCGACATCTGCATCGCCACCTACTTCCAGGGTGCGCCGCCGAGCGCGCTGCGCGTGGCCGACATCATGTCGCGCGACGTCTGCACGTGCCGCACGAGCGATGCGGTCACCGACGCCGAGCAGGCGATGCGTCAGCGCCAAGTGCGCCGGCTGCCCGTCATCGACGAGCGGCAAGTGCTCGTAGGGATGCTCTCGGTGAGCGACCTCGCGCAGAGCGCCAAACACGCCGGACGGCTGCGAGCGTCGGGAGGCGACGGCGTCGACCTGCTGCAGACGGTGACCGCCGTGTCCGAGCCGCGCCAGCGGCGAGTGCCCCCCGCCGTCTGAGCCCGCGCACGGCTGCGAAGCCTCTTCCGTGGAGCCCTGGCCTTTCAGGGTCGGGGGAACCATCGTGCGCCACCGAACGCGCGCGTTCAGAGCGTGCTTCACTTCGCGGACATCGTCTACCGTACCGCCGCGGTGGCGGGATCACTCGGCACTGGCGTCCCGGCCGGCGACAGCGTGAGCGAGCAGCCAGACGATTCGCAGTGGACCGTGCCGACGCGAGGCATGTTCACATCGCTCTCGTCGGGTACCGGCTCCTGGACGTGCAGGCCCTGAAGCGTGTCGGCAAGCGATGCCAGCGGTCGACTGCCGCTCGCGAGCGTCGCGCGCCGGACGTTGCCTGCCGCATCGACGATGAGCAGGAACGTCGCCGTGCCGGCCGGCGTTGCTGGCGGCGCGGACACATCGATGCGCGGATCGAGCGTCGCACGCGCGTCGGTAATCGCGCGATCGCGGATCTCGGCTGACGGCTCGACCGCGGCGAAGTGCGCGGCCGCGTCCGGCGCGGGTTGCGTCGCCGCGAGTGCCAGCGCGTAATAGCGCCGCGCCGATGCTCGGTCGCCGCGCGCCGCGGCAATCTGTCCGAGATGGTCGGCGACCTCCCCGTTTCTCGACAGGTCCCACGCCGGCAGAATGTCGTGCCACGCCGCGTCGAGATCGCCCTGCGCGAAGTGAATCCAGCCGCGCGTGTCCCAATACTCGGGGAGATGCCGCACGAGCGATACTGTCGTTGTCGGCTTGGCGTCCGGCTCTGCGAGGAGACGTTCCGTCTCGGCAATCGCGCGTCCGACGTAAGCGGACGCCTTGTCGAGATCGTGACGTCCGAGGGCGAGCTCCCAGGCGACGCTGTTCCACAACGCCGGCTGCGGTTCGAGCGTGACCGCGGTGTCGAAGGCCGTCGTCGCCGCCGCGGGCTGTCCGAGTTTTTCCTGACAGAGGCCCACGTCCCAGAAGATGCGCGAGCTGTGCGGTTGCCGTGCCGCCTCGGCTTCGAGGACGGGCATCGCCTCCTCACAGCGTCCCAGGAACAGCAGCGTTTCGCCGAGCCTGCCGCCGATGTCGCGATTCCCCGGGTAGACGCGATGCGCCTCGCGCCACACGTCGAGACTCACCTCCCGTCCCTTGACGCTCGCGAGCTGCATCGCGAGCACCTTGTAGGCTGACGGCGACGGCGCAACGTCGACTTGATGGCGCATCGCGGCCAGACCATCCGCGGTATCGCCCGTCGCCATCTCGGCCTGTCCGAGCAGGGCCCAGGCCATGGGGTTGTCGGGATCGGCGCGCGTCGCTTCTTCGAACGCCGCGCGTGCCGCGGCCCAGTCGTGCTGGACGTAGCCGAGTGCCAGGCCGCGTTCGTTGGCGTCGCGCGCAGCCGGCACGTCTCCAGTCTCCCAGGCGAGCGACACGTTCGAACCGAGTGCCCAACGCCACTCGGGCACGTCGACGTAGTACGGCGCCTTCTTCGCGGACGCGACGAACGCGCGATACGCGTCCACCTCGTTGGACGGCAGGTCCGACGTCTTGATGGTGATCGCCCTGTCGATCAATGCGCCGCCATCGACGAGCGTCACGCCGACGCGCAGGCTCGCAAAGGGCTTGTCGAGCCACAGCGCCGGCGTTCGCGGCATCTGGGCACTCAGATCGTCGGGCAGCCGCACGCGCGCGCGATAGACATAGTCGCCCTTGGGCAGATCGAGCGGCGTCGTCGCCTCGCCCTCACGCGGCGTCGACACGTCCGGCCAGTCGAACGCGGGCAGTGGCAGGACGTACTGATGCTTCGTCCATTCCGAGTGCGGCTCGTGTGTGTAGTGATACGTGATCGTCAGCGGCGTGCTCGTGTCCTCGGCGGGCGTGATGTGGATGTCAGTGACCTCGCCGCCCGACGCGGCCGCCGCCGGCAGACGTCGGACGAGATCGGTCCATCGATCGGCCGGCACGATGCGCAGCGCCTGACGCAGGATCACCTCGAGATCGCCGGACACCTCGTCGGTCACCGTCGCGTCGAGCGCGCCGTGGTCATCGACGGTGCCATCCAGCGTGTGACGCCAGTGATTGGGCCGCGTCGACTCCGCCGGTGTCGTGACGAGGTGCGACGCGCCGGCCGGCTCGAGCAGCAGCACCGACTGCCCGCGTTCGATCTCGTTCAGGAATCCTGGCGGCGCGACTTCCTGAGTCGTGTCGAACCATCTCCGGCTCGGCTCGTCGATCACGCTCACGACGTGATCGAAGACCGCGGGCGACGGCACGTCCGCCACCGGCGGCGTCACCGTCGAGAGCAGGGCCCCTTCGGCGTTCACGCCAATCGCGTCGAGGAGCGCGACGAGCAGCACGTGCTTGTCCTTGCAGTCGCCGAAGCCCTTGGCGAGAACCTCGTCGGCCGTGTGCGGCTGAATCCGGCCAATGCCGAACGACACGCTCACGTACCGCACGTTCGCCGACACGTACCGATAGATGGCGTCGATGCGCGCTTCGTCGGTCGAGGCGCCGGCCGTGAGCGCGAGCGCCTTCGCGCGGATGGCAGGCGTGACGACCGCGCGATCCCGCCAGAGATCCAGAACGGCGTCGCCGACCTCGCCCCACGTGCGGAAGCTCGTCACCTGGACGGCCGGACCGCGTTCGCGCAGGTGCCGCGTGAGAGCGGCGACATCGTCCGGTCCAAGCGGATGATCGTTCTGGAAATGCCACGTGTATCGCACGCGCCCATCCGCCGTCGTTTTCGCCGGCGCGTCGCCGAGCGTCTTGACGATCACGGGCGTCGCGGCCGGCACGGACACGACCAACTCCGCGTCGCGCACGACGTCGATCCACGACGGCGAGAACGTCATCCAGAACTGGCCGGGAATCAGGCTCGACGCGTCCGTGCGGACGGCGTAGTCCAGTTCGTCGCCGACTTCCAACCCCTCGACGTTGACGTAGCTCTCGTAGATGTCGCTGAACTCGGGCGCCGCCGTTGTCATCTCCGCGGGCAGGTTGATCGCGTGATCGACCGGTGTCTCGACAACGCGGCCGTCGGGCTTGACGGCGCGGACGTACTCCCAGGTGAGGCGGCCGTGGTCGTTCACGTAGGGCATGATGACGGTGCCCACGCGCCGAAGGCCGGCGGCCGACTGCACGTGAATCCGGAACACGGTCTCGACGTGGCGAGTGCCGTCGGCATCGAACGTCCAGGTCATCGCCAGCCGCTCGACGATGACGTCGGCATTGGCCGTCGGCGAGGCGGCAGGCGGCGGCGAGGCAGCCGACTGCGCGACAACGGCGCGAGGGATCGCCGCGAGCGCGGCGAGGAGCAGGACGATCCTGGCAGGGAGGGCCATCTCGACCTCGAATCTCGGCTGAATGAATCGTCCGAGAGTATACAAGGCCGGGGCGTGGCTACCGGCACTCCGCGCGGACTAGCGTCGCGCGCGGCAACGACGTCGCCGATCAGACGTCAGGCGAAGCGATTGTCGTCGGCCGTCGGCCCGTAGACTGACGGCACTGGCTCGTCGTTCAGCCGCAGGTACACCGTCAACTGGCCGCGGTGATGCGCGAGGTGATTGAAGACGGAGTGTCGCAGCACGACATAGCGCGGGTCCTCGGACACGAGTTTCCCGCCCGCGAGCATGCGCCACGGCGTCATCAGGTGATCGTCGGTCGTGCGCGTCAACGCGTCGCGCGCCGCGGCCACGCTCTTGTCGAGCGCGTCGAGCCGCTCGCGCGTCGTCGTCAACACCGGCCGTGCACCGCCCGCGCCGCTCATGACGTCGAGCTCATCCTGGTCGATCGTCATCACGACCCACCCGGGCATCTCGGCGACGAGCTGCGCCAGACGTCCCAGGGGCATCGATTTGGGATGGGGTTTCCAGTCGTCGCGCCCTTCGGGCACGCGCTCGAGCACACGCCGCGTGGCCGCGGCTTCGACGTCGAGTTCAGCCAGGAACTGGTCGGTGAGCTTCATGCCCATGACGTTCTCCTTCGACGCACGGGGCTGGCGCGTGAATTACTCGCCGGCCGCGGCGTCGCGCTTGCGCTGGTGGAACTTGGCGACCCGCATGGCCGCCTCGAGGTGCTGGGGTTCGACACGACCGGCGAAGTACGCATCCGGGTCGAGAATGAAGCGCTTCGACATGACCTGGCCGGTGACCGTGGCGTCCGGCCGCACGTCGACGACGTCGGTCGCGATGAGCTGTCCGGTGACGCGGCCGAACACCGTGATGTCGCGCGCCAGCACGTCGCCCCGGACGTCGGCGGACGGCCCGAGCACGACCGCGAAGCTTTCGCAGAACAGCGGACCTTCGACGAGGCCCTCGATCGTGATGTCCTCGAACGCGCGCAGTTCGCCTTTGACCTGAATCGTCTTGCCCAGCGTGCTCATGACTGCCGATTGTCGCACGGCGCCGGGCGCGCCGCCGCGTCAGCTCGCCGCTGGAAACCGGCGGCCGACGAACACGTCGTACACCAATCCGCCGATGAGGCCGCCCATGACCGGGCCGACAATCGGCACCCACCACCAGGCGTGACCGGCGCGGAAGACGTCGCTGCCCCAACCGGCAATCGCCGTGAACAACCGCGGGGCGAAGTCGCGCGCCGGGTTGATCGCGTAGCCCGAGTTGAAGCCGAACGTCGCGCCGATGGTCAGGACGAGCAGGCCGACGACGATCGGCACGACGCCGGGCGACGGCGCCGAGTTGCGCGTGTCGGTGATGCCGAAGATCACGCCCACGAGCAGCGCCGTGCCGACGATCTGATCGACGACGCCGCCGGGAAACGTGCTGAGGAACGACTGCGGATAGGTGGCCCAGATACCGGCCGTCGCATGCGCCCCGACGATTTGCCGCACGCCGCCGTCGAACGCGTTCAGCGCCTCGTGATACGTGAGATAGACGACGACCGACGCAACGAACGCGCCGGCGAACTGCGCCACGAGGTACGGCGCGACTTTGCGCCAGTCGAAGCCGCGGTGCGCCGCGAGCGCGATCGTGACCGCCGGGTTGAGGTGCGCGCCCGACACGCCGCCCGCCACGTAGCACCCCATCGTGACCGCGAGGCCCCATCCAATATTGATGGAGAGATACGTGCCCGACGCCTGGCCGCTCAGCACGACCTGCGCCACGACGCCGACGCCGAAGACGATGAGCACGAACGTGCCGAGGAACTCGGCGAGCGCTTCACGGACGGTTCCTGGCGGCATGGGCAACTCCTTGGCGGGGCAAAAAGCCGCCGGAGTATACCGCAGCCGTTCGAACAACCGCGACGCGCGCGCTCACACACGAGGGCGCGACACGTCGTCTCGCCGCGGAGCGCGATAGGATCTCGTGGACGGCCGGCCTCCCCGCTCTTCGCGGCCGATCGCACGAGACGACCATGACACCACGCATCGATTACCGAAAGTTCGCCCCGGAAGCCCTTCAGGCGATGAGCGCGCTCGAAGGCTATCTCCGCTCCTGCGGCCTGGACCACAAGCTGCTGCACCTCTTGAAGACGCGCGCCTCGCAGATCAACGGCTGCGCGTTCTGCATCGACATGCACACGATCGACGCGCGTGCGCTCGGCGAGACCGAGCAGCGTCTCTACGCGCTCGACGCCTGGCGCGAGACGCCGTTCTTCACCGATCGCGAACGCGCCGCGCTCGCCTGGATCGAGGCCGTGACGCGCATCTCCGAGACGCACGTCCCCGACGAGGTGTACGGCGAGCTGAAGGCGCACTACAGCGAGAAGGAGATCGTCGACCTGACGTATCTCGCCGGCGTCATCAACATGTGGAACCGGCTCGCGATCTCGATGCGCTCGGTGCCGGGACGGTACCGTACGCGCGAAACCGGCACCGCGCGGCCGGCCCAGACGACGTAGAGCCCGTTTCACCGGAGGTCCCATGCCCGACGAGTCCCTCGTGTTCACTTGTCCCGACTGCGATGAACCGCTCGTCTTCACGTTCCGCGACACGAGCGGCGTCGGCGCACACAAACGAGGCGATCACTTCAACACGACGCCCGATACGTCGCACTACGTCTGCTTTCCCTGCGCGAAGGCGTGGAAGCAGCGGCTCTCCGGTCCGCTCACGCCGGACATCGTCGGTGAGCTGGCGTTCTTCACGTGCCGCGTGCCCGAATGCGGATCGCGTCTGGAGATTACGCGCGAGTCAGCGGTGCCGACCGAGATCGAGCTCACCTGCCGCTCCGGACACGAGTACGTCGTCGACTCGGCGCTCGACGGCGGATTGACGCTGACCGATCGGGCGTCACGGTCATGAAGGCGATTGCCGTCGCACCGGGGACGCGCGACATCAAGCTCGTCGATCGACCGCGCCCGACGATCGTCACGCCCGACGAGGTCGAGCTCCGGGTGCTGCGCGTCGGCATCTGCGGCACCGATCGCGAGGAAGCTGCTGGCGGACGCGCGAAAGCGCCGGCCGGTCACGCGGATCTCGTCCTGGGCCACGAGATGATCGGACAGGTCACCGCTGTTGGCTCCGCCGTGCGATCGGTGGCGCCCGGCGACTGCGCGGTGTTCACCGTACGCCGCGGATGCGGCGGTTGCCGTGCGTGCGCGATGAACCGCTCGGACATGTGCCTCACCGGCTTCTACACCGAACGCGGCATCTGGGGACGCGACGGCTATCAGACCGAGTTCGTCGTCGACCGCGATTCGCACATCGTGCGCGTCGACACGACGCTCGAGGCCATCGGCGTGCTGGCCGAGCCGCTGTCGGTCGCCGAGAAAGCCATCGCGGAAGCCGTCCACGTCCAGCTCACGCGCCTGCCCGATTCGTCGACGGCGCTCGACTGGCTGTCGGGCCGCCGCTGTCTCGTCGCCGGGCTCGGACCGATCGGTCTGCTCGCCGCGATGTCGCTTCGACTCCGTGACGCCGACGTCTGGGGCCTCGATGTCGTCGACGCCGACACCGCACGGCCGCAGTGGCTGACGCGCATCGGCGGCCACTACCTCGACGGACGCGGCGTGACGCCCGAGCAGGCCGCGGGCTCAGTCGGTGCGTTCGACGTCGTCATCGACGCAACCGGCGTCGCGAGCCTCGAGTTCGAGCTCGTCGACGTGCTCGCCACCAACGGCGTTTACGCGATTACCGGCATTCCGGGCGACGACCGTCCGATCAGCGTGTCCGGCGCGGCGTTCATGCGTCGGCTCGTGCTGGGCAACCAGGTGATGATCGGCAGCGTCAACGCGTCACGCGATCACTTCCAGCTCGCCGTCGACGATCTGGCGCGGGCCGACGCGCGTTGGCCCGGCGCCGCTGCGGCGCTCATCACACATCGGCATCCGTATACGGACTTCGGCGCGGCTCTGGAGCATCACGGCGACGGCGAGATCAAGGTGGTCCTGGAGTGGAGTGCAGTTGAGACGCACTGAACGGGCGGCGCCGTTCACCCGCGCGACCGCACGCGGAGTATGATCGTCAGACGTTCCCTGTTTCCAAGGAGAAGGCAATGAGACGGGCTCTCTTGAGTATCCTCCTCGCCGGCGTGATGGCGGTGCCGGCGCTGGCCGCGTTGAAGGTTGGCGAAAAGGCGCCGGACTTCACGGCGCAGGCGTCGCTCGCCGGCAAGGCGTTCAAATTCTCGCTCGCCGACGCGTTGAAGAAAGGACCGGTCGTCGTCTATTTCTATCCGTCGGCGTTCACCGGTGGCTGCAACATCGAGGCGCACACGTTCGCGGAGAACAAAGAAAAGTTCGATGCCGCGGGCGCGTCGATCATCGGCGTGTCGCAGGACAGCATCGATCGGCTCAACGCGTTCTCGGCCGATCCGCAGTACTGCGCGGGCAAGATCGCGGTGGCGTCCGACGCGAACGGCGCGATTGCGACGTCGTACAACCTGACGAAGTCCGCGGCGCGCGCCGGCATGAAGGACACGCGCGGCGTGGCCATCGATCACGGCTTCACCGAGCGGACGACCTTCGTCGTCACGCCGGACGGCAAGGTCGCGGCGGTCTTCTCGAGCGCCGACGACAAGATCAGCCCCGCCGAGCACGTCGCCAAGTCGCTCGCCGCCGTTCAGCAGCTCACGGCGTCGAAGACCGCGGAGTAGCGTTCCCCCCGCCTCTCCTTCTCATATCCGCCAGGCGGCCGCGTCGCGGGAACCGACGCGCGCCGCGTGGCGGGTTGTCACTCATCGCTCAATTCGACGATCGACCGGCGCGCAGCGGCGCCTTCAGGTGAGGTGCGTCGCGATGAGCAGGCCGGGCAGCGTGAGGATCACGTCCACGATCAGCGGACCGACGGCGTCGTGCGTGAGCAGCATCGGACACGTGCCGACGGCCGCGAGGCACACGCCGTCGAGCACGAGCGTGGGACGCCGCTCGACGACGGCTGATCCCGCGGCGATTGCGGCCAGTCCGACGGCCAGCGACGCCGCGGCAACGATGCCCCATCGCGCGGGCACGCTCGGGACGCGATTCCGTCGATCCCGTTCGACGTCTTTGAGATCGCAGAGCAAACATCCCGACGCGAGTAGCAGGAAGAGCGGCAACGAGACCGGCCGTTCGATCCAGTCCCATCCCATCCACGACCCGTCGTGGAACGGCAGCGCGATCACGGCCCACGTCCAGGCCATGGGCACCACGATCGTCTTGGCCAGTGCGACGCGCTTCAGCGGGACGTAGCCAACCGCCGCGAGGCCGAATATCGGCATGAGCACGGCGGTTTGCGGCGGCAGACGCCAGGCGAGCACGCCGCCGACGGCGGCGCCCGCCAGGCCCGTGGCGGAGAGCACGCGCCGCAGCCAGGCCGGATCGCGGCGCGACGGCGGATCGAGCAGACGATCGACGCTGTAGGCCGCGGCGATGCCCGAGAGCAGCACCAGCAAGCCAATCGGATCGATCCCGCGGCCCGTCGCGCGCCGCACGACGAAGACGAGCGAAAGGCCCATGGCCACGGGCCACCAATAGTGCAGCAGGCGGACGACCCAGAGCGACCGGTCCCTCCGGCCGCGTACGACGTTCAGATCATGCATGGCCCGGCCGATTCGAAAACACCCAGCGGAGCGAGGAAGGACCGCGGGCGATGCGCTCGATTCAGCGCCCGCGCACCCTGCCGGCGGCGGGGCCGACGGCAGACGGCTCTTCACAGCATATCCGCGACCAGACAGCCGATCGATCCCGCGCCGGACCGCCCTTCGGATCCGAGCCATGACAGCCGCATCCGGAGTAGACTCTCGCGATGCGACAGGTCCTGCTGGCGTGCCTTCTGGCGGCCTCTCTCTCCGCGCAGTCGAATACGATTGGCGTCTTCACGCACTCGGACGACGTCGGCGCGCCGCCGCTCAAAGGGTCGGCGACGTTCGACGCGGCGACCAGTGAGTACACCGTCACCGGTTCGGGCACGGACATCTGGGATCGCGCCGACGAGTTCCACTATCTCTGGCGCGAGATGTCCGGCAACTTCATCGTCACGGCGACGACGCGGTTCGTGACCGGGGGCAACGCGCATCGCAAGGCCAGCATCATGCTGCGCCAGAGCCTCGACACCGACGCGCCGTTCCTGCACCTGGCGATTCACGGTGACGGCATGCCGTCGGTCCAGTTCCGATCGGCCAAAGGCGATACGGTCAACACGCTCGACTTCCCCATCGAGGGACCAGGCGTGTGGACGCTGAAGCTGCAGCGGCAGGGCTCGGCCGTCACCGTGTGGACGGCCAAGGACGGCGCCGCGCTCGTCGAACGCGGCAGCACGCAGACGACGCTCGGCAATCCCGTCATGCTCGGTCTCGCCGTCGCGTCGCACACGCGCGACGCGGTCAACACCGTCGTGTTCTCCCACGTGTCGGTCGAGCCGATCCCGGCGCCGGCCGCGGCGCGCCCGTAGCGCGTTTGTCCCCGAGCAGGCCTCGTCATGTTCCGACTCACACCGATCGTTCAGCGCATCGCTCTGGCCGGATTGCTCTCGGTCCCGGTCTTCGCGCAAGGCAGTAGCGGCCAACTCGGCCTGTTCACGCAGGCCGCGGACATCGGCCATCCGGCGATTGCCGGATCGACGACCTTCGACGCTGCGCGCGGCGAGTACCGGATGACGGGCGCCGGTGCGAACATCTGGGCCAAGGACGACCAGTTCCAGTTCGCGTGGCGCGAGGTCACCGGCGACTTCACGATGACGGCGACGCTGCACTTCCTCGGCGAAGGCAACGAGCACCGGAAGGCCGGCATCATGGTGCGGCAGTCGCTCGATCACGATGCGGCCTACGGCGACGTCGTCCTGCACGGCGTGGGAATGCCGTCGCTGCAGTGGCGGGCGCGCCAGGGCGAGAACACGAACACGTTCGATCTGCCGGTCGAGCAACCGGGCACGTTCACGCTGAAGATGGTGCGCACGGGCGTGAAGACGTATCTCTACGTCGGCCGCGAAGGCGCGCCGGTCAAGGAGATCGTGCACACGGAAGTCTCGCTGCAGGGCCCCGTGCTCGTCGGCCTGTTCGTCTGCGCACACGACCCGACGAAGTCCGAGACGGTGCTCTTCTCGAACGTGACGTTCCAGCCAGGCACGCCCGCCGCGGCCGAGTAAGCACCGGCGTGCGAACGCGGCGGTCCTGACGATCCGGCTGCATCCGGATCGCCGCGCGTCGCGAGCCGGTTCAGCGGCAACATGACGTGGAGGACACGACGAAGGATGGACGCGCGACGGTGGCAATACCCGGTGCTCGCCGCGATCGTGATGACGTTGACCGCTCTCGTCAGCGCGCAGTCGACGACACCGGACCAGGCACTGACGTTGACCGACGTCGCGGTCGCCGGCCTTCATCGCTACGCACCGGCGGACGTCGCGCGTCTCAGCGGCCTCCACACGGGAAGCGTCGTCACGGTTTCCGGCGTGCAGGCCGCGGCGGTCCAACTGGCTCACACCGGCCTGTTCAAGGCCGTGCGATATCGGTTCGCGACGACTGCCACGACCGCCAGCGTGACGTTCACCGTCGAAGAAGCGCCGGTATCGACTCCGGTCGTCTTCGACAACTTCCTCACGCTGTCCGATAGCGACCTTCGGTCCGCGATCGCGGAAGACGTCCCGGGCTTCGACGGCATCGCGCCCGACACCGGTGAGTTTCCGGACTACCTGCGCGGCGTCCTCCAGAAGATCCTGACCGCCCGTCACCTCTCCGGTCGCGTCGAGTTCACGTCGCAGGTGAACCTGGCGACGCAACGGAAGGTCGATCTCTTCGCCATTCGCGACTCCGGCGTGGACCTTCGCGTCTGTCGCGTGGATCTGCCAGGCGCCGACACCGTGCACGCGTCTGACGTGCTCGCATCGGGCGATCCCGTCGTCGGCCAACCCTACTCGCGCTTTTTCACCACGAGCCTCGCCGAGGGCACGTGGCTGCAGTTCTATCGCGATCACGGACATTGGAAGGCAACGCTGGGCGAGCCGTCGGCCGCTCCCGTGAGCGGCACGGACTGCGGCGTCGCGGTCACGGTGCCGGTCCACGAGGGACCGGTCTTCACGTGGGATCACGCCGAATGGCCCGGCGCCTCCATGCTGTCGCCCGCCGCGCTCGACAAGTTGCTGGACATGAAGACGGGAGACGTCGCGGTCGCGTCGAAGATCACGAGGGGATTCGATCGCGTGCAGCACGAGTACGTGACCCACGGCTACCTGTTCGCCCACCTGAATCCCGTTCCGCAACTCAACGACGCGACCCTCGGCATGACCATCCGCGTCGCCGTGAGCGAAGGCGCGCAGTACCACATGGGCACGCTGGCCATCACCGGTATCGATTCAGGCGTGGCGGCCACGTTGCAGAAAAAGTGGAAGCTTCAGCCAGGCGCCATCTACGACGCCACGTATCTCTCCCGCTTCATGGGCGACGAGGTGGAACACCGCCGTGGACTCGGCGTCGTCCCCGAGTCCTTCGGTCCCCACGTCGTGCCCGACGAGACGACGCACGTCGTCAATGTGACGTTTTCGCCGGAGTGAGCCTGGGTCACGATCCAGACCACTTCGAGCCGGTCGGCGATTCTACTCCCCGCGCAGCACGACCGCGGGATTCGCGCGGAGCGCACGCCGGATCGGGATCGCGCACGCGGCGAGCGACGCGACGGCCAGCGCCGCGACGGCCACTCCGAACGTCACGGGATCCGACGTGCCAGTGCCAGTGAGCAGCGGACGCATGGCTCGAACCGCAGGTACGGCGAGCAGGACGCCAGCCGCGATGCCGACCGTCACGAGTCGTACGCCTTCGCCGAGCAGCAGGCGCACCACGTGCCGCCGGCTGGCGCCAAGCGCGAGTCGCAGCGCGACCTCACGCAGTCGCTGGCCCGTCGCGTACGAGACCAGACCGTACATCCCGATGACGGCGAGCAGCGTGGCGGCGAGCGCGAACCCGGCGAGCAGTCCCATCAAGAGACGCTGAGGCGTCAGCGGACCATCGACGCGCTGGCGCATCGTCATCACGTCGAAGAGCGGCGCGGCCGGATCGAGCGCGTGCAGTTCGGCTCGCGCGAGCGGCACGACGCGCGATGCATCCGCGCGCGTGCGAATCACGATCGTGACCGGGCCCCACACGCCGCGCGCAAGCGACTGGTAGTAGGTCGGGACCGGCGACACGGCGGGACTGTGCGTGCGGACGTCGCGCACGAGGCCCACGACCGTGGCAGGCTCGCCGCCTCCGCCGCCAAGGTCGAGCCGCCGGCCAATCGGATTGTCGTGGCCCCAGATCTGCCGAGCGAGCGTCTCGTTGACGATGATGACTTTCGCCGAACGACCGTCGTCATGCGCCGTGAAATCGCGTCCGGCGAGAATGGGCGTTCCCATGGTCTGGAAATAACCCGGGCTTGCGACCCGCCAGTCCGCCTGCACGGCCGTCGTCGGCGCGATGATGGCCGGGCCGACGGGATAGACGTGAAGGCTCGTATTCCACGCGTCCATCGGCGCCGCGCTCGTGGCCGCCGCCGACTCGACGTCGGGCAGGCGGCGCAGCCGCTCCAGGAACGCGCTCGTCGTCAGTTCCGGCGCGCGTTCCGGAACGAAGGCCATCGACAGCACGTGGTCCGGCGAGAAGCCGAGATCCCTCGACCGAAGTTCGGACAGCGCGTGCGCGGCAACGCCGGCCGTCGTCAGCAGAACGATCGATAGCGCGAGCTGACTGGTGATGAGGACTCGCCGAGGAAGACGTGGCCCACCCGCCACGGCGGACGCATTCGTCTTGAGGCTGGCCTGCACGTTCAACTGCGAGGCTCGAAACGCTGGAACGAGCCCCGCCAGGATCGACGTCAGCAGCGTACCCGCGAGCGCCGCGACGAGCACGCCCCCATCGATTCGAATGTCGTTCGCCCGCGGCAGATCCGAGAGCGCGCCAGCTTTCAGGATCGGCAGCACCACGGCCGACGTCGCCAGGCCGAGGAATGCGCCGCCAAGCGCAAGGCACCCCGTCTCGACCAGCAGTTGGCGCACGATTCGCCCGCGGCCGCCGCCGAGCGCAGCGCGCACGGCCATCTCGTGGGCGCGCCCGGACGCCCGTGCGAGCAGCAACCCGGACACGTTGGCGCAGGCGACGAGTAGCAGCACGACCGCCGCCACGAACAGCAGCGACAGCGTCCGCGGCGCCGACGATCCCACGACGACCTCGTGCAGCGGCAGGAGCCGAGGCGACCAGCCGATGACGTCTCCAGTGTTCCCAGCGACGACGAGCGCCGCGGCGAGACGCTCGGTCAGCGCGGCCATCTCCGCGCGCGCGGCCGCGATCGTGACGCCAGGCGCGAGCCGGCCGATGACGTCGAGATCCGAATAGTCGAACCGCACGTCCTTTTCCGACGGCACGAGCGGCAGCAGCACGTCGGCGTCGCCGACGAGCGTGCCGCCGGACGGAGCAACGCCGATGATGGTCGTCGGCCGGCCGTCGATCGTCAGCGCTCGACCGACGACGTCGGGCGCGGCCGCGAAGGCGTCGCGCCACACGCGGTTCGAGAGAATGGCGACCGGCGCGGCTCCGCGCGCATCGTCGGCGGCCGAAAATTCACGTCCGATCTGAAGGCGCGCGCCGAGGAGCGGCAGAAGATTCCACGTCTCGAAACGCGCGTCGAGCCGGCGCGGCTCGCCGAGTCCCAACGCGACGACCGTGCCCGTCCGCGTCGCGGCCAGATCACGCCAGCTCGTGCTCCGGGCCTGCCACTCGCGATAGAGCGGCAGCGATACCGAGAAATCCGCGACGCCGCGCGCCGCGTTCATCTGCGACACGCGGACGAGCTCCTGCGGCCGATCGAACGGCAGCGGCGCGAGCACGACGGCACGCAGCGCGCTGAACACGGTCGTCGTCGCCCCGATGCCGAGCGCGATGACGCACAGGACGCCAATGGTGAACGCCGGCGCGCGCCGCGCGAGCCGCCAGGCGTATCGCGCGTCCTGCCCCGCCTGCTGGAGCCAGAGCGGCAACCACACGGCGCGGGCGTCTTCGCGAACGATGGTGGGATTGCCGAACAGCCGCCGCGCCTCGCGACGCGCGTCCTCGGGCGACAGGCCGTCCGCTTCGCGATCGGCGGCCTCGAGCTCGAGATGCGCGCGGATCTCGCGGTCGAGGTCGTCGTCGCGGCGGCGACTCATTTGCGCGGCACCCCGGCCGCCCGCGTGAGCAGGCGCGTCATGGCGCCCGCCAGCTCCTGCCACTTCGATTGTTCGACGGTGAGCTGCCGCCGGCCCTTGGGCGTCAGCCGGTACCGCTTCATCTCGCGTCCGCCGGGCGTCTCTTCCCATTTCGCGCTGATGCAGCCGGCCTTCTCGAGCCGCTGCAGCGCCGGATAGAGCGACCCGTGCTCGACCTGCAGCACGTCGTCGGACATCGCCTGGATGTCCTTGACGATGCCGTGGCCGTGACGGGGGCCGAAGACGAGCGTGCGGAGGATGAGGAGGTCCAGGGTGCCCTGGATGACGCCGGGCCGACGAGGTGGCATGGTCGGCAATCTACCATCACGGCGATTGGAAGGCAATCTACCATAATTGGTAGATTACCTTCCATCACACGCCACGCCGATGGCGCCGACGCACGCGCCGCTCAGCGGCGCGTCAGTTCCAGCGCGCGCGGGAACAGCACGTTGTTCTCGAGGTGCACGTGCACGTGCATGTTCGCCTCGAGCTCGGACAGTCCCTCGTACAGCGCCTGGAACGTCTGGCACGCCCAGGACGGCGCCACGTAGTCGTCGGTCATCTCGCGCAGTTCGGCGAGCTGCGCGCCCGTCTGTTCGTGCTCGTGCTCCATCATGAGAATCGGCGCCTCGAGCGGCATGACCGACGGACCGGAACCGTGCGCCAGCGCGCGGATCGTGGGAAAGAGCGCCGCCTCTTCCTTCCCCATGTGCGAGATCATGTCGGCCGAGAGCTCGTGGACGATCGCTTCGAGCCGCGGCAGGTGCGGCGCGTTCTCGCCGTGCACGCGCGCGACCTTGGACGCCATCTGGCGCAGGCGTGGCAGCTCTTCACGCAGCGTGTCGTGATAGGTCGTCACGATGTGATCGATGAGCGCCTCGAGCGGCAGCGTCGCCCAATCGCGCTCGTCGCGCGACGGCCCGGCGGCCGCCGTCCGGATCGCATCGGTCACTTCGGTGAACGAGACGCCCTGTTCTTCGCAGGCCGACCCAATCGGCACTTTCCCACCGCAGCAGAAGTCGATGCCGTAGCGCTGGAAGACGCGGACGCTCGCCGGCACGGCTGCAGCGATGTCGGAGACCTGGGTGCTCTCGGTGATGGGGATCATGGCAATCGTCCTCCTCGCCGGACGTCCCGCGCTGCTGGAATGACCGCCACGCTCTCGACCGCGTCGTCGGCACCGCACGAACGTCCGTTGCCCAGACGATGACGCCGCGCGGCTGCCGGGTCGTTGCGCTTGGACAAGGGACGAACACGTTCGGGCCCACCGCGAGACCTTTCGGCCGTATTCAGACTTCTTCCTGCGAATCTTCCCTGCGAATTCACGGAAATCGGCGACACCCGTAAAGATTTCCCGGCCGGCGTCTCCCTACACTGCCTCCATCCATGCGCGGTGCGTCTTGACAGGGCCTCGTCTCGCCCTCGCAGGCCGACCCGCGACGATTCACATGCGGAGAGGACGGCAATGGCAGGCATGCGAGCAGGTTCGACGTTCATCCGAGGGCTTACCGCGATGGCGATCGTCGCGGGTGCGGCCATCAGCGCGGCCGCTCAGATCACGACGGGATCGGTGACCGGAACCGTCACCGACGTGCAGGGCGGCGTCATCCCCGGCGCGACCGTGACCCTTACCAGCGAAACACGCGGCACGGCGGCCCCGCCGACCGTGACCGGATCCTCGGGCGACTTCTTGTTCATCAACGTCGCGCCGGACACCTACGCGATCGACGTGACGATGCCATCGTTCAAGACGCTGCACCGGTCCGGCATCCCGGTCAGTCCGGGTTCGCGCGTCGCCGTCGGCACGCTGACCATCGAAGTGGGCGGCACGAGCGAAGTCATCGACGTCCGCGGTGACGTCCCACTCATTCAAGCGACGTCGGGCGAGCGTTCGTTCACGGTCACGAACGACGCCGTCGAGAATCTGCCCATCGCAAGTCGCAGCTTCACGGCGCTCGCCGCCCTGGCGCCCGGCGTCACCGGCACGACGCGCATCGGCGGCGGCGGTTCGACGAACGTGATGATGGACGGCGTCTCGACGCTCGACACCGGGAGCAACGCGCCCATCCTGCAGATGAATCTGGAGTCGATCGCCGAGCTCAAAGTGCTCACGTCGGGATATCAAGCGGAATACGGTCGATCCAGCGGCCTGCAGGTCACGGCCGTGACCAAGAGCGGGACGAACCACTTTCATGGGTCGGTGTACGACGTCGAGCGCAATTCGGATTGGAACGCCAACAGCCAGACCAACATCCTGAACGACGATCCCAAGACGATCGTCAAGGAACGCGATTGGGGGTATTCGATCGGCGGGCCGATCGGCCGGCCAGGCGGCAACAACAAGCTCTTCTTTTTCTACAGCCACGAGTTCGAGCCGCGCACCGCCGGCAACGACGTCACGCGGTTCCGCGTGCCGACGGCGCTCGAGCGACAGGGCGACTTCTCACAGACGACCGACAACCTCGGCGCGCCCTATTCCTACATCAAGGATCCGACGCTACCGGGCGCCTGCTCGGCGGCCAGTCAGGCGGCCTGCTTCGCCGACGGCGGCGTGCTGGGCCGAATCCCCGCGAACCGTCTCTATCAGCCCGGCTTGAACGTCCTGAACCAGTGGCCCTTGCCGAACATCGACAACGTGCCCGCCGGGCAGGGCTACAACCTCGAAATCAGGAGGCCGGCGGAGTCCGCGTTGAGCTGGGAACCGGCGATTCGTGTCGACTACCAGCCGTTCGCGGCGCTTCGCGCGACGGGCAAATATCAGGGCTTCATCCAGAGAAACCAGACGTTCAACGGCACGCTACCGGGTTTCAACGACACGAAGATGCAGCACCCGGTCATCTACACGTTCGCCGGGACCGTCGATTACACGCTGAACGCGACGACCTTTCTGGAAGCCACCTACGGACGCAGCCAGAACGAATTGGCCGGATGCGGACTCGGGCAAGGCGCGACGCCCGGCCCGACGTTCTGCACCGCGGCGCTCCCGATGAACGACATCTCGAACCGGTACCTCGCCGGCCTGGATGGCATTCCCTTTCTCTTCCCCGACGCCGCCATCATCAACCCGGATTACTACGCGTATCGCGCGTTCAACATGGTGAACCCGCCGGCCTGGGACGGCACGCGCGTGCTCTTTCCGCCGGCGTTCGCCTGGGGCAGTCGGGTCGCGAACGCGCCACCGAGCAACGGCTTCACGAGCTTCCTGAACACGAACGTCACGCAGGACTTCTCGGTGAGCGTGACGCGTGTCGCGGGCCGTCACACTCTGAAGGCGGGGTTCTACAACACGCACGCGTACAAAGCCGTGAACATCCGCGGCGCCAACAGCGTGCCCTTCGGCAGCCTGAACTTCGGACAGGACCAGGTCGGCACCAATCCCTTCGACACGTCGTTCGGCTTCGCCAACGCGGCCATCGGCAGCTTCAGTTCGTACGTGCAGTCGACGGCGTTCGTCGAGACGAACGCGACCTACAACAACACGGAGGGCTACATCCAGGACAACTGGAAAGTCGACAGCCGCCTGACGCTCGACTACGGCGTGCGCCTCGTTCACCAGCAGCCGCAGCACGACATCCTCGGCCAATCGTCGAACTTCTTTCCAGACCGCTGGTCATCGGCGGACGCGCCGGTGCTGTACGTCGCCGGTTGCGCCAACGGCGTGTTCCCGTGCTCGGGCACCAATCGCCAGGCGATGAATCCGGTGACGGGTGAGTTCCTCGGTCCCAATACCGCGCTGGCCATTGGCTCGCTCGTCCCCGATTCCGGCGATCCGACCAACGGCCTGGTCCGGCAAGGTCAAGGCATCGCCGCGACGACGTACATCTGGCCGATGTTGAGCGTCGCGCCGCGCTTCGGGATCGGCTACGACGTCACCGGCCGCCAGGAGCTGGTGCTGCGAGGCGGCGTCGGTCTGTTCTTCGACCGGACGCGCGGTGACACGACCATCTCAGCCGCGGCGAATCCGCCGACCTCCGATACGGTCACCGTCCGGTACGGCCAGTTGCAGACGCTCGGACAAGCCGGCCTGGCCACTCAAGGCGCGCCGACCCTGGCCGGCCTGTGGGACTACGACCCGGGCGCCTTGCCCTCGTCGACGCAGTGGAACGCGGGCGTGCAGATGGCACTCCCGTGGACCATGGCGCTGGATGTCGCTTATGTTGGCCAGCACAGCTTTCACATGCCGGAAGCCGTGAATCTCAACGCAATCGACTTCGGCACCGCATTCCTCCCCGAAGATCAGGATCCCACGCAGGCGCCCGGTGCCACGCCGGGCGCGACGTCGTTCGCCGCGACCAATCCTGATTCCGTTCGCAGCTTCCGCGGCTATGGTGCGATCAACACGCAGTTGCAGCGTGGGTGGGAGACCTTTCATTCCATTCAGCTCTCGCTCAACCGCCGCTTCACGAACGGGTTGTCGCTGGGATTCAACGACACGATCACGCTGTACGACCACGCCAGCACGCCGGCCCGGCTCCAGCACGATGCCGCGGGCACCTACGTCATCCGCGCCGACCAGTCGCAGGCCGACGTCCTGCTGGGCCAGACGATCAATCAGGTCCACATCTTCAAGGGAAATTTCGTGTGGGATCTTCCGGATCTCGCGAGCGGCGGGCGCGTCCGGCGAGCGGTCGGGATGCTCGTCAACGACTGGCAGCTTTCGGGCGTGTGGAGCGCGGCAACCGGCGCGGCCTACACGGCCGGCTTCAGTTACCAGAGTGGCGGCGGCAACGTGAATCTGACGGGCTCGCCCGATTATGCCGCGCGCATCCACGTGGTCGGGGATCCAGGCTCCGGCTGCAGCGCGGACGTGTACCGTCAGTTCAACGCGGGAGCATTCGAAGGCCCGCAGGCCGGCAGCGTCGGTCTCGAGTCGGGAACCGGGTACTTGCGCGGCTGCTTCTCGAGCGCGCTCGACCTGGCCATCGCACGGACGATCCGATTGTCCACCGGGCGTACGCTCCAGCTCCGCCTCGACGTCTTCAACGCGCCGAACGCCGCCGGCGTCACCGCGCGCAACGCGACGATGTCGCTGAAGAGCCCAACCGATCCGTCCGCCATTCAGAACCTGCCGTTCGATGCGGACGGCAACCTGATCGCGGCGCGGTCGCGGCCCCGGGGCGCGGGGTTCGGAGTGGCCACCGGCTATCAGTCACCGCGGATGCTGCAGGCGCAGATCCGCTTCTCGTTCTAGAGCCGTCGGCGGACGACACGGCGACGTGCCGTCGGCGCCGTCCGACGACACGTCATGACACACGCAGGAGAGAGACGTATGAGATCGATCGACAGGCCACGAACCTCGACGCGGCTGATGGTGCTCAGCCTGCTGCTTTCGCTCGCAATGATGACAATGATGACCTCGAGCGGGCGCGCGGCGCCGCAGCAAACAGGCGCCGCCGATGCACGGCCCAACGTCATCGTCGTCCTGGCCGATGACATGGGGTATGCCGATCTTCATCTGAACGGCAATCCGGTCATTCAGACGCCGAACATCGACCAGATGGCGCGCGATGGCCTCCAATTGACGTCGCTCTACACCGCGCCGCTCTGCACGCCGACACGCGGCATGCTGCTCACGAGCCGCTATCCGACGCGGACCGGGATCATCAACGTGACGGGCCCCGGCTCACCGCAAGGCATTCGGTCGACGGAGGTCACCATCGCCGATGCGCTGCGTGCCCGCGGGTATCGCACGGCCATGTTCGGCAAGTGGCACATCGGCGATTTCGATACGAATCCGGCGTGGAATCCGACGGCCCACGGTTTCGACGAGTTCCTGGGGCTGCCGTACTCGCACGACTACAATCCACCGGCCGGCGTGCCGCTGTACCACGACACGACGAAAGTCGAGCAGCCGGTCCGGTACAACTTGCTCACGCAGCGCTATACCGAAGAAACCATCCGGTTCATCCGGGCCGCTGGCGGCCGGCCGTTCTTCGTGTACCTCGCGCACAACATGCCGCACATTCCCGTTGGCACTTCCGACGCCTTCAAGGGGCATTCGCGCGCAGGACGCTATGGTGACGCCATCGAAGAAGTGGACTGGAGCGTCGGTGAGATTATTCGCACGCTCGAGGAGCTCGGCCTCGACCGCAACACCATCATGGTGTTCCAGAGTGACAACGGACCGTGGGTGGCGGCCGCCGAGCGGCTCTACGATCGGGGCGATCGCGGACAAAAGATCGAGGGCGACATCGGCTGGCCGGGACTGCTGCGAGGCTCCAAGGGATCGACGTACGAAGGCGGCGTCCGCGTGCCGGCCATCGTCCGCTGGCCGGGCACGATTCCGGCTGGCGGCGTCTCGGCAGACATCGTGTCCGTCATGGACTGGTTTCCCACCTTCGTCGCGTTGGCGGGAGGCACGATTTCGCCGGATCACGCCGTCGACGGCGTCGACATCAGCGCCTTCTTGAAAGGCACGGGTCCCGATCCGCGCTCTGAGGTCTTCTACTACAGCGGCGCGAACATCCAGGCCGTCCGTCAGGGATCATGGAAGCTTCGCGTCGGTCCGCCGGAGCCCGCGGCGCCATTCGGCCCGACGGCCGCGCCCACGCGTGGAACGGCGTCCACTGACGCGGGGCGAGGCGGACGCGGGCGAGGCGCCGGCTCGACCGTCGCGCCGCTCACTGAACTTTTCAACGTCGACACCGATCCGGCGGAACGATTCAACGTCGCCGCGGCACATCCGGACATCGTGGCGAGGTTGCAGGCGCGGATGGCGGCGTTCGGCGAGTCCACCCAGACGACCGCGGCGGCCGCACGCTAAAAAACGTGTTTCAAAACTCACGACGCGCCGTCAGGCGCCTCGTCAACTTCGAACGTCGAAGTTCGAACGTCGAAGTTTTGCAATGCACGCTAACGATCCGCGTGGTCGAGAATCCAGATTGCGCCCGACGTTTCGGTGATCGGCAGGATCAGTTGGTTGCGGACGACGGACATCTGGAGCTGATGGTCGTACACGCCCATGCTGATCATCCTGGCCGGCGACTCGAAGTGCGTAATCTGTTCGAGGTCGCCCTCGGCCCGGCCGCGGGCGGAATCGAAGCGGCAACGCCATACGTTCCACGATCCGGAGCGATTCGAGAGGAAGTAGATCGTCCGGCCGTCAGGCGACCATCGCGGCTTGTCGAGGTAGAAGTGCCCGTCGGTCAGGGGCGTCCACGCCCCTCCGCCGGCGGGCATCACGTAGAGGACCGACGTGGTTGGACTCCGGCCGGCAATGGCGACGAACGTGATCCACGCTTGATTGGGCGACGTGCGGGCGGCCGTCAGATTGCGCGTCGGGTCGGTCGCGAGCACGCGCGCCGGACGATCGTCGCCGGACGCCGACACGGAAAGCTCGCAGAGCGCGCGAATGCCGAGAGGCGTGGTGGCACAGCCCACGAGCACGCCATGGCCGCCCGGCGCCCAGTCGTAGACATTCGTCACGGCGCCCGGCGTCGGCAGCGTCCGCTCTTGACTGCTCCCCGTGGCGGCGTTCAGGAGGACGACCGACTGCCGACCGCCCTGATCGCGACTGGCGCGCAGATACGCGACCTGCATGCCGTCGAATGACCATCGGGGCTGCAGGATGCGCGCGTCCTGCTCGATGGCGCCGAGCCTGATGGGCCCGTTGCTCAGGGTTCGCAGCCACAATTCGTCCGTGCCCCGTCGCGCCGTGCGGTAGGTCAGCAAGCGGCCGTCGCCCGACATGTCGAGCACGTTCACGTCGGCGCCGTCGGGCGTGATCGGCGTGCCGTCGCCCGAGACGCGGCCCGTGGAGGGATCGAGAGGCAGCGACCAGGCGCGCGTGCGCTCGCTGCGACTACTGAAGGCGATCTGCCGGCCGTCGGGCGACACCGACACGTGCGTCTCGATCCCGGCGCCGGTCGTCAGTCGATCGGGACCGTCAATCCAGCGACCGGATTGCGGATCGACTCGAACGCGCCAAATGTTCCGCGCTTCTTCGGCCTGGCCCTCGAAATACAGCGCGGTGCCGTCGCTCGCCCACGTGAAGGCCGACAAGCGCACACCATTCTCGCGAAGACGCCGCTCGACCGACGAGGCGTACTCCATGCGGACGGGAGGACCACCGGCGAGCGGCACGTTCCAGAACCCCCATCCGAGTTCCGCATGACGGCCGTAGACGCACACGCAGCGGCCGTTGGGGCACCACTCCACTTGCGAAACCTGGAAATCGCGCAGCACGTCCGGGCGCACTTCGCGTGGCGCTCCGCCCGACGCCGGCACGACGAACGACTTCTGGTCCCACGACACCATGCTGTCGCGGAACAAGATGGTCCGGCCGTCCGGTGACCACCGCGGCTCGTAGCCATTCGGCACGAGACGGTGACCGGGACCGCCAGCCGCGGAAATGACGTAGATGCCCGGCGCCTCACCCTCCGAGCGTACGGCGAGCCACTGTCCGTCGGGCGACCAGGCGGGCTGCCAGTCGCGTCCTTCGTTGAAAGTGAGTTGCCGCGCGGTCGTGGCGCCCAGCGTCTGGACCCAGATATCGAAATTGCCGCTGCGGTCGGACGTGAACGCCACCGCACGCCCATCGGGCGACCACGTCGGCTCGGTGTCCAGCCGGCCGTTGCTCGTCAACTGCCAGAGCCGATGCGGCGGATCGGACGACTCCACGTCGGCCCGCGCATACCTTCCCCGCCACGTCCACGCCACGGTCGCCACGACGACGACCGCGAGCGCCATGACGGCGTAGCCATGGCGCGCGACCAGGCCGGCAACGGTCGAGCGGCGCGTGGCTTCTGCGACCATGGGAACATCGGCGCGCGTGGCCGTGACCTCGACGCGATCGACGACCGTCTCGAGATCAACGCGATTCCCGACGGCCTCCGGCGGCGGCAATGACAACTGCGCGCGCGCGACGCAGTCGACGACGCCGCAGAATCGATACCCGTGGCCTTGAACCGTCTGAATGTATTCGTTCCATTCAAAGTTCCGGAGCGTCTTCCGGAGGACCGACACGTGCCGCGCGAGATTGTTCTCTTCGACGAAGACGCCGGCCCAGATCTCGTTGAACAGCTCTTCTTTCGGAACCGTCCGATCGGCGTGTTTCACGAGCGCGAGCAGGACCTGGAAGGGCCGATTGGGAAGCGGCACCTCTTCATCCCGATGGTGCAGTCGACCGACGACCGGGTCGAGGACGAAGCCTCCAAACCGGTACAGCAGATCACCTGGCCCAGCAGGAGATCCTTTCATGGGGAGTGTGAGTATAGATCCGTCAGAAAATGACCGGCAAGCCGCTGTCACGACGGCCGACGATGCCACGAGCCGCGGTGCGGCTCGTGGCTATCCGACTCTCGGCGCCTACACCATCGCCGGATCCATCCACAGCACTTCCCAGTGGTGGCCGTCGACGTCGTAGAAGCTCCAGCCGTACATGAAGCCGTGGTCCTGCGGCGGCATCGCGTGCGCGCCGCCGGCCGCGATCGCGTTGCGCACGATCTCGTCCACCTCCGCGCGGCTCGCGCACGACACGGCGAAGAGCGCCTCGGTGTGCGTCGTGAGCTCGCACGGCTGGCGCGTCGTGAAGCCCTTGAAGAACGCCGGTGTCAGCAGCATGAAATACGCGTCGTCGTTGACGACCATGCACGCGGCTTTTTCGTCGGTGAACTTCGCGTTGAAGGTGAATCCCAGCGCGCCGTAGAACGATTTCGCCTTGTCGAGATCGGCGACCTGGATGTTGACGAAGAGTTTGCGAGCAGCCATGACGAGTCCTTCCTGATTGACGATGAAACCGATCAGCCGCGGCGTGATCCGAGGAGCTGCCGGACGCGCGCGTCGCGCAGCCAGAGACCGCCCCAGATGAGCGCCGCGATGTAAATCGGAAACAGCACGTGGCTGACGAGCGGATTGCCGACCCGCACGTGCGTGGCCATCGCGCCGCCGAGATATCCCGTCCACAGCACGGCGCCGAGCGGCGCCGTTCGCGGCACGAGATACACGACGAGGCACGCGATCTCGACGAAACCGAGCGGGACGATGACCGACGCGGGATAACCGAGTTGGGCCATGATGTCGACGGTCGACGGCAGCTGCAGCAGCTTGACGGCGAAATCGAAGGTCAGGAACAACACGGCGATCCCGCTCAACACCCGGCCGGTCCAGAGCCGAGCGGCCGAGCGACCACCATCGCCCGCGCGAGGCGACGCGTCTGAGAACTGTGACGTCTGCATGGGACAGGTCCTCCGTAACGAACGCACTTGGAGAGATAGACGGCCGGCGGCCGCCAAACTCATCGGTCGCCCGTCGGACGCCGGGCGGAGGTTCGCTCAGAGTGCATTGCAAAACTTCGAAGTTCGAAGTTGACGAGGCGCCTGACGGCGCGTCGTGAGTTTTGAAATACGCTTTTAGCGGACGGCGGGCAGGGCCGGAGGGAGATCGAACAACGGGAAGAGCGTCTCGACGTCGAGGAACGACGTCCACGCTCGAATGCCGTCGTCGGCCAGATCGAGGATGACGAGCGCCCACGGCGAGTGGCCGCCATCGGGATTCGGCCGATACTGGCCGAACGCAGGACCGCCGCACGCGCGCGTTGGAATCAGGCGCGAACCGCGGCAACCGGAACCGCGCCCGGCGAGCCACGTGCGAATGGCGTCGTGGCCTTGGAGCCACAACGTGTAAGGCGGCATGGACAAGATCGCGTCCTCGCGCAGGAGCGACGTCAGCTCGTCCACGTCGTAACGCAGGAACGCGTCGACGTAGCGATTGAGGAGCGCGGCCTGTTCGTCGGACAACGGCCCGCGCGCGGAGACGGGATCGCGACGCGCAATCGTGGCACGCGCCCGCTGCAACGCGCTGTTCACGGCCGCGACCGACATCTCGAGGCACTCACCGATCTCGACGGCCGAGAGACCGAGGACGTCGGCCAGGAGCAGCGCCGCGCGCTGGCGCGGCGGCAGGTGCTGGAGCGCGGCGACGAACGCGAGACGGACGCTTTCACGGAGACGCGTCGTCTCGAATGGACTTTCGTCGCCGGGCAGTACGTCGGCGTCGGGAATGGGCTCGAGCCAGTGCGTCCGAGGACGCACCTGGAGCGAGTCGTCCGGCGTGCCGAGCGGGCCGTCGTCGACGGGCCGGGTCCGCCGCGATCGCTCGGCGAGCGCGTCGAGACACACGTTCGTGGCGATGCGATAGAGCCAGGTCCGCAGCGACGACCGGCCTTCGAACCCGGCGCGCGTGCGCCAGGCGCGCACGAGCGTCTCCTGCACCGCGTCGTCGGCGTCGAACGCGGAGCCGAGCATGCGGTAGCAGTGGCCGCGCAGGGCCGTTCGGTGGACTTCGAGCTCGGCGGCATCGGCGAGCATGCGCCGATCCTACCGCGGCCCGTCCACGCGGCGCCCGGACTTCTTCATGCCAGATTTCCTAATTGCGCGCGGACGTGTCATGTCGACGGCGCAACAGCACGCTTCACACGCCCAGGCCGAGGTAGTCGCGGGCGTAGTCGATCGATCGCGTGACGAGCGTACGCTCGAGCGCATAGCGCTCGTCGAACGACAGCCCGACAATCGTCGGCAGCGGCCGTGATGGACGATACGCACGCACGCGCTGGAGCGTCTGCGCCAGCGCGAGGCCGCAGACGTCGCCGAACGTGGCCCAGTAGCGATCGGTGACGCACGGCACGTCCAACGGGTCGCGCGTGATCATCTCGAGCGAGAAGTGTACGTCCGGCCGCGCGCGCTGGATAGTGTCGACCATGCGCTTGAGGTCGAGCATGCCGTCGCCAAGCGGCACTTCCGACAGATGAAAACCCGTCGGCGTCTCTTCCACGCCCATGTCCTTGAAGTGGACGTTGAACGTGTACGGCGCGAGCTTCTCCACCGTCTCCATCGGATCGTCGAGCACCGAGAGGTTGTTGCCCGTGTCGAGGCAGACGCCGACGTACTCGCTGCTGTACTGCTCGAGCAGCGCGACCTGCTGGTCGACGCGCCAGTCCTTGTGGTTCTCGATGCCGAGCCGCATCTTGTGCCGCTCGACGATCGGCACGGCGATCTCAATCTGCCGATGGAAGCCGGCGACCGCCTCTTTCCACGCGGCGAGCGAATCGAACATCTCATAGCGCCGGCCGAGCAGACAGACGACGCGTAGACTCGAAGCGCCGGCTTCCTTGGCGACCTTGACCGCGTGCTCGAACACTGCGGGATCCTCGCGCGGCAGGAAGGTCTGGATCTCGACGTACATGTCGAGCTCCTCCTTCATGCGTCGCGTGCGCCGCGCCCAGTCGACGTCGATCTGCGTCATGCCGCCGTGCGCGCCGGCGGCGCCGACCGATGCGGCGATCGCCATGAGGCGATCGACCTCGAGCAATCGATGCGGCGAGCTGAAGCGGATCGACTGAAATGAATCCGCGCTCAGGCCCATCGTGGTGCGGCGCGGAATCGGGTGGAGTTCGGGAAGCGGCGGAACAACGGGATCAGACATGTCGGTCACGAGGATCGTCCGGTCAGGCGCGTACGAGGCAAGCGTACTCGGAGGATGAGGATGCCTTCAACGACGAGCACGCCGGCGAGCGCGAGAAGGCTGCCCGTGTAGCCACCGGTCGCTTGATGGAGCGCGCCGATGAGCGTGGGCCCGACGAACCCGCCGAGGTTGCCAATCGCATTGATGAGCGCGATACCCGTCGCTGCCGCGGCGCCGCCGAGCAGTTGCGGCGGCATGGCCCAGAACACGCCGGCGAACGACCGCAGCGCCATCTGGCAGATGGCGAAGCCGACGACGAATCCCCATACCTGCCGCTGGAAGACGAGCGCGACGAGCAGGCCGACGGCCGTCGCCAGCGCGCAACCGGCGGCGTACCGCGTACGGTTGCCGCTGCGATCCGACGCGCGGCCGACGACGACCATCATGGCCAGCGCGGCGACGAACGGCACGGCCGTGAGCACGTCCAGCCGAAACCCACCGGCGCCGGTCACGTCCTCGAGCATCTTCGGCAGCCAGAGGAACAGGCCGTAATTGACGAGCGAGTTCAGGAAGAAGGCGCCCGAGAGCAACCACACCTGCGGATGCGCCACGGCATCGGCGAGCGATGTCCGTCCGGTCGACTGCCGGTTGGCGCGATCCTCCGCCATCGTGCGCGCGAGCCACGCGCGGTCGTCCGACGAGAGCCAGTGCGCGTCCTCGGGCCGGTCGACGAGCGTCGTGAGCACGATGATGCCGAGCACGACGGCCGGCAAGCCCTCGAGCAGGAACAGCCACTGCCAGCCGTGGACGCCGAGCCAGCCGTCGAGCCGCAGCACGAGCGTCGAGACGGGCGCGCCGATGATGACCGAGATCGGCGCGGCCATCATGAAGAGCGCGCCGGCCCGCGCGCGATCGGCGGCCGGGATCCAGTACGTCAGAAACAGAATGACGCCCGGGAAGAAGCCGGCTTCGGCGATGCCGAGGAGCACGCGCGCGACCATGAAGCTCCGCGCATCCCAGACGAAGAGCGTGCCCATCGAGACGAGACCCCAACTGATCATGATGCGCGCGATCCAGCGGCGCGCGCCGAAGCGATCGAGCATCAGGTTGCTGGGGATCTCGAACAGGCAGTAGCCGAGGAAGAACAGCCCCGCGGCCGCACCGTACGCCGTGGCGCTGAGGCCGAGGTCGCGCTGCAGCTCGGTCGCGACGAAACCGACGTTCACGCGATCGATGTACGCGACGACGTAGCAGGCGAAGGCGAGAGGAATGAACCGGCGCCGCACGCGCCGCAGGACGCGCGCGCCCTCGGCGTCCGCGTCGCCAGCATCCGTCGATCGATCGGCCGTCACGTCACGTGTATCTATCTCACATTGTCGTCGTCGCTGCACAACGCGCGCGTGCTTTTCGGATAAAGTGACCTCGTCGTGCGTTTTCACGCGGACCTGCACGTCCACTCCAAGTACTCGCGCGCCACGAGCCGCGACCTCGATCTCGAGCACCTGTCGTTCTGGGCCGCGCGAAAAGGCATCGCGCTCGTCGGCACGGGCGACTTCACGCACCCGGCATGGCGCGCGGAGCTGAAAGAAAAACTCGTCCCGGCCGAGCCCGGCCTCTTCCGCCTGCGCGGCGAGATCGAACGCGCCGTCGACGCCGACCTGCCGGCAGCGTGCCAGGCGACGACGCGATTCATGCTGAGCGTCGAGATCTCCACGATCTACAAGAAGGGCGATCGCACGCGTAAGGTCCATCACCTCCTGTACGCGCCGGATTTCGAGATCGCGGATCGCATCGCCGCCAGCCTCGCGCGCATCGGCAACATCGCGTCGGACGGCCGGCCGATTCTTGGACTCGATTCGCGTCATCTGCTCGAGATCACGCTCGACGCCGGGCCGGGCGCGTACCTCGTGCCCGCGCACATCTGGACGCCGTGGTTCTCCTCGCTCGGCTCGCAATCGGGCTTCGACTCGATCGCCGACTGCTACGGCGATCTCTCCGACCACATCTTCGCCGTCGAGACCGGCCTCTCCTCCGACCCGCCGATGAACTGGCGGCTGTCGCAGCTCGATCGCTATCGGCTCGTCTCGAACTCCGACGCGCATTCGCCGGGCAAACTTGCGCGCGAAGCGACGACGTTCGACACGGCGCTCGATTACTTCGCCGTCCGCCGTGCGCTCGAAACGGGCGACGGCTACGTCGGCACCGTGGAGTTCTTTCCGGAGGAAGGCAAGTATCACCTCGACGGCCATCGCAAGTGCGGCGTGCGGTTCACGCCGGAAGAGACCGACGCGCACGGCAACCGCTGTCCGGTATGCGGACACACGCCCACGATCGGCGTGCTCAATCGCGTCAACGTGCTCGCCGATCGCAGCGAAGCCGAAGCCACGCCGCCGGCGACGGCAGGTGAAGTCGTCAACCTGGTGCCGCTGCCCGAGGTGCTGTCCGAGCTCGTGTCCAGCGGACCGTCGAGCCAAACCGTCGCACGCCACTACGATCACCTGCTTGCGAAGCTGGGCTCCGAGCTGTCGATCCTGAACACCGTCCCTCTCGACGACGTCGCTCGTTCCTCGTCGTCTCTTCTGGCCGAAGCGCTTGGACGGCTGCGGGCGGGACGTGTGATTCGCGACGCAGGCTATGACGGAGAGTACGGCACGATCCATCTCTTCGATCCCGCTGAACTGCGAGAGCTGACGGTCGGTCGACATCTGTTCGGCCCCGCGCCGCCCCGTCGTGCCCCGACGCGTCAATCAGCCGCGGTCCCCGCACCAGGCCGTCGATCCGCGCCGCAGCCGCCACCGAAACCGAAGCCGAGCGCGGTCGATCCGGAAACGCCGCAGCCGGTGGCCGGGATTCTCGCGTCGCTCGACGATGATCAGCGACGCGCAGTAGAAATCACTGGCGGCCCGCTCACGATCGTCGCGGGCCCCGGCTCCGGCAAGACGCGCACGCTCACTCATCGCCTCGCCTATCTCGTCGTCGAACGCGGCGTGCCCGCGGCGTCGTGTCTGGCGATCACGTTCACTCGCCGTGCCGCGCGTGAGATGCAGGAGCGTCTCCACGCTCTCCTACCCGTGGCGGGCTCGTCGGTCGCGGTCCATACCTTTCATTCACTCGGCCTGGCGATGCTGCGGGAACACGGCGACGTGGTGAGCGTGCCGCGCGACTTCCGCGTCGCTGGAGAAGTCGAACGGACGACGATGCTGGCCGCGGCGCTGGCGGTTTCGCCAACGCGCGCCGAACGTCTGCTCCGCGCGATCTCCAAGGCCAAGCGGACCGGCCACGTGCCTGATGACGTGTCGACGGCGATGCGTGTCTATCGCGAGGAGATGACGCGTCGAGGCTGGGTCGACTTCGACGACTTGATCGGACGCGCCGTGGAGATTCTCTCGGCGGATCCTGCCGTTGCCGCGCACTACCGCGACCGGTTCCGATGGATCGCCGTCGATGAGTTCCAGGACGTCGACGAACAGCAGTACGCACTGCTGACGAAACTGGCGGCGTCGGACAGTCATCTCTGCGTCATCGGCGATCCCGATCAAGCCATCTACGGTTTTCGCGGCGCCGACGCCTCGTGCTTCGATCGATTCGCAGAGGACTACCCGAGCGCGACGACCGTACGTCTCACGCGGAACTATCGATCGACCGGCACCATCGTGACGGCCTCGTCGCAGGTCATCGCCCGCTCGAAGGAGGTCGAGATGATCCCGGCGTTCGTGCGGGAGATGCACGAGCGCATCACGATCCACAAGGCGCCGACCGAACGCGCGGAGGCCGAGTTCGTGGTGGCCGAAATCGAGCGGCTGCTCGGCGGGCACAGCTTCTTCTCGATCGACAGTGGGCGATCGACGGGAGCCGGCACGGACGCGCTCGGGTTCACCGACATCGCTGTCCTGGCAAGGACCAGCGCGCAGATGGACGCGCTTCGCGAGGCGTTCGCGCGATCCGGTCTTCCCTTCCGCATCCACGCGCACGATCCGATCGCCGCCAATCCAGCCGTGCAGGCGCTCTTGAACGAATGGGAGCGGTCCGCCGACCACGCGACGCATGGCGACGACCTCGCCGCTCAGATCAACGCGGCCGCCGAGCGCCTGCCGCGCGACACGATCGACGCCGCGGCGAAGGAAGAAGCGCTGCGGCGTCTGCTGACACTCGCGGCATCCAGCGGGAACGATCGCGCGCGATTCCTCGACCTCGTCGCGCTCGCGAGCGACGCGGATTTCCGCGATCCCCGCGCCACCGCGATCTCGCTCCTGACGCTCCACGCCGCCAAAGGCCTCGAGTTCGCCGTCGTCTTCATCGTCGGGCTCGAAGACGGACTGCTGCCGCTCTATTGGAACGAGCTCGACGCCGAGACGGCCAACGAGGAACGCCGGCTGCTGTACGTCGGCATGACACGCGCGAAGGATCGGTTACTCCTGAGTCACGCGGCCGAGCGGCCATGGCGCGGACAGCGGCGGACGATGTCTCCGTCGCCGTTCCTCCTCGACATCGAGCAGCATCTGACCGTCGAGCAGCGCATGACCCCGCGGCCCAAGGCGCCGGACGCGCGCCAGTTGAAGCTGCTCTAGCCGGCGTCGTCCCTGCTCTCCTCCTGCCGCACGTGGACGATCGTCGATCGCGCGGACGCGCCGGCGATGCGCGTCCAGGCCGTCGCGTACGCGTCGATCTGCGCCTGATAGCGAACCGTGAGGTCGGCATCCTCGACGCCGACGTCCGTCTTGTAGTCGACGATGTCCCACGCAGCATCGGCCTGGTACACGAGATCGATCGCGCCGCTCAACACCTCGGGCACGGCTCCTGCGCGATCGATGAGGGCGAATGGGACTTCGACGTGATGTTCGGGCGCCGACTGCGCACGCCGCCAGAAGTCGGATGCCGCCAGCGCTTCGACCGTGGCCACGGCGCGATTGACGACGGGACGGAGATGCCGATCGTCGAGCGTGAGCCACAACGCCAACCGACGCAGATCGTCCGTCGTTGCGCCAGGATGGCGCATGGCGTGCTCGAGAAGGCCGTGGATCAGCGTGCCCCATGCGAGGCCCGCATCCGCGCGATGACTCGGCCGATCCTGGAGCACGGCGCGCGTCGGATCGGCGGCGTCGAGTGCATCGGCCCCCTCCACGCTCAGGCGCGGAAGATGCTTCGTCTCGGCGGTGACCGACGTCGCGGCCCAGGACGGCTCGCGGGCGGCGTCGTGCGCGCGCTCAGCCGCGGTTCGCGCGGCAGCGGCGACGGCTGGTGACAGATCGATGGGCTCGGACGTCGCGGCGGTGACGTTCTCCGGCACGGCGAGCGCCGGCGCATCGGCCATCGCGGCCGTGAGGGCCGCCCACGCGCCCTTCTTCGATCCGATCGCGCCGGCACATCGCCCCACGACGAGCATCTCTCGCGCGCGCGTGGCCGCGACGTACATCAGTCGATCCATCTCCGCCTGGCGATAGTTCAGTTCCGCCGCTTCGTGCACGTCCCAGTTCTTCGGCGCTGCGATGACGCGTTTCGCGTACCCGCTGCGGTCCTCGACGATCTCGAAGTAGCCCTTTGCGCCAGTCGTCCCGTTGACGTCGGCGTCGCTTCCGCGATCTGGCGCGTGACCGTCGCGGATGATCCGCACGTCGACGCGCGGCGCAAAGCCACCGAGGGGATCGGCGAGAAACACGACGGTGGCCTCGAGGCCCTTGGCCTTGTGCAGGTTCATCACGCGGACGACGTCGGGCCGGCCCGGTTCGAGCGGCTGCGAGTCCACTTCGGTCGAGTCCTCCTGGCCGTCGTCATCGAGCCCGCACCAACCGGCGAGTGACGCCGCCGCGTCCGCCAGTGTGAAGCCGGCGCCGACGACCGTCCGTACGCGATCGACGGCGTGCAGCAGATCGCCGGCCTCGGCGCCACTCGTCGACGAGGCGGCGAGCGCGAGGTAGCCGGAGTCGTCGAGGATGCGATCGAGCGCCGCACCGGCCGGCAGCATGCGCGTCCAGGCGAACCACTCGCGCAGGCTGGCGAGCGCGCGGCCCACGCGTGCAGCGCCCGCATCCTTCGTCGTGTCGACGTCCAGCTCGGCGAACACGCTGAAGAAGCCACCGGCTTGCCGGAAAGCGAACAACTCACGGTCGCTCAACCCGAACAGGCTGCCGCGCAAGACGCCGACGAGCGCGACGGCGTCTTGCGGATCGGTGAGCGCGACGAGCAGCAGCGCCAGTTCGCGCACTTCCTCCGACGCGTCGAATGCACCGGCGCCGGTCACTTCGACGGGCACGCCGAGCTGCTCGAGCGCGCGCGTGTAGGTACGCAGGTCGCGCTTGCGGAGCGTGAGGACGAGGAAATCGCCGCAGCGCCTGCGGCCGGCGTCGACCTCGGCCCGAACGTAGTGCGCAATCCGCGTGGCCTCCGCGCTCGCGACCTGATCGAGCGTGAGCGTCGACGGAAGATCGAGCGCGAGAACGGCGGGCGCATCCGACGCGGTCCGATACGCGTCGAGCGGCGCGAACGCCGGCGCGTAGGAACTGGCCGCCGCCGGAAACCGCGTCTTGAAGACGTCGTTGACGAACGCGCACAACGACGGGACCGATCGGAAGTTGCTCGTGAGACGAACCAGTCCGGCTTCGTCTTCACCGGCAAGGCGCGCGCGCACGTCGTTGTAGATGTCGATGTCCGCGCGGCGAAAGCGGTAGATCGACTGCTTCGGATCGCCGACGACGAAGAGCGCGCCGGGCCGAAGCGGCACGCGTCTCCAATCCGATTCGGCGCCGCGCCTATCGTGCTCGTCCATCGACTGTTCGTCGGCCGCGAGCCAGAACATGATCTCCGCCTGCAGCGGATCGGTGTCCTGAAATTCGTCGACCAGCAGCCAGCGGTACTTGGCCTGGAGCGCGCGCCGCACGTCTGGATCGCGCCGGAGGACGTCGGCCGCCATAATCAGGAGATCGTTGAACCCGAGCGCGTTCTGCCGCAGCCGCTCGCGCTTCGCCGACTCGCGCGCCTTCATGAGCAACGCGAGACAGCGGCCGTAGAGAAACTCGCGCCATGCGGCCAGGTACGGGAGCACGGTCTCGTCGCGGAAGAGCGCGTGCCGTGCCTGGGCGTCCTTGGCGACGGACTTGTCTGGCCAGTGCTTCTGGGTCACCGACGGTCTCGATTCCCAGATACGCAGCAGATCCGCGAGCAGCGCCGGATCGCGCCGGCCACGGAGGTACGCGCGCCACTCGTGCGCGAAGCGCCCGGCGCGCTTCTGTGTGTCGCACGTGGTGCCGGGTGGAGGCGGATCGGGCAGCATCACGCGCAGCGCGTCCCAGAACGCCGCGAGCGACGTCCACGTCTGCTCCGTGTCGGGCGGCGACGCGTCATCGGCCGGAAAGTCGACGTCCGAGTACAGGCAGACGATCTCGAACGCCTTGTCGAGCTGCTTCGCGGTGACTCCGGCGGTGTTCAGCTCGAGCAGATCGGCGTCGCCCGCGGCGGCCGCCTGCTCGCGGTAATCCCGCCAGCTCCGTTCGCGCAGCAGCCGCTCTTCGACGTCGTCCAGCTCGGTGAAGCCGGGCGACACGCCGGATTCGACGGGTCGTTCGCGCAGCAGCCGCGCGCAGAACGCGTGAATCGTGCCGGCGAAGAACCGCTCGAGGTTCGCGAGCGCGGCGCTGAGCCGCTCGGCGCGCGCGTCGCGATCGGAATCATTCGCCGCGATCGTGCCGGCCAACTCGCGCTCGAGCGCGAGCTGGAAGCGCCCGCGCAGCTCGGCCGCCGCTTTGCGCGTGAACGTGACGGCGACGAGGCCATCCATCTGGTAGACGCCCGTCGCAATGCCGGCCGCCATGCGATCGGCGAGCTTCTGCGTCTTGCCCGAGCCCGCGCCGGCCTCGACGATCAGATTGCGATCGAGCTCTCGGACGATGCGGTCGCGGGCGGACTGGTCGGCGGGCAGTCGTTCAGTCATGGGTGAGCAGGTTGCGATACACGGCAAGTTGCGGGTCGTCGGCTTTCAGCCGGGCGCCGGCGTGCGCGCCGCTGCGGCAGGCATACGAGTAATGGCACCACTTGCACACGCGTTCGTCCGCCGCGTGGACGAGCGTTCCTGACGCGATAACCGCTCGCAGATCGCGCAGCACGTCGGCGATCTTCGACAGCGGCTGCATCGCGATGCGCGTGCGCTGCTGCTGTCCCTTGGCACTCGAGAAGTAGTACTCCGCCGCCCGGACGCTCGCCTCTGGATCGAGGCGCTTCAAGAGCTCGACCGCGGCCAGCCCGTAGAGCGCGTGCTGCAGGCGCGAGCCGCCCGCGAACGTGCCCTGCCAGTCATCGGCCCAGTAACGGCCCGTCTTGTAATCGACGATCTCGTACGCGTGCGGCCCGACTCGATCGATCCGATCGATCCGGCCGACGACGCGCAAGGCCAGGTCGCCGCCGAGCTGGAGCTCGACGGGATCGATCTGCGCGAGCGGTTCGGCCTCGTCCGACGTCGTGAATCCGAACGCCACTTCTACACCAACCGGCGAACGCGACACGTCGAGTTGCTCCTCGCCTTCCACGAACAGCCGGACGTCGTCGAGGAACAGCGTCGTTTCTCGCGCACGACACTCGGCCGACGGCGGCGGCATCGTGATCGCGAGCGCATCGAGCGCAGCCTCCGCGCGTGCGGTCAGCCAGTCGCCGTCGAGCGCGATCGTCGCCCGCCGTTCCGCCGTGCGACATCGGCGAAGAAGCTGCGCGTAGAGATCGTGCAGGAGCGTGCCGCGCAGGAGCGGATCCAGCCAGGCGTCACGATCGCGATCGCCGGCCTCGATTGCTTCCACGCCGAGGCCGCGGCGAAGGAAATACCGGAAGGGACATGCCGCCGCGTCCTCGAGCTGCGTGACGGACACGACTCGGCCGGCCGCACACGGATCGAGGACGGCTCCGGCCGCGGGAACCGCGCCGTCGAACTCGGTGAACCGATCGGACTCGCGCGCTGCACGCGCGGCCACGCCTGCGGCAAGCGACGGGTACGCGGCCAGCACGTCACCACGCGCGTGCGCGCCGCCACGCCGCACGCCATGGAGCCACCATCGCGACGGGTCGAGTACGCCGGTGTCCGTCGTCGGGACGCAGGAACACGCCGCACCGAGATGTTCGTGCAAGTCCCGGTACGTCGCTGTCGGCCGCCCGGAGACCACGCGATGCGCCTGGAGCAGGATCCAGGACGCATACGTGTCTCGGCACTCGCGCAAGTCGCGGCACGAGTAACTGAGCACGACGCGGCCACCCGCGACGGCCGACACGCGCGCGAGCGCGTCGATCGCCGCGTGCACTGTCTCGTCGGTCCGATCGGTGGCGAGCGGAAGCGACGACGCGATGCGAGTCCGCTCGGCGTCGAGCAGCACGGCATCCTCGAGCGGCGCAGGAAATACTTGTCCTTCTTCGAGGCCGACGACGAACACGAGCGGGCGACCGGCGTATCCACCGTGGTCGAACGACGAGACGTGAAGATGGCCGGGACGAGGCCGATCGACGCCGACCGTCACGCTCTCGACGCGCTCGTGGATGAACCGGATCGCCATGTCGAGCGTGCAGTCGAACCGGCCGAGCGCGCGAAGCTCGTCGACCGCCTCGGCCAGCGCCGACGCGGCCACCGCGTCGAGCGCACTCGCGCGCGCCGCGACGTCCGCGAGAAACACGCGCACGCTCTCGACGAGACCGCTGAGATCGAGGCGGCCGCGCGCGTCGGTCGACGGCACGCGCGCGATGAGCGCGTCGATCCATTCGGCCAGCGCGCCCGCCCGCTCGGCACGCTCTTCGAACGCCTCACGCTGCTCGGGCGGCACATCGTCACGAGCCGCACGCCGGCGTGAGGAAGCCGCCTCGGCGCCGAGCGCCGCGGCATACGTCGCGCGCCCCCACGCGGCTTTCGCGCGCACGAGCAGCCGCGCGGCCTGCGCGCTCGTGAGCGACGGCACGTCGACGCGCACGTCGCCCGACTGCAGCAGCCGACGCAGCCGGCCCGCGGCGAAGTCGTCCTGGATCCATTCGGTGAACGCGAGCACGGCGCGGCCCGGCCTCGTCATCGCGGCCGGCAGACCTTCGGCGGTCGTCACCGGCCAGTTGTAGCGGATCGCTTTTTCCCAGACGAGCGCCGCGTAGTCCCGCCGCGCGCAGATGATCTCGACCTCGTCGATCGACCGGCCGCTTGCGAGGATGCGCCGGAACGTCTCCTCCACTTCCGCTTCGGCGCCGCCTGCCTGGAAGAGCTCTATCGCCGCACCATCTGCGTTCGTGGACGTCGCTGGCGCCGCCTCCGGCTGACGCAGAAACGCAAGCGGTGCACGTGACGCGCGATGATCGATCCTCGTGTCCTGCAGCCGCCGAGGCACGGTCGCGCCAGGCAGATCGAAGGCGGCAGGGACGATGCGTTCGCCGGGCATCGCGTCGATGAGCCGGCGTTCGAGCGGCGACCAGATGACGTTCGGCTGTTCCGTCCAGCAGTCGGCCGATTGGATCGGACACCAGTCGAGGTGCTGCAGCGCCTCGGCGAACACCGTCGCGACGTCACCGCGTGTGTGGTCATTCAAGAAACGCTCGTACGCGCCGACGAGCGCGACGAGCTCTTCGTGTTTGTCGGGCGATGCGAACGCATCGGGCGGCAGATCGCCGGCGCCGATTCCCGCCATGCGTAGTTCGCGGATCGTCGCCCACAAGGCGGCCGCCATCGACGGATGGTCGGCGAGCGCGCGGAAGTAGCCAGGGTGGCCGGCGGGCAGATCCAGCAGGAGGCGCATGACGAGCGCCGGGCCCAGTCCGTCTTCGGATGGATCGATGCCGCGTTCGACGAGGAACGGCGCGCCCATGCGGACGGCGACGTCGAGCGGCGTCACCAAGCGCAGGTTCGCCCAGTCCGTGCCCGAGAGCGCCAGCCGATCGCCAATCGTGCGCCCGACGCCGTGCGACCGGACGAACACCCACTTGGCGCGCGTCGGCGACGCCACGCACGAGGTCCGAAGCTGTTCGACGAAGGGATCCATCGGCCGCGACAGCGTATCGCGAGTGCCGTGACAGGGTAGTTCCTACGCCGAATGTTCGCCGCCCTGCGCCGTGTAGAAGGCCGATGTGCCTTGGGACTAGATCATGACGATGACGAGTCCGTCTTCGACGCCGACTCCGCCCCCGGCGGCTCCTGAAACGGCTCCATCGGGATCGGCGCGTAGTCGACGTCGAGAATTTCCAGATGTTCGGTCTTCGTCGGCGCGCGCAGCACGACGCGGTCGCCGACGGTCGACTTCATCAGCGCGCGGGCCAGCGGGGACATCCAACTGATGTAGCCGCGATTCAGATCGACCTCGTCGAGGCCCACGATGCTGACCGTGCGTTCACGGCCATCGGTATTCTTGAAGGTGACGGTCGCGCCGAAGAACACGCGCGCGGCGGCGCCCGCCGATCGCGGGGCGGCGGGATCGACGACTTCGGCCGCGTCGATGCGTTTGGTCAGGAAGCGGATGCGCGAGTCGATCTGGCGCAGCCGCCGCTTGCCGTAGAGATAGTCCGCGTTCTCGCTGCGATCGCCGTTGCCCGCGGCCCAGGCCACGACCGCGGTCACCGCCGGCCGTTCACGCGTCATGAGGAACCGGTGCTCGTCCCGCAGGCGCTGCAGGCCCGCGGGCGTGATGTAGTTCTTCAGCTTCGGCCCGGAGGCCTCGCGCACCGGTTCCCTCAACGGGCGCTTCGTTCTCATCGTCGTCAACGCGTCTTCTCCACGGCAAGGCGTCCGCGCGGCTGGCGTGACCCGCGGGCGTCAGTCAGGAATCTCCGCCTCGACGAGCTTGCCGAGCAGCACGAGCGATTCCTGCCAGCCGAGCACGCACGCTTCGGGCGGGATGACGTCCGGGATGCCCGCCTGGACGATCGTCACTTCGGTCCCGACCAGCACTTTCTTCAACGTTACCGTCACCTGCATCTCGCCGGGCATGTTCGGATCGTCGAAGCGATCGGTCCACCGCAGCCGTTCGTGCGGCACGAGTTCCTGATACTCGCCGCCGAACGACTGGCTCTTACCGGTCGTGAAGTTGGTGAACGACATCTTGTACGAGCCGCCGACGCGGACGTCCTGGTGATGCATCCGGCCAGTGAATCCGTTGGGCGGCAGCCACTTCACCTTGGCGTCGCCATCCAGGAATGCGCGATAGACGCGCTCGGGTGTCGCGCGCAGCACGCGATGGAACTGAACCGTGTTCGGCATGTCTTCCTCCTCAATAGCACACATGCGTCGTGCGCTTTTGATGGTTGGACGGTACGGCCCGGCCAAAATCATCGGTCGACCGCCCGGGGCGTATAGTTGAGCCGCTTCTAGCGGCCAGGAGGCCGCCCCCCGTGACACTCTTCGTCATCGTCGCCTTTTTCGCTATCGTCGGGTTCTGCGCGTGGAAGGTCAACCAGCAGCGAGCCAGTGCGTTCGCCGCCGCGGCCGACCGGTTGGGGTTCGTCGACAAGGGCGGCGCCTCGCCGTTCGCGGGCAGCGACGCGGCTGGCCTCACGCTCCTCACTGACACGATGCAGCACGTCTATCGGAACGTGCTCGTCGACAAGCGCGGCAGCGTCGTGGTCGTTCCCGAATTTCAGTACGCCCTTCCCATCGGCATGATGCGGAAAGGCATGGGCGCGGTCACCGACGACGAGGTCCAGAATCACTCACTCATCGCGTTCCGCGCGCCGCACGGATCGCTACCGCTATTCCAGGTGTCCTCGCGGGGTGCGATTGGCAACGTCGGCATCCCCGTCGACGCGACCGGGTTCAGCGGCATGAGTGGCGCGGCCGGCCTCGACACAGGCTCGCCGGAGTTCTCGGAGCGTTACGTCATCAGCACGAAAGACGAGACCGGTGTGGCGCGGTTGTTCACTCCGGCCCTGGTGAAGGCCTTCGTGGACCAGCCACCCATGACGTGGCTGCACGTCCAGACGTCGGCGGACTGGCTGCTCTTCTATGACCCGCGGATCTTCATCCTCAAACCAGAGGATGTGGAACCCGCGCTGCAGCGCGTGCGGCCGATCGCCGCACTTTTGCTCGGTACGCCGGCGTAGCCAGATCGAGCCGTTCCTCGGCCCGTCCGTGATCCCGTCATTTAGCCGCCTGGTGGTGGTCGCGTCGCTCGGCGAGCAGGCGCTGATACAGGCCGTCGATGTCCCCGACGAGACGCTCGCGCGAGAATGCCGGCACCACGCGGCTTCGGCCGCGCTGTCCGAGCCGCGCCGCCAGCGCGGGATCGTCGAGCAGACGCCGCACGCCCAACGCGAGCGCGCGCGCATCGTCGACGTCGGTGAGCAGGCCGCTGTCGCCGACCAGTTCGCCCACGCCTCCAACCCGTGTCGCCACGACGGGCCGGGCCGCGGCCATGGCCTCGATCAACGCCACGGGCGATCCCTCGTTGCGTGACGTCAACACGACGACATCGAGATCCGCGTAGACGCGATCGACGTCGGCTCGCCATCCCAGGAAGTGGACGCGTGAGCCGAGGCCGCGGCTGCGCACGCCCTCCTCCAGCGCCTGACGGCGCTCGCCATCGCCGACGACGAGAAACGCGACGTCGGGGCGCGCCCTGGCGACGTCAACGGCCATGTCGAGAAACACCTCGTGCGCCTTGATCGGCACGAGGCGCGCGACGATGCCCACCGTCGGCGTCGTGGGCGACAGGCCCAGCGCGCGCCGGATCTCGCCCGTCGGCCGATCGTCCTGCAGGAACGCGGACAGATCGAACCCCAGGGGGACGACGTCGAAGCGGTCCGGGCGGCCGACGCCCATGGCGAGCAGTTCCTCGCGGACGCGTCCACTGACGGCGATCAGCCGCGTGGTGACCCGCGCCAGCGCCCGCTCGGCCTGGACGAAGCACGCCTGTTTCGGTCGAGAGAAATAGCCGCGCAAGACGTGGCCGTGGAACGTATGGACGACGATCCCGACGCCGTTCAGGTACGCGGCCAGTCGTCCGAGCAGGCCGGCCTTCGCCGTGTGGGTGTGTACGATGTCGGGACGAAACGTCCGAATGACTCGCGCGAGATGCCGGTACGCCGGCACGTCCTGGCGGAGCGCGACCGCGCGTCCGAGCGAAGGAACGGAAATCAGATTCGACACCTGCCGGCCGGTCAACGCGAGGTAGTCGCCCTCGGTCTCGTCGGTCGCGCCCGCGAGCAGGCACGTCTCGTAGCGGTTCGCGTCGAGTCCGTCGGCGAGCAGCGTGGCGTGCAGGGCCGGGCCGCCGACGTTCATCCGCGTGATGATTCTCAGGACGCGCGTCCTGGTCATCGCGCCGACGGTCCACCTCGAGCCGCACGTGCCAATCGGCAGACCGTCAGAAGCACAGACGAAAGCTTATTATAGGTGCCGCGCTATTCGACGAACGTCGGGATCGGCCGCGCGGTTCGTGACGCGTGTCGCGAAGGCGGCGCGTCGCGCAAGCAGGACCATCACCCGGTTCGATGTCGTTGTCTGTCCTCCTCGCGGAAGTGTGTGGAACCGGGCTCGTGCTCAGTGCCGGCCTCGTTCCGCTGGCATGCCGTCTCGGCGAGGCCGCGGGATTTCACGCCGCCCCGATGGCGGACCGATGGCACGATCGCGCGGTCCCCAAGAGCGGAGGCGTCGCCGTTGCGGCGTCGGTCGCGATCGTGGTCCTGCTCTGGGACGTACGCGTCTGGCCGCTGCTCGGTCTGTGCGGCGCCATGTTCTGCCTTGGTCTCGCCGACGACTGGCGGCCCATTGGCGCCGCGCGCAAGCTGGTGTGCCAGCTCCTGATCACCGGCGCATTCCTGTATGCCATCGGCCCGATTCGCCTGACGCCCTGGCCGCTCGTCGACCTAGCGCTCGCCTATGTGTGGGTGGTCGGCATCACCAACGCATTCAACCTGCTCGACAACATCGATGGCCTGGCGGCGGGCGTCGCGGCGATCACGGCGTGCGTGTTCGCCCTGCTGCTGACGCACGAGACGGCGCCGACGGCATCCGCGCTGCGCGTGCTCTCGGCTGGCGTCGCGGGCGTGGCCATCGGTTTTCTCATCTACAACGCGCATCCCGCCCGCATCTTCATGGGCGACAGCGGCAGCCTGTCGTTCGGCAGCTTCATGGCCGGCGCCACGCTCTTGGCGGTCCCGAATCTCCACGCCTCGCTCGCGCCAGTCAGCGTCCTTCCACTCGTCGTCCTTCTCGTCCCGATCCTCGATACGACAGTCGTCACGGTGACGCGGCGGTTGGCTGGGCGAAGCGTCTTCAGCGGCGGCCGCGATCATCTCTCGCATCGGCTCGTCGCGCTCGGCTTGAGCGACCGCGCCGCCGTCGCGGTGCTGTACCTCGCGACCGTCGCGAGCGGAGTCGTCGCACTGGCTGCGCAGCGTCTTCCGCCAGCGGCTGGATGGCCGCTCGTTGCAGGCGACGTCGTCGTCATGTCGATGTTCGGCACGTACCTGGCGCGGGTCGAGACCAACGCGGCAGTCGATCGGACCCGCGTGGCTTCCACCGATCATTAGCGTGCGGATGCACGCGGTCGGCTGACTAGTGAGCGGAAGAAGGAGCGGCCGCCGGATCGATTACCAGCGTCGCAGGAGGCCCGGCGATCCCGCGAACGTTGACGCCGCGCACCTCGACGATGCCGCCGGCGTCCGGCATCCGCAGCGTGAGGGTCGGCTGCGTCGTCGACTGCCAGGAGCCAGACGAATCGCCCGTCGCGGTCACGCGATATTGATACGAGGTGCGCTGCAGCACGTTGTCACGCAGGTCGAGCGTGACGCGGTCGCCGGCGGCTCGTCGAATGGTGATCTCGACTTGATTGAGCTTCGCCGAGACGATGCGCCGGTCGGTGACGCGGCGCCGCGTCAGCCGCTCCTTGGGAAACGACGACGCAACCGGGCTGACGTCCCATGCCGGCACGCGCGGATCGTCGAACTCGATCATGTCGCCGAAGCGGTCGAAGGGCGCGTCGTGCGGCCGGCTCAGATGATCCGCGTTGAGGTGGTACCGCAGATAGTCGTACAGCTCAGCCGTACGCAACGGCCACGTCGCCGGCGTCGCATGACCCGGCCTCGCAGATTCGAACACGGGCACGACGTCGGCCAGCGTCGACGACACCAGCGCGTCGTGGATCTCGAGCGCGCTGAGCGGCACGCCACCTCGCTCGAAGTGCACGTTGAAGTCGGCGTCCATCACCACCCACTTGTCGTAGTCGTTCGACCAGACTTCCGTGAGGTAGTGGGCGTACGGATTGTCGCGGCTGCCGATCTCGATGTAGCGCGCCGTGAAGCCGAGCGCGGCCAGCGACTGCAGGAACACCTGGGCGTACTGCGCGCAGAAGCCGCCGGTCTTGCCGGATCGGATCCAATCGAGCACGGTCAGCGCATTCCAGGGCGGATAGGGCGCGGGCGTGCCGTCGGGCCACTGCGCGTTGACCCAGTCCTGCACGCGTCGAATCTGGTCGAACTGGCGCGGGGTGGCGGCGACGAGATCGCGGAGATGTTCACGCGCCGCAAGCTGGTCGAGCTGCGGTTCGTCCAGCGACTGGAACCTCACGGGAAGCGCACCATCGGGCGGCGGGATGTCGCCGTTCGTCTGCACGTGGACGCGGGCGAGCGCGGCCGCGTCGGACCGATCGGTCGCGCATGACCCCGCGGCGGCCATCGCCAGCCCCAGCACGAGGACGGCAGCACGCGTGTTCCAGGAAGTCATCGCCGCACTCCGCTCGAGCTCACGGCATGACGCCGCGCGCAATGGCCGCAGCGAGCGCGGCTTGGAAGTCGGGCGCGAACGTCATGGTGGCGCTGACGTTCAGATGCCCGCCGTCGCGGTAGGCGGCCCGACCGTCGAGGAACGCCGAGCATCCCTGGCCGGGCGGACACAACTTCGCGCCCGCGTCGAGGTACGTGGCCCCGAGCGAGAGCACCGCCGCGCGTTCCTCCGTCACGACGTCCGTCCGCCAGGCCGCAGCCCACGCGGGCGTCTGTACACCGCACCCCCGCGACGGCCCGGTGAACAACGTCGGCCGCAGGCATTGCGGCATCTGATAGAACTGCGGCACGTCGCCGACGACCACGACGGGCGATCGGCGCCCGATGGCCTGGATTGTACGCCGTAGGCTCGCGACCCAGCCCGCGATTTCCGCGGGCCTCGTCACCGGCGCGCCAGGCGATGCGTCGGAGGCAAACGGCGGCGCCAACGGGCCATCGAGATAGCCGAGCGTGGCATTCGACACGACGATCGCGTCATAAGGCCGCGCGCGATGCGCGATGGCGGCCACGCTGCCTTCGACGAACTCGCGGCACGGCTCACTCTGGTACGCGGGCCGCTGGAGGAACGGACAGCCGCCTGCCGTCGCGAGCTCCGCCTCGTACTGCAGCGCGTGCACCGCCGCCAGGAAGGCTTCGGAGAAGTGGCCCGCGTGCGAGTCGCCGATGAGCAACAGCGTGCCCCGCGCCCCGTCGGCCATCCACGTGCAAGGCGGACGAGCCGGATCGCCGAGCGGCGCCATCGACGCACAGGCCGTCGTGATGTCGATGTGATTGGGCGCTGCCGTGGCGCGAATGTCGGCGATCTCCCGATCACCCCACCCACGTTCGACCACCGAGATGAAGGCAATCGCGCACGCGAGCGGCACGGCGACGCTGACCGCTGCAATGAACACGGTCGCCTTCGGCGACGGCCAGACGCGGCGACGTCGGATCGGGTCCTCGACGAGCCGGAACGAAAGCGCGGCCAGCACGAGCGACACGGCCGCCGCGACGATCGGAGCGGACGCCGTGCCGACGTACAGCGCGCGCGCATAGACGATGAGCGGCCAGTGCCACAGGTACCAACTGTAGGATCGATCGCCGATCCACACGAACGGCTTCGTCGACAGCAGCCGCGTGACCACAGGCGCGGGGACGTCCGACGGTGCTCCGAGTCCCGCCACGAGCAACCCCAGCGCCGCGCTCACGGGCAGCATCGCGACCACGCCCGGAAACACGTCCGTCGATCGCACGGCGGCCGTCGTCACGACGAGGAGCGCGAGTCCGGCGGCCGCGGCACCGCCACGGACGAGCCGGCCCGGCGTCCACTGCACGGCCGCGAACGCGAGCAGCACCCCGGCCAGGAACTCCCACGCCCGCGTGACGGGCAGGAAGAACGCGACGTGCATGGGATCGATCGAGCCGATCGCGTTCGCCAGATGCGCCCATCCATATGGCACGTGTCCGTAGCTCAGCGCGACGCTCGCGCCGAGCGAGCCCAGGCATCCCAGCGCGAGCAGCGCCATCGCCCAGCGTCCGCCCGTGCGCCATCGCTCGCTCACCCACCACAAGGCGAGCAGCACGATCGGGAACGCGAGATAGAACTGCTCTTCGATCGAAAGCGTCCACGTGTGGAGGAAGGGATTCTTCTGCGCGGCCGGCTGGAAATAGCCGCCGGTCTGGCGAAGGAAGTAGATGTTGGCGCGAATCGTGGCCGCCGCGCCGACGGCGCGGCCGGTCACCTCCTGGTCGGGGCCAATCGGTGAGAAGACGAAGACCGCCATCGCCAGTGTCGCGAGCGCGACGATCGCCAGCGCAGGCGCCAGTCGCCGGGCGCGTTTGAGATAGAAGCGGACGATCGCGATCCGCCCCGTTGCGATCCGCTCGCGCAGGAGCATGCCGGTCACGACGAATCCCGACACGACGAAGAAGACGTCCGGCCCGGTGAATCCACCCGGGACCGGCAGGCCGGCGTGATAGGCCACGACCATCAGCACGGCCAGCGCGCGAATGCCCTGGATGTCGTCGCGGTGGCGCCCGGCGCCAGCCGCTGCAAGTGTGGCGTTCACGAATGTGTGCGATCCACGTCCGACGAGCGAACGAAGACGAACTGATTACAGCCGAGGCCGCCGCCGCACGTGACCAGGTGCTGCAGCGTGAAGCCGCGCGCTTTCAGGTAGGCGAAGACGGCATCTGGCGCGGCGACTTCGAACGGCCAGCCGCCGACCCAGTCGAGCAGGTCGTGCCAGCGATTCATGCCGCGTCCGCGCCCCTGATCGGTCCACGTCTGCAGGTACGCCTTCGGACGCATGCGCGCGAGATAGAACGCGGCCGTCAGCGCCTCGCGCGGCGCCCACACGGCGACCGCAAAGGCGGGCTGCAGCCACGCCGGCAGGCGATTCGACGTTCGCTTCACGCGCGTCCAGTACCGCGACGCCAGCCCTTGATCGTTGTAAATGGACAGGAACAGCCGTCCGCCGGGAGCCACGCGGCGCTGCACGAGATCGATCGCGCGCCACATGTCACCCGTATGGTGCAGCACGCCCCACGAATAGACGACGTCGAACCGGCCGAGCGAGGCGAGGTACGCCTCGTCGAGCGCGGACCCTCGCTCGACGATCCAGGCCGCGTCATCGGGAAAATAGCGGCGCTTCAACTCCGCAGTGCACGCGACCGAGTCGGGATCGACGTCGGCCGACCGCACGGCCGCCCCGAGCCGGCGGGCGGCGAGCGAGAACAACCCGCTGCCCGATCCCATGTCGAGGAACGTCTTGCCCTTCAGGTCCTCGCACTCGAGTGCGGCCGCGAGCGACTGCTCCGCCGCTTCGATCCGCCGGTCGTCGACGACCGCCAGAAAGCCACGCCAGTTCCGGCCGAAGCCGAATGCCTTGGTGTCCGTCACCGCTGCGAGTCCTCCGCGATCGGTCGTGTCCGATGCGCCCGAATGAACCTGAGACAAGTCTTCATGAGGCGGCCAGCGGTGCCGGCTCATGGGCCGACCGTCCGCCGTCGTCGATGAACATCTGATGCCAGAGCTCCAGGACGAGCAAGTTCCAGAGCTGGTATTGCGCATTCAGGCGCCCGGCGTCGTGCCCGGACACCAGCCGCTCGATAGCGTCCATCCTGAAGTACCTGCGCTGGCGCATGCGCGTGCCGAGGAGTACGTCGTGCGCGAGATCGCGGAGCGGACCGCGGAGCCAGTCCGCGAGCGGCACGCCGAAGCCCATCTTCGGCCGATCGATGACATCGTCGGGCACGAGGCCGCGCGCGATGCGCTTGAGCAGGTACTTCTTCGTGGTGCCGCGCAGTTTCAGATCGGCCGGCAGGCACGCGGCGCGCTCCATGACGACGTGATCGAGCAGCGGCGACCGGCCCTCGAGACCAAAGGCCATCGTGGCGCGATCCACTTTGACGAGCAGGTCGTCCGGCAGATAGCTCTCGACGTCGGCGTGCAGCAGGACGTCAATCGGCGCGGCGGTCGTCGGCAGATCGGCGAACAACGCGTCGTACCGGGCGGCCGCGTCCTCACCGCCGGCGCGCGCGAGGAACTCGGGCGTGCAGATCGCGCGCTTCTCCTCATCGGTGAAATGGAAATTCCAGCGCGCGTAGCGCCGCGATCCCGGATCGGCCGCTGCCGCCAGAAAACGCTGCGCGCGGCTCCGCAAGGTGCGCGCCTTCCCGGGCGGCGGCCAGGCGGCGCCGGCGGCCAGCATCCGGCGGGCCAGCCGCGGCACACGCTCCATGCGCGCCGCGATGAGATACGCCGCGTAGCGTTCGTAGCCCGCGAAGTTCTCGTCACCCGCGTCCCCGTTCAGCGCGACCGTGACGTGACGCCGCGTCATCTCCGAGAGATAGAGCGTGGGAATCGCCGACGAGTCGGCGAACGGCTCGTTGTAGTGCCAGAGGAGCTTCGGCAGAATGGCGAGCGCGTCGGGCCGGACGATCGCTTCGTGATGGCTCGTCGAAAAGCGCGCAGCCACCTGGCGCGCGTACGCCGTCTCGTCGTACGAGGCATCGTCGAAGCCGATGGAGAACGTCTCGACACGGCCACCGGCTGCCTCGGCCATCAGCGCGACGACGAGGCTCGAATCGAGCCCGCCGCTGAGGAACGCGCCGATCGGCACGTCGCTCACGAGCATCATCCGCGTTGCTTCGGCCAGGTCCGCGCGCATTCGTTCGACGGCCTCGGCCTCGGAGATCGTCGACTTCGGCTCGTAGCGCAGCGTCCAGTACCGATCGATCGTGACGCGACCCCGTTCGACGCGCAGGAAGTGTCCCGGCGGGAGCTGACGCACGCCGCGGAACGCCGAGCCGGGCGACGGGACGTACTGAAAGCTCAGGTACTGCCAGATGGCCGCGGCATCGACGTCGGGCACGAACGACGGTTCCGCGAGGAACGCTTTCGGCTCGGAGGCGAACGCGAGCCCGTTGGCGTCTTCGCGGTAGTAGAACGGCTTCTGTCCCGCGCGATCGCGCGCGGCGAAGAGCGTCTGCTCGCGCGCGTCCCACACGGCGAAGGCGAACATACCGCGGAGCCGCTTGAGGCACGCGGCGCCGTCCCGGGCGTAGGCGTGAAGAATGACTTCCGTGTCGGTGCGCGTGGTGAACCGTGCGCCCTGCGCTTCGAGCTCACACCGCAGATCCTGGAAGTTGTAGATCTCGCCGTTGAACGTGATCGTGAACCGTCCATCGGGCGTCTGCAGCGGCTGGCGTCCAGCGTTCGACGTGTCGATGACCGCCAGTCGGCGATGGCCGAACCCGACCGCGGCGTCCGACCACACGCCGAATCCGTCCGGTCCGCGATGGCGCAGGCGGTCGCACATCCCTTCGAGGACCGCCGCGTCGACCGGCGCGCCGGTCCGATAGTTAACGCGCCCGCTGATGCCGCACATGGTCGCCGAGGGCCTGAGCCAGGAGATCGTCGTAGAGCGCTTCGTATTCGGGCAGCATGCGCGATCGCTGAAACCGATCGACGACGCGTCGGCGGCCAGCAAGTCCCCACGCCGCTCCGCGATCGGGCTGCTGGAGCACAGTAAGGATAGCCGCCGCCAGGCGGCCTGCATCGGCCGGCGGCACGAGCAAGCCCGTCTCGCCGTCGATCACGGCTTCGCGATTGCCGCCGACGTCGGTCGCGACGACGGGACGAGAGGCGGCCATGGCCTCGAGGAGCGCGTTGCAGAAACCCTCCTCGAGCGACGGATGCACGAGCAGATCCGCGGCCGCGAGCAGCGCAGGCACGTCACGCCGCACACCGAGAAACCGCACGCGCGTCTCGATGCCGAGCGCACGTGCGTCCTCTTCACGCTCGGCGCGCATGGGTCCATCGCCGGCGAAGATCGCGACGGCGTCCGGATGCACACGACAGACGTTCGCCCAGGCCTGCAAGAAATACTCGTGCCCTTTGTACCCGATCAGGTTCGCGACGACGATGACGACCGGGCTCGCGCCGAGGGCGAGCTCCTCGCGCAGAGCCTGGACCGTCGCATCAGCGACACCGTCGTACGCGTCCAGATCGAGACCGTTGTAAATGACCGTGACCTTCTCCGGCGGCAGGTGTTCGGTCGTGATGGCGTCCTGCCGGACGGCCTCGGAATTGGCGACGACACAATCGGTCCAGCGATTGGCGAACCGTTCGGCCAATCGCATGAACGGCTTTCCGCGCTTGAAGTGCGACAGGCTCCGGCGGCTGGCCACGACGACGGGCACGCCCGAGAGCCGCGCGGCGAAGGCGCCGAACACGTACGCGTGCATGAGGACGCCGTGGAGGACGGCCGGCTGCCGCGCGCGCACGTGTCGGACGAAACGGAAAAGGTCGATGGGCAGCCGCACGAGCGCCGGCAGGACGCGCATCCAGCCGCGGCCCTGCCGTCGGCTCTGCAATCCGATCGTCGTCACGGAGATGCCGGTGCCGGCGAGCCGATCGGCCAGCGGTCCGGCCGACGCCAGACAGCAGACGCTCGGCGCGAACCGCGCGTCGAGCGCCCGGACCATCTCGACGAGCTGCGTTTCAGCTCCGCCGATGTTCAGTGTGCCGATCACGAACAGGATGGGAATCCGCCCGTCGTCCGTGCGAAACGGCGCAAGATGATCGAAAGAGGATCGCGTCCTGTCCGCCAGGTCGTCGTTTCCTCGGAAGAGCAAAAGCACACCCACGCCCCAAACGGCAAGAGCAGCAAAGAGCGCGTAGCAGGATGCACCAACTTGACGAGGCAGACCGAGTTCGACGACGCGTCCGTTCGTGCGTGGGTCGCTGCCATCAGCAGGAGCAAAGGCGACGACGCCGTCGGCGAGCGAGTACTCGCCCGAGGCGACCACTGGCCGCGCACCGGAGTTCCATGCCACGCGCGTGAGCGGATGCGAGTCGTCGCGCAGGAAGGCCGTCCGTTCAGGACCATCCGTGATCGCGGGGACGAACACCCCGGCGAACGTCTGCGGCGGAACGTTCGCGAGATAGGCTCCTCGATAGTCGGTGATTGCCGTGGGACCGATGCGTTCGACGTCGAGCGGCGGAGAGAAATCGACGATGACCAGACAGCCGAGCGCGAACAGGATGACGCCGGCCGCCGAGCTCATCGCGATGGTGCGCCGAAGGCGCGGTGCATCGCCACAGGCAGACGCGCGGGCAATCAGGCCTCCGAGGCCGATGGCGATCGGCAGCAGGAGGCTGGGCGTGAGCAGGATGTCGTGCGACGTGGCCATCGTCCCGATCACGGCGACCGTGAGCGGGAGATCGCGCGCGTCGCGCGCGGCGTAGGCCGTCAACGCGACGAGCCCAAGTGGAATGAGCCAGCCGAGATGGCCGAAGGCCAGCGCGAACAGGACGAACGTGTTGTGCGGGACCAGCGGATGCGCGGCCTCGAGTCCGACGCCGAAGAATCCGTCGTCGCGATACGCCAGCAGCGCCCGCTCCAGGAACAGCGTCCGTGCCGAGATGCTGTTCCTGCCGCCCTCGCTCGAGAGCCGCTCGTCGAGCGCGGCGATGCGCGAGGCGTCGGCGGGGCCGGCCGCTGGCGCCGCACCGGCGATCGGCACGTCACCGCCGGAAGGCTGCACGCCCCCGCTCCGGCCTGCGGCCATTGACGATGGGCTGTCCCGCGCAAGGACGCCGACGGCGCGATGCGCCGCCTGGAGCGCCGTCACGAACGAGATCGAGTCGGTGGCCGCTTCGCTCGCCGCCCATCGAAACCGGTAGTTGGTCAGCGCGGCCAGACCGATCCAGGCCGCGAGGCCGATCGCCACGACGGCTGCGGGCCGAACACCTTCGAGCCGCGTCCTACGCGGCTTTGGCGCGCGGCTTCGCCGGCGCATCTCGATGACCGCCGGAATGGCGACGGCCGCCGCGGCAGCCAGCATGGTCGATCGCGAGAGCGTCACCGCGATCGAGCCTGCCGTCAGAACCAGGAAGCTCGCGTAGAGCCGTTTCGGCACGGCACGATGGCTCGCGGCAGCGCCGAGCAGGATCGCGGCGGCGGCGACGTTCGGGTTGATCGCGAGCCCGGCCGCACGGCCGGCGGTATTCGTGAATCCATCGGCGAACGACAGATCGACGAAGCACAGCACCGCGTTCAGCGCCGTCACGGCCGCCGTCAACTGGAGCAGCGCCCGAGGCGCGGACGCCAGCATCAGCACGACCGTGGCCCCGCTCATGACCACCGCGATGATGTAGGCGCGCGTGACGAGTCCGATGGGATGAAGGACCACCGCCGCCAACCCAAGCACGGCGGCCACCGCCCACGGCATGACCGTGCGTCGAATCTCGACGCGCGTGACGAACGCCGCCAGGGCCGTCAGCGCGAGTGCGCCGTACAGCGTGTAGAACACGCCCCTCGCGAACGCCTCGCGGCCCACGAAGAACGGCTGGAAGAACGGGATGAACCAGGCCTGGTACAGGACGATCACGACAGCCGCGACGGCCGCGGCAGCGCTCGCCAGGAACGACAGGTCGGCCCGGGCAAGCGTGGGCGGCGCGGTCGCCTTACGGAGCGCCGTCATGAACCATCCGGAACGTGTTGTCGTCGGACCAGACGCGGCACGCGATCACGCCGGCAGGCGCCGGGACGCCACGGCGACGCGAACGGGCGCGACGATCGATGGGGCGTGCAGGAGGTGCGGACGCCAGAGACAATGGCAACCAAATATACCGCTATCCGCACGTCGCCGTGCCTGTCCGACGTCGTCGATGCGTGCTCGACCTACGCCTTGAGCGATGCCATGTCGATGACGAAGCGATAGCGCACGTCGCCCTTCAGCATGCGCGCGTACGCGTCGTTGATTTGATCGATGCGAATCATCTCGATGTCGCACGCGATGCCGTGCTCGGCGCAGAAGTCGAGCATCTCCTGCGTTTCCTTGATGCCGCCGATGCCCGATCCCGCGAGACGATGCCGTCCGCCGATCACGCTGAACGCCGCGATCGGCAGCGGCTGCTCCGGGACGCCGACGATCGTGAGCGTGCCGTCGATCTTCAGGAGGTGCAGGTACGCGTTGACGTCGTGCGCCGCGGACACGGCGTCGAGAATGAAGTCGAACGAGGCCGTCTGACGCGCCATCGCCTCGGCGTCCTTTGAGACGACGACTTCATGCGCGCCGAGCCGCAGCCCGTCGGCGATCTTGCCCGGTGACGTCGTGAACAACACGACGTGCGCACCGAAGGCGCGCGCGAACTTCACGCCCATGTGCCCCAACCCGCCGAGGCCGATGATGCCGACTTTCTGACCCGGGCCGACGTTCCAGTGGCGCAGCGGCGAATAGGTCGTGATGCCCGCGCAGAGCAGCGGCGCGGTCGCCGCCGGATCGACGCGGTCGGAGATGCGGAGCACGAACGCTTCGTCGACCGTGACGCGTTCGGAATACCCGCCGAACGTCGGGCCGCCGAGGTGCGGGTCGACGCTGTTGTAGGTATAGGTCGCGCCCGGCTCGCAGTACTGCTCGAGATCGCGCCGGCACGCGTCGCAGGTGCGGCACGAATCGACTATGCAGCCGACGCCGGCCAGATCGCCCACCGTGAATTTCGTCACCGTCGAGCCGACGCGCGTGACACGACCGACGATCTCGTGTCCCGGCACGACGGGATAGATCGAGTTCTGCCATTCGTTGCGGGCCTGGTGCAGATCGGAGTGACAGACGCCGCAGTAGAGGATGTCGATCTCGACGTCGGACGGCAGCGGCTCGCGACGCTCGATCGACGCCGGCGCCAGCGGCGAGGCGGCCGATTGCGAGGCCCACGCGCGCGCGGTGCGCGTCGGCATGGGCGTGGATGTGGGATGAGATGCAGGCGATGACGTGGACATGAGACGAGTCTATCGGCCCGTGGACGTCGCGCTCAAGGTGACGGCTCATCGATTGCGCGCGTCACCGCCGTGCGTCACGGCCATTTGCCAGGTCAGCTCACCGCCCTCTGCACAGGCGCCGCGATGTCTTCCCGGCAAGCTTCTTCGCAGGCATGGCGACGATCGTGACCGATTCTCACACGACGACCACGGGAATGATCGTCGGCGTTGCCCCCTTCTCGACCATCCAGAACTGGTGTTCTTTCACGACGTCGATGGCGAGCTCGTAGTCGCCGCGCTCCAGTTCACCGGACTCGAGCACCAGGTGAAAGGGCACTTCGTCATCGGCGGTCGCCGGCAGCCGCTCGAGCATCGCGCGGAACTCGCGCACGGCCTCGCCGCGATCCGACGGGCGGAACAGGCGCGCGCCGACCCTCAAGGGCTCGTCGCCCGTGCCCTCCGGCCACGGCTTGCCGCACGTGTTGCGCACGGTGCCACGCACGACAGCCGAGCCGCCGGGTGACAGCGGCACGGCGTCGGTGTCGACCGCGATCGCGTGACTGAACGTCTCGATCCGCAAGAGCGTGGTGAAGGGCACCGCGCCATGGAGCGCCATCCAGTTGCGGCGATCCATCAGCATGTCGATCCACACTTCGTAGATGCCCGCCGGCAACCCGCGCGTGTCGATCGGCAGCACGAATTCCAACTCGCCGCCCGGCGGCACCTGCCCGTCCGGCGCATCGGTGCGCAACTCGCGCATCCATTGCTTGCGCCGGCCGATGCGCGTCAGATAGCCGGCGACGCTCCATCGACCGGGACCGTTGCCGACGGGCCACGCGGTGTGCGACCGGTTGCGGATGCGTCCGGTCAGCGTCACGACGTCCGCCATCAGCACGGGTCCGACGGGCGCGTCGAGCGTGACCTCGTAGCGGCAGTCCATGAACACGAGCTCGTTCGCCTTCTGGCGGTGCGACGGCGCGATCTCGTCGAAGAACGTCCGCTCGGGGAACGAATACCGCGAGATATGACCGTCGTTGTCGACGCCCTGCCAGGACGACAGCGTGAAGTCGATGCGGTGCTCCTTGCACCACGCCTTGTAGTCGGGCGCCAGATAGAGCTGCAGCGGATAGCCCACGTAGTTGACCGAGACGTGGAAGCCCGCGTGCCGCAAGAGCAGGATCGATCCCTTGAAGAGCTCCCAGTTGAAGCCCTTCGACGTCGGGTGCAGGCTGCAGTTGATGCCCGAGAGGCCGACCGGCACCTGGCCGAAGCCGTCAACGGCGCGCGGCGCACCGGGACGAATGCCGCCGCGGGTGAACTCCATGATGTTGCGGCTGATGTTCGACGTCATGTAGCAGGCGAACTTCCGCGTCACCATGCCGAGGACGGGAATCGTCGCCTCGCTCAAGAGCGGCTCGCCGCCGGTGATGCTGAGGATGCCGTACTCGAAGCGATCGAGGATGTCGCTCCAGACGTCGACCCATTCGTCGACGGTCAGCTCGGGGTACGACGACGGGAAGTCCTCCTTGAGGCGCTTCTCACCGGCCGCGCAGCCGCAGTAGGCGCACGTGTAGTTGCAGGCGAGCGTCGGCGACCAGATGAAGTAGGCCATCCGGCGCTGCGGCGACTCGAGACGCTGCGAGCACAGGAGCCGGGACACTTCCTGCTCGGTGTCCTTGCGCTGGCCCTCGAAGGTTTTCTCGAGGCGCCCCTCGTCGTCGACCTGCCACTTCGTCGTCCAATCCAGATCGCACGCGTTGTAGCAGCGTTCGTGATCGCAGACCGTCGGATCGACGGGCGCCTTCCAGCCGTCGCGCTTCAGGTTGAACATCGGCGGCCGGCGGGCGTTGTAGTCGGCCAGACAGCGATAGACATCGCCGTTTGGATAGACGTGAAAATAGCTAACGCCGGCCGAGCACAGCATGGTGCCGGCGAACTCGAGCGTCATAGAACAACTCCCGGGGCGGCGCCGCGACGCGGTCACGCGCGCCACGGAAGAGACGACTCAGCGCACGCGGAACGATCGAAGAGCCGCTGGGAGGGGCACCTCTACGAAGGCGAACGGCAGAGCGCGATGCTGAGCGATCCCTCGGCTCAGGTTTCAGCCTAGCACAGCGGCGAGCGCGCGGCCGGACCGGGATGACGTCTCCACGCTCGAGGCGACGGCCCCCCGCGAACCGACGCGTTCTTCGCCACACGACGCGGTAGCATCTGCGCGGAGGGACGATGATGGAGACGGGCGCTTCCCGGGTCACGATCCACATGGTCGCCAGTCTCGACGGCTTCATTGCGAAGCGGGACGGCAGCGTCGACTGGCTCGAGACCTCGGACCACTTCGAGGGCGGCGACACGCTCACACCGGAATCCATCGCGGCGTTTCTCGAGACGATCGACTGCTACGTCATGGGATCGCGGACCTATGAGACGGCGTTGGCGTTCGAGGTCAAAGGCCTCGGCTGGTCCTACGGCGACAAGCCGACGTTCGTCCTCACCCATCGCACGCTGCCGAAGACGAGGGACACCGTCGAGTTCTACGCGGGTGATCTCGCCCGCCTCGTGAACGAACGATTGAAGCCGCGCTTCCGCGGCATCTGGTTCGTCGGCGGCGGCGAAGTCTCGGCCGAGTGCCTGCGTCTCGGACTGGCCGACGAGGTGCGCTATTCGATCGTGCCCGTCGCGATCGGCGACGGCATCTCGTTCTTCCAGGGGCTCGACCAGGACGTCGCGCTGCACTTGCGCGAAGTCACGGCCTACACGAGCGGGATGGTGGGGCTGCGGTACGAGGTGCGGAAGTAGGGCGACCGGTGCAGATACCGGCGTTGACATGCTCATCACATGCGCGCATGCTGATCGCATGTCTCGAATGGTGCAAATTCGGAACGTGCCTGACACGCTGCACCGCAAGCTGAAAGTCCGGGCGGCCGATTCCGGTCAGACGCTCTCCGACTACCTGTTGGCCGAGCTCGAACGTCTGGCCGATCGGCCCACGCGTGACGAGATGTTGAACCGGCTCCACGGCCGAAAGCGCGTCACGCTGAAGACGTCGGCCGCGATTGTCATTCGTGAGGAGCGCGAGTCGGCGTGATCGTGGTCGACGCGTCGGCGTTGCTGGAGCTCCTGCTCCAGACACCACTCGGCGTTCGCGTCGAGGCGCGCCTGTTCTCTGGCGTCGACGAATTCCACTCGCCACATCTCGTGGACGTCGAAATCACTCAGGGTCTGCGGCGCCTCGTCCGAACAGGCGAGGTGTCCGCGGGCCGCGCGGCCGAAGCGCTCTCGGATCTCGCCGCGTTCGACCTCCATCGCCACCCGCATCTCGACTTCGTCGCCCGCGCCTGGAAGCTCAGAGACAACATCACCGCCTATGACGCGATGTACGTCGCCTTGGCGGAGGCCCTCGACGCGCCCGTCGTGACGTGCGACGAGCCACTGTCCAAGGCGCCTGGACACCGGGCGCGAATTGAGCTGATCGAGGGATTGCCCAGCTGAAGCACGCCGCCCCCCCTTTGGACTCGGCACGCACCCCGCACCCCCCAGCCTCACTCGATCGGCAGTCAGACTCGCTCCACCCGTCGCTCTCACTTGGTCTCAGCGGTCGTCGGACATACTCCAACGCACACACGGACACACCAGGCTCGGTCCGTGGATCATGCCGGACCGGTCGCGCGACTGAGCTGAGGGCACGGCGGTCCTGCTGGACGCACGACCGGGCGTCCTCACCGGTGCGCAGACTAATCCGCGCGGCTGTCAGACCGTTCCGACCACACGCCAGACCGAGGCCGAGCGCTCGTCAGACCGACCCTGAGCGTGACGCAGACACGCACCGAGCGTACGGCGGACCGACTGGAGGACCAAAAGGGCCCGCGTTTCGGCAGGGTGGTCAAGTCCTTTTCCTGCAATAGGATCCATGTCCGCAGGTTGCTCGGAGTATGTCTGAGGGCTGCTCGGTGCTGGTCTACGCCCTCCTCGGAGTACGTCTGCGGTTCCGTCGGAGTGTGTCGGCGATCGGCTCGGCGTTGGTCGCCGAGATCCTCCCCACCGGCCTCGCGACTGGGAGCCTCGGTCGGCCCCCCGCTCGGTGCATGTCGCGCGCCTGCTCGGTATTGGTCGCGGATCTGCTCGGGGCCGTCGCGCGGGTGCTCGACGTCGGTCCATCGGGTGCTCGGACCATGTCGCGCGCTTGCTCGGGCAACGCCGCCGAGTGCTCGGACCTTGTCGGAGGGGACCTCGGTATCGCGCGCATCGCCGCTCGGGCCGCGCCGCATGAAAAATGTGCATGCCCGCCGGGCTCCGGTCCTAGAATCACCGCGATGCCGGCGGATGGCGACTTCGCGTTCGGCCCCTATCAGCTCGACACGCGATTGAAGCAACTCGTCCGCGATGGAGCGCCGGTCGATCTCTCGCCGCGCCAGTTCGACATCCTCCACGCGCTCGTCAGCCGCCCCGGCGACATCCTCTCCAAGGACGCGCTGATCGTCGTCGGCTGGCGCGACGTCGCCGTGAGTGACAGTAGCGTGGAGAAGATCGTCTTCCATCTGCGTCAGCATCTCGACGCGGACCATCCGGATCGCTACATCGCGACCATCGCGCGCCGCGGCTATCGGTTCGCCGCGCCCGTCACGCGCATCGACCGGCGTCGTGCGGACGAGGATCTTGCGGCGCTCCTCGCGCCGCATCGCGCGTGGACCGAAGGTCGCGCGGCGCTCGAATCGCTCGAGTACAGCCGCATTGCCGACGCGCGGTCGACGTTCGAAGGTCTGGTCGCGCACCACGACGGACAGGCGATCTTCCATGTCGGCCTCGCGAACGCCTGCGCGATGCAGTTCGAGGCCACGCGTACGGACGCGCGGCCGGACACCGACGCGCTGCGCCAGGCCGCGATGCACGCGCGGACGGCGTGTCACCTGAATCCGGATCTCGCCGAAGCGTGGGCGACGCTCGGCTTCGTGCTCGAGCGGACGGGCGAGCGCGACGACGCGCTGGCGGCGCTCGGGCGGGCCGTGATGCTGGAGCCGGACAACTGGCGGCATCAGTTCCGGCTGGCGGCCGGCAGTTGGGGCGAAGATCGGCTGCGTGCCGCGCGCCGGGCACTGGCCGCGTGTCCGCACCTACCGATGGCGCACTGGCTGGCCGCGAGCGTTTCAGTGGCGCGCGATGCGCTCGAACGTGCCGAGCGCGAGGTCGACGACGGGCTGGCGATTCTCGCGGCCGAATCGACCGAGCCGGCGCGCTTCTCCACCGTCGCGTTCCATTGGCTCAAAGGACTCCTCTGTCTCGCGCGCGGCGCCGCGGACGATGCGATAGCGGCCTTCGATCGCGAGCTCGCGCTCGAAGCGCGCGGCCATCTCTACGCGCGCGAATGCGCGGCCAACACCTGGTATGCGAAGGGCGCGTGCCATCTCGAACGCGGCGATCGCGACGCGGCGCGTGCGGCGTTCCGCGAAGCCATCGCGCGCGTCCCGCGTCATCCGATGGCGCACGCGGGACTGGTGATTCTCGACGACGAGTCTCCCATCGCGCCGACATCCTCCGATGACGACGCTCCCCTGCCGGTCGATCTCGCGTTCGCGCGCGCCGCCCGGCTCGTCTCCGCCGGCGACGCGTCTGCCGCGGCCGCCATCGTCGGCGCGGCTCTCGCCGCCGCACCGCCGGGCAACGCCGGCTGGCTGCTGCCGATCGAGCCGCTCATCGGCGTCCGCCACGCCCGCGAGATCTGGACGCCCGTGCTCGCCGCCCTCCACCTGCGCGCGCGCTGACACGGCACGATTCCGCGAATTCCGCGTTTTTTCCGCGCCGCGGGAAGGACTTCATGCCTCGTCGAACGAGACGATGCGCGCATGGAGGTTCCCATGAGGAAAGAGCAGCGATACCGATACGAGATGTTCGTGCGTGTTCGTGACTTCGGCGCCTCGCGAACGACCCTGTTCCCGCCCGCGTCCAAGGCGGGCCAGGCGTTCGCGACGGTGACGTCGGCGGTGGCCGCGATCGACGACCACCAGAAAAACCACGTCGTCGGGCAGACGGAAGCGCGGCGGGTGAAAGCGACGACGCGCGCGGCGGTCTTCGACACGATGAAGACCATCGCGCTCGCGGCGCGCCGGGTGACGCGGCCGGAGCGGGGCGAAAGCCCGTTCCGCGTCCCGCGACGGCGGAGCGTCGCGCGGGAAATCGCCACCGCGCGGGCGTTCATCGAGGAAGCCGAGAAGCGGCAGGACGAGTTCGTCAGCTTCGGTCTGCCGCCGACGTTCATCGCCGATTTGCGGACGGCGGTGGACGACCTGCAGCAGGCGGTCGCCGTACGGCTGAGCAGCAAGACCGTGCGGCGTCAGGCCCTGGCCGGCATCGATACCGAGCTCACGCGCGGATTCGACGCCATCCGCGACCTCGACGTGCTCGTGGCGATCGCCACGCGCGACGATCCGACGACGTTCGCGGCGTGGACCGCGGCGAGGCGGATCGAGGGTCAGGGGTCGACGGCCGGCGCGGCGAAGCCGGCGCCGGGGGCCGCGGTCGATGCCGCGGCGCCGGACGTCGATGCGACGGGCGGTGCGGCAGCGGCGACTGCTGAAGCCGCGCCGGCTTCAGCGGACGCGGACGCGCTCGCGAAGGCGTCCTGAGTCGCGCACGACGCCGCGCCCGTCCGCGGCGCGGTGACGGTCACATGGGGGCGGGGCGCCGTGGGGTGTCCCGCCCTTGAGCCAGCGATTGCGCTACCCCGCTCGGTCATCCTGTGTGACCTTACCTGTCACACCACTTCGCTATACTGATAGAAGGAGGTGCCGTTATGGCCACCGTCTCGCCGTATCACACGGATTCGCTGGAGTATCCTCCGCAACATCGACAGGTATACCACGACAAAAACACTTGCCCGGACGGCCTAAAGATAAAGCCGGAGCACCGCAAAAGCGGGACCGGAGGCAAGAAGCACTGTCTTGAGTGCTATAAGGTCCGGTAATCTACAAAACAACGAACGCGGCTCGCAGGCGCCGCTCCGTCAAGGCGCTTGCAAGTCGCGTATTCCGGTCGTTCTCGTTTTCGCCTGACAGTCGTCTCACCACGGAATGCCGGCGCCCTCCATCTGAGCGATCAGCCGACGCACGACGCCAGGGTTCGTCTGCCGTAGATAGCTTAACGAGCCTCGAATCGACCGAAGTTTGATGTCAACGCTTTCTCCCCGCCGATGGGCTAGCACGGCCTGATACACGCTCGTTCGTACTTCCTGAATCTTCTTCTTCGACACCTTCGGTTGGGGACCGGTCACATCGTACCCAGTCAATTCGTGCTGTTGGCGAGCTCCAGAATTGCTGGTCTTCTTATGCCGCACAGACAGACCGAGCTCCTGAATCGCCGAAATGATTTCGCCGATTGCCTCTCGCGTCAATCCACCGCCGGACAGCGCGATGTCGTCCATGCATCGACTATTGCTCAAGTTCATTCGGCTAGCGATTGCATCAGCGCGCGAATCTATCGGCGACAGGTATAGATTCGCCAACATGTCACTTGTTGGCGCGCCTTGAGGCAGGTGACCGCGCCACGTGACTAGTTGAGTGATGAGTGACGCGGGCTTTGGCCCGAAGCCGATCTCACGCAGCAGCCGAAAGACCATCTTATTCGTAATACTTGGGAAGCATCTCTTGATGTCCACACGCGCTACGTTCTTCTGCTTTACGTGCACGGCTGCATTTTTTAGTGGCGAGCCGCCCTTGACACAGGCCTTAACGGAATGATGCAGAGACCGATGAGCGAGAAAACGATGACGGATTAATCTCTGGACCTCTTTCAAGTTATCAGATGGGTTGTCGATGCGTCGGGACGACTTCCCAAGCCCATACTTATCAAAAGGACGGCAGTGTAGATCCGGATCGTTCGCCAGGGCCCGAAGTCGAAATAGGGGAACACCGAGAATCCATGCCAGCCCGTGAAGTGAGTTCAACTCTCGACTCATGTCGAGTCCTTCCTTTTCTTTGACTTTGTGGCTTCCAATGGCAAACCTTGCTGGCGAGCGTTTGTTAACACACCAAGAAGAGCCCGCGCTAACTCCGCGACATATTTCGGGTCTGCATCTTCTTTCAACTCGCCGGGGTCCGAGGCGAGAAGCGTCAAGAGGTGAGGCGGAACTCCGAGCGCCGCCGAAGCCTCTGCAAGCACGGCGACGCTCGGTTGTCTCTTATTCGCCTCGATCAATGACAACTGACTCGGCCCGATACTGAGCCGCGCGGCCAACGCCGACTGCGACAGACCGCTAGCAGTCCGCAACAGCTTGATCGCTCTGCCGTACTTCATACTCATCGTCAAAAAGCGCAGTTACTAGACGTCCTTGTTCTGCTCCTCGTCGCAACGTTCACCGCAGGAACTGTTCGCTCGCAGCGGCGCTGATCAGAGTAACCGCCCTGACCAACCGCTCCGCGTTCAGCTGCCCTCCCTTCCGCGATCTATCCAATTCCCGAATGGCCGTCGTGACGCGCTCATCGCGAACCAGCCCCATCCCTTCAGACGACACCAACTTTTTGAGCTCATTGATGGCATCGTCCAGCTCTCTGAACAACTTCCGTTGTCGATTCATCATCAACACCTCGATAGCGGCGACTTGCTGCCGCTCGCCAAAGGCAGGGCCACACATCGAGGAAGGGATGAGGCGGAGGTCTAGGCTGCAGCCGGACGAACCCAGCTGTGCTCGCCAACGGATCAGCGCGGAGGGAACGCTTGCGAAGTAGCCTCGGAGTTAATCAGTCCGGAACGGACCGAAGTGCGCCACACGACCACTTGCAAAGCAGCCGCCAGCCCACACTCCGCGGATAGCCTCGCGCCTCCCGCACGTGCCGCCGTCGAGTCTACGACACAAGCCAATAGCTTGCCGTGCCGCGGCGAGCGCTCAACGTGCACGCTCGCCTATCAAGACCGACTCTCAGACTTCGAGAGCCGTCCCATGGTCACCTGCCTTCGTGGCGATGACCGAGATGCGCGATGAACCGTTCAAAGAGCCGGCGCCGCTTGATCCAGCGGTCGCCAGGAAGTATCGGCGAACTGGCCGGCCCTGTCAATCAGAAAGTTGCTGTATGTCATATTTTATGACACCAGGTCATTCTGGCTCCGCGAGCGGGCACCGCCACGTCGATCATCACGGTGGGGACCAGCCACGGGGCGGACCGGCCACGTTGAGGCCGTCGTACGTGGTCTAGGCATAGCCATTTCCGCCAGCGCCTTGCTCCCCCGCCTCGATGGATGGAATGATCGGCCGTCTCATGGCCAAACGAAGGTCCACATCCAGGAGCGGGAACGGAGAGACGACACCCGATCTCGGTTTCGAGGCCAAGCTCTGGGCCACGGCCGATGCGCTCCGCAACAACATGGACGCGGCCGAATACAAGCACGTCGTCCTCGGCCTGATCTTCCTCAAGTACATCTCGGACGCCTTCGAGGCCAAGCACGCCGAGCTCACGGCGCAGAAGGCCGAAGGCGCGGACGCCGAGGATCCGGACGAATATCGTGCGGTCAACATCTTCTGGGTGCCGCCGGAAGCGCGGTGGCAGTACCTGAAGTCCATGGCGCCGCAGCCGACGATCGGCAGGCTCGTCGACGACGCGATGGTGGCCATCGAGCGGGACAACCCGTCGCTCAAGGGCGTGCTGCCCAAGGACTACGCGCGGCCCGGGCTCGACAAGCAGCGGCTCGCGCAGATCATCAATCTGTTGAGCGACGTCGCACTCGGCGATGAGGCATCGCGGTCGCGGGACACGCTCGGGCGAGTCTACGAATATTTTCTCGCGCAGTTCGCGAGCGCCGAGGGCAAGAAGGGCGGGCAGTTCTACACGCCGTCGCACGTCGTGCGCGTGCTCGTCGAGATGCTGGCGCCGTACAAGGGGCGCGTGTACGACCCGTGCTGCGGATCGGGCGGCATGTTCGTGCAGTCCGAAGAATTCGTCGTCGCGCACGGCGGCAACCGCAAGAACATCTCCATCTTCGGCCAGGAATCCAACCCGACGACGTGGCGACTGGCGCACATGAACCTCGCCATCCACACGATCGAAGCTAACCTCGGCCCGCAGCCGGCCGACAGGTTCCTGCGCAATCTCCACCCGGATCTGAAGGCCGATTACATCCTCGCCAATCCACCGTTCAACGTCAGCGAATGGTCCGGCGAGCTGCTGCGCGACGATGCCCGCTGGCGCTTCGGCCCGCCGCCGGTCGGCAATGCGAACTACGCTTGGATTCAGCACTTCATCCATCACCTCGCGCCGCCAAACGGCCGCGGCGGCGGTGTCGCGGGCTTCGTCATGGCCAATGGCTCGCTCTCGTCCAACACCGGCGGCGAAGGCGAAATCCGCCGCAAGATCGTCCAGGCTGATCTGGTCGATGCCGTCGTCGCGCTCCCGCCGCAGTTGTTCTTCACCACCGGCATCCCCGTCTGCCTCTGGTTCCTCACGCGCGACAAGACCGGCAAGAACCTGCCGCACAAATCGCCGAACCGTCCCGGCGGGCGCAAGGGCCAGACGCTTTTCATCGACGCCCGCAAACTCGGCACGATGCA
>DASZOV010000044.1:0-22813 GCA_035550595.1 Vicinamibacterales bacterium
CGGCGAGCGCAAGAACAAGGTCATCGCCATCTGGTCGGAGGTCACCGAGAAGATCGCCGACGAGATGTTCGGCGAGATGGAGGCGCTCGACAAGTCGGGCCGCAGCTTCAACCCGGTCTACGTCATGGCCGACTCGGGCGCACGCGGCAGCAAGCAGCAGATCCGCCAGCTCGCGGGCATGCGAGGCCTGATGGCCAAGCCGTCGGGCGAGATCATCGAGACGCCGATCACGTCGAACTTCCGCGAAGGCCTCACCGTGCTGCAGTACTTCATCTCGACGCACGGCGCGCGCAAGGGCCTGGCCGACACGGCGCTGAAGACGGCCGACTCGGGCTACCTCACGCGGCGTCTGGTCGACGTCGCGCAGGACGTGATCATCTCCGAGATGGATTGCGGCACGCTCGACGGGCTCGAGGCGCGGCCGATCATCGACTCGGGCGGCGAGATCATCGAGCGGCTCGCGGACCGCATCGTCGGCCGTGTCGCGCTCGAGGCGATCATCGACCCATCGTCGGGCGAGGTCATCGTGCCGGCGGCTGGCGAGATCGACGAAGCGCTGGCCGAGCGCGTCGAGGACGCGGGCATCGAGCGGGTGAAGATCCGGTCGGTGCTCACCTGCGCGTCGCGCCGCGGCGTGTGCGCCAAGTGCTACGGCCGCGACCTGGCGACCGGTCGGCTCGTCGAGCTGGGTCTGGCCGTCGGCGTCATCGCGGCGCAGTCGATTGGCGAGCCGGGCACGCAGCTCACGATGCGGACGTTCCACATCGGCGGCACCGCGTCGCGCGTCGCCGATCAGTCGACGCTCGAGGCGCGTCACAAGGGGCTCGTGCGCTTCGACGGCATCGTCGCCGTCGAGGGACGCGCCGCCGGTCCGAACGAGGTCAAGCCGCTCATCGTCATGAACCGGAGCGGATCGATCAACGTCGTCGACGAGAAGGGCGTCATCCGCGAGCGGTACGCCGTCGTCTACGGCGCGCACCTCAAGGTGCGCGACGGACAGGCCGTCGAGAAGGGCCAGATCCTCGTCGAGTGGGATCCGTACACGTTCTCGATCCTCACCGAGGGGGGCGGCACCGTCCGCTTCAAGGACATCATCGACAAGGTGACGGTCCACGAGGACGTCGACGAGGTCACGGGCCTGTCGCGGCTCATCATCGTCGACTCGCCGGATGAGAAGAAGCAGCCGGCGATCGAGATCGTGGGCGCCGACGGCGAGGTGGCGCACCGCTATCACATGCCGTCGAACGCGCACCTGATGGTGGCCAACGGCGACGCGGCGTACGCGGGCGACGTGCTCGCGAAGATCCCGCGCGAGACGACCAAGACGAAGGACATCACGGGCGGTCTGCCGCGCGTGGTCGAGCTCTTCGAAGCGCGCAAGCCGCGCGAGACGGCCGTCATCTCGGAGATCGACGGCACGGTCCGGCACGGTGGCGTCGTCAAGGGGCTGCGCAAGATCCTGGTCGTTCCCGATGAGGGCGGCGACGTGCGGGAGTACTCGCTGCCGCGTGGCGTGCACGTGAACGTCCAGGAAGGCGACCGCGTCCACGCGGGCGAGCCGCTCATGGACGGACCGCGCAACCCGCACGACATCCTCGCGGTGCTCGGCGAGAAGGAGCTCCAGGCGTATCTCGTCAACGAGATCCAGGAGGTCTACCGGCTGCAGGGCGTCGGCATCAACGACAAGCACATCGAGGTCGTGGTGCGGCAGATGATGCGGTGGGTGAAGGTCGAGGAGGTGGGCGACACCGAGTTCCTCATCGAGGAGCAGGTGGACAAGTTCCGCTTCCAGGAAGAGAACGAGCGCGTGTTGGCGCAGGGCGGCATGCCGGCCAAGGGCCGGCCGCTCTTGCTCGGCATCACGAAGGCGTCGCTCTCGACCGACTCGTTCATCTCGGCCGCGTCGTTCCAGGAGACGACGCGCGTGCTGACCGAGGCGTCCATCTCCGGCAAGGTCGACTACCTGCGCGGCCTCAAGGAGAACGTGACGATGGGCCGGCTCATCCCGGCGGGCACGGGCTTCGAGTGGTACCGACACGTGGAAATCCCCTCCGACGAGCCGCCGCCACCACCGCCGCCGTCGCCTGAGGAACTCGAGGCGCAGCGCGAGATGGACGATTACGCGGACGTCGACTTCGGGACCTTCAAGGACGACGCGGAGTAGGCGCGGACGGTATCCGCATCCGCGCGCGAAGAATCAACGGGCGCGCTCCTTCTTGGGGGCGCGCCCGTTGTGTTTTTGGTCAGGAGGAGCGGCGCGTTTCACGGTCTCGCGCGAAGACGCGAAGATCGCGAAGGTGGGACAGATCACGTTCGCGCGCGGACGCGTGATGGTAGGATCGCGACCACATCGACAACGGCAGTGGCCGTCGGGAAGATCTCGCGGGAGAAGGCTGATGCGAGAATTGGGCACCGACGCGAGGCACGCGCTCCGGAGCGTCACGCGTGGTCGTGGGCTCGTCGTCGCGGCCGTCGTGACCTTTGCGCTCGGCGTGGCCGTCAACGTCGTCGTGCTCAGCCTGATCGATCGGCTCCTCTTTCGCCCGTTGCCCTTTGCGGAACCGGATCGCCTCGTCCACATTCATCTCTTTGCCCGAAGCGATGTCGGATTGGCTCAGGCCTTCATGCCATTTGTCATGAGCCAGGCGTTGGCCGCACGAACAGACGTGTTCGAAGGCGTGAGCTGGGCGGATGGATGGGTGGCGGAGACGGCCGCGATTCCGGGCGAAAGCCCGTTGCGCCTGACACCGGTCAGGGCGAACGCGCTCGACGTCCTCGGCGTGGTGCCGGCACTTGGCCGCTCCTTCAGTCCGGTCGACGCCGATGACGGACGACAACGGCCGGTGCTCTTGACCGCGGAGACGTGGCAGAGGGCATTCCGTGGTTCCGATTCCGTGCTGCATCTCAGTTGGCAAGCCGGACCGTTTACCTACCGCGTCGTCGGCGTGCTTCCTCCCGGATTCCTTTTACCGTCGTCACATCTCCTCGGTCGCTTCGACGGCGTGTTCGCCTATCGCGATCGCCGATTGGAGATGTTTCCCCGCGGACCGCTGACCGTGGCGCCGTTCGCGCGCCTCAGACGCGGCGTCTCGATACAAGCGGCGCAGGTGGTTGCCAACCAGGTGTCGACGATGGCGTGGGAAGCCACGGACACGCCGACACCGACGCGACAACGGCTCACCGTGTTGCCGCTCCAGACGGGATTCACGATTCTCGTACGTCCGTACTTGTGGTTGCTGACGGCAGCAGTTTGGACCGTCTTCGCTGTGGCCGTCGTCAATCTTGCGGTCCTGTTGCTGACGTGGGGGCGTTGGCGGGCGGATGATGCCGTCGTGCGGCTGGCGCTCGGCGCGTCGCCGAGTCGTCTGTTTCGCATGGCTTTCCTCGAGGCGTCGGTCATCTGCACGCTCGGAGCATTGGCCGGCTGGGTGACGTACCTGGGATTGCAGTCGACGGTGCTCCACGTCGTGCCGAGCGTGCTGAAAGGGTTCGCGGTCGGTGGTTGGGACCCGCGACTCCTCGTGGCGACCGCCGGCTTTGCCTGTTGCGGCGCCGTCGCTGCCGGGATCTTCCCGGCGCTTGCCTCACGGCGGACGTCCGTCGTTCAGATTCTCAACGCTCGATCGGCCGGCGGCGGTGGTACGTCGTCCGCGGTCACGCGGATCGTGTTGGCGGTCGAAGCCATGCTCGGCGTGGCCGTGGTGGTTGGTGGCGCGTTGACGATTCCGCCGTTCGTCTCGCTGCTCGTGAGCTCGCCGGGGTTCGCGCCACAGAACCTGTTCGCCCTCGACGTCGGTCACGGAATCGTGAATGGATCCGACGCCCTGCCCGATGCCGACACCGACCGCCGGCGCGCGGTGGAGGTACTCGATGTCTTGCGTGTGGCACCCGGTGTCGTCAGCGCGAGCGCGTCGTTGGCGGATCCTCTCGAAGGACAGGCAGATCCGACGGGTTTCTGGAAGGATCACGGCCTCGACGGGCGGGTCCTCGCCGTGGCGTCCGACTTTCTCCACACGTTCGGGACGAAGCTCGTGGCCGGTCGCGACTTCACCGTGGCCGAACTCGATGCGACGGCTCCCGTGGCCGTCGTGAACGAGACCGGCGCGCGTCTGTTATGGCCAGGCGAGGCCCCGTCCGCGGCCATTGGCCGAGTCTTGAGAGTCGGGATCGTGAATCGCACCATCGTGGGCGTTCATGAAGACATGAGACAGGAGCCCGGTGCACCCGTGTCGCCGACGCTCCAGGTGCCGATCGGGTCGCGAGATGTTCCGCCGCAGCAGAGTGGCCTGCCTGTGCTCCTTCGTATGGAGCCCGGCAGAAGACCAGATCCCGCGTACCTAAAGGCCATGCTCGATCGTCGTTTCGGTCCGGGTTCGCTGCAGGTCGAGTCGGTTGATGCGCGACTCGAGCCTCTGGTCGAGCGTCCACGTTTTCTCGCAGCGCTCCTGGGCGTGCTGGGTGGCGTGACGCTGTTCCTGATGGTCGTCGCCCTGCACGCGGTCACGAGCTTCGAAGTCGCTCGCCGCCGCCGTGAAGCCGGTATCCGGATCGCGCTCGGTGCGACGACTACGGCGGTCCGCCGCGGCGTACTGGCGGTCACCGTATGGCCCGTAGCGGTAGGCGTCACTGCTGGATTCGGACTGGCCTGCTGGGCGGTCCTCGAGATGCCACGCCTGCTGCCCGCGGGGAAAACCGGATTGTGGGAGATCGCGTTGTCCGCCATTGGTGTGCTGGGCGTTGGTCTCGTGGCGGCGTGGGTGCCGACGCGGTTGATGGCCCGGATCAACCCGGCCGTGACGCTTCGAGTGGACTGAAGGAGAAAAGCGAATGCGAGTTCTCGGATTCGTGGCGATCTGCGCGATCCTCTTTGGAGTTGGAACGTCGGCGGCTCCAGCGCAACGCGGTGACACCTACTTGGGAGTCGAGTTGACGAGGGCGGACGGACGCCTCGGCGGTCGTCGGGAGGTCATTGCGACCAAGCCGCCGGATCTCGCGAAAGCCAACGCCAACGTCCAGTTCCTCGTGCGCCGAGACGTCAAGGACGAAAAGGGGCGTATCGTGACGGGAGTTGGATACGTCGCCTGGCGTGAAGGCAAGGGCGCGCGGGTGTGGGTGTTCTCGCTGGTTCCGAAAGCAGGCGTCGCCAACGACTACTACGCCACGATGTCGGGCATTGCGAACACGCGTCGCGAGCCGCTGGCCGAGTTCGTGCTGACGACCGTCGGCCAGTCGCGTCCGCTCGTCGAGATGAAGAAATGGGGATTCGACCCGTTCGTGATCAAGCTGATTCGCGGCTCTCGCTAGCGGAGCGGCGTGCCTTGGTCCGCGCGCCATCTTCGCGGCCGCAGCAGTGATCCCACGAACGCCGCGACCACGAATGGCGCGCTCAGCACGGCGGAGAGCACGACAGTGAGGGGCAGAAGGCCGCTGATTTCCGCGCTCCGTAGCATCATCGTGAGGACTTGACCGGGCACGATCAGGACCGTCCAGAGCCAGTCGCGGCGCCGTGCGAGCCAACCGATGACGAGCGCCGCCACGCCGGCGATCGGCAGGCCGACCGTCCAGTACAACGGGCTGTCCCACGCCTCCCGACGGCCGCTCAGTGCGTGGATGCCGAGTTCCAGCGCCATCCCGATGGCCACGCTGAGAAGGATGGTGGTCCGCCTGCCGAGCATGCGTCTTCTATCGGGTCCTTTGGCGCGACACTGCAGCGATGGCACGGCCGGACATTGATCGTCGCGTCGACCGCCACGGAGCGGCGGTCACGTTTGCGGGAGAGATTACGGTCGCGAGCCGCGCGCGTTTGATGCTCGTCGCCTCGTGGGTGACGCGCGTCAAAATACCTGAGCGGCCCGGAGGCGGAGACGCGGGAGCACGCGCGACCGCACCATCTGCGCCGCAGCATACGTCGCGAATCGGTCGGCGGGAAGGCGTGGGTTGCCGACCGCGACGGTCGCCTCCCGCAGATCCACCAGCCACAACTCCTGGACGCCATAATCCGCGTACCATTGCCGCTTTTCCGTTCGGTCGTACCGGCGGGTGTCGGGCGACAGCACCTCGACGACGAGGTTCGGGGCTCCCCAGAGCTGCTTGCGGATGATGTTGCACCGATCGGGGGCGACGAAGAGGATGTCGGGCTGGACGACGAGCGACCGTGGGCCATCGAGGATCACGTCGATGGGCGCCAAGCCGACCTCGCCGAGCGCGAATCGCCGGACGTGGGCGTCGAGCCGCGAGAACAGCCGGCCCACCGCCATCTGATGGTCCCAGTTCGGCGCGGCCTCGTGCACTTCGCCCCACGCCAACTCCACGTGCCGAGTGGTTTCCTCCGAGTCGAGATACTCGTTAGTCGTCACACCCGCCTCCTCGACGACGATGCCATCGTCGTCTCGAGACTGCAAGCGCCATTCGGTCGCCCTGTAATCGCTCCTTCGGGCCGATAGCAGCCGATCGGAGTGACCGGCCGACGCGCGCGCAGACCGTCAAGACGCGTCCGCTATACGGACGGGTGCGGCAGGGTGCCCTGGACGAGAAACGCCTCGCGCGGGAATCGATACGACGCTCGCTCGAAATAGTCACGCTTCGATACTTCGACACTGGCGCGCGTCGAGACTGAGTGCCAGGTTTGAAGAGCCTTGGGCCGCGCGGATGCGAAGGCCTCCGGTGCGAAGAGCGCGATGTTGATGCCGCCGTCCGCGTCTCGCGCCGAGACGTAGCGACACGCGTGCACTCCTGCTTCGCGCATCGCCGTACCGAGTGGCTGCGTCGCGGCGTAGCTCGTCTTCGAGACGATCCGTGCGCGCCAGCGATCGAACGGCGGCGTCGTCAGGTCGACGCCGCGTGGTGTGCCGACGGACGCGCGGAACGTGGAGAGATCGGTTTCCACGCCGTCGAGATTCGCGTCGGTGCCGTCGAGGAAGAGCAGGCGGTAATAGGCGACCTCCGCGAACGCCGTGCGCAGCGCTTCGGACCCGTACCAGATGCCCGGTTCCCAGCGGGAGCCGAAGCGCGATCCATGTGGCAGTGGGGGATAGCGGAACGGCGTGGATAGCAGGTAGTGCAACGTCCGATTGTCGGGCGGCTGCGGCTTGGCCGATTCGAGGAGGTCCTCGAGGATCGTCTGCTCGCGGTCGGAGTCCACGAGCTTGCGCGTCGCGACGCGATGCTGCGCTTCGACGACGCGCCAGGGCTCGGCCACGAGGGGCGCGAGGCTAGAGCTTCCCGCGGATTGCGTCCAGATACTGGACGACATTCACGAGACCCTCGGTTGACCGGATGCGCTCGGCAGGTGCGCCGCCGAGGTGACGGTTGAACGCCGTGAACCACGCGCGGGCCTTCGCTTCGTCGCCGCCGGTGATCGCATCGAGGCTGCGGAACAGCCGGACGAAGAGCAGGGCCAACGACGTTTCGGCAGAGCCCGGCCTGAGCGCGCGGTCGCGGGCCAGCCGCGACACCGAGGCTTCGCTCGCGCCCAGAACGACCGCGAGATCGCGATTGGTGAGGCCGAGCCGTCGCGCCGCCGAAAGCGTCGCCTTTGCCAGCACGCTGGCCGCGTCCTCGGCGCGAACCTCAGGGGCGGTTGCTGTCAGCATCAATTGAAATAATATGAGACATTGGTATCATTTGCAATAGCTCCGCGCCACCGGGGCTCGCGACCGTGGACGCTCCGTTCCCGGGACGAGTAGTAATCTCGGCGCCGAAGCAGAGGACGCACCACGATGACCAGCCAACAGGCCCGCGCGTTTGCCGACGACTGGGCCGCTGATTGGAACGAGCTGGCGGTCGAGCGGATCCTGTCGCACTTCGACGAGGCCGTCACCTTTACCAGTCCGACGGCCGCGGCCGTGGTCGGGGCCGCGACGATTGAGGGCAAGGCGGCGCTGCGCCGCTACTGGATGACGGCGCTCGCGCGCATCAGCTCGTTGCGATTCGAGATCGATCGCGTGCTCTGGGACGCCGGCACACACGAGCTCGCCATCGTCTATCGCTCGACGATCAACGGCCAGTCGCGGCGCGTCTCGGAAAACCTGACGTTCGGCCCGGATGGCCTCGTCGTGCGCGCCGAGGTGTTCCACGGCGTGACGGAGCCCTGAGCTCGTGGCATCCTTGATAAGCTGGCCGCAGTCATCGCGATCATGCTGCCTGCTTCCACCAAGTACCGTCCGTTCCCGCCCGTCGACCTGCCGAACCGTCAGTGGCCGAGCCGCACGCTGACACGGGCGCCCATCTGGTGCAGTGTCGACCTGCGCGACGGCAACCAGGCGCTCGCGCAGCCGATGAGCGTCGACGAAAAGCTCGAGTTCTTCGACCTGCTCGTCGCCATCGGCTTCAAGGAGATCGAGGTCGGCTTTCCGTCCGCCTCGCAGATCGAGTTCGATTTCATCCGCCGCTTGATCGACGAGGACCGGATCCCAGACGATGTGGCGATCCAGATTCTGTGTCAGGCGAGGGAAGAGCTCGTCACGCGGTCGTGCGAGGCTCTTCGCGGCGCGCGTCGCGTCATCTTTCACCTGTACAACTCGACGTCGCCCGCCCAGCGCCGCTACGTCTTCAACGCCAGCCGCGCCGACATCGTCCGCATCGCGGTGCAGGGCACCGAGTGGGTGAAGCGCGACGGGGCGGCGCTCGTCGCGACGGGGACCGATCTCCGGTTCGAGTACACGCCGGAGAGCTTCACGAGCACCGAGCTCGATTTCGCGCTCGAGATCTGCGAGCGTGTGACCGACGTGTGGGAGCCGACGGTCGAACGGCCGATCATCATCAACTTGCCCGCGACGGTCGAGTACGCGATGCCCAACGTCCACGCCGATCAGATCGAGTGGATGAGCACGCACCTCTCGCGACGCGACCGATCGATCGTGTCGCTGCACACGCACAACGATCGTGGCACCGGCATCGCGGCGACCGAGCTCGGTCTGCTCGCCGGCGCCGAGCGTGTCGAGGGCACGCTCTTCGGCAATGGCGAGCGGACGGGCAACCTCGACCTGGTGACCGTCGCGCTCAACCTCTATACACACGGGATCGATCCCGGCCTCGACTTCTCGGACCTGCCGCGCATTCGCGAGGTGTACGAGCGATGCACGCGCCTCGACGTGCCGCCGCGCCAGCCGTACGCCGGCGATCTGGTGTTCACCGCGTTCAGCGGATCGCACCAGGACGCGATCCGGAAGTCTTGGGCCGCGCAGGCGCCCGGCGCGCCGTGGGACGTGCTCTACATCCCGATCGATCCCGCCGACATCGGCCGCAGCTACAAGGCCATCATCCGCATCAACTCGCAATCGGGAAAGGGCGGCGTCGCCTACGTGCTCGAGCACGAGTACGGCTTCATGTTGCCGAAGGCGATGCACAAGGAAATCGGCCGGCTCGTGAACGACCTGGCCGATACGACCGGACGCGAGCTGACGGCCGAGGAAATTCGCGACGCGTTCGTCCGTGCCTACGTCGAGCCAGACGGTCCTGTCGTCCTCGATCGCTTCCGGACGACGGAGCTCGACGAAGCGGTGCGATGCGAAGCAGTGTTGCGCGTCGACGATCAGCGGTACGAGCTCACGGCGGAGGGCAACGGGCCGATCGATGCTTTCGTCCGCGCGCTGGTCTCGACCGGCCTGCCGCTCTTCGACGTGCTGTCCTATGCGGAGCACTCGCTCGGCCGCGGCACCGCGGCGCGTGCCGTGTCCTATATCCAGATCCGCACGAACCGCGGTGCGACGGTGTTCGGCGCGGGCATGGACACGAACATCGAGCTCGCGTCGATTCGCGCCATCGTGAGCGCGCTCAACCGCGTCGACCAGGGCGTGCGCCACTCGTCGGCGTAGTCCGGTGTTGACACGCCCGGCCCGCGGGCTCTACTTTCAACCCTGCAGCTTTACATTTCGGCATCACGCAAAGGTCTGGCAGTCCGTCTGGCGGTGGGCAGCGTGACTCTGGTCGTGGGAGTCGAGGAGGCGCAGGCGTGCAGCGCGTCATGGTCGGGGCCTTCGTGATCGGCGCCGCATTGTGGGCGGCGGCCGCACCCGTCGCGGCGCGTCAGCAGACGACGGCCGATCTGCTGGCCGCGGCCGGACGCTATCTCGACGGCTTCGCGCAGGCCGTCGACGGCCTCGTCATCGCCGAGGACTACGTCCAGCAGTCGCACCTGCAGGTCGTCATGGCCCGGCACCTCAAGTCGGACCTGACGGTGACGAACGATCCCACGCTCGGTCTCGTCGAGTTCCGCGACGTGTTCGACGTCGACGGCAAGCCCGTGCGCGACCGCGAGAACCGTGTCATCGATCTCTTCACGCACCCGAATCCGAACGCGATGGCGCAGGCGCGCCGGATCGTGGCCGAAGGCGCGCGCTTCAACCTGGAGTCCACGGCCGTCCAGCGCACGCTCAATCTGCCGATGGCGGCACTCGCGTTCCTGCGGACCCCGAACCAGTCGCGATCCGTGTTCGACAACAAGGGCAGTGACTCGGTCCATGGCCGCCACGCGACCGTCCTGCGATTCAGGGAGAAGGTCCGTCCGCGCCTCATCGGCTCGAAAGACGACGCTCCAGCGGACGGGCTGTTCTGGCTCGATCCGGACACCGGGGAAGTGCTGCAGTCTGAGCTCGATCTGGACAGCCACATCGCCACGACCGGCGTGAAGGCCTCGATCGTCGTCACCTATCACGACGTGGAGTCGCTCAAGCTCTGGCTGCCCGAAGAGATGACCGAGACCTACACGATCACCAACACGCTCGGCCAGCAAATCGGCACGCTTTCGGGCCACGCCAGTTATTCGGACTTCCGCAAGTTCGAGATTTCGACCGAGCAGGGGCCGGCCGCCGCGGTTCCGTCGCCGCATCCCTGACGCGCTGCTGTCGGCGCGATTTCCCGTCTCACCGCCGCGCTGTCATATCCTGTGACGCATGGCTCAGCGACCGTTGCGGTTCGGCGTACTCGGGGCAGGACGGATTGGGACGATCCACGCGACGAATCTCGCCACGCGCGTGGCCGGCGCGGAGGTCGCGGTCATCGCCGATGTAAATCTGCCGGCCGCCGAAACGCTCGCGCGGAAACTCGGCGTGCCGCGCGCCGTCGCTGACTATCACGACGTGCTCCGCGCGACCGACGTCGACGCCTTCGCCGTCTGCACGCCGACGAGCACGCACTACCAGGTCATCATGGACGCGCTCGCGGCGGGGAAGCCGATTTTCTCCGAGAAGCCGCTCGATCTCGATCTGGCGAAGATCGACGCGATCAACGCGGAGGTCGCGCGCCGTGGCGTGCCGCTCATGCTCGGGTTCCAGCGGCGGTACGATCCCGACTTCGCGCGCATCGCTGACGAAGTCCGCGCGGGCCGCATCGGCGACATCCAGATCGTCCGTATCACCAGCCGCGACTCCGTGCCGCCGCCCGAGTCGTTCATCCCCTCGTCGGGGGGGCTCTTCCTCGACATGACGATCCACGACCTCGACATGGTGCGCTTTGTCACCGGCGCCGAGGTGACGAGCGTCTACGCGCGCGCGACCGTGCTCGTCGACGACATGTTCACGCGTGCCGGTGACTGGGACACGGCCGTCATCACGCTCGTGTTGTCGAATGGCGCGCTGGCCACGATCGACAACAGCCGCAAGACGACCTACGGCTACGACCAGCGGCTCGAAGTGTTCGGATCGCGCGGCTCGCTCTCGAACCTGAACGTCGCGCGCGATCGCGTGGTTTGCCGCGACGAGACGGGCGAGCACGCCACGGCCTACGTGCCGTTCTTTCCCGAACGCTACGCCGAGGCGTATCGTCTCGAGGCGCAGGCGTTCGTCGATGCCGTCCGCGCCGGTCAGCCCGTGCCCGTCACCGGACACGATGGCCGGCAGGCGACGATCATCGCGCGAGCGCTCGCCGACTCGGCGCGCGAGAATCGGCCGGTCGACATTCGCGAGTAGCAGTCATCCTCCTTCAATAGTGGAGATGCGCCGAAGGCGCCTCCTTCGTTCGAAGTTCGAAGTTCAAAAGTTCGAAGTTGGAAAGCGCGCTACCATGAACTGAGCCGGCGTGCGGGGGACGTATGCGTTCTGCCGCCCGCATCGATAGCGATCCGCTCGAACCTGGCGCGCCGTCGCAGCCGCCGTTCGGTGTGTCTCCGCGATTCGTGGGATGGCTCGCGGTCGCCGCGCTGGCCGTGGCGGTGGCCGCGTACGAGATTGCGGCGCGCCAGCCCGTGCCGCCGACGGTCGTCACCCAGCCCGCGCTCGTCACCAGTCCGTCGCACGTGGGTGGACGGCTGGCGCCATCCACTTCCTCCACGTCGACGGCGTCGTCGACTCCCGCCTCGGGGACGTCGACCACCTCGTCTTCATCTGCACCTTCATCGTCTTCGACCGCAGCGTCGGGCTCGGCCGCAACGACGACGGCCAGCACGAGCGCGGGGCAGGGGACCTCGGATGACTCGGCCTGTGAGGGTGGGTCGCCCGGCGCGAGCTGGGTCTGTCAGGATGGCGTGTGGCAACTCGGTCCTGCCGTGGGACAAGGCGCGGGGGCCGGGCCCGGAGGTCGATCGGCTGGCTGCGTAACCGCACAACCTGGACCATCGTTCGTCTGTCAGGACAGCACCTGGGTGATTGCCGGCACCGATGGCACGGCTGGGTCGCAACCGGGCGCACCGTCGGGAACGACGTCGGGAACAACGGCTGCCGGGACGACGAGCCCGGGATCGCGCACCGCTTCCGGTTCAACGCTGCCCGCATCGGCAGGATCGCCCTCGACGACATGCGCGCAGCCGGCGCCAGGCGTTGACTGGACGTGCCAGAACGGTCGATGGACGGCTCCCGGAACGACGCCGCCCGCGTCGGCCACGAGTGGATCGGGCGCGAGCGGCAGCGCCGGATGCTCCGGCGCCCCGCCCCTCTCGTCGTCGGGCGCACCGGCGACTTGCGTCGACGGCCGCTGGGTCGTGCCATGACGGGCAACGCTGCGCCGTCGGCCGTCGTAAACATGCCTGCCTGACGTTCGGTCGTTTGATATAGGATTCCCCCGCTTATGAGCACCGGTTCCCGCTCGCCGCTCACCACGGCCAATCCCTATCTGCCGGCGTTGCTGTTGCTGTTCGTGGGCAGCGGCTGCGCGGCCTTGATGTACGAAATCGTCTGGTTCCAGCTCCTGCAGCTCGTGATCGGCTCGTCGGCCGTCTCGCTCGGCGTGTTGCTCGGGACGTTCATGGGTGGCATGTGCCTCGGCAGCTACGTGCTGCCGCGCTTCATCGACGCCCGCCGGCACCCCCTGCGTGTGTATGCGACGCTCGAACTGGGCATCGGCATCATGGGGCTGTTGCTCCTTTTCGGCATGCCGCTCGTCAACAGCGTGTATGCCGCGATCGGCGGCGGCAATCTCTTCGTCCGCGGCATCGTCGCGGCCATCTGCCTGCTGCCGCCGACGCTCATGATGGGCGCGACGCTGCCGGCGATTGCGCGCTGGGTCGAGGCGACGCCGGAAGGCGTGTCCTGGCTGGGCTTCTTCTACGGCGGCAACATCGCGGGCGCCGTGATCGGCAGTCTCTTCGCCGGCTTCTACCTCTTGCGCGTCTACGACATGGGCATTGCGACCTACGCCGCGGTCGCGATCAACCTGATCGTCGCGCTCCTTGGTCTCCTCATCGCGTCGCGGACGCCGCATTCGACGCCGGCCATCGCCGCGCGCGGATCAGTTGCGCGGGCGCCGGGCGCGCGCACGGTGTACGTCGCGATCGCATTGTCCGGGTTCACGGCGCTCTCGTGCGAGGTCTTGTGGACGAGGCTCCTGTCGCTCGTCTTCGGCGCGACGGTCTACGCGTTCTCGCTCATCCTCGCGTGTTTCCTCTTCGGGCTCGGCATCGGCAGCAGCATCGGGTCGGTCATCGCGCGCGACAGCCGGCGGCCGCGCGCCGCGTTCGGCTGGTGTCAGATGTTGCTCTGCGCCGCGATGGCCTGGGCCGCGTACATGCTCCAGCGGTCGCTGCCGTACTGGCCGATCAACCCGTCGATCACCGGCGATCCCTGGCTGAACTTCCAGCTCGACATCGTCCGCTGTCTGTGGGTCGTGCTGCCGGCGGCGGTTCTCTGGGGCGCGAGTTTCCCGCTGGCGCTCGCGGCTGTCGCCGCGCCCGGTGAAGATTCCGGACGGCTCGTCGGCGGCGTCTATGCCGCCAACACGGTCGGCGCGATCCTCGGATCGCTCGGCACGAGCCTCATCGTCACGCAGTCCATTCACACGCAGCACGGCGAGCAGTTGCTCATCCTGATCTCGGCCGTGGTCGGCCTCACGCTGCTCGCGCCCATGGTCGTCGGCGATCGGAAGGAGACGACGGCGGAACTCGCGGCCGAGGACGTCGCGGGACCGGCGGGCGCGCGTCCCGTGCACGGGACGCGCTGGGCGTCGGTCGTGGCGCTCATCGCCGCTACCGGCGTGGCCGGCGTGCTGTGGCGGACCGTGCCGCCCGTGCCCGGCATTCTCGTCGCCTACGGCCGCTACGCCGCGACGTGGATCGGGCTCACCAACATCATCTACGTCGGCGAAGGGCTGAACGCGTTCGTGGCCGTGTCGGAGACGCCCAACGGCGTGCGCAACTATCACAACGCCGGCAAGGTGCAGGCGTCGAGCGAGCCGCAGGACATGCGGCTGCAGCGGATGCTCGGCCACTTCACGCACCTGATTCCGAAGACGCCGACCAACGCGCTCGTCATCGGCTGCGGCGCGGGCGTCACGGCCGGGGCCGTGTCGATCGGACCCGGCGTGAAGCACATGACGATTGCCGAGATCGAGCCGCTCGTGCCGGCGTCGGTCTCGAAGTACTTCGGCGACTACAACTACAACGTCGTCGACAACCCGAAGGTCACCGTCCACATCGACGACGCCCGACACTTCCTGCTCACGACGAACCAGAAGTTCGATGCGATCACGTCCGACCCGCTCGATCCGTGGGTGAAGGGCGCGGCCACGCTCTACACGCGTGAGTTCTTCGACATCGTCAAGCGCCACCTCAATCCCGGTGGCGTCGTGACGCTCTTCGTGCAGCTCTACGAGAGCAACACGCAGGCGACCAAGAGCGAGATCGGCACGTTCCTCGAGGCGTTCCCGAATGGCGTCGTCTGGGGCAACACGAACAACGGCGAGGGCTACGACCTCGTGCTGATGGGCACGGTCGAGCCGCTCACGATCGACATCGACGCGCTGCAGGCGAAGCTCGATCGGCCCGAATACGCCGAGGTCCGGCAGTCGCTTTCGGAAATCGGCATCAACTCGGCGGTGGACCTGCTGTCGAACTACGCGGGATCGGCATCCGACCTCGCGCCCTGGTTGAAGGACGCGCCGATCAACCTCGACCGCAATCTGCGCCTGCAGTACCTGGCCGGCATGGGGTTGAATCTCTACGAGAGCGGTCCGATCTACGCCGACATGGTGCAGTACACGCGGTTCCCGGAGAAGCTCTTCACCGGATCGCCCGCGTCGATTGAAGCGGTGCGCGAAGGCATCCAGCGTCAGCTCGGCCGGCCGTAACGAGCGGTGGATTTCGTGGCGGGCGACCGTGACGTGCGCCGCCAGTCGTCGTCATCTCCAGTGCTACACTCGGCGGCGAGGCGCCCCATGATGCGATCGCGCGGCTGGCTGGCGGTAGGAGCTCTCGTCGCGGCGGTGCTCGTCTCGACGGCCGGTCGGCTTCGGCTGTCGGCGGCCGGGGACACGCTGCCCACGGCGCTCAGCGATCAGGACTTCTGGACGCTCAGCCAGGAGCTCTCCGAGCCGAATGGTCACTTCCGATCCGACAACCTGCTCTCGAACGAGCTGTACTATCCGGCCGTCATTCCCGATCTCGTCGCGCGCGTGCGGCCCGGCGGCGTGTACCTCGGCGTCGGACCCGAGCAGAACTTCAACTACATGATCGCCATCCGGCCGAAGATGGCGTTCATCACCGACATCCGCCGCGGCAACCTGCACGCGCAGCTCATGTACAAGGCGCTCTTCGAGCTGTCGGCCGACCGCGCCGAGTTCGTCTCGCGGCTCTTCACCAAACCGCGACCGAAAGGGCTGACGTCTGAATCGACCGCGTCCGATTTGATGAACGCGTACTGGAACGTGACCACGAGCGCCGAGTCGGTCTATCAGCAGAATCTGCACGACATCGACGCGCTGCTCACGAGTGGGCCGCATCATCTGCCGCTCGACGCCGAGGACCTGGAAGGCATCGAGTACGTCTACCACCAGTTCTACTGGTTCGGGCCGAGCATCAACTACAACTCGTCGTCGGCGAGCGGCTTCGGCCGCGGCAACATGGCCGATTATGCCAGCCTGATGGTGGCGCGCGACGACGCGGCGGAACGCAGTTTTCTCGCGACCGAGGAAGGTTTCCGCTATCTCAAAACGCTCGAGGCGCACAACCTCGTCGTGCCGGTCGTCGGCGACTTCGGTGGGACGAAAGCGCTGCGCGCGGTCGGCGCCTACGTGCGCAGCCACGGGGCCATCGTCTCGGCATTCTACTTGTCGAACGTCGAGCAGTACCTGAATCAACAAGGCAACTGGAACAACTTCTGCGCGAACGTCGCGTCGATGCCGCTCGACGAGACGAGCACGTTCATCCGATCCGGACAGGGCGGCTTCGGCTATCGCGGCGGCGGTCTGCGCAACTCGCTCGGATCGATGACGGAAGAAACGCGAGGCTGCGCGCCCTGACGCGCGCGGCACGGTCCGGAGATGCGCGCGATGCGATCGAAGCTGTCCGTTCGCTGGATCTGGCTCGCCGGGCTCGCCGCGGCGTTGTGGTTCGGTCGAGGGCTCGTCCCGCCGGCCGCGCCGAGAGCGCTCGCTGCGTCCCAAGCGGCCACCGCGCCAGCGGCTCCGGCCGCGGCGCCGGCAGCGACAGCCGATGACCGGCTGAGCGATCGCGCGTACTGGTCGCTCGTCACCCGACTGTCCGAGCCGGAAGGCTACTTCGACTCCGACAATCTCGTCTCGAACGAAGACACCTTCCAGTGGGTGATTCCCTCGCTCCAGAAGGCCGTGCCGCGCGGGCGCGTGTATCTCGGCGTGGGACCGGATCAGAACTTTCCCTACATCGCCGCGGTCGACCCGCGGCTGGCCTTCATCGTCGACGTCCGGCGCGGCAACCTGCACGTCCAGTTGATGTACAAGGCGCTCTTCGAGATTGCCTCGGACCGCGCGGATTTCCTGTCGCGGCTCTTCGCGCGCCCACGGCCGTCGGGGCTCGACGACCAGTCGACGGTCGAAGCGCTCTTCGCGGCCTACGCGCGGACGTCGCCCGACGAAGCCGCGGCGCGCGCCACTTCGCGCGCGATCCTGACCGACCTCCGGCAGACGCACGGCTTCGCGCTTTCGCCCACCGACGCGACGGCCATCGATCGCGTCTACCGCAAGTTCGTCGAGGGCGGCCCGGACATGACGTTCGTGAGCAGCCAGCCGTTCAATCGCTATCCGAGCTATACGACGTTGCAGACGGCGACCGACGCGAACGGTGTGCAGTGGGGCTATCTCGCGAGCGAAGCGCGGTTTCGCTGGATGAAGGCCTACGAGTCGGCCAATCGCGTCGTGCCGGTCGTCGGCGACTTCGGCGGCACCAAGGCGCTTCGCGCCATCGGCGCGTATCTCGCGGCGCAGCACGACACGGTCGGCGTGTTCTACACATCGAACGTCGAGCGTTATCTCTTCCAGGACGGCGCGTGGCGACGGTTCCTCGAGAACGTCGAGACGCTGCCGCTCGATGCGTCCAGCACGTTCGTGCGGTCGTGCTTCGACAGTTGCGGCGCGCCGGGCGGCTCGCGCGCGGTGACGCTCGTCGACTCGATGACGGATCTCATTCGTGACGTCCACGCGGGGCGCGTCGTGAGCTACTTCGACGTCCTGCGTCACTCGCGGGAGCGGTGACGTGACGCCGGTGACGGGGACGACGACGAGGCGCTGGCGGCCGATCGGCATCGCCGCGCTGATCGCGGTCGTCATCGGCCTGGGTGGCGGCAGCGTTGCGCCCGCGCAGGCGCCCGTTGCCACGCACGCCTCTACGCTGCCCGCGCGGCTGAGCGACGCCGCGTTCTGGAAGCTGTCCGCCTCGCTCTCCGAGCCGGGCGGCACGTTCCGCTCGGACAACCTCGTCTCGAACGAGCACACGTTTCAATACGTCCTGCCCGCGCTCGTTCGGCAGACGCGGCCCGGCGGCGTGTACCTGGGCGTGGCGCCCGACCAGAATTTCACCTACATCGCGGCCATCCGGCCCGCGATGGCGTTCATCGTCGACATTCGCCGCGGCAATCTGCTCGAGCTCCTGATGTACAAGGCGCTCTTCGAGCTGTCAGCCGATCGCGCGGAGTTCATCTCGCGGCTGTTTTCGAAGGCGCGGCCGCCTGGGCTCTCGCCCTCGTCGACGGTCGTCGACCTGTTCACGGCGTTCGACCGGGTCCCGACGAGCGAGGCGCTGTACCGCGAGAACGTACGCGCCATCCATCGCCAGCTCACCGCCGTCCACGGCTTCACGCTGTCGGAAGAGGACTGGGATCAGCTCGAGTCGATCTATTTCGCGTTCTTCTGGGACGGTCCGAGCCTTCGCTATTCCATGGGATCGGGGTTCGGGCGATGGGGTGGCCGCGGCTTCAACGGGTTCCCGAGCTACGAGGACCTGGCGATGCAGACCGACTGGGAGGGCACCTTCCGGAGCTACCTGGCGAACGACGAGTACTACCAGGCCATCCGATCGCTCGAGCAGCGGAACCTCATCGTCCCGGTCGTCGGGAACTTCGCCGGCCCGAAAGCGCTGCGAGCGGTTGGGCGCTACGTCCGCGAGCACGGGGCGACCGTGTCGGCCTTCTACGTATCGAACGTCGAACAGTACTTGTTCCAGGACGGCCTGTTTCCGGCCTTTGCCGAGAACATCGCGACCTTACCCGTCGACGACCACAGCACGTTCATCCGATCCGTGTCGAGCCGGTTCGGCTACCTGGGCTTGTACCTCGGACCCGATGGCCGGGCCAGCGCCCTCGACCCGATTGCCGCCTTCGTCCGCGACTTCCACGCCGGCCGCATCCGGACCTACTACGACGTGAATTCGCGATCGAAGTAGCGAGCGCCGGAGGCCTCACGCGAAGACGCGAAGATCGCGAAGGAAATGGGGGCAGAATCAAAAAAACGATGACACCGCGAGCCCCCGAGCGTAGCGAGGGCGGCGAAGCGCGTAGCGCTGGGGGTGGGGCCCCAGCGCCATTGCAAAGAAGATGACAGCAACTGCGGCTAAAGGCCTCACGCGAAGACGCGAAGATCGCGAAGGGGACAGAACCCAAAAAGATGACACCGCGAGCCCCCGAGCGCAGCGAGGGTGGCGAAGCGCGTAGCGTTGGGGGTGGGGCCCCAACGCATTGCAAAAGAAGATGGCAGCTACTGCGGCTAAAGCCACTGCGGCGGCCCATTGCAAAGACGATGACAGTGCCGAATTGACCCGAGCGCGGCAGCCGTGCTACTCTCGCAAGGTTATTTCGAGCCTAGGACACCCTATCTAGGTTCGCGTCCAGGTGAAGCGCCTGCTTCCTGGTGTATCCGTGCCGTCGGTGCCGCTGCCTGTGGGCGCGGCCGAGTCGACGGCCATGCTGACCGAACAGCAATAGGGGAACAGTTCCCGGCGCCGAGCGTCGCTCTTAGGCCGGGGACGCCGATCTCGCGCCTGTCGCGGCGTGGAGGTCGTGTTCGGATGCCGAGCCGACGAGGATGCCATTGTCTTCTCGTCCGTCCGGCTTCGTGCGACGGGTGACCGAGACCTATGCCGACGATCAGCCAGTTGGTGCGCAAAGGCCGCGAGAAGGTGTTGACGAAGACGAAGAGTCCGGCGCTGCAGCAAAGCCCGCAGCGGCGCGGCGTCTGCGTCCGCGTGTTCACGCAGACCCCGAAGAAGCCGAACTCGGCGCTTCGCAAGGTCGCGCGCGTCAAGCTGACCAACGGCATCGAGGTGACGACCTACATCCCCGGCGTCGGCCACAACCTGCAGGAGCACTCGCTCGTGCTCATTCGCGGGGGCCGTGTGAAGGACCTGCCGGGCGTGCGGTATCACGTCGTGCGCGGCACGCTCGACGCGGTCGGCGTCGCCGGCCGCATGCAGAGCCGATCGAAGTACGGCGCCAAGCGCCCGAAGAAAGCGTAGCGATCTCCCATGCCCCGACGACGAGAAATCCCGAAGCGTGAGATCCCGGCGGACCCGATTTACAACAGTCCGCTCGTGACGAAGTTCGTGAGCACCATCATGCGTGGCGGCAAGCGGTCGACGGCCGAGCGCATCATGTACAAGGCGCTCGACATCGTGAAGGAGAAGTCGGCCGACGATCCGTTGAAGGTCTTCAAGAAGGCCATCGACAACGCGAAGCCGAGTCTCGAGGTGAAGTCCCGCCGCGTGGGTGGTTCGAACTATCAGGTGCCGGTCGAGGTCAACCCGAACCGCCGCCTGTCGCTCGCCATCCGCTGGGTGGCCGGCTACGCGCGCGCGCGCGGCGACGGTAAGACGATGCAGGAGAAGCTGGCCAACGAGTTCCTCGACGCGGCCAATCTGCGCGGCGGCGCCGTGAAGAAGCGCGAGGACACGCACCGGATGGCCGAGGCCAACAAGGCCTTCGCCCACTATCGCTGGTAGCGCCGCCCATCGTTCCGGCCGCGCCCGTTCATTGAGATTGTTTCCGACGAGGATCCGAGAAGACCGATGGCCCGCACTATTCCGCTGAGTCGCTGTCGCAACATCGGCATCATGGCCCACATCGATGCCGGCAAGACGACGACGACCGAGCGCATCCTGTTCTATACCGGCATCACCTACAAGATCGGTGAGGTCCATGAAGGTACGGCCGTCATGGACTGGATGGAGCAGGAGCAGGAGCGCGGCATCACGATCACGTCGGCCGCGACGACGTGCACGTGGCGCGACATGCGCATCAACATCATCGACACGCCGGGCCACGTCGACTTCACGGCCGAAGTCGAGCGGTCGCTGCGCGTGCTCGACGGTGCGGTGGCCGTGTTCGACTCGGTGGCCGGCGTCGAGCCCCAGTCGGAGACCGTCTGGCGCCAGGCCGACAAGTACCGCGTCCCGCGCATCTGTTTCGTCAACAAGATGGACCGGATCGGCGCGAACTTCGAGCGTACGTTCGAGCAGATCAAGTCGAAGCTGCAGGGCAATCCCGTCGCCATCCAGATCCCCATCGGGTCGGAGGACAAGTTCGTCGGCGTCGTCGACATCGTCAAGATGAAGGCGATTCGCTGGAAGGACGAGACGATGGGGGCCGACTACATCGTCGAGGAGATTCCGGCCGAGCTGCGCGATCGCGCAGCGGCGGCGCGCGAGGAGCTCATCGAGAAGGTCAGCGAAGTCGACGACCAGATCCTCGAGAAGTACCTGCACGGGCAGGAGATCCCCGAGGACCAGATCAAGGCGGCGCTCCGCAAGCGGACGATCGCGTCGGTGCGCGACGAGACGCAGGCGTTCGTGCCGGTCATCTGCGGGTCCGCGTTCAAGAACAAGGGCGTGCAGCCGTTGCTCGACGCGGTGGTCGACTACCTGCCGTCGCCGGTGGACATCCCGGCCGTCGACGGGATCGACCCGAGGGGCGCCGAGGGCGCCACGCTCGAGCGGCCGGCGAAAGACGACGCGCCGTTCGCCGGCCTGGCGTTCAAGATCATGACCGACCCGTTCGTCGGTCAGCTCACGTTCATCCGCGTGTATTCCGGCGTCATGACGTCAGGCCTGTCGGTCTACAACGCGACGAAGCAGAAGTCCGAGCGCATCGGCCGCCTGCTGAAGATGCACGCGAACAAGCGCGAGGAAATCAAAGAGGTCTACGCGGGCGACATCGCAGCCGCGGTCGGGCTGAAGTCGGTGTCGACCGGCGACACGATCTGCGACGAGAAGCAGCCGGTCGTCCTCGAGGCGATCGACTTCCCGGAGCCCGTCATCAAGCTCGCCATCGAGCCGAAGACGAAGGCCGACCAGGAGAAGCTCGGCCTCGGCCTCGCCAAGCTGATGGCGGAGGATCCGACCTTCCGCGTGCAGACCGATCAGGAAACCGGCCAGGTCGTCATCTCCGGCATGGGCGAGCTGCACCTCGAGATCATCGTCGACCGGCTGAAGCGCGAGTTCAGCGTCGAGGCGACGGTCGGCAAGCCGCAGGTCGCCTACAAGGAGACCATCACGCGCGCCTCGGAAGGCGAAGGCCGCTACGTGAAACAGACCGGCGGCCGCGGCCAGTACGGGCACGCCAAGATCCGGCTCATCCCGCGCAAGCCCGGCGAAGGCTACGAGTTCGAGAACGAGATCGTCGGCGGCACGATCCCGAAGGAGTTCATCAAGCCGATCGACCAGGGCATCCGCGAGGCGATGACGACCGGCGTGCTCGCCGGCTACCCGATGGACGACGTGCGGATTGAGCTCTACGACGGGTCGTACCACGACGTGGACTCGAGCGAAATGGCATTCAAGATCGCGGGATCGATGGCGTTCAAGGACGCGGCGAAGAAGGCGCATCCCGTGCTCCTCGAGCCGATGATGCGTGTCGAGGTCGTCGTCCCCGAGGAGTACATGGGCGACGTCATCGGCGACATCACGAGCCGCCGCGGGCACCTCCAGTCGATGGAAGTGCGCAGCGGGTCGCAGGTCATCAACGCGCGCGTGCCGCTGTCCGAGATGTTCGGCTACGCGACCGATCTCCGGTCGCGCACCCAGGGCCGCGGTTCGTACTCGATGCACTTCGATCGCTACGAGCCGGCGCCCGCGTCGGTGAGCGACGAGGTCATTGCGAAGGTGCAGGGCAAATAATGGCGACCCCGTTCAGCGAGAAGATTCGTATTC
>DASZOV010000045.1:0-5705 GCA_035550595.1 Vicinamibacterales bacterium
CCCGCAAGCGCAAGACCCGAGACCATGCGCCGGCCTGCGACCGACGCGACACTCGACAACCTCATGAACGCCTCCCTACCAGGCGGGCAACCCTGCCCAAAAGTTTCCACACTCTACCGTACCCACGTGTCGACCACATAGTCCTCGTGCTAGACGAACACGGTCATGACCTCGTTGGCCATCAGCATGCCGGCTCGCGTGAGTCCGAACCGGCCACCGCGTACCCAGACGAGTCCGGCCTCGATTGCTGGTGCAAGAGCGCGGCCATGAACCGCCCAGGGATTGACACCGTACCGCGCCTCGAAGTTCCCGCAGTCGATCCCCTCAGTCAACCGCAACCCGGTGAAAAGTGCTTCCTCGAGTTGCTCAGGCGCGGTGCGCACGGCTTCGCCGCGAGCCACCGCGTGGCCCGACCGTACCGCGTCGATGTACTCCCCCGTCGCATACACGTTGTGCCACCGTCGCTCGCCGACCGTCGAATGCGCGCCGCAGCCGAACCCGCGCCATCGCCCGCTCTGCCAGTACTTGAGGTTGTGACGGCTGGCGTGTCCGGGCCGCGCGACGTTCGAGATCTCGTATTGCGCGTATCCCGCCGCGTCGAGCGCGTCGAGCGCCTCGAGATACATGTCGGAGGCTTCGTCATCGGTGACCTGGCGCCAGCCCGGTGCGCCAGGATCATTTCCGGCCGCGCCGCGCGCCATCGCGTCCTTGAGCGGTGCGTTCGGGTAGAGCTCGAGGAGGTACAGCGAGAGGTGATCGGGCGCGAGCGCGATCGCACGCGCGACCGTCCGTCTCCAGGACGCCGGCGACTGGCCCGGCAGCCACAACATCAAATCGAAACTCACGTTCGCGAAACCGGCGCCGCGTGCCTGCCCCACCGCGTCCGCCGCGCGATCGGCCGAGTGGATCCGTCCGAGCCGTCGCAGCTCCTCGTCGTCGAACGACTGCACGCCGAAGCTGAGACGATTGGCGCCCGCCGTTCGAAATCCCGCCAGTCGATCCGGACTCGCCGTCTCGGGATTCGTCTCGAGCGTGATCTCCGCGTCGGCCGCCACGTCGTAGACGTCACGGCACGCCGTGATGAGTCGCGCGACCTCGTCCGGTTCGAGGAGCGATGGCGTGCCGCCGCCAAAGAAGATCGTGTCGACCGGCGAGCCATCGCCGGCTTCGTGGATCTCGCGTGCGATCGCGTCGACGTAACGCGCTTTCAGATCCGCGTCGAACAGCCCGCGATTGAAATGGCAATAGCTGCAGATGGCCTGACAGAACGGCACATGCAGATAGAGGCCGAGCATCGCGCGATGAGGATGGATGGACGCGTGTCGCGCGTCCAGAGATCGATGTTACCGTCCGGCCTTGCCGCCGGGCCAGGTCAGTTCGCGAGGTTCGGCCGACCGCGCGGCGGGCGCGGATCTGATCTGGGCGCGGGCCGGTCCGGTCGCGCGCGCGGGCAACGTGCGGCGGCCGCGATGCCGCTTCCAGAGCGTGGCCAGGTCGTCGGGCCCACCGTTGGCCGGCATCATCCGGTAGTCGCCGCCCTCGTACTCGAGGAACTCACACATCTCGTGCAGTCGCGAGTGCATGCGGAAGCCGACGCGCACCTTGAGCGAGTCGAGCTCGGTCTCGTCCGGCAGATCCTCGTAGTTCGTCGTGAAGATCGTCGGCCGCCGCTCGTTGTACCGCGTGTTGACGATGAGGTTCATCGTCTCCTCGACCCACTCGGACGGCTTTTCAGCGCCGAGGTCGTCGAGCACGAGCACGTCGGCCTCCATCACGGGCCGAAGGATGTCCATCTCGGCCGCACGAACGACCGGGTTGTAGGTGGATCGGATGTCGCGCAGCAGATCGCGCACGTCATAGAACAGCCCGCGTGCGCCCTTGTGCGCGACGACGGACCGGAGAACGGCGACGGCGATGTGCGTCTTGCCGATGCCCGGAGGGCCGATGAGACAGAGGCCCTTCGACACGGCCGGAAAACTCTCGGCGAATCGGCGCGCGCGCGTCACCGCGGTGACGAGCCGTTCGTTGTCGTACAGAAGAAAGTTGTCGAGATCACACCGCCCGTAGCGCGGCGGCACGCGCGCCTCGCGCAGGAGCGCTGACGTGCGGTTGCCCTGCCAGCACGTGCACCGCACGACGCGGCGAACGCCGCCGTCCGTGATCGGACGCCAGCCGGTGTCATCGCAATCGGGGCAGGCCATCGGCGGACAGAATAACATCGCGCGCGCACGACCGATCCCTCGAATCGCGTCAGGAGGATTTGAGTGGTGCGGACGGCTCGGCCGGCACGGCTGGTTCGGACGCGCCGGTGAGATCGGCCGGCGTCGAGGGCACGAGCGCGGTGTTCAGTCGCTGTTCCCAGTCGCCGAGGCCTCGCGCGAGCTCCTGCTTGACGTACTGCATGAACTCGTTCACCTCGCGCTGCATCCGCTCCATCTTCCGGCGCATGTTGAGGATCACTTCCACGCCGGCCAGGTTCACGCCGAGATCGCGCGTGAGCGCGAGGATCGTCTCGAGCGTCTCGAGATCTTCGTCCGAGTAGAGTCGCGTATTGCCGTCGGTCCGCGACGGCGTCAAGAGTCCTTCGCGTTCGTAGAGCCGCAGCGTCTGCGGATGGATGTGATAGCGATCGGCCACGGCGCTGATCATGTAAGACCCGCGGCGCGTCGCTCGTCGTCGTGTCGGCATGTCAGGCTCCGTCGCACCCGGGCGTCATGCACCCTCGAACAGCCGCTGACGCTCGGTCACGGCCGGATACCGCCGGCCGAACGCGTCGAGCAGCGCCTTGGCCTCATCATCGAGATCGGCCGGCAGCACAATGGCGATTTCAACGATGAGATCGCCGGCGCGGTCACGACTGGGGTCAGCCACACGCACGCCATGCCCTTTCAGCCGGAGCCGGTCGCCCGAGGCCGTGCCCGGTGGAATACGCAGGCGCGCCGGCCCATCGAGCGTCGGCACGTCCACATCGGCGCCGAGCGCGGCTTCGTGAATGCCGATGGGCAGCCGCAGCTCGAGATCACGACCCGCGCGCCGGAAGTGCGGATGATCGGCAACGACGAGCGTGACGTACAAGTCCCCCGTCGGACCACCGCGCGCCCCGGCATGACCGCGTCCCGGGACGGCGATGCGCGCGCCCGACTCGAGTCCCGCCGGAATCGGCAACGTCACGACTTCAGTGCGCGGCGTCGTGCCGATGCCCGCGCACGGCCGGCAGCGCTCGGCGGCCAGGCGTCCCGTGCCCTCGCACGCCTCGCACGTCTTGGTGAACACCATGTGACCGCGCGCCCAACGCCGCGTGCCTTCCCCACGACACACGGGACACGATCCGGCAGGCCGCGCGATCCGGCCCGCGCCGCCGCACGTCGGGCAGCGTTCCTGCCGCGTGACCGACAACGGAAGCTCGGCACCTCGCGTCGCATCAAGGAAAGGGATCGTCAGATCGAGTTCGATGTCCGCGCCGCGCGTCGGCGTCGTCGCTTCGCGCGCCGCGTGCTCGAAGACATCGGCGAAGAGCTCGGAGAACGTGGCGGCGAGCTGGCCCTCCGCCGTTGACGAAAAATCGAACCCTTCGAAGGCCACCGCCGACTCGGCCGGCGGCGTGCGCACCGTGACGACGCCCAGGTCGTACTGGCGACGGCGGTCGGCGTCGATGAGGACTTGATAGGCGTTCTGGATTTGCCGGTACATCGCCGCGGCGACCTGATCACCGGGATTGATGCCCGGGTGATACCGCCGCGAGAGACGACGATGCGCGCGATCGATGTCCGCGACCGAGGCGGCCTGTGTGATCCCGAGCAGCGTGTAGAGATCGGTAGCCATGATCACTCGCGCCGGCGATGGCGGCGCCAGCCGGCAGGTTCGAGAACCCACCGGCTCGGCTGCCGCCCGCCGAACGCTCCGTCTGTGCGTCCTTACTTCTTGTCGTCCACGATCTCGGCGTCGATGACGTCATCGGCCTGACCGTTACCGGCCGACGGCCCGCCGCCCGCTTCCGGCCCACCAGGACCACCGGGTGCCGGACCGGCGTTCTGGTAGAGCCGCTCGGCCGCTTTCTGCTGCGCCTGCATCAGCGCTTCCAGCGTGCGCTCGATGGCCTTCGCCTCGTTCGACTCGAGCGCTTTCTTCAGGTCGTTGGTCGCCGATTCGATCGCCAGCCGATCGGAGGCGTCCAGCTTCTCGCCGGACTCCTTGACGAATTTCTCGGCGCCGTAGACGGCCTGGTCCGCGCGGTTGCGCGTCTCCACTTCGTCCTTGCGCGCCTTGTCTTCGGCCGCGTGCGACTCGGCGTCGCGCATCATGCGGTCGACCTCGTCCTTGCTGAGGCCGCTCGATGCGGTGATCGTGATCTTCTGTTCCTTGCCCGTGCCACGGTCCTTCGCCTGCACGTTGACGATGCCGTTCGCGTCGATGTCGAACGTGACCTCGACCTGCGGTACGCCACGCGGCGCGGGCGGAATGCCGTCCAGGTGGAACTTGCCGAGCGTACGGTTGTCACGCGCCATCGGCCGCTCGCCCTGCAGCACGTGGACCTCGACACTCGTCTGGCCATCGGCCGCCGTCGAGAAGACCTCGCTCTTCTTGGTCGGAATCGTCGTGTTCCGCCCGATGAGCGTCGTCATCACGCCGCCGAGCGTCTCGATGCCGAGCGAGAGCGGCGTCACGTCGAGCAGCAGGAGATCCTTGACCTCGCCCGAGAGCACGCCGGCCTGGACGGCCGCGCCGACCGCGACGACCTCGTCAGGGTTCACGCCCTTGTGCGGTTCCTTGCCGAACAGCTCTTTGACGATCTGCTGCACGCGCGGCACACGCGTCGATCCGCCGACGAGGACGACTTCGTCGATCTGCTGCGCCGTCAGTCCCGCGTCGCTCAGCGCCTGCTTGCACGGCCCGACGCTCTTCTGGAGCAAGTCCTCGACGAGCCCCTCGAACTTCGCGCGCGTGAGCTTCATCGCCAGGTGCTTCGGTCCGGTCTGATCGGCCGAGATGAACGGCAGATTGATCTCCGTCTCCATCACGGTCGACAGCTCCATCTTGGCCTTCTCCGCGGCCTCGCGGAGTCGCTGGAGCGCCATCCGGTCCTTCGACAGGTCGATGCCCTCCTGCTTGCGGAACTCCGAGACGATCCAGTCGATGATGCGCTGGTCGAGGTTGTCGCCGCCGAGGTGCGTGTCGCCGTTGGTCGACTTGACCTCGACGACGCCGTCGCCGACCTCGAGGATCGAGATGTCGAACGTGCCGCCGCCGAAGTCGTAGACGGCGATCATCTCGTTCTTTTTCTTGTCGAGCCCGTAGGCCAGCGCCGCGGCGGTCGGCTCGTTGACGATGCGCTTGACGTCAAGCCCGGCGATCTTGCCCGCGTCCTTCGTGGCCTGCCGCTGCGCGTCGTTGAAGTACGCAGGGACGGTGATGACGGCTTCGGTCACCGGCTGGCCCAGGTAATCTTCAGCGGACTGCTTCAGTTTCTGCAGGATCATCGCCGAGATTTCGGGCGGCGTGAGCGGCTTCGGCTGGCCCTCGATCTGCACCGCCACGCGGTCGCCGTCGCGGACGACGTGATAGGGCACCATCTTCATTTCTTCGGAGACTTCATCGAAGCGCCGGCCCATGAAGCGCTTGATGGAAAACACGGTGTTCTCGGGATTGGTGACGGCCTGGCGCTTGGCCACCTGGCCGACGAGCCGCTCGCCGGACTTGGTGAATCC
>DASZOV010000046.1:0-5982 GCA_035550595.1 Vicinamibacterales bacterium
ACCGAGGTGAACGGCGAACGACCAGGTCAGCGCGCGGTTCAGCCGGCGCGCGTCGTCCTGGACGGGGCCGAGGCGCGAGGAAGCCGCGTGCGTCATCGTCCGGTGGCCGGCTGCGTCTGCACGTTCACGGTATGGACGCCGCCCGCCTCGAGCCGATCCCACACGGAAATGATTTCGCCCATCGTGATGCCGGCGTCCGAGGCGAGCATCACGCTTTGCTGGCCGCGGGCGTCGAGCGCCTGCTTGACGCGCTCGGCGAGGACGTCGAGCGGCACGAGGTCGTCGCCGACCTGCACACGATGATCGCGCCGGAAGCTGAGCGGCACCGTGATCGTCACCGGCGCCTGTGTGGCGCGCGACTGGCGCGACTGCGGCAACTGCACCGGCAATCCCTGCTGCATCATCGGCGCGGCCACCATGAAGATGATGAGCAGGACCAGCATGACGTCGACGAGAGGCACGACGTTGATCTCGGCGAGCGACGACGACACGTGCGAGGCACGGCCGCGTCGGCCGCCGCGCGCGGCGCCGTTCGACATGGGTTCGAGCTTGGGCACTGGCGTCTCCGCTCGGTTGACGGTCCGGATCGCCTACGTGAAGTTGCGTTCGGCGATCGTCAGGAACTCCATGGAGAAGTCATCCATCTGGCCCGCGAACGCCTTCACGCCGCCCGTGATGTCGTTGTAGAAATAGACGGCCGGAATGGCCGCGAACAGTCCCGCGGCCGTCGTCACGAGCGCCTCGGCGATACCGGGCGCCACGACGTTCAGACTCGTCGATCCGGCAGCCGCGATGCTCTGAAATGACGTCATGATGCCCCAGACCGTCCCGAAGAGCCCGATGTACGGCGTAATGGAGGCGGTCGTGGCGAGGAACGAGACGCGCTGTTCGAGCTTGGCGATCTCGGTCGTCGAGGCCCGCAGAAGCGATCGATCCACCGCGTCGAGACTCTTGAGAGTTGGACGGCCGGCGGGCGTTACCGGCTTGCCGCTCGCGTCGGCTGGCGCGGGCGCCGCGCGAAGCTGCGCGTTCAGTTCCTGATAGCCGGCGAGGAACAAGCCGACGAGCGGACTCGCGCTGAGATTGCCGCACACCGATTGGACTTCGGAGAAGCGGCTGCTCTTGCGGAACGCCTCGAGGAACGCCGACGTCTGCCGCGCCGCGCGACTGAGCTGCATCTTCTTGAAGACGATGATGCCCCACGACATCGCGGAGAACGCGAGCAACGCCAGCAGGACGGCCTGCACGATGTGGCTGGCGTTCGCCACGAGTGACACGATGTCGGTTGAAGCAGCGGGGCCGGAGGATGAACCGGTTGTAATGGCCTGGTCCTGCAAGGCCAGGGCCAGGATGCCGAGCAAGCGCAACACGCCCTCCACGAACTCTGTGGTGATGCGCCGCTGGGAAACAGCGCGGAACGTCGAAGCGTAACATGCGGTCTAGGTGCTGTCAAAGGTCTGATATTATGAGAGTTCCGGCTTCGACATGCTTCGCTTCCTGAGCATCCGCCGCTTGGCGGTGATCGACCGCCTCGAGGTGGAGCTCGAACCGGGCCTCAACCTCATCACTGGCGAAACTGGCGCGGGCAAATCCGTCGTCGTGCAGGCGATCGACCTGCTGGCCGGCGCGCGCGCGAGCGCGGACCTCGTGCGGACGGGTGAAGACACCGCCACGGTGCAGGCCGTGTTCGAACGCGCGGATGGACAGGAACTCGTCGTGCGCCGCGAAGTGTCGGCGCAGGGCCGCAGTCGCGCGTTCATCGACGACGCGCTCGCGACCACGGCGTCGCTGCGGGAGCTGGGACGATCGCTCGTCGATCTGCACGGACAGCACGAGCATCAGACGCTGCTCGATCCGGCGGAACATCTCGCATGCCTCGACGCGTTCGTCGGCCACGAAGACGCCGTCGAAGCGCTGGGCGAGGCGTTCGACGCCTGGCGTACGGCATCGGAGACGCTCGATCGCGCGCGGTTGGCCGATCGCGATCGCGCGGCGCGTCTCGAGACACTCCGCAGTCAGATCGAAGACATCGATCGCGTCAAGCCGGTCAGCGGCGAAGATGAGGCGCTCGCCGCGGAACGCAGCGTGCTCGTCAACGCCGACCGCCTGGCGCGGCTGTCGTCGGAAGCCTACGCGGCGCTCTACGACGGGGATGCGGCGGTGCTGCCGCTCCTCGGTGGCGTGTGGAAACGCATCGCCGATCTCGCCGTCATCGACGCGCGATTCGCGCCGTACCTCGAGCACCGCGCTGCCGTGAAGTCGAGTCTCGAGGATCTCGCGTTCTTCCTGCGGTCGTACGAGGCGACGCTCGACGCGCCCGCGGGAAGACTCGAAGCCGTCGAGTCGCGCGCAGCGCAGATCGACCGGCTGAAGAAGCGCTACGGACCGACGTTGGCCGACGTGATCGCAAAGCGTGCGCGCCTCGGCGAAGAGCTCGATGCGTTCGAGTCGACTGCGCGCATGTCCGATCTCGAAGAGACTGCGCGCGCGGCTCGGGATCGATTCCTGTCGCAGGCGCGCACGGTGTCGGCCGCGCGACGCACGGGCGCGACGAAGCTCGCGCGTGAGCTGGCACGCGCGCTCGCCGATCTCGCGATGCCGCACGCGCGCGTCGAATTACCGGTCGTCGCGCTCGACGCCGAGGACGACTGGTCGCGGCGCGGCATCGATCGCGCCGAACTGCTCCTGTCGCCGAATCCCGGTGAGGAGCCGCGTCCGCTCGCGCGCATCGCGTCGGGCGGCGAGCTGTCGCGCGTGCTCCTCGCGCTGCGCACGCTCGGCGACGACCGCCGCGCGTGCCAGACGCTCGTCTTCGACGAGGTGGACGCCGGCGTCGGCGGCGCCGCGGCCGATGCCGTCGGTGGCCGGCTCCAGCAGCTCGCGCGGCGGCACCAGGTGCTGTGCATCACCCATCTGCCGCAGATTGCCGCGCGTGATGCCGCGCACTTCCGCATTGCGAAGGAAGTCCGCGGTGGACGCACGCTCACCGAACTGGGTCGTCTCGACACCGCGGGGCGCGAACACGAGATCGCGCGCATGATTGCCGGCGACCGCGTGTCGCCCGATGTGCTCGTCTCGGCTCGGGCGCTGTTGCACACGAGACAGGAAGGCGAAGGGAAATCGAATCTCAAGGCAGGACGCCGAAGCGCCGCGCCGGGAGGACGCACTCGTGGCGCGTAAGTACTTCATCGAGACGTTCGGCTGCCAGATGAACGTCCACGACTCCGAGCGGATGTCCGGCCTGCTCGAAGCCGACGGCTACACGCGCACCGATGACGAGGCCGCCGCGGATCTCGTCGTCATCAACACGTGCAGCGTCCGCGAGCGCGCCGAGGAGAAGCTCTACACGCGGATCGGCGAGATCCGCGAGCGCACGGCCGGCGGTCCTGCGCCACTCGTCGCCGTGACCGGCTGTGTCGCGCAGCAGGAAGGGGAGGCGCTCCTCGCCCGTCCAGGCGTCGACGTCGTCGCGGGCACGCAGAGCCTGAAACGCCTGCCCGCGCTGGCCGAAGCTGCGCGCCTGCGCCGGACGAAAACCATCGACGTCAATCCGCACGACGACGTGTCGTTTCCGCTCGGGGTGGTGCGGCACTCGGATCCCGTCCGCGCGTGGGTCACGATCATCGAAGGGTGCAACGAGTTCTGCGCGTTCTGCGTCGTGCCGTACACGCGCGGGCACGAGCGCATGCGGCCGGCAGCCGACATTGTCGCGGAGGTCCGCGAGGCGGTGCGAGCCGGACGCGTCGAAGTGCAACTGCTCGGTCAGATCGTCAATCACTATCAGGCGCCCGACGATCCCTCGTGCGACTTCGCCGAACTGCTCGCGCGCGTCAGCGCGGTCCCCGGACTCGCGCGTATCCGATTTGCCAGTCCGCATCCGCGCCACGTGACGCCGGCACTCATGTGCGCCATTCGGGACTTGCCGAACGTCTGCCGGCACCTGCACCTGCCGGTGCAGTCGGGATCGAATCGCGTGCTGCAGGCCATGCGCCGACGGCACACGCGCGAGACGTATTTCGATCTCGCCGATCGACTTCGTGACACGGTGCCGGACATCACGTTGTCGACGGACATGATCGTCGGCTTCCCGGGTGAAACGATCGAGGATTTTGAAGACACGCTGGATCTCGTCCGGCGCGTGCGCTTCCATTCGATGTTCTCGTTCAAGTACTCCGAGCGGCCGAACACGCTCGCCTCGAAGCGGCTACCCGACAGCGTGCCGGAAGGGGAGAAGACGCGGCGCATCGTCGCCCTGCAGGCGCTGCAGCGCGACATCCAGGCGGAGCTGTTCGCAGGCGAAGTCGGACGAACGCACGACGTGCTCGTCGATGGCGTCTCGCGGCGACGCGCGTGGGAAGTCACCGGCCGCACGTCTGGCAACCTCATCGTCAATCTGCCAGGACCGGCCGAGTGGATTGGGCGTCTCGTGCCGGTGCGCATCGTCGAGGCTGCGCCGAACAGCCTGCGCGGCGAAGCGATCGGGCCGGCATTCGCGGCCGCAGGCGGGGAGGGCTGACATGTTGATCGAGATGTCCATCCGCGGCCTGACGATCGATCCCGCGACGAACATGCCCATCGTGATTCTGCGCGACGTCGACAATCAGCGCGCGCTGCCGATCTGGGTGGGCCCGGTCGAGGCCAACGCCATCGCGCTGCAGGTCGAGAACGTGACGCTGCCGCGGCCGATGACGCACGATCTCATCCGGAACCTGCTGCAGGATCTGGACGTCGTGCTGCGACGCGTGCTCATCACGGACCTGCAGGACGGCACCTTCTTCGCCTATCTCGAGATCGTTCGCGACGGGGACGTGCTGCTCGTCGATGCGCGACCGAGCGATGCATTGGCGCTGTCGCTCCGGACGTCGGCGCCCATCTTCGTCGAGTCGGCGGTGCTCGATCGCGCCAAGTCGACTGACGTGTCCTCCGATCAGGCCGACCGCGATCGGCTGGAACAGTGGCTCGAGAGCCTCGATCCCGACGATCTCGGCTACAAGATGTAGTGTTCCTGTATTGACACGCCCCAACACGGCTCCTACAATGGCCGTGCTCGACCGACCCCTCCTCAGGTCGCGCAAGGCCCTTACATGGTTATCTCGATCGCCAACCAGAAAGGCGGCGTTGGCAAGACGACGACCGCCATCAACCTGGCGGCGGCGCTGGCGCTCCGCAACAAGCGGACGTTGCTCATCGATCTCGATCCTCAGGCGAACAGCACGATGTCGTATCTCGACATCACCGGCGTCGAACGGTCCGTCTACGACGTCTTCGTCGAGGCGAACCTGGCGCTCGAGGACGTCATCAAGCCGTCGACGCAGCCCAACCTCTGGGTCGCGCCGTCGCGCATCGCGCTCGCCAAACTCGAAGCCCGTCTCGTCGGGGAGCTGGACTCGCACTTCAAGCTGAAGGATCGGTTGGCGACCGTGGCCGATCGGTTCGACGCGGTCGTGATCGACTGTCCACCGGCGCTGGGCCTCCTCACCGTCAACGCGCTCGTCGCGTCGACGCATCTGCTGATTCCGATTCAGTCGTCGTACTTCGCGCTCGAGGGCACGGACGACCTGCTTGAGACGATCGAGAAAGTCCGGGCCCGCGCCAATCCCACGCTGCAGATCTTGGGCGTCGTCATCACGATGCACGACAAGCGAACGGCGCTCGCGCGCGACATTCGCACGCAGATCGACAAAGTCTTCGGCAAGAAAGTGTTCAAGACCGTGATTACCAAGAGCGTGCGGCTCGAGGAGAGTCCCGCGTACAAAGAGTCCATCTTCCAGTTCGCCCCGGACTCGTCGGGGGCCACCGAATACTACCGGCTCTGCGAGGAGGTCATCGATCGTGTCTAAACGCGGCCTTCCAGTCTCACTCAAGATGCGCCACGACGAGCATTACGTCGACTCGCTCGCGAGCTCGGCCGGCAGTCCCATCGGGCGGACCGTGCCCATCGAGCTCGTGGAGCCCAATCCCGATCAGCCTCGCCAGGTCATG
>DASZOV010000047.1:0-18976 GCA_035550595.1 Vicinamibacterales bacterium
GATGCCGCTCGCCGGCGGCGCGGGGAACGCGGGGCTCGTTTGGTCGCTGCCATACAGTCTGCCTCCACCCGGTTGATTTCGACGCCCTAACTAGCGGATAATTAAATGCTTATCGTATTTCTCTCTGACGAGACCCTACAGCCCGCCGAAGCTGCGATTCGGCCGACCGCCGTAGTTGAGGAGGATCCGCAACGCAATGAACAACGCAGACGCGAACAAGAGAGCCCACAACACACAGGGAGGTGTGAAGACCCTACCCGGCTTTTCGACATTCTCCTCGTCCGAGGATGGCGCCGAAACCGATCCGCAGGAATATGCGCGCCTCCTGGAGCTTTACGATACCAGCTTCCGTAACATCGCGGAAGGCGAAGTTGTCAAGGGAACGGTCGTCAAAGTGACGCAGACCGACGTCGTCGTCGACGTCGGCTTCAAGTCCGAGGGCCTCATCTCCATCGAGGAGTTCATCGACGAGAACGGGCAGGTCATGGCCCAGCCCGGGGACATCGTCGACGTGCTGCTCGAGCGCACGGAGGACCGCGAGGGGCACGTCGTGCTGTCGCGGGAGAAGGCCGAGAAGATGAAGATCTGGGACGAGGTGGAGAAGGCCTACCTCGAGCGCAAGGTCGTCATCGGACGGGTCATCGAGCGCATCAAGGGCGGCCTGGCCGTCGATATCGGTGTGCGCGCGTTCCTGCCGGGATCGCAGATCGACGTGCGGCCGGTTCGCAATCTCGACGCCCTGCGCGGCCAGGAGCTGCGCATGCGCGTCATCAAGGTCAACAAGAAGCGCGGCAACATCGTGCTCTCGCGCAAGGTCCTGCTCGAGGAAGAGAACGCCGAGAAGAAGAAGACGACGCTCGACACGCTCGCCGAGGGCAAGGTGCTGCGCGGCACGGTGAAGAACCTCACCGATTACGGCGCGTTCATCGATCTCGGCGGCATCGACGGGCTCCTGCACATCACCGACATGTCGTGGGGCCGCGTCACGCACCCGTCCGAGGTCGTGCACGTCGGTGACGACATCGAGGTCATCGTCCTCAAGTACGACGCGGCGACCGAGCGCGTCTCGCTCGGCCACAAGCAGCTCGTGCCCGATCCCTGGACGAACGTCATCGAGCGCTATCCGGTCGGCATCCGCGTGTCGGGTAAGGTCGTGAGCCTGACCGACTACGGCGCGTTCATCGAGCTCGAACCCGGCGTCGAAGGCCTCATCCACGTGTCCGAGATGTCGTGGAGCAAGCGCGTCAAGCACCCGTCGAAGCTCTTGACGGTCGGCGACGCGGTCGAGGCGATGGTGCTCGGCGTCGATCCGGGCGCGCGCCGCATCTCGCTCGGCCTCAAGCAGGTCGAGACCAACCCGTGGCACGAGCTCGCGAGCAAGTACCCGATCGGCACGACGATCACCGGCAAGGTGCGCAACCTCACCGAGTTCGGCGCGTTCGTCGAAGTCGAGGACGGCATCGACGGCCTCATCCACATCTCGGACATGTCGTGGAGCAAGATCAAGCACCCGTCCGAGGTGCTGAAGAAGGGCGACGAGGTCGAGGCGCAGGTGCTGAGCATCGACGCCGACAACCAGCGTCTGTCGCTCGGCCTGAAGCAACTGCAGACCGGCATCTGGAAGGACTTCTTCGCCGCGCACCACGTCGGCGACGTCGTCGAGGGCAAGGTCGTGCGGCTGACCAACTTCGGCGCGTTCGTCGAGCTGGCCGACGGCATCGAAGGCCTCATCCACGTCTCGGAGTTCGACTCGTCGAACGGCGGCGAGAAACTCGAACTGCGCGCGGGCGAGAGCTATCAGATGAAGATCATCCGGCTCGTGCCCGAGGAGCGGAAGATCGGCCTCAGCATCCGCGCCCTGAAGGACGCCGAGTTCCGCGCCGATTGGGAGTCGTACGTCGAGTCGAGCGGTCGCCCAGAGGTGACGCTCGGGGACCACTTCCGCAATATGAAATAGGAGTGGAAAGCGTCCGTCGGTTCCGGGGTTCCGGGTTCCAGGGTTCATCGTTCTTCGACCGGGTTCCTGGTTCTCCGGGCCCGGGCTGCCGGAACCGCACGGAACCGGGAACTTGGAACCGAGGGCGAACGCGGAACTTTGGAACCCGTGGGCGACCAGGAACCCGGAACCGGGGGGCGAACCTGGAACCGGCACCGTGAGAATGGGGGCGCGTGCCAGGCAGGCAACGCCGCCCCCGAACCGGGAACCCGGAACCTGACAGCCGGGACGCGTGCAGAGCACGCGTCCCGGCACCCGAACGCGGAACCCTCGAGAACCTGGAACCCTCGTATCAGAACCTCGGGACCCCGGAACCCTGGAACCCGGAACCCTCATGACCAAATCCGAGCTCGTCGAAGAAGTCTCACGCGTGTCAGACCTCACGAAAAAGCACTCCGAGGTCATCGTCGACACCGTGTTCAAGACCATCGTCGAGGCCCTGCACCGCGGCGAGAAGATCGAGCTGCGCGGCTTCGGGAGTTTTCGGCTGCGGCGGAGGGAGTCGCGCAAGGGGCGCAATCCCAAGACGGGCGACAAGGTCGACGTCCCGCCCAAGCACGTGCCGTATTTCAAGCCCGGCAAGGAATTAAAAGACCTGATCAACAAGGCGGCGGCCGAGGCCGGGCTCGGCGAGTGATCGCGGGGCGCCGGACCGATGTCGTTCGAACGCCTGTGGACGCCCTGGAGATTGGCCTACGTGACCGAAGCCAGCCGCACGGTGCCGGCGTGCATCTTCTGCGCGGCCGTCGCTGGACCTGATCCCGATCCGCTCGTCGTGCACCGTGGCGAACGGACGTTCGTCATCCTCAACAAGTTTCCGTACAACAACGGCCACGTCATGGTCGTGCCGTACCGGCACGTGCCGCGGTTGTCCGATCTCGACGCCGCGGATCTCGCCGAGCTCATGGCGCTCGCGCAGGCCGTCGAGCGCGCGCTCACCGATCTCTACCGGCCGCACGGCTTCAACCTGGGCATCAACGTCGGCAAGCCGGCGGGTGCCGGCGTGCTGAATCACCTGCACCTGCACGTCGTGCCGCGATGGGACGGCGACACGAGCTTCATGACCGTGTTCGGCGACACGCGCGTGCTGCCCGAGGAACTGGGCGTGACGGCCGGCCGCGTCAGGGAAGCCCTGGCGCGCGTACTCGCGGCGCCGCCCGCATCCGCTTCGTCCGTCTCGTCCGAGCCCGGCCGGTGAGCCGCACGCGACGTCCAATGGTCCGCGTCCTGCCGACCGCGGTCGGCGTGAGCCGTCCCGGGCCGGTGCTATCATGAAAATCCTGCGTCTGCCGCCGTGGGACGGGCGTCCTCCGTCCCGAGGTGCTCGATGATGCGCCCCTGGCTTCGTTCGGTCCCTCTCCTGGCGATCCTCTTGTGCGTCGCGGGACATCCCGCTGCACAGAGCAGCAACACGCCGTCAGCTTCTCAGACCACTTCTCAAACCACGACCGGTGACGACGGCACCGGCGCCACGCAGCAGCCCACGTTCCGCGAGCGCATCGACTCGGTCACGGTCGACGTGAGCGTGACCGACAAGCAGGGCCAGCCGGTCACCGATCTCACGGCCGACGACTTCGAGATCCGCGAAAGCGGCAAGCCGCAGAAGATTGACGCGTTCCAGCTCATCCGCACGAACGACGGCCGCGACGATCCCGACGCCGCGCGCGAGATCTCGTCGCTCGACGACCAGAAGCGCGAGACCGCGCGCATCGACAACCGGCTGTTCGTCATCTACCTCGACGACTACCACGTGCGCGTCGGCAACAGCGTCGGCATTCGCGAACAGCTCGCGCGGTTCGTGCGCGAGCTCACGCCGCACGATCTCGTGGCCATCATGCGGCCGCTCGAGCCGGCCGAGGCGTTGACCTTCTCGCGCGATCACGACGGTGCGGCGAACGACATCCTCGCGTTCAAGGGCCGCAAGTACAACTATCAACCGATCAACGCGCTCGAGGCGCAGTACGCCGGCGAACCGGCCGCCGAGCAGGAGCAGTTGCGCAACGGCTGGGTCGTCGGCGATCTGACGCGGCTCGCCGACGCGATGGGCGGCCTGCGCGAGGGCCGCAAGACGATCCTCTACGTCAGCGAGGGCATGAGCGGCACGCTGCCGCCCGGCGCCACGACGTTCGGCACCTTCGATCCGATCACGACGACGGTCACCGATCCGACGCAGCGCGACATGAGCTCCGCGTACTTCAACGGCGCGTCGCTCCTCGGCGACATGCAGATGGTCTTTCGCGCGGCGGCGCGATCGAACGTCGCCATCTACACGGTCGACCCGCGCGGGCTCACGCAGCAGGAATTCAGCCTGGCCGATCACGTCTCGGACGTCGAGAACCAGCGCACGCTGAACGAATCGCTCGACCTGCTGAAAGTCACGGCCGAAGAGACCAACGGCCGCGCCATCACGGGCCGCAACAACGTCCTGCCGCAGCTCGCGCAGATGGTGCGCGACAACAGCACGTACTACCTGATGACCTACGTGTCGTCGCTCGCGCCGCGCGACGGCAAGTTCCACGAGATCGACGTGCGCGTGAAGCGCAAGGGCGTCGAGGTCCGCGCGCGCAAGGGCTACTGGGCGCTGTCGCCCGAGGAGATCGAACGCGTGAACGCGCCCGCGCGGCCGGGGCCGTCGGCGGCCGTCATGCAGGCGCTCGACACGATGTCGACCGCGGCCGAGTCGTCGCGCCGCCACGCCATCACGGTCTGGAGCGGCTCGCGGCCGGGCGCGAGCGAGAAGGCCAGCGTCACCGTCGCCTGGGAGGCGACGACCGATACGCCCGACGTCGCCTTCGATCGCGTCGACCACGTCGTCATCACGGCCACGGGCGTTCATGGCGAGCCGATCTTCCAGGGCACGACGCCGCCGAAGACGGATGTCGCGGGCCGCGTCTCGGGGCAGGCGACCTTTGACGCGCCCGCCGGCGCGGTGCACGTCCGCGTCGAAGCGATCAACGCCGCCGGACGACGCGTCGAGACGGACGAGTCCGATCTCGACGTGCCCGATTACTCGACCGTCGGCGCGACCATCACGACGCCGTTCGTCTACAGCGGCCGGTCGGCGTTCGATCTGCAGCGGATTCGCGCGATGGATGCGCCCGTGCCCGCGACCGATCGGACGTTCGCGCGCACCGAGCAACTGCTCATCCGCTTCGACGCGTACGGTCCGGCCGGCACGACGCCCGCCGTGACGATGCGCCTGCTCAACTCGTCGGGGGCGAGCATCGCGACGCTGCCGCCGCCTTCGTCGACCGGTGCGCACGCGTTCGAGTCCACGCTGCCGCTCGGCTCGTTCCCGCCCGGCGACTATCTCATCGAGATCGGCGCCGACGCTGGCGGGTCGACGGCCTCGAAGCTGCTCGCCATTCGCGTCACCGGCTGATCGATCGCGCTCACGCGTCGCGATTGCAAGAGCCTGAAAATTCATGTTCCCCGAGCCCGAAGCTCGGGGCTCCACAGAGCTTGGGGCCCCTCGTCAAGAACCGGCCGGCGAGGCCGATTGGAAGACTGGCGCCGGTGTGGTCCGTGCGTGCGGTCGTCGTCTGTCAATCTCGTAAGCGACGGACGGCCGATTTCAGCGCGGCGGGTGGACGAAGCGGTGAGCGAACGCGGCCGTCGCGTGCGCCGCTGCGGCACATCGCTTGCACTAGAATAGGGACTCTACATGCTGCACAGCCTTTCACTCATGCGCCGATGCGAGCCGGGTGTGCCGTCGCACACGCGGGCGAGCGTGCGTCTGACGCAGAGAAGGGCCGCGGCATCGGACGCCTCCATCCGCTTGCCCTAGATCGCCATGCCGAACACCCTGCTCCTCGCCGACGACAGCGTCACCATCCAGCGCGTGATCGAGTTGACGTTTGCGCAGGAAGACGTGCGCGTCGTGTCGGTCAGTGACGGCCGGCAGGCCATCCGGTGGATGGAAATCGAGTCTCCAGACATCGTTCTCGTCGACGTGGAAGCGCCGGAAGTTGATGGCTACGGCGTCGCTGCGCACGTCAAGCAGTCGCCGAATCTGCGCGACGTGCCGGTGCTGCTGCTGGCCGGCGCGTTCGAACCGGTCGATGAAGCCCGTGCCGCGCTCGTCGGGTGCGACGGCGTGCTCGTCAAGCCATTCGAACCGCAGCAGCTCGTCTCGCGCGTCAAGGCACTGCTCGACCGTCCCGCCGCGGGGAACGCGGATGGATCTGACGCGGTGGATTCCGGCAATGGCCACGAGGCCGAGTCGGTCGTGATGCCCTTTCGCACGCCCACGCCCGGCGGACGTGGCGCGAACGACGCGCTCGGCGGATCGTCCGGCCCCGCCGTTGCGGCGCTTCACGCGCGCGATCTCGACGCCGACGTCGAGCCCGAACCGCTCGAGCCGCCCACGCGTCCGGTGTGGGAGCTCGGGCTGCCGACGCCCATCCCGTCGCCGCACGTCGCCGACGTGCCGGTTCCCGCCGCTGGCGCCACGAGCGCCGTCTCGCTCGTCAACGCGTTCTCGGCGCTTCTCGCGGAGCAGTCGAATCGCAACGCCGCGGCGCCGGCCGTCGTGTCGGAGGCGAGCGTCGAGGACGCCGTGCGTCGCGTGCTCGCACGGATGACCGACGACCTCGTCCGCCGTCTCGTCGTCGAAACGGCGGAGCGGCTGATTCGCGAGGAGATCGAGAAGATCAAGGCCAGCCCCGAATAGCCACCGCGATCCTGCCTGCACGTTTCACCCACGCCATCGTAGAATTGTCAGACGTCTCGACGGCCCACCTCGCGGCCGGGCGCTGACGTCCTGCATGCCTCAATCGCCCCACGTTCCCGACAAGCCCGCGCTCGAAGGTCTCGAAGCGAAATGGCGCGCGATCTGGGATCGCGATCGCACCTACGCGTTCGATCGATCCGCGCCGCGCGATCGCGTCTACTCGATCGATACGCCGCCGCCGACCGTCAGCGGCTCGCTGCACGTCGGCCACGTCTTCTCCTTCACGCACACCGACATCGTCGCGCGCTTCCAGCGGATGCAGGGCAAGTCCGTCTTCTATCCGATGGGGTGGGACGACAACGGCCTGCCGACCGAACGGCGCGTACAGAACTACTACGGCGTCCGCTGCGATCCGTCGCTGCCGTACGACGCGTCGTTCACGCCGCCCTTCGACGCCGCGGCCGGACGGCCCGCGAAGTCCGGCACGTCGCCGATCTCCATCTCGCGCCCCAACTTCGTCGAGCTGTGCGTGCGGCTCACGGCCGAGGACGAGAAGGCCTTCGAACATCTGTGGCGGCAGCTCGGCCTGTCGGTCGACTGGTCGATGACGTACACGACGATTGGCCGGCGCGCGCAGCTCGTCTCGCAGCGCGCCTTCCTCAATCTCGTCGAGCACGGGGCGGCCTATCAAGTGGAAGCGCCGACGCTGTGGGACGTCGACTTCCGCACCGCCGTTGCGCAAGCCGAGCTCGAAGATCGCGAGATGCCGGGCGCGTACCATCGCCTGCGCTTCGCGCACGCCGACGGCAGCGGCGCGGTCGAGATCGACACGACGCGGCCGGAGCTCCTGCCCGCGTGCGTCGCGCTCGTCGCGCATCCCGACGACGTGCGGTACCAAGAGCTCTTCGGCCGCGACGTGCTGACGCCGCTCTTCCGCGCGCCGGTACCCGTGCGGCCGCATCCGCTGGCCGATCCCGAGAAGGGCACTGGCATCGCGATGATCTGCACCTTCGGCGACGTCACCGACGTCGTCTGGTGGCGCGAGCTGGGTTTGCCCGTGCGCGCGATCCTGCAGCCGAACGGCACGCTCGGCGCCGGCGATTGGGGATCGTCGAACTGGCCATCCGCCGATCCGGAATCGGCCGCGCGACACGGCCGCGAGCTCGCGGGTCTGTCGACCGTGAAGGCGCGAGCGCGCATCGTCGATCTGCTGCGCGAGAGCGGCGATCTCATCGGCGATCCCAAGCCGATCACCCATCACGTCAAGTTCTTCGAGAAGGGCGATCGTCCGCTCGAGATCATCACGAGCCGGCAGTGGTTCATCCGCACGATGGAGCTGCGCGACGTGCTTCTCGCGCGCGGCCGCGAACTGCGCTGGGTGCCGGCGCACATGCTCGCGCGCTATGAAAACTGGGTGAACGGCCTGAGCGGCGACTGGTGCGTCAGCCGCCAGCGATTCTTCGGCGTGCCGTTCCCGGTCTGGTATCGCGTGCGCGACGACGGGTCGGTGGACTACGACGCGCGGCTCCTGCCCGATCGATCGCGGCTGCCGATCGATCCGTCGACCGACGTGCCCGATGGCTATCGACCCGAACAGCGCAACGCGCCGGGCGGATTCACGGGCGACCCAGACGTCATGGACACGTGGGCTACGTCTTCGCTCACGCCGTTCATCGTGTGCGGATGGGAGAGCGACGACGACCTCTGGCGGCGCACGTTCCCGATGGACCTGCGTCCGCAAGGGCACGACATCATCCGCACGTGGCTGTTCTCGACCGTGCTGCGATCGGAGCTCGAGACGCACGTGTTGCCGTGGTCGACGACGGCCATTTCCGGCTGGGTGCTCGATCCCGATCGCAAGAAGATGTCGAAGTCCAAGGGCAACGTCGTCACGCCGCTCGGACTGCTCGACGAGCACGGATCGGACGCGGTCCGTTACTGGGCGGCCAAGGGCGGACCCGGCGTCGATACGGCGTTCGAGCCCGGGCAGATGAAAGTCGGGCGGCGGCTCGCCATCAAAGTGCTGAACGCGTCGCGCTTCGTGCTCATGAAGCCCGCGCCGGTCGGGCCCGTGCGCGAGCCAGTCGATCGCGGGATGCTCGCGGCCCTCGCCGCGCTCGTCGACGAGGCCACGCGCGATCTCGCGGCCTACGACTATGCGTCCGCGCTTCGCCGCACGGAAGACTTCTTCTGGAGCTTCTGCGACGACTACATCGAGCTCGTCAAACGCCGGCGCGCGGAAGACGACGAAGGCGCGGCCTCCGCGAATCGCGCCGCGCAGACGGCGCTCGACGTGCTGCTGCGGCTCTTCGCGCCGTTCCTGCCGTTCGTCACCGAGGAAGTGTGGTCGTGGTGGCGCGACGGGTCGGTCCATCGCACGCGCTGGCCGCACGTCGACGAGATTCAGTCGGCGATCGATCGGGCCGCTGACGACGCGGGTGTCGCGGACGCGTGGGTGCACGCGCGGGCGGTCACCGCGAAGATTCGTCAGGCGCGGTCAGGCGCATCCATTGGCTTCGGCACGCCGGTCGCCGCGGCGCTTCGGCTGCCTGAGGCCGATCGCGCGTCGTGGCCGCTCGTCGAGCGCGACGTGCTCGCTGGCAACAACGTGATCGACGCGTCGGTCACCTTCGCTCCCGATGTCTTCGATGTCACGATCGAACCGCGACCCGCACAGGCCTGACCCGCTCGCGCCCGAGGTCTCTCGCGATCTCGTCCGCCGCGCGCTCGCCGAGGATCTCGGCACGGGCGATGTGACGACGTCGGCCACCGTGCCGGCGTCGGCGATGGGACGCGGCGTTCTTCTCGCCAAGAGCGCGTGCGTCGTGGCGGGACTCGACGTCTTCCGTGAAGTCTTCGCGCAGGTGGATGCGTCTGTCGTCGTCGACACGATCGCGGCTGATGGCGACCGCGTCGAGCCGGGCGATGTGATGGCGCGGCTCGCCGGTCCTGCGGCCGCGCTGCTCACGGGCGAACGCACGGCGCTCAATTTCCTCCAGTACCTCTCTGGCATCGCGACGCTCACGCGCACGTTCGTCGACGCGGCCGGCGAGCATCTCGGCGTCCTCGACACGCGCAAGACGACGCCCACGTTCCGCGCGCTCGCGAAGTACGCGGTTCGATGCGGCGGCGGAAGCAATTATCGGATTGGCCTCTACGACGGCATCCTGATCAAGGACAACCACATCCGCCTGGCGGGCGGCGTCGTCGAGGCCGTGCGGCGAGCACGCGCGGCCGGGCCGGCGTTGCCGGTCGAGGTCGAGACGCAAAGTCTCGCCGAGGTCGACGCAGCGCTCGCTGCCGGCGCGGACATCATCATGCTCGACAACCTCGACGACGAGACGACGCGTCGCGCGATCGCGCGCATTGCCGGACGCGCGAAGATCGAGCTGTCGGGCGGCATGACCATCGCGCGGGTCCGCGCGCTCGCCGATTGCGGCGCCGACTGGGTGTCGGTCGGCGCGATCACGCACTCGGCGCCGGCCGCCGACATCAGCCTCGAAATCGAACTGGACCCGGCATGACGACCGAGCGGCTCCCGCCGGATCTCGCGGCGGCGATCGCGCGGTCCGCCGAGGCGCTCGGTCCGTTCGCGCGTCTGCGGCACGTGGCGGAGACCGAGTCGACCAACGATCTCGCGCTCGCGCTGGCCGCGAGTGGCGAGCCGGAGGGCACCGCCGTCATTGCCGACGTGCAGCGGCAAGGGCGCGGGCGTCGTGGTCGAGAGTGGTTCTCGCCGCCCGAGGCCGGCATCTACCTGTCGGTCGTCGTCCGTCCGCGCGGTGAACCCACGGGCTGGGCGCTCTTGACACTTGGGATCGGCGTGGCTGCCGCGCGCGCGATTCGTGCGCAGTCGGGGCTGCCCGTCGAGCTGAAGTGGCCGAACGATCTCGTCATCGGCCGGCCATGGCGCAAGCTCGGCGGCGTGCTGTGCGAGACCTCCGGCGCGCGGGGCGGCATCGAGGCCGTGGTCGTTGGCCTCGGCGTCAACTTGCGGCGCGCGGCGTATCCATCGGAATTGGCCGAGCGCGCGACCTCGATCGAGACCGAACTCGGCCGTCCGATCGATCGCGCGTTGCTCGTCGCCGCGCTTCTCGTCGAGATCCGCGCCATCGTCGAACGGCTGCACGCGGGCGAACGTGAACACGTTCGTGTGGCGTGGCGCGCGTTCGCCAGTGGCGGACTCGCCGGCGCGCCGGTGAGCTGGCAGGATCAGGGACGCGAACGCCAGGGGCGCGCCGAGGACATCGACGTCGACGGCGCGCTGCTCGTCCGGTCGGACGGTCGCGTCGAGCGCGTCATCGCCGGTGACGTGTTGTGGGACCGATGATGGATCCGCGCGCACAGCGAGTCGACGCTGACCGGGATCCGACGTTGGACATCGCCGCGTACTGCCGGCGCGTCGAGGAGCACTTGACGCAGGTCAACGAAGGCCATCTCGTCCGCATCGTCGGACAGGGCTTCGAGCTCGTGCGACGCTGGGCGATGACGGGCGTACCGCTGTCGGTCGTCTGTCGCGGCATCTCGGCGCGCGCCGAGCGGCACCGTGCGCGGCGCGTGAAGCGGCCGCTGCGCATCGAGTTCTGCGAAGGTGACGTCGCGACGCTGTACGACGAGTGGCGGCGTGCGGTCGGCGTCGGCTCGCTCGCGGGCGACGTTGTGGCTGCGACGAGCACGAGTGACGCCGAAGGCGCGCCCGCGGCGGAGACAGACGGCCCGCGTGCGCGCCGGCCGTCGCTCGTCAAACACATCGACCGTGCGATTGAACGGCTCGCGCGGCTGGGCGGCCGGCTGGACTGGCCCGAGTCGCTGCAGCGCGCCGTCCAGGCGGCGCTCGACGCATTGACGACGATACGAGATGCGTCGAAGGCGCGCGGATCAGATCGCGCAGCGCTCGCCGATCGGCTGCGCGTCGTCGATGCCAACCTGATGCACGAAGCGCGCGCGGCGCTCGATGCGGCAGCGCGTGAGGCCGTTCGCGCCGAAGCCGTCGAAAATCTTTCCGCCTATCGTGCCCGCATGGATCCAGCCGCGTGGGAAGCGAGCGTCGATCGCAGCATCGGTGCGCTCGTGCGTGAGCGGTTTCTCCTGCCGACGATCGATCCTGATGCCTGATCGGCCGCAGCGGCCCACGCGTCCAGGGCGCCACGCCTTTGGCGGTCGCACGCGCGATCGCGCCCGCATGCCCACATCGCGCGAGTCATCCGGACGCATCATCGAGCTCGACATCGAGCGTCCCGTCGCGGGCGGCCGCATGCTGGCGCGCGGCGGTTCCGGTGTCGTGCTGGTGGCCGGCGCGATTCCCGGCGAGCGCGTCCGCGTCGAGATCGAGCGCACCGGCCGTGGCGTGTCGTGGGGACGCGTCGTCGACGTGATCGACGCCAGCCCAGATCGTCGACCGGTCGCGATCGATCCGGCATGCGGCGGTTTGGCCTATGCGCACGTCGTCTACGAGCGCCAGCTCGCGTTGAAAGCGGAAGTCATCGCGGACACGTTCCGCCGCGTCGGCCGTATCACGCTGGCGGATCGCGTCGACGTGACGGTGTCACCCGTCCGGGGATATCGCATGCGCGCGCGACTGCACCTCGACGGCGGACGCGCGGGTTTTTTTCGCGAGGCGACGCACGACTGGTGCGATGCGCGCGTCACGGGTCAGTTGCGCGAGGAGACATTAGCGGCGGTCGACGCGGGGCTGGCGTGGCTTGGACCGGCAGCAGCCGCATGTCGCGCGGTCATCGTTGCCGAAGATGTAACTGGCGGCGATCGCGTGCTGCACCTCGAAGCCGACGACGACATCGTGCTCGACGACGCAGTCGGGTCGCCGCACGATCTGCCGGAAGGGCTCGCGGGCGTGACGATGATACGGCGTGGGGAAGTGGCGACGATCGCCGGTCGCGAACGCGTGACCGACACGGCCGCGACGTTGATGGGCGCCGATGCGCCCGTGCCGGCGTCGACCACGTGGTCACGACGGGCGGCGTCATTCTTTCAAGCGAATCGCTATCTGACGGGCACGCTCGTGCGGCACGTACTGGAGCACGTGCGCGGAGAACGCGTCGCCGACGTGTACGCGGGCGTCGGCTTGTTCGCGGTCGCGCTGGCGGCCAGCGTCAAGTCGGTCGTCGCGATCGAAGGCGATCGGACGAGCGCCGCTGATCTCGAAGAGAATGCGCGGCCGTACGCTGACCGGGTGCGTGCGATCCAGGCAGACGTGGCGGATGCTGCGCGCTGGCTGACGCCCGACTCGTTCGACGTCGTCATCGTCGATCCGCCCAGGAGTGGACTCTCCGACACGGCGCGTGATGTCGTCATCCGCGCCGGCGCGTCGTGCGTCATCTACGTGTCGTGCGATCCGGCGACGCTGGCACGCGACACGGCACGTTTTCTCGCCGCCGGCTACGAGATCGCATCCATCCGCGCGTTCGACTTCTTCCCGTTGACCGCACACATCGAAACCGTCGTCGTCCTGCAGCGCCTCGCGCGCGGAACGTAGAGGCGGCCCCGTGGCCGGATACCGTGCATCGGCCGGCGCAGGGGCCGGCCGCTACAGCGGCGCGTGCGTCGGCGCATTTTTTTGTAGGGGCGGGCCCCCGTGCCCGCCCGAATCAGCGTCGGCTGCTGGCCGCGGCCGCCAGCCCGCGGAAGAGCTCAGCGAATTCTCCCGTGGACCAGAAATTCTCCGGGTGCCACTGGACGGCGACGCAGAACGTCGCGGACGGCCGCTCCAATCCTTCGACGATGCCGTCTGAGGCGACGGCCGACACGACGAATCCCGGTGCGACGTCCTTGACGGCCTGATGGTGGCGGCTGTTGACGGCGACGCGTCCGTCGGCGTCGAGGCGCGCCGCGAGCAGGCGCGCCGTGTGCGTGCCTGTCTGGATCGTGACGTCGTGCGCCTTCGCGGCTTCGGCTCGATCGCCTTTGTGCGAGATCGGCGTCGCGATCTCGGACGGGATGTCCTGCACGAGCGTGCCGCCGGCCGCGACGTTCAGGGCCTGGATGCCGCGGCAGATGGCGAGGATCGGCACGTCGCGCTCGAGCGCGGCCTGGATGAGCGCGATCTCGTATTCGTCGCGCGCGGGATCGAGCTTGAGGTTGTCGTGTCGAATGGATTCGCCGTAGCGTCGCGGCTCGACGTCGGCGCCGCCGGTCAGGAGCAGGCCGTCACAGCGATCGAGGACGGCGGAGACGTCGTCGCGATCCGGCGCGATGACGAAGGGATCGACGTCCGCGCGAGTGAGCGCCTCCAGATAGTCGGGCTTCGGCCAGCCGACGCCGATGACGGGCTTGCTGCCGCTCATCGCTCCGCCTCCGTCCACGTCACATGCGAGCCGGCACCTGACAGCCCATCAGATCGAGCGCACGTGCGATCTGCTGGCCGGCATAGAGGACGGCCGCAGCCCGCCACAACCGTGGTTCGTCGCGTTCTTCGCGCAGGATCTGCTGCTGGTGATAGAACGCGTTGAACGCCTGGGCAAGGCCGAACGCGTACTTGGCGACCAGCGACAGCTCGAGCGACCGGACGGCCGCGTCGACGACCTCGTCGAGCCGCGCGGCTTCGAGCACCAGGTTCCATAGCGCGTCGGCGTCCTCGCCCTGTTCGATCGGCGCGCGATCCAGCCGTGCGATCGCCGCGACGATGTCGGTGCGGCCGACGCCGTCGCGCTCGAGCAGCTTGGCGAGGATGTTGTTGGCACGGACGGCCGCGTACTGGATGTACGGTCCCGTCTCGCCCTCGAAACTCATCGCCTCGTCGATGTCGAACGCGATGACTTTGCCACGCGTAAATTTCACGAGGAAGTACCGCACGGCAGCCGTGGCGATGGCGATGGCTGTGCGTCGCCGATCCGCCGAATCCAGCTCCGCGTTGCGCGTCGAGACCTCGCGTTCCGCGCGTTCGATGAGTTGGTCGATGAGGTCGTCAGCCTTCACGCCGAGGCCGCGCCGGCCCGACACCTCGACGAACGGCTTGTCGGTGTCGACCGCGGCTTCGTAGCCGAGCGCGCGCGCCGTCGCGTGCGACAGCGCGACCATCTCGTACGAGAAGTGCGTCGACTGGTCCGCCTGATCGACGAAGCCGATCTGCCGCAGCGCCTGCTTCAGGAGCTGTTGCAGATACGCCTGTCGCGAGTCGATGACGTTGTAGACCGCGCCCGCGTGTCCGAATGCCGGGTGCGCGCCCGCCCCGGGCGTCGACGACGTGGCCCACAGCGCGCGGTCGCCCACGGTCTCGAAGACGCGATACTCGAAGTCGCGCGCGAGCAGGCCGAATTTCCAGAACTGATTCGCGATGTCCTTGCCGACGTAGGTCACCGTGCCGTTCGATCGCACGATGACCTTCTCGCGCGCCTCGGCATCGTCTTCGCCGTCGGCGTCGTCGTTCGGTGCGGGCCCCGCGTCTTCGATCGGCATGACCCAGCATCCGGAAAGGCGTCCTTCGGTTCGGTAGAAGACCGCCTGTCGTGCTTTGAGCTGCTCGAACGCCGTCGCCCAGAACTGGAGCCGCAGGATGTCGCCTTCCCAGGTGAGCAGATCGTACTCGACGTTCAGACGCGCCATCGTTCGGAGATGGCAGCGCACGATGCGATCCGCGATGACGGCCGCCAGCTCGGCGGCCTCGTTGCCGCCGTGCTCGATCGCGTGCAGCGTCCGCGCGCGCACGTCGAGCCGCGCCTTGTCACCCGCGTACCACTCGGTCACGCGTGCGTAGAGATCCCAACAGTAGTAGTCGAACCGCACCGCCGGGTCGTCGGCGATGGCGCGGACGCCGGCCAGGTCGCGGCCTTCGATCTCCATGAAGCCGACGACGACGTCGGCGACCTGCACGCCGGTGTCGTCGATGTAGTTCTGCACCTCGACCGGCCGTCCCTGGAAACGGAGCAGCCGCACGAGCGTGTCGCCGAGCGCGGCGTTCCGCAGGTGGCCGATGTGCGCGGCCTTGTTCGGATTGATCGCCGTGTGCTCGACGATGACTTTCGTGCCCGCCGCGCCACCAGCGTCCGTTGATGACGCCAGCCACTGCTGCACGGCGGACGCGCGGTCGAGAAAGAAATTGAGATAGCCGTTCGGCGCGGCATCGACGCGCGCGATGCCGTCGATTGGCCCGAGCGCCGCGGCGAGCTCCTGGGCGATGACGCGCGGTGCCTTGCGCAGGCGACGAGCGAGCTCGAACGCGACCGGCACGGCGAGATCGCCGAGCGCGCGGTTCGGCGGCGTCTCGATGACGATGGCCGGTTGATCGGCCGGCGTCAGACCGAACGCGGTCTCGAGCCGGGAAGCGAGGACGGATCGGATACGAGTATGGACGGGCAGGATCATGAAGCGCCGTATTGTACCTGCGCGTACTCGTCCGGTGTGTTGACGTTGGCGAGCAGCCGCTCGGGCGGACCGAACGCAGCGAGCGCGGGGCCGGCGAGTTCGGCCATGTCGAGGACGCCGGCGAGGTCGCCGAGCTTGAGCCGGCCGGCATCGATCGCCGTCCGGATCGCCCGCTCGGACCGGCGCGTGTAGCAGGCGACGAGCGGCTCGACGCCGCGAGGCGATCGCACCCACGCGCCATCGTGGCCATCGGTCAGCTCGACGAGTCGCGCGAGCAGCGCGGGTTCGAGGAAGGGCAGATCGCACGCAACGACAAGCACGCGCTCGGCCGGGCTCGCAGCGAGTGCCGTCTGCAGGCCGCCGATCGCGCCGAGATTCGGGATACGATCGCCGTGGACCGCGAGACCGAGGTCCGCGAACCGTTCGGCGTCTGGCGCGACGACGAAGACGTCGTCGGTGATGCGCCGCAGGGCGTCGAGCTGCCGGAGAATGATGGCGCGACCTTCCACCACGAGACGGGATTTGTCCCGGCCGCCGAAGCGGCGGGCGCGCCCTCCCGCGAGAATCGCGGCGGCCACCGGCAGCGCGCTCACGCGCCCATCATGACAGAGGCGCGCGTCGGACGACTGCTCGCGGCGTGTCTCCATCAGGCCATTGCCGACGAACTGCCGCAGCGGCTGGATTTCTATGAAGAATGGCTCACGTCTGAAGGACTGCGCGACGGCAACATCGGAGCGGGACCGATGACGGCGGTGCTCGGCTTCCTGCGCACCGAAGGCGGCGCCTACGATGCCGTCGTCGCGCACGCCGGCCGGCTGGCGGCCGACTGGACGGTGCAGTCGCTCGCGCCCATGCGCCGACGCGCTATCGGCTGGCTGCCGCGGCCGATGCGCACGCGTGCCGCGATCCGCGTCGCGACCGAGATCGTCTCGTTGATTTCGAGCGCGAGCCGGGCGTCCGCGCGTGTCCGCCGGCGCGCCGCCCAGATCGACGTGCAGGCGTCGCTCTTCTGCGCCGTGCGCGGCGCGGCCGCCACGCCCTTGTGCGGGTTCTACGTCGCGATGATCGTCGAGACCCTCCGTCAGTTCGGGATTGGCGCATTCGGGCGCGTCGTCCACTGCCACGCCGTTGGCGGCGGGGCGTGCGTCTTCACCCTTGATCTCGCCGGGACCGCGTCGGCGGCCGACCCGGCCATGGCGGCATGATGAGCGTCTGTTCGTTTGTGCGTCGTTCGTCGTTCCTGGCTCCGCTCGTCGTCGTGCTCGTCGCCGCGTGTCTGGGGCTTGCGGTCAGCGTGCCGGCGGCCGCCGATGAGACCGTGCCTGCGGCGCGCGTCCTCGTCATGCCGTTCTCGGCCGACGTCGACGCGCAGGCGCCCGGCGCCGCGGGCGCGGCGTTGTGGCTCGGAGAGGCCGCGGCGGTCCTGCTCACCGAAAATCTCTCGCACCTGGGCGTCGCGACCTTTTCGCGTGACGATCGCGTCGCGGCCTTTGCCCGGCTCCAGGTACCCATGTCGTCCGCGCTCACGCGCGCGACGATGATTCGCGTCGGCGAGATCATCGGGGCGTCCGACATCGTGTTCGGCCAGGTCCATCTCGACGATCAGTTGTCGGTGACGGTGCGGACGATCCGGCTCGCGTCGGCGCGCGAATCGCCGTCGGTCAAGGACGCGTCGCCGCTCGAAGACATCTTCGGGCTGTTCACGCGCGTGGCCACCGAGGTCGGCGCGCCTCTGGCCAAGGCCGCCACGCCCACGGCCGAAGCCGCGCGGCTGCCGCTCGACGCGTTCGAGAGCTACGTCAAAGGCCTGGTCGCCGCCACGCCCGCGGCTCAGCAACGGTTCCTCGAAACCGCGTCGCGCCTCGCGCCGCGCGATCCCCGCATCCTCATGGCCCTCTGGTCGATGTACGCGTCGCAGGGATTGCACGAGAAGGCGCTCGCCGTGGCCAACGCCGTGCGGGCCGATTCGCCCGGCGCGCGCGATGCGCGCTATGCCGTGGGCCATTCGCTCATCGATCTCAAACGGTACGACGGCGCGTTCCAGGAGCTGAACGCGCTGTACGCGAAGTATCCGCTCGCCGCGATTTCGAACGCGATTGGCGTCGTGCAGCTCCGCCGCGACCCGCTGCCGGGCACGAATCCGGCGACGGCTTACTTCGGCCGGGCCGTGCGGGAGGCACCCGACAACACGCAGTATCTGTTCAATCTCGGCTACGCGTACGCGCTCGCGCACAACGGCACCGAGGCGCTCAAGTGGCTGCGTCAGGCCGTCCGGTTCAACGCGGCCGACGGCGACGCGCACCTCGTGATGAGCGCGGTGCTGGCGACGACGGGACGTCAGACCGAGGCGCAGCGCGAGTTCGATCTCGCCCGCCAGCTCGGCACCACGACGGCATCGTCGGCGACGACGCTGCCGACCCGCGTGCCCACGGGCCTCGAGCGGTTGGATGAGAACCTCGCCATGGCCGACGTGCCGGAGATGAACGCGCGGATTGCCGCGCCGGCGCGGACCGATCAGCTCGAGACGGCGGCATTCCACGTCGATCGCGCGCGCGATCTCATCGAAGCGCATCGCGACCGCGAAGCGACCGACGAGCTGCGGCGCGCCATCTATCTCGCGCCGTACGAGGACGCCGCGCACCTGCTGCTCGGCGGCATCTATCAGCGGAGCGGACAGACGGCGCAGGCCATCGACGAATTTCGCGTGTCGTTGTGGTGCCGCGAAACCGCGCAGGCGCACGTCGCGCTCGGCGGCGCGCTGCTCGACACGGGCGATCGTGACGGCGCGCGTCGCGAAGCGTCGCGCGCGCTCGCGCTGGCGCCAGGCGCGCCCGAGGCTCAGGCGCTTTCCGCGCGAATCGACCGCTGAGGGCCGTGCTAACATCGGGCAGTCGCATGCCGGAACCGGGCGTTCGCGAGATTCAACTGACCGGGAAGCAACTCGTCTTCCTGTTCATGGCGTCCGTCGTCCTCGCGGTCGCCATCTTCCT